>NZ_JBQPXH010000003.1:0-530890 GCF_052244495.1 Rhodobacter sp. NSM
CGCGGGCCGGGCCCCGGGGGGGCCCGGCCACCCCCCCGCGGCCGGCCGCGGCGCGGGGGGCTGTCTGCCCCCCGGCCGCCCCGGGACGGGGCGGCTCCCCCCGAGGATACTTGAACGAGAATGAAGCTCAGGGCCGCAGTCGTGCCAGCCATTCCTGACCGCGGGCGCGGTTCACCCCGAGGTCGCTCTTGCCGAAGCGCGAGCGGGCGAAGAGGGTGACGTCGGTTCCGCCATCCTCGGCCGCCACGAGGCGGACGGAGGTGAAGTCCGGAAAGCCCCACCATTTCGTGCGGGTGATCCAGGTGCGGTGGAAGCCCTCGCCCGCCATCGGCCGGGTGCGTGGCCAGGACGAGGCGATGGCCTCGAGCTGCGCCGCCACCTGATCGGGCGGCAGCGCGATGTGCAGCGGCTCCACGTCGCCGCCCGGCGCTGCGAGGAAGCTGTTGTCGGCGCCCCGCTCGGTGACCGTCAGCGGATCGGCATGCCAGGCAGCGGGTTCGTTCGGCGAGAAGCGCACATAGGCCATCAGGCCGCCGACGATGACGACGAGGGCGAGAAGAAGATAGCTCATCCGTTTCATTCCTTGCGCCTTCTCCAACCGTAGAGACAGATCAACTCGTAAGCCACATGGGCGCCCGCCACGGCGGTGATGCCGGACGGGTCATGGGGGGGCGAGACCTCGACCACGTCGCCGCCGACGATGGCGAGGCCGGCGAGGTCGCGCAGGATGGCCGAAGCCTGCCACGAGGCGAGGCCGCCCCAGACCGGAGTGCCGGTTCCGGGCGCGAAGGCCGGGTCGAGCGCGTCGATGTCGAAGGTGACATAGGCCGGCTGTTCGCCCGTGATGGCACGCACCCGGCGGGCGACCTCCGCGGGGCCCTGCTCGTGCACGCTCCGCGCGTCGATCACGTTCATGCCCAGCCAGTCGGGCGTGTCGGTGCGGATGCCGACCTGCACCGAGCGGGCGGGATCGACCAGACCCTCCTTGACCGCCTTGTACATGAAGGTGCCGTGGTCGATCCGGTCGGGATCGTCGTCGGCCCAGAGGTCGGAATGGGCGTCGAACTGCACGACCGAAAGCGGACCGAAGGCGGCGGCATGGGCGCGCAGGATCGGCAGGGTGATCGAATGGTCGCCGCCGAGGGTGATCGTGCCCGCTCCCGCCGCAAGGATGCCCGCGACATGCGCGGTCAGGCGCGCCGGAAACTCGGCAGTGCGGGCGTAGTCGAAGGCGAGATCGCCGTAATCCACCACCGTCATCTCGTCGAGCGGGTCGAAGCCCCAGCCGAAGGGCCGGTCGTAGGGCTGCAGCGTCGAGGCCTCGCGGATGGCGCGGGGGCCGAAGCGGGTGCCCGGCCGATTCGTGACCGCCTGGTCGAAGGCCACGCCCGTCACGGCGAGGTCGACACCGGTCAGATCCTTGGTGTAGCGCCGGCGCAGGAAGCTCGTCGCCCCGGCGAAGGCGTTTTCGTAGGCATAGCCGCGCGACCCCGGCCGGACGAAGGCCGTGTCCACCTCGTTCTTCGCGTCTTCGAGAGCCATGCGTCCTTCCCGGGCCGGTTGTCGGTCGGCAGTCTAGCCAAGCGCGCGCGCCGCGCCAGCCCCGGGCGCGGCTTCCGCCTGTCTCTGATGCCCCTCTGCCCAGCGGTGCTGGATCCACTGGCAGCAGGTGCTCCCCTTTGCGGCTCCGGTGCCCGTCTGCACTTGGGCGCTGGATCCGTTGGCAGCACGCGCCCCGGTCCGCGGCTCCGATGCCCGTCTGGGCAGGGGCTGGACCGCGGGCGTCGGGACCTCAGTGTCCGAGCGGCTGGGCCCGTTCGACGAGGCGGACGAAGAAGCTCGCGCCCAGGGGTGCTGCGGCGTCGTTGAAATCATAGGCGGGATGGTGCAGGCCCGCCCCCGGGCCCGTGCCGAGGAAGAGATAGGCCCCCGGCCGCGATTCGAGCATGTAGGCGAAGTCCTCCGACCCCATCTCGCGGTTGGCATTCGCCTCCACGCCCGCCTCGCCTGCGATCTCGGAGGCGACTTCGGCGGCAAAGGCGGCCCGCGCCGGATCGTTGACCGTCGGCGGATAGCCCAGCTCGTAATCGATCTCGACCCGGACGCCATAGGCCGCGGCATGGCCCTCGACGATCTCGATGAAGCGGCGGCGGACGAGGTCGCGCACCTCGGGCGTGAAGGTGCGGATCGTGGCGCAGAACCAGCCGTCCTCGGGGATGATGTTCGAGGCCGATCCCGTGTGGATCTGCGTGACCGACAGCACGAGGTCGTCGAGCGTGTAGAGGTTGCGCGAGATGATCGTCTGCAGCGCCTGAACCATGCCCACGATGGCGACCACCGGATCGACCGTTTCGTGCGGCGTGGCGCCATGGCCGCCCTTTCCGATCACCCGCACGGTCGCCGTATCCACCGCGGCCATCAGCGGGCCCGGCGCGGTCACGAACCGGCCGAGCGGCACGTTCGGCGCGTTGTGGATGCCGAACACCTGCGCGATGCCGAACCGATCCATCACGCCCTCGCGCACCATGACCTCTCCGCCGCCGCCATCCTCCTCGGCCGGCTGGAAGAGAAGCGCGACGCGCCCCGAAAAGCGCCGGGTCTCGGCCAGATAACGCGCGGCGCCGAGCAGCATCGTCACGTGACCGTCGTGCCCGCAGGCGTGCATCAGGCCCGGCACGGTCGAGGCATGGTCGGCGCCCGTCAGTTCCTCGATGGGCAGCGCGTCCATGTCGGCCCGGAGCCCGATCGTCGGCCCCTCGCCCTGCCCCTCGATGATCGCCACGATCCCCGAGGTGGCGATGCCCTCGTGGATCTCGTCCACGCCGAAGTCGCGCAGCCGCTCGACGATGAAAGCGGCGGTGCCGTGGCAGTCGAACCGCAACTCGGGGTGGCGATGGAGGTGGCGACGCCAGGCCGTCATCTCCTCCGCGTAATCGGCGATGCGGTTGACGACGGGCATGGGAGACTCCTGAAGAAATGGTCAGACGCGCAAGGAAACCGAATTCCGGCGCGGCTGCAAGGCGAAGGCGGCGCGCCGACGCTGCGTCAGCGCGCGAGCAGGTGCAAGCCGTCGGGTCGCGGATCCGGCGCGGCAGGCGCATCCCCTGCATCGTCGATCGGGCCGCGGGGGCACGATGTCCGCGTCGCTCCGGCTTTCGGTTTACCCCCGCGCCGAGGCCAGCTATTCCCTCAGGGTCCGATCCAGCGCGAGCGTGCCCATGTCCGATCCCTTCGTCACCGGCCCCGGCCTCCCGCGGCTCCTCGCCATCATGGCGCGCCTGCGCGACCCCGAGAAGGGTTGCCCTTGGGACGTTGAACAGACCTTCGCCACGATCGCGCCCTATACGCTCGAGGAGGCGCACGAGGTCGCCGATGCCATCGCGCGCGAGGACTGGGACGACCTGCGCGGCGAATTGGGTGACCTGCTGCTGCAGACGGTCTTCCACGCCCGCATGGCCGAGGAGCGGGGTCTCTTCGACTTCGAGGCCGTGGCGGCGGGGATCGCCGACAAGATGATCGCGCGCCACCCCCATGTCTTCGGGGACGAGTCGCGCGACAAGTCGGCCGAGCAGCAGACGGCGGACTGGGAGAAGATCAAGGCCGCCGAGCGCGCGGGCCGCGCACAGGCCGGCGTGCTCGACGGCGTGGCACTGGGGCTGCCCGCGCTCACCCGCGCGGTGAAGCTGCAGAAGCGCGCGGCGCGGGTCGGCTTCGACTGGCCCGGCACGGCCGAGGTGCTGGACAAGATCGTCGAGGAGGCGCGCGAACTGGTCGAGGCGCGGGACGAACTGACCGCCGAGGAAACCTTTGAGGAGTTCGGCGACCTCCTCTTCGTAATCGCCAATCTCGGACGACATCTGCAGGTCGATCCGGAAGCCGCCCTGCGCGCCGCCAATGCGAAATTCACCCGGCGCTTCGAGCGCATCGAGGCGCTTCTTGCCGAGGATGGCCGGCGGCCGGAGGACAGCAATCTTGAAGAGATGGACGCGCTCTGGGACCGCGCGAAGGCCGAAGAACGAAGCTGAGCGCAGGCCGAAACCTGAGGATTGGACTCAGGCATTGACGGCCGGACGTATCCTGAATATTGGTCGGGATATTCCTGACAAAAGAGGTCAACCATGCGTCACTCCGCTGCTCCGCTCGTTGCGCTCGCGCTCGGCGCCGCTGCCGCACCCGCCCTTGCCGAAGAGGTGAACGTCTATTCGCACCGCCAGCCGGAACTCATCCAGCCGCTCGTGGACGCGTTCAGCGCCCAGACCGGCATCGACGTCAACGTGGCCTTCGTGGACAAGGGCATGGCAGAGCGACTCGCGGCCGAAGGAGACCGCTCGCCCGCCGATCTGGTGCTGACGGTGGACATTGCGCGGCTGATGCAGGTGGTCGAGGCGGGCGTCACGCAATCCGTCGAGTCGGACGTGCTGGCCGGGAACATTCCGGCCGAGTTCCGCGATCCCGAGGGCCACTGGTTCGGGCTGACCAGCCGCGCCCGGATCGTCTACGCCTCGAAGGAGCGCGTGGCCGATGGCGAAGTCACGACCTACGAGGATCTCGCCTCGGACAAGTGGAAGGGGCGGCTCTGCACGCGCTCCTTCACCAACGATTACAACGTAGCCCTGACCGGGGCCATGATCGCGCATCACGGCGTCGAGGAGACCGGCGCCTGGCTCGAGGGCGTGAAGGCCAATCTGGCCCGCAAGCCCGAGGGCGGCGACCGCGACCAGGTGAAGTCGATCTGGGCCGGCGAATGCGACATCAGCCTCGGCAACACCTACTACATGGGCCAGATGGTCAATGATCCCGAGCAGAAGGAGTGGGCCGAATCGGTCCGCATCGTCTTCCCGACCTTCGAGGAGGGTGGCACGCACATGAACATCTCGGGGGTCGCCATGACGCGCGCCGCGCCGAACCGCGAGGCTGCGCTGAAGTTCATGGAGTGGCTCTCGTCCGACGAGGCGCAGCGGATCTATGCCGAGACGAACCACGAGTTCCCGGTAAAGGCCGGCGTCCCCCGCTCGGATCTGGTCGAGAGCTGGGGCAACTTCACGCCGGACGCGCTCGGCCTCGTCGAGGTTGCGGCCCAACGCGCGGCCGCGCTGAAGCTGATCGAGACCGTGGACATCGACGGCTGACGACGAAGGTCCCAATGCCGCCGGACCACATGCCGTCCGGCGGCGCGATATCCCCTCCTGCCGGGGAAACGCGACGAACCTCGGGCGCGAGCACCTGCCTCCGAACCGGGGACCGCGACGGCGGGTCGGGTTCGGTCCGCATGGACAAGCCGGCCGCCTTGCGCTCTGGTGCCTCTACCCAGCCTAAGGAGACGACATGACGACAGCCCGCCGGATCATCATCGACACCGACCCGGGACAGGACGACGCCGTGGCGATCCTGCTCGCGCTGGCGAGCCCCGAGCTGGAGGTTCTGGGCATCACGGCCGTCGCGGGCAACGTGCCGCTGGCGCTGACGCAGAGGAATGCCCGCATCATCTGCGAAATCGCGCAGCGCACCGACGTGCCCGTCTTCGCAGGCTGCGACGCGCCGCTCGTGCGGAAGCTGGTGACGGCCGAGCATGTCCACGGCAAGACCGGGCTCGACGGCCCGGTGCTGGCGGATCCGACAATGCCGCTGCAGGACCGTCACGCCGTGGACTGGCTGATCGAGACCCTGCGCGCGGAGCCTTCGGGCAGCATCACGCTTTGCCCGCTCGGGCCGCTCACCAACATCGCCACCGCGCTGCAGCGCGCCCCCGACATCGCGCCCCGCATCCGCGAGATCGTGCTGATGGGCGGCGCCTATTTCGAGGTGGGCAACATCACCCCCTCGGCCGAGTTCAACATCTACGTCGACCCCGAGGCTGCGCAGATCGTCTTCGGCAGCGGCGTGCCGCTCGTGGTGATGCCGCTCGACGTGACGCACAAGGCGCTCACCAACGCGGTGCGCGTCGAGCGTTTCCGCGCGATGGGCACCCACGCAGGGCGCATGGTCGCCGAATGGACCGACTTCTTCGAGCGCTTCGACCGCGAGAAATACGGCTCGGAAGGCGCGCCGCTGCATGATCCCTGCGTCATCGCCTGGCTGCTGAACCCCGATCTGTTCCTCGGCCGGCACATCAATGTCGAGATCGAGACCGAAGGCCGGTTCACCACCGGCATGACAGTTGCCGACTGGTGGCGGGTGAGCGATCGCGCGCCCAATGCCCTCTTCATGCGCGACCTCGACGCCGAGGGCTTCTTTGCCCTCCTGACCGAGCGCATCGCCCGGCTTTGAGAGCCTTCGCACGGCCGGCGGCGGATCAGGACAGGGGCAGCGTGACGATGAAGCGGCTGCCCTGCCCCAGCTCGCTCTCGATCCGGAACCGCCCGCGGTGCCGGTTGATGATATGCTTGACGATGGCAAGGCCGAGGCCCGTCCCGCCCTTCTCGCGCGAACGATGGTTGTCGACGCGATAGAAGCGCTCGGTCAGGCGCGGCAGGTGGATCGCGTCGATCCCCTCGCCCCGGTCGATGACCTCGATCCGCACCGCAGGGCCGAGCCGCGCGAGGCCTTCGGGATCACGTGTCACCTCGACCGTGACGAGCTTGCCGGAAGCGCCGTATTTCACCGCGTTCTCAATGAGGTTGTGGAAGACCTGCGTCAGCTGATCCGGATCGCCCGGCAGCGAGATCGGCCCGACCTCGCCCTTGCGGGTGATCTCGACGCCGGCCGCCTCTGCCATGGGCCTCAGTGCCGCCGTCGCCTGCGCAATCACCGCCGAGACATCGACCGGCGTGGTGGGTCGCACCCGCTCCTCGGTCTCGACCCTGCTGAGCGAGAGGAGATCCTGCACAAGGCGGTTCATCCGTCCCGCCTCGCGCGCCATGATCGCGAGGAACCGCTCCCGCGCGGCGGCATCGTCGCGGGCGGCACCCTGCAGGGTCTCGATGAAGCCGAGAAGGGCCGTCAGCGGCGTTCGCAGCTCGTGGCTCACGTTCGCAACGAAATCGCGGCGGATCGCCCCCATCTGCTCCTGCTCGGTGATGTCCTCGAAGGCGCAGAGCGCACATCGCTCACCCTTGATGGGCACCGGCGTCACCGTCACACGATAGGTCACCTCGCGCGAGGGGCCGGTGATGATGTGACGCGCCCGCCCCGGCCGGTCGAGCCGGAGCGCGCCCTCGATCGCGTCGAGCAGTGCCGGCTGGCGCATGGCCATGACATAATGCCTCGCGACGCTGGCCGCTCCGAAGAGCCTCTGCGCCGGCGCGTTCGCCGCCCGGATGCGTTCGTCCGGGCCGATCAGCACGAGCGGCAGAGGCACGCCTTCCAGAAGCCGAGCTGCGTCTTCCGCCTGCATTCCCGTTTCCATCCGCCTCGTTTCCCTCCTGCCATGCCCGGCGGCCGGTGCGGCCGCCGCTCCGGCCGCGGCCGAAGCGCGCCGGACGCGCCCGGCAGCGGTCGCCGGGCGAGTCACCCCGAAACCCATGCGCCGAGGATCATGACAGCAAGATGACAGTCCTGCGACACGAACCCTCGGACAGCCGTCGCACGGGGCTCGCGCCGTCGGCCTCGCCGTGTCGTGGGGTTTGGCGACGGAGGGTCCGGCGCCCGGCGCGCAGCGCGGTCGATCACCGGGCAGCACGACATGATCGTGTCGCCCGGCGCGTGCGGTTTCGACGGGTCGCCGCGACGTCGCCCGTCTGGACGCCAAGGCGGGGCGCCGCGCGGAGCGCGGTCAGGCGTCGTGCGCCGCGGCAACCCCTGCCGAGAAATCCCGGATGAGCAGGTCCACGTCCTCGACCCCCACCGAGATCCGGAAGAAGCCCTCGGAAATCCCGAGCTTCTCCCGCACCTCGGGCGCGACCGCCCGATGCGAGGACGAGGCGGGATGCGAAAGGGTCGTGCCCACGTCGCCCAGCGTCGGCGCGAAGGCCACCTGCGGCATCGCCCGCGTCAGCGCATTGGCCGCAGCCCGGCCGCCGTCGAGCTCGAAGGAGAGCATGTTGCCGCCGCGCCGTCCCAGCAGCGAGACTGCCCGCGCATGATCCGGGTGATCGCTGCGCAGCGGATAGATCACCCGCCGGACGCCCGGCAGGCCCGCGAGGTGCTCAGCCAGCCGCATTGCGTTCTCCTCGGCACGGTCGTAGCGGAGGTGGAACGAGAGCATCCCCCGCTCGGCAAGCCAGCAGTCGAAGGGGCTGGGCGTCAGGCCGGTGGTGACCGCGAAAAGCTCGACTGCCCGGCGATGCTCGGCCGCCCGGCAGGCGACATAGCCGAGCGTCACGTCGGAATGTCCGGCGAGCAGCTTCGTCACCGAATGGATCACGATGTCGGCCCCATGCTCGAAGGGCCGGATGCCGCGCGGGGTCGAGAAGGTGCTGTCCACCGCGAGAAGGATCCCCCGCTCGCGGCAGAGCGCGGCGATGCCGTCCAGATCGGCCACGCGAAGCGTGGGGTTCGAGACCACCTCGATCAGAACGAGCTTCGTCTCGGGCCGCAGCGCCGCAGCGACGGCCGCCGCATCGGTGGCATCCGCCAGCGTCGTCGCGATCCCCAGCCGCGGCAGGTCCTCGGCCATCATCCGCAGCGAGCGGCCGTAGAGCTGGTCCCCGCCCAGCACATGGTCGCCCGCCTTCAGCAGCCCGAGCAGCACTGCGGTAACCGCCGCCATGCCCGATCCGAGGATGATCCCGCCCTCGGCGCCCTCCAGTGCGTCGATCTTCCGCGCCAGCACCTCGGCGTTGGGATGGCCCTCGCGGGCATAGGTGAAACCCTTGACCTGCCCTGCATATTGCGCGTCAAGCTGGTCAGGGTCGAGCGAGGCATAGACCACCGAGGGCTGCAGCGGCGTGACCACCGGCCGGCTCACGCTTTCGGGCCAGGGCGTCCGGCGCACCAGCCCCTCGGGAATGTCGTCGCGATCCGCCACCGGTCTTCTCCTTCTTCCGACCGGGCGGCCAGGCGCCGGCCTCTTCTGTCTCTGCAACTCTTCCGGCCGGAAGGTCGGGCGCCGGCCTCATCTTTCCGTGCAGGGTCTTCCGAACGCACGGTCAGGCGTCAGCCTCAAGGGGTCCCGAGGGCAGCCCACAAACGCCGCGGCGCGGGCTTCCCGCCGTCTCAGACGGCCGTCATGCCGGCCCGGAAGCGGCGGGCATTCGCGGCATAACCCTCGGCCGAGGCCATGAGCCGTGCCCGCTCCTCCTCGGTCAGTTCACGCACCACCTTGCCCGGTGCCCCTTTCACGAGCGAGAAGTCGGGGATCTCCTTGCCTTCGGTGATGAGAGCGCAGGCGCCGATCAGGCAGAACCGGCCGATCCTGGCGCCGTTGAGCACCGTGGCGCCCATTCCGATCAGCGTGCCTTCGCCGATGGTGCAGCCGTGCAGCATCGCCTTGTGTCCGATGGTGCAGTTCGCGCCGATGGTCAGCGGATAGCCCCAGTCGGTGTGGAGGACCGAATTCTCCTGCACGTTGGTATTCGCGCCGATCACGATCTCCTCGTTGTCGCCGCGCAGCGTCGAGCCGAACCAGACCGAGCTTCCGGCGCCAAGCACCACCTTGCCGATCACGTTGGCATCCGGCGCTACCCAGGCCTCGGCGTCGATCCTGGGCGCCACCCCGTCCAGTGCATAGATCATCTCGTCTCGAACTCCCCGTTGAGGCCGCGCACGAAGTCCATCAGGTCCGGCTGTCGGTCGCGGCGCAGACGTTCGGCCGAGAGGATCATCTTCAGCTGTTCCTCCGCAAGGTCGAGATCGCGATTGATCAGCACATAATCATACTCCGCCCAGTGGCTGATCTCGTCCTTCGAGCGCGCCATGCGGGTCGCGATGACCTCCTCGCTGTCCTGCGCCCGCGAGCGGAGGCGGCGATCCAGCTCGCCGATCGAGGGTGGCAGCACGAAGATCGACACCACGTCCCGGCCTAGAGAGGAGTTGCGGATCTGCTGTCCGCCCTGCCAGTCGATGTCGAAGAGCGTGTCGTGCCCCTGCGCGAGCGCGGCCTCGACCGGAGCCTTGGGCGAGCCGTAGAAATTGCCGAAGACCTCGGCATGTTCGAGCATGTCGCCCGCGGCGACGGCCGCGAGGAACTCCTCGCGCGTGCGGAAGTAATAGTCGCGCCCGTCCACCTCGCCCGGCCGGGGCGCGCGGGTGGTCGCCGAGACCGAGAAGCGGATCGTCGGATCCCAGGCCGTGAGGCGCTTTGAAAGCGTCGATTTGCCCGCACCGGACGGCGAGGAGAGGATGAGGAGAAGTCCGCGCCGCGCCAATGCCTTACTCCACGTTCTGAATCTGCTCGCGCATCTGGTCGATGACGGTCTTGAGGTCGAGCCCGAGCCGCGTCAGCGCCAGCGACTGCGCCTTGGAGCAGAGCGTGTTGGCCTCGCGCATGAACTCCTGCACGAGGAAGTCGAGGCGGCGCCCGACCGGTCCGGTCTCCTCCAGCAGGGCACGCGCCGCCACCACATGGGCGGCCAGCCTGTCGAGTTCCTCGGTCACGTCCTGCTTGACGGCGAGAAGCGCCAGCTCCTGCGCGATGCGGGTCTCGTCGAGGGTCTCTCCGGCCGAAATCAGCCGCGCCAGATTTTCGCGAAGCGTGGATGGCGCGGCCTCGCGGCGGGCCTCGGCCTCGGTCTTGGCCTCGGCGGTCAGCGCGTCGATCCGGTCCAGCTGTCCCGAGATCAGCCGCGCCAGCGCCTCGCCCTCGCCGCGCCGCATGGCGGTGAAGGCCGACAGAAGGTCGGGCAGTTCCGCCAGCAGCGCCGCGCGCAGCGGCGCAGTGTCCTCGATCCCGGTCCCCTGCTCCAGCACGCCGCGGAGCGCGAGGACATCGGTCGCGCTCGCCGGGCGCAGGTCGAGACCCGTGCCGCGCGCCGCGGCCGCCACTTCGCCCATGGCCCGCAGCACCGCGTCGAGCGTCGCGAGATTGACCCGCAGCCCCTCGGTGGAACCCTCGGCCGCAACCTTCAGCGTGAGGCTCACGCTGCCGCGCTGCAGCGCGCGGCCCAGTTCCGCCCGGATCGCCGGCTCGAGCCCCTCGATCCAGTCCGGCACCCGAAGCCTGAGGTCGAGCCCCTTGCCGTTCACCGAACGCAGCTCCCACAGCCAGGAATGGCCCTCTCCCTGGCCCTTCCGCGTGGCAAAGCCGGTCATCGAGCTGATCATGCAGTTCTCCCCGACCACCGCCATCCGTCCGTTTACCATCGTCTCAGAATTTTCACCCCGAGATACGAAAGGAGGGGTAGATTAACATTTGGATAACCATTGCGGCCGGCGCCCCGGCATCGGCTGCAGCGGCGCATAGCAGAGCGGTGGATGCGCGGCAACCCGCGTGGCCGAAGGGAAACGGGAGAGAAGTCATGGGCATGAGGATTGGCGGAACCGGGATCGGACGGGCGGGCGGCGGCGGGCGCGCGGGCGTCGACCCGCAGTCGATCCCGCTCGTGCGCGGCTACTGGCAGGAACTGCGCCGCCGGTCGGGCGGAGCCTTGCCCCGCCGGGCCGACATCGACCCCCGCCGCATCGGCGACGCGCTCACCTGCGCCTTCCTTGCCGAGCGGATCGCACCGGGCATGGCCCGCTTCCGCCTCGCCGGGATGCATCTCGCCGACCTGATCGGGATCGACGTGCGCGGTATCCCGATCTCGACCATGTTCGACTTCGAGTCGCGCGCGCGCCTTGCGGAGGTGCTGGCTCAGGTCTTCACCGGGCCGGGCGTGGGAGAGGTCTGGATCGAATCAGCGGGTACGCTGGGGCGGCAACCGCTCACGGGACGGCTGCTTCTGCTGCCGCTCCGTGCGGAGGAGGAGTTGCCGCTCATCTTCGGCTGCCTCGTGACCGAAGGCGAGATCGGCCGCGCGCCCCGCAGGCTCTCGATCACCCGCTCGGCCGTCGAGATGCTCGATACCGCTCCCGCCGGCAAGCCCGCGCTGCGCATCCATCTGCCGGACTTCGCAGCGGCCGGCTTCGATCCCGCCCCGCCGCCGCCGCGCGCCAAGCCCGGCCGGTCACATCTTCGGCTGGTGAAATCGGACTGAAGCCCTGATGGGAAAGCCGCCCCACAGGGCGGCTTCTGCCATTTGTATCAGGAGGTTGCGCAGCAAACCTTGCACCTAGCTCCGAACTGCGTGCCGTCAGAGCGCCACGCGGCGGGCGGCCTCGCGCATCGTCGTCAGTTCCTCCGCGACGAGGAAGGCCAGTTCGAGCGACTGCGAGGCGTTGAGGCGCGGGTCGCAGGCGGTGTGGTAGCGGTTCGACAGATCCTCGTCCGTCACGGCGCGCAGGCCGCCGGTGCATTCCGTCACGTCCTGACCCGTCATCTCGAAATGCACGCCGCCGGGGATCGTGCCCTCGGCCTTGTGGATCGCGAAGAACTCGCGCACCTCGCGCAGCACCGAGTCGAAGGGACGGGTCTTGTAGCCCGACGCCGCCTTGATCGTGTTGCCGTGCATCGGGTCGCAGCACCAGAGCACCTTGGCGCCCTCTTCCTGCACGGCCTTGATCAGCCGCGGCAGGTGATCGCCGACCTTGCCGGCCCCGAAGCGCGCGATCAGCGTCAGCCGCCCCGCCTCGTTCGCGGGGTTGAGCCTGGCCATCAGCACCTTCAGGTCCTCGACCGTGGTCGAGGGGCCGCACTTGAGCCCGATCGGGTTCAGGACCCCGCGGCAGAATTCCACATGAGCGCCGTCGATCTGGCGCGTCCGGTCGCCGATCCAGATCATGTGACCCGATCCCGCGACGGGCTGGCCGGTGATCGAGTCGATCCGGCACATCGCCTCCTCGTATTCCAGCAGCAGCGCCTCGTGCGAGGTGTAGAAATCCACCGTCGAAAGGTTGTGCGAGGTCGAGCCGTTGACTCCCGCCGCCGTCATGAAGTCCAGCGCATCCGAGATCCGGTTCGAGACCTCGCGGTAGCGCTCGGCCTTGTCCTGCTCCGAAAAGCCCAGCGTCCAGCTGTGCACGCGGTGGATGTCGGCATAGCCGCCCGTGGAAAAGGCGCGCAGCAGGTTCAGCGAGGCCGCCGCCTGGGTATAGGCCTGAAGCATCCGCTGCGGATCCGGAATGCGCGCCTCGGGCGTGGGCTCGAAGCCGTTGATGATGTCGCCGCGATACGAGGGAAGCTCCTGCCCGGCGACCATCTCGGTCGGAGCCGAGCGCGGCTTGGCGAACTGGCCCGCCATGCGCCCGACCTTCACCACCGGCACCTTCGCGCCGTAGGTCAGCACGATGGCCATCTGCAAAAGCACGCGGAACGTGTCCCGGATGTTGTCGGCCGAGAATTCCGAGAAGCTCTCCGCGCAGTCGCCGCCCTGCAGCAGGAAGGCGCGGCCCTCCGCCGCTTCCGCCAGCGCAGTCCTCAGCTTGCGGGCCTCTCCGGCAAAGACCAGCGGAGGATATTTCGCAAGCTGCGTCTCGACCGCTTCGACGGCGGCGGCGTCCGGATAGTCGGGCATCTGGATGCGTGGCTTGGCGCGCCAGTCGGTCTTGGTCCAGCCCCTGGTCATGACGGCTCCTCCGGAAGCTTTCGGTCTGGGGCGCGATATACGGAAACCCTGGCGGCTTGGGAAGCGGAATTGGCCCAACTAGCACCTTGAAGGGTACCTCGTTTCCTGTTTCACAGGGCTGTAAACGACGCACAAGGTCGCATCATGACGATTTCCCCTGCCAAGGCGGCTTCCCCGGACAGGGGCTTTCGCCCTCGCCGCTTCGTCTTCCTGCTGCTCGACCGCTTCACCATGATCTCCTTTGCGGGTGCGATCGAGCCACTCCGGATTGCGAACCGCGTCTCCGGCCGGACGCTCTATTCCTGGGCGCTGGCGGGAGAGAACGGCACGGAGGCCGTCTGCTCGAACGGGGCCGCCTTCCGGCTCGACATGGGACTGGGCGAGATCGAGCGCGAGGACGTGCTCCTCGTCTGCGGGGGCATCGACGTGCAGAAGGCGACGACCCGCGGCATCGTGAACTGGCTGCGGCGCGAGGCCCGGCGGGGGGTCACCATCGGCGGTCTCTGCACCGGCGCTTATGCGCTGGCGAAGGCGGGGCTTCTGGACGGAAAGAAGGCCACCATCCACTGGGAGAACCAGGACGGCTTCACCGAGGAGTTCGAGGAGGTCCGGCTCACCAAGTCGGTCTTCGTGATGGACGGCAACCGCCTGACCACGGCGGGGGGCACGGCCTCGATCGACATGATGCTGAAGATCATCGCGCGCGATCAGGGCGACGACATCGCGAACACCGTCGCGGACCAGCTCATCTATTCCTCGATCCGGACCGATCAGGACACGCAACGCCTCTCGATTCCGACGCGGATCGGGGTGCGGCACCCCAAGCTCTCCGAGGTGATCCGCGCCATGGAGGCCAACATCGAGGATCCGATCAGCCCGGCCGACCTTGCCGAGGAGGTGGGCATGTCGACCCGCCAGCTCGAGCGCCTGTTCCGCCGCTACCTCAACCGCTCGCCGAAGCGCTACTACATGGAACTCCGGCTGCAGAAGGCGCGCAACCTGCTGATGCAGACGGACATGAGCGTTATCAACGTGGCGCTCGCCTGCGGTTTCGCCAGCCCCTCGCATTTCTCGAAATGCTACCGGTCGCATTACGCAACCACCCCCTACCGAGAGCGTGGAACGCAGGGCGCGTCGGCAGCGACGGAGGGCAGGTCCGGCTAGACTGCTCCGGCAGTCCTCCTGCATCATCCGTGCGGATCGCTGCCGGCTCGTGGAGTCCCGGTGCCGCGCGTCCGGGTCCCGCGCCCCGTTTGGCCAGGGCCGGCTCACACTTCCCCGATGTCGGCGATTCGCATTTCCGGCCCCCGGAGCCGGAGAATGAAGGGGCGGACGGCGCAGGCAGCGTCGTGCCGACCGGCCGCGCCCGTGATGCCGCCGCTCCGACCGCGGCGGAACGTCGCGGCGGATGGGTCCGCAGGCGTTAGTTCAATCCTAAAGGTTGTAAGGCAATCCGGTCGGTGAGGTTCCAGACGCCGGCCTCGTTCGGCAGAACGGCACCACCTATTGTTTCGCTGCCGCTCGTCGATGCCGCCAAGGCAGGTCGGGCTCATTCTCGCAAATACGTACGGCTGCTGCGGTGACTGCCGCAGGATCCGCCTGCCCGCCGATCTGCACAGGATTGCCGATGCCATGAAGACAGACGCTGCCCTGGTTCCGCCGAAAGGTCTTCCACGGTTTGCCGTCACGTCAGCGGTGCCTGTCCGTCGCCACCCGCACAGCGCGACACGGCTGCGGCCAAGTCTCGCTCGCGTCCTCCGAATCCTACGAGGCGGCCGTCCCCAGCCCGGCCGCGAACGTTCACCAGGAAGCGTATGATGAGATTTACCGTCAAACTCAAGCTAATCGTCACCTTCGGCCTGATCCTCGCCCTGAGCGGCGTGGCCACCGCCATCGCCATCTCCAGCATGGACAAGCTCAACGACCGGTTGACCGAAGTGATCGACATCGACGTCCGGAAGGTGCTGCTGACGCAGAGCCTGAACGAGAACCAGCTCAGCGTGAAGGGATACATGCGCGACCTCATCCTCGCCGATTCCGAAGACCAGCGGAAGGCCGCGATCGAGAAGATGGAAACGGCACGCGCCGAACAGCGCGCGTCCTTCGATGAGCTGGTGTCCATCGTGCACGATCCGGCACGCGCGGCGGTACTTTCCGACTACAAGCGGCTCTGGGACGAGGTGAACGTGACGAACGCGAAGGTCGTGGAACTGGCCGCTGCCGGTGACACCGCCGGGGCTGAGCGCCTGATCGCCGACAAGGAGCAGATGGCGCGACAGCAGCAGCGGATCGACCTGATCACCGATCTGCGCTCGCGGCTCATGTCGGACCTCGACGAGGCCAAGGGCCAGACCGATGCCCTCTATTCCTCGTCGGCCCGCGACCTGATGCTCCTCGTCGCGGCATCGGGTGCCATCGGGCTCCTTGCCGCTGCCTGGATCGTGCTGACCGTCTCTCGCGGTCTCGCGAAGGCGATCGCGGCGACCCGGCGCGTGGCGGAAGGCGATCTGACGACGATGGCAGAGGCCACCGGCCGGGACGAACTGACGGACCTGCTGCAGGCGTCGAACACCATGGTGCAGAAGCTGCGCGAGATCGTGGGCAACGTCTCGGGTGCGGCGCGCGAGGTGGCGTCGGGCAGTGCAGAAATGGCGGCAACCTCCGAGCAGCTCAGCCAGAGCGCCAACGAGCAGGCCTCGGCCACCACCGAGGCTTCCGCCTCCGTCGAGCAGATGACGGCGAATATCAAGCAGACCGCGGACAACGCGGCGCAGACCGAGACCATGGCGGGCAAGTCCGCCTCGGATGCCCGCGAAAGCGGTCGCGCGGTGGCCGAGGCCGTCGAGGCCATGCAGGCCATCGCCGAGAAGATCATGGTCGTGCAGGAGATCGCCCGGCAGACCGACCTTCTCGCGCTCAACGCAGCCGTCGAGGCGGCCCGGGCGGGCGAGCATGGCCGCGGCTTCGCGGTCGTGGCCTCGGAGGTGCGCAAGCTTGCCGAGCGCAGCCAGACCGCCGCTTCCGAGATCTCGACCCTCTCGGCCAGCACGGCTCGCACCGCCAACGTGGCCGGCGAGATGCTCGAGCGCCTCGTGCCGGACATCGAACGCACGGCACGGCTGGTCAGCGACATCTCGGTCGCCTCGCGTGAGCTCTCCACCGGAGCCCAGCAGGTGGCCGCCGCCATCGAGCAGCTTGACAAGGTCACCCAGCAGAACACGTCGGCCTCCGAGCAACTCTCCACCGGCGCCATGGAACTCTCCGGTCAGGCGGAGCATCTCGACGGCACCATCTCCTACTTCCGCACCGGCGAAACGACCCTGCGCAAGGCCAGCACGCCCAGGCCGGCCGCGGCCGCCACCAGAACGCGGCAAACCGCGGCGCCTGCTCCGCGCAGATCCGGAGGGTTCGACCTCGACATGACCATTTTCGGTGACGACCTCGATGCCGGCTTCGCCCGGACGGACGCCGCCTGATCGGACGGCTGCGCTCATCCCCCCCGGTCGCGCCCCATCGCGACCGGGGGCATCTCGGGCCACGCGGATCCGGGACGGCATTGGCCGCTTCGCCACGAACCGGTGGCGCGTCGCCCTGGTTGCTTTCACGCACCCGGAAGCAGATGTGCCCGGGCAGGAGGGGGCGGCGCTCCGGGCACAGAAGAAGCCCGGATAGGAAGGGGTCGACCTCCTGAACGATCGCCTTCCGGCCGCGGAAGAGGCCCGGGCTGGAAAGGGCCTCCGCCACGCCCAAGGCCCCGGCTCTCCGTGCTCTGAAGAGGTGACGACGCCGCCGGGCGGCAGGGTCGTGCGCGCAACTCACAGCCGACAGTGAGGACGATGGCCGGTCGTCCGGGGCATGCTGTCCGCTTCAGGAAGCGGCGGGTTCCGGTGCCTCGCGGCGGCGCGATGCTCCCTTTTCTTTCGCCATCCGGCAAATTAGGGTCTGCGGCAGGATTTCGATCCAATCAGGGAGACAAGAAATGAAGAAGCTGCTTCTGGCCGGCACGGCCACTGTAGCGCTTGCCGGGGCCGCGACCGCAGAGGACGTCAAGCTCGGCATCATCCTGGGCTTCACCGGCCCGCTCGAATCGATCACGCCGAACATGGCCTCCGGTGCGGAACTCGCGATCGAGGAAGTGAACGCGGCGGGCAGCCTGCTGGACGGCTCGAAGATCACCGTGGTGCGCGGCGACTCGACCTGCGTGGACGCGGCTGCGGCGACGGCCGCCGCCGAACGCCTGGTGACCTCCGACAAGGTGCAGGGGATCATGGGGGCCGACTGCTCTGGCGTGACCGGCGCCATCCTGCAGAACGTCGCCCGGCCGAACGGCACCGTGATGATCTCGCCCTCGGCGACCTCGCCGGCGCTCAGCCAGGCCGAGGACGACGGGCTCTTCTTCCGCACCGCGCCCTCGGACGCCCGGCAGGGTGAAGTCATCGCCGAGATCCTGAAGGAACGCGGCATGAGCTCGGTCGCGATCACCTACACCAACAACGACTACGGCAAGGGCCTCGCCGACTCGATCCAGGCGGCCTTCGAAGCCGCGGGCGGCGACGTCACGATCTCGGCCGCCCACGAGGACGGCAAGGCCGACTATTCGGCCGAAGTCGCGGCGCTGGCGGCGGCGGGCGGCGACATGCTGGTCGTCGCGGGCTACGTCGACCAGGGCGGCAAGGGCGTCATCCAGGGTGCGCTGGACACCGGCGCCTTCGAAACCTTCTTCCTGCCCGACGGCATGTATGGCGACTCGCTGGTCAGCGCGATCGGCCCGTCGCTCGACGGCTCGTTCGGCACCGTGCCGGGCACCGACAGCGAGGGTGCGACGAAGATCCTCGAGATGGCCGAGCAGGCGGGCTTCGACGGTACCTCCTCCTATGTCGGCGAGAGCTACGACGCGGCCGCGCTGATCCTGCTCGCGATGCAGGCGGCGGGCTCCTCCGCGCCGGGCGACTACAAGTCGAAGGTCGAGGAAGTGGCGAACGCGCCGGGAGAAAAGATCTATCCGGGCGATCTCGCAAAGGCGATCGAGCTGCTGAAGGCGGGCACCGACATCGACTACGTCGGTGCGACCAATGTCGAGCTCGTGGGTCCGGGCGAAAGCGCGGGCAGCTTCCGAGAATATACCGTGAAGGACGGACAGTTCGTCACGGACCGCTTCCGCTGAGCGAAAAGGCGGTATAAGGGACCGGCACGGCCCGGGGCGCAGGAGCCCCGGGCCGTTGCCATTGAGAAAGACCCGGCGGCGTGCGGGAGGGCGCGAACCGGCGGGCGAAGGGGAAACAATGATTGCAGTCGAGAACCTGCACAGGCATTTCGGCGGTTTTCGCGCCGTCGATGGCGCCTCGCTGAAGATCGGCACCCGCACGATCACCGGGCTCATCGGACCGAACGGCGCAGGAAAGACCACTCTGTTCAACGTGATAGCCGGACGGCTGCCGCCCACCTCGGGCCGGGTGACCATGGACGGCGAGGAGATCACGGGCCTGCCGCCGCACGAGCTTTTCCACAAGGGGCTGCTGCGCACCTTCCAGATCGCCCACGAGTTCGGCTCGATGACCGTGCGCGAGAATCTCATGATGGTTCCGGCGCGCCAGTCCGGAGAGACGCTCTGGAACGCGTGGTTCCGCCGCGGCGCGGTCGCGGCCGAGGAGCGGCGGCTGCGCGACAAGGCCGACGAGGTGCTAGAGTTCCTGACGATCTCGCATCTCGCCGACGAGAAGGCCTCGAACATCTCGGGCGGGCAGAAGAAGCTGCTGGAACTCGGCCGCACCATGATGGTGGATGCCAAGATCGTCTTTCTCGACGAGGTGGGCGCGGGCGTGAACCGGACGCTCCTGAACACGATCGGCGACGCCATCGTGCGGCTGAACGAAGAGCGCGGCTATACCTTCTGCGTGATCGAGCATGACATGGATTTCATCGCCCGCCTCTGCAACCCGGTCATCTGCATGGCCGAGGGCAAGGTGCTGGCGGAAGGCACGGTCGAGGAAGTGAAGAACGACGAGCGGGTGATCGAGGCCTATCTCGGCACCGGGCTGAAGAACAAGGTGGTGGGTCATGCGTGAGACCTCCGGCGCCGTGCGGGGGGCTGCCGTGGAAGCCTCCGGCGGGGATATTTGGGCGAGAATGAAGGGGCACGTCCCTGCGGGAGGCCGCCGTGGCTGAGCCCTTCCTCATCGGCGAGAGCATGACGGGCGGCTATGGCGCCGCCGACATCCTGCACGGCTGCACCCTGGCCGTGGAGAAGGGCCAGATCGCGGTGATCGTGGGCCCGAACGGTGCGGGCAAGTCGACGGCCATGAAGGCTGTCTTCGGGATGCTGAAGCTGCGCGCGGGCCATGTGAAGCTGGAGGGCGAGGACATCACCGCCCTGACGCCGCAGGCGCGCGTGGCCAAGGGCATGGCCTTCGTGCCCCAGACCCACAACATCTTCACCTCGATGACGGTGGAGGAGAACCTCGAGATGGGCGCCTTCCTGCGGCGTGACGACATCCGGGGCACGATGGAGCAGGTCTACGAGCTGTTCCCGATCCTGAAGGACAAGCGCCGGCAGGCCGCGGGCGAGCTTTCGGGCGGGCAGCGCCAGCAGGTGGCCGTGGGCCGCGCGCTGATGACCCAGCCGAAGGTCCTGATGCTGGACGAACCGACGGCGGGCGTCTCGCCCATCGTGATGGACGAGCTTTTCGACCGGATCATCGAGGTGGCGCGCACCGGCATCTCGATCCTGATGGTCGAGCAGAATGCCCGGCAGGCGCTGATGATCGCCGACAAGGGCTATGTCCTCGTGCAGGGCGCCAACCGCTTCACCGACACGGGGCCCGCGCTGATGGCCGACCCCGAGGTGCGCCGTTCCTTCCTCGGGGGTTGAGAGATGGACATCCTGAACGCCCTTGTGGCCTTCCTCAATTTCGTCTTCGTGCCGGGTCTCGCCTACGGGGCGCAGCTGGCGCTGGGGGCGCTCGGCGTCACGCTGATCTACGGGATCCTGCGGTTCTCGAACTTCGCCCATGGCGACACGATGGCCTTCGGCACGATGGTGACGATCCTCGGCACCTGGGGGCTGCAGGCGGCGGGGGTGACCGGGGGGCCGCTGCCCACCGCGCTGCTCGCCCTGCCCCTGGGCATCGCGGTGACGGCGGCGCTGGTGCTGGCGACCGACCGAGCGGTCTACCGCTTCTATCGGCGGCAGAAGGCGGCGCCGACCATCCTCGTCATCGTCTCGCTGGGCGTCATGTTCGTGATGAACGGGATCGTGCGCTTCATCATCGGCGTGGAAGAGATCGGCTTCGCCGACGGCGAGCGGTTCCTGATCACCGCGGGCGATTTCCGCAGGATGACCGGGCTTTCGGAAGGGCTCGCCATCAAGACCACGCAGGCGATCACGGTGGTGACCGCGATGATCGTGGTGGCGGCGCTCTTCTGGTTCCTGAACCGCACCCGCACCGGCAAGTCGATGCGCGCCTTTTCGGACAACGAGGACCTGGCGCTGCTCTCGGGCATCAACCCCGAGCGGGTGGTGGCCGTGACCTGGATCCTGGCCGCGGCACTGGCCACGACGGCGGGTGTGCTCTACGGGCTCGACAAGAGCTTCAAGGCCTTCACCTACTTCCAGCTGCTGCTGCCGATCTTCGCCTCGGCCATCGTGGGCGGGCTCGGCAGCCCGATCGGCGCCATCGCGGGCGGCTTCGTCATCGCCTTCTCGGAAGTGACGGTGACCTATGCCTGGAAGAAGGTCGCGACCTACCTCTTGCCTGACGCGCTGGCGCCGGACGGGCTCGTGCAGCTCATGTCCACCGACTACAAGTTCGCGGTGAGCTTCGCGATCCTCATCATCGTGCTGCTGTTCATGCCCACCGGGCTCTTCAAGGGGAAATCGGTATGAACCGCACCCTCCTCCTCTTCGCCTTCGTGGCGCTGCTCTTCGTGGGGACGGGCGTCCTGCAGAGCTGGAACTCGGCGCTCGGCATCCTGAACATGGCGCTGATCTCGGCGATCATGGCGCTCGGCGTGAACATGCAATGGGGCTATGCGGGCCTCTTCAACGTGGGCGTCATGGGCTTCGTGGCGCTCGGCGGCCTTGCGGTGGTGGTGACGGCGGCGCAGCCGGTGCCGGGGGCCTTCGTTGCCGGCGGCTGGGGCGTCCTTGCCGCGCTGGCGCTCGGCGCGGCCACGATCGGCGGGGCCGTGGCGGTCTGGCGGCGGATGCCGAAGGGCTGGACGCGGACGGCGGCGCTGCTCGCGGTGCTGATCGGCGGCTTCTTCGCCTATCGCGCCATCTTCGACCCGGCCGTTGCTGCCATCGAGGCGATCAACCCGGCGCTCTACGGCAACATCGGCGGCCTCGGTCTGCCGGTGCTGCTGGCCTGGCCTGCAGGCGGGCTCCTCGCGGCCATTGCCGCCTGGGCCATCGGCAAGACGGCGCTCGGTCTGCGGTCGGACTACCTCGCCATCGCGACGCTCGGCATCGCCGAGATCATCATTGCGGTGATGAAGAACGAGGACTGGCTCGCCCGCGGGGTCAAGAACATGATCTCGCTGCCCCGCCCGGTTCCCTACGAGGTGGATCTCCAGCAGAGCGCGGGTTTCGTCGCCTGGTCTCAGGGCTGGGGGTACGATCCCGTGACGGCCTCGGCCATCGTGGTGAAGCTCTGCTATGCAGCGCTCTTCCTGGCGGTGCTGGCGATCATCGTCACGCTGTCGGAACTGGCGCTCAGATCGCCCTGGGGCCGGATGATGCGCGCGATCCGCGACAACGAGGTGGCGGCCGAGGCCATGGGCAAGGATGTCACCCGGCGCCACCTGCAGATCTTCGTGCTGGGCGCGGCCGTCATCGGCGTGGCCGGCGCGATGATGACGACGCTCGACAGCCAGCTCACGCCGGGCACCTACAACCCGCTGCGCTTCACCTTCCTCGTCTGGGTGATGGTGATCGTGGGCGGCTCGGGCTCGAACTGGGGCGCTGTGCTGGGCGGCTTCCTGATCTGGTGGCTCTGGGTCATGGTCGAGCCGATCGGCCTTGCCTTCATGGGGGCGATCACCTCGGGCATGGCGGATGGATCCTGGCTCAAGGCGCATCTGCAGGATTCGGCGGCGCACATGCGACTGCTGACCATGGGACTGATCCTGCTTCTCGTGCTGCGCTTCTCGCCGCGCGGACTGATCCCCGGGCGCTGAGGTGACGGCGCCCGCCCCCGTCGTGTTGCTGCTGGCGGCGGGGGCATCCAGTCGGATGCGCGGGACGGACAAGCTGCTCGAGCCGGTGGGGGGCGAGCCGCTTCTGCGGCGTCAGGCGCGCCGGGTGATCGAGGCAGGGCTCCCGCTGGTGGTGACGCTGCCCCCCCATTCGCCCGCGCGTCAGGCGGCGCTCGAGGGGCTCACGCTGACCCCGGCCGTGGTGGAGGATGCCGGAGAGGGAATGGCGGCCTCGATCCGGCAGGGCCTGCGCGCTGCGCCGGAAGAGGCGGCGGTGATCCTCCTCCTCGCCGACCTCCCGGAGATCGAGGCGGCCGACCTGACCCACATCGCCGGCCTTCACCGGGCGGACCCGGCTGCCATCCTCCGCGCAACGGCGGCGGACGGGAGACCCGGACACCCGATCCTCTTCCCGGCCGATCTTCGCCCGCAACTCGCCCGACTTCAGGGTGACCGCGGGGCGCGGGATCTCCTCGCCGCCGAGGCCGGGCGGCTTCGCCTCGTCGCGCTCGCGGGAGAGCGCGCGATCACCGATCTCGACACGCCCGAGGACTGGGCGCGCTGGCGGCAGACCTCCGATTTGTGACGAGGCACGCGAGCGCAATGGCGGCTGCCCTCAAGCAGGACGGGCGCGCCTTTCAAGCGGTCCACGACGCGAAAATCAGAAAGGGGCTCCCGGAGGAGCCCCTTTCAGCATCGGCCTGCCTTGGGGGGATGCCGTGCCGATGCCTTGCCTGTCAGCGAACGAGGACGTCCACCTTTTTCGGGGTCACGACCGGGCGTGCGGCCTGATAGGCGGCCACGCCGTCTCTGCTGCGCAAGCTGGGGAAAAGTTCGAGCAGCTCGTTCCGCTGGGCATTGCCCATCCCGTTGATCAGCCGTTCCGTCGGCTGGAAGCTCTCCGTCCAGACGCCGTTCGCCAGAACCACCTCGTGCCGGTCGAACATGAAGTGGATATAGGTGACGCCCCCGGATTCAAGGTCGCGGATGCCACGCGGGCCGACGAGGTGCTTCGCGGCAACCAGCGCCTCGAGCTCATCGAAATGAATCTGCGTGCGGTCGCGCGTCACGAGGATGCGATGGTTCGGGCTGACCATCATGTCGCGGTCGGGCAGGTCCGGGCCAAGGCTGCCCTTCTCGATCAGCACGGGCTTCAGATGCGGATGGGCCACGATCAGCCCGTGGTCGAGCTTGCGGGCGGCGATCCAGCGGATCGGCTGGATCCCGTTGTCGCGCGTGATGACCTTGTCGCCCACCACCAGCTCGTCCACCGCCACTTCGCCGCGCGGCGTGGCGATCAGGGTGCCCGGCGTGAAGCAGGCCACGACCAGGTTCCCGCGGGTTCGGCTGCGCATCAGTTCAGACATGATCCACCCTCCGCCTGCCCGCTCCTCGAGATCCGGACCTGGCGGCGGCCAGATGGTGCGGATTGGGATGCTTCAGCTCCGGACGTGGCGAGCCGGAGACGACAAGAGGCAATATGAAAAGCGTTACGATCAAATTAATCCGGCCTCTAGCCGCGTCTGAAATTCCGATCCGCACCCTTGGCCGAAGGATCTGCATCCGTCGCAGCAAGGCCCGGCCCCGCCAATGCGGGATAGGAAAAATCTAACCTTTGCCGCGCGTTGGACAAAGAGAAAACGGGAAACGGCCGGCGTGGGCCGGTCCCCGGCAGAGCCGATTCATGGTTTTCATGCTGCAGTCGCACAACCGCCGATGGCACAATCGGCGGATCGCGCACTGGATGTGAAAGCTCGCGCGAAACGCGATACGGCCAAGCGCGCAAGGCGCTTGACCCGAGACAAGGCGATGCTCCGGCGTCGCCCTCCAGAATCCGGCAGGGGCTTGCACAACCGAGGCTTGAAAGATCGCTCACCTCGCCCTGCGCGGTTCCTGATGGTCGCTCAGACACCCTTCGGGCAGAAAAAACATCGGCTTGCCGCGAATCAACGCCTGCCGGAACGTGCGCGGCAGGAGGGCGGAGAAGGCCCTTGGCAAACCTCGGGCGACGGGATCTCTCGGACCGTCCCTCCCGTTCGGTTCCTCGGATAGAGGGGCCCGTGCCATAAACCGCAAGGGGATACGCCGCGGCTAGCGTGGGCCGCGCAGCAGTATCGGATCAGCGGGCTGACCCTTTATGGCCGATGCCGCAAAAGGGAGGACCGCAAACTTCTCGGGATCTGGTGCGGCTGGTCGGACTCGAACCGACACTCCGTGAGGAAAGGGTGTTTGAGACCCCCGCGTCTACCATTCCGCCACAACCGCACGCGAGGCACGATTTAGCCTGCAGCCCGTCGGGCGTCAATCTGGACGGCGGGACGTCGGCACCGCCGCGGTGCCCCTCGAGGCCCGAGGGACTGTCGCAGCCGCCTCACAGCTGCTGGGCACCGAAGCTGTCGCACTCCGCCATCTCGCCCGAGGCGTATCCGCGCTCGAACCATCGCATCCGCTGCTCGGAGGTGCCGTGGGTGAAGGTGTGGGGCATCGGCCGCCGCCCCGCGTTCCGCTGCAGCGTATCGTCGCCGATCTGGCGCGCCGCGTTCATGGCCTCCTCGACGTCGCCGGGCTCCAGGCTGCCGAACTGCTGCTCGGCATGCCGCGCCCAGATCCCGGAGAAGCAGTCGGCCTGCAACTCGATCCGGACCGAAATCGCGTTGCTTTCGGCTTCCGGGACACGCGCCCGGATGGCGTTCGCCTCTTCGAGGATGCCCATCTCGTTCTGGACGTGATGGCCGATCTCATGCGCGACGACATAGGCAGCCGCGAAATCGCCGCTCGCGCCCAGCTGACGCTCCATCGTGGCGAAGAAGGCGGTGTCGAGATATGCCTTGCGGTCGAGCGGACAGTAGAAGGGCCCGGTCGCCCCGCTCGCGCCGCCGCAGGGCGAGTTCGTGGCCTGCGAGAAGAGCACGAGCACCGGCGGCCGATACGCGGCGTCCAGCTGCTCGGCGAAGACCTGCGTCCAGACCTCTTCGGTATCGGCGAGCGTCACCGATACGAATTCGGCGGCCGCCTCGTCCTCGGCCGACAGGTCCTGCGACGCCTGCGGCGCGGCCGCATCCTCGAGCAGCGGCGTCACGTCGACACCGAGCACCCAGCCGATCAGCAGGACCGCAAGAAATCCTGCCCCACCGAGGCCGCCGATACTGCCTATGCGGGCGCCTCTCCGATCCTCGATGTTCCGGCTTCCACGCCGTCCACGCCAGTCCATCGGTGCCCTCCCGCCCGGTTCTTCACGCAAGTGTAGATCCCGCCTGCCGCCCCGCCAGTCCCTTTCGTCTTGACCGCCGACCCGCCGCATGCTGCAACCCGCCCGAGATCATGCCGGAGGCGCAGCAATGACACGCAGGTTCCTGATGCTGGTGGCCGCGGCCGGGTCAGCCGGCCTGCTTCTCGGCGCGCTCGGCTTCCAGTTCTTCGCCGGACTTCCGCCCTGCCCGCTCTGCATCTGGCAGCGCTGGCCTCATCTCGTGGCCGTCATCGCCGGGGCCGTTGCTCTGATGTGGCCCTCGCGGGTCGTCGCCCTCGTCGGAGCGGCCGGAGCCGCCGTCTCGGCAGGCATCGGGGTCTTCCACGTCGGCGTGGAGCAGAAGTGGTGGGCGGGCCTCGCCTCCTGCTCCACCGGCTCCATCGAGGGCATCTCGGCGTCCGACCTTCTCAATCCGGCCGTCGATCTCGGGCCGGTGGTGCGATGCGACGAGATCGCCTGGCAATTGCTGGGCGTCTCGATGGCCGGATGGAACGTCATCCTCTCGGCTGGTCTTGCGGCGATCTGGCTCGTGGCCGCGACGCGGCGGGCTTGATCAGCCCACCGCGGCAGGGGCGCAGGTCGCCCGCGCCGGCAAGCCCTCAGCCGTATGGCAGACGGGCCCCGTTATTCCAGCCTCTTCCTTCGCAGCGACGTCGCGCTATGGTGGGTAGACGGGGCGGAGGAGGGGGCGACGCATGGAAGGCTTCTCGCGATACGCGATCTACTGGACGCCCGAGGACGGCCCGCTCGCCCGCTTTGGCCGCGGATGGCTCGGCTGGGATCCGCAGACGGGCGAGCCGGTGCCGCAGCCGCCTGTGGCGGGCCTGCCGCGCGACGTCGCCCTCATCACGCAGGCGCCGCGCAAATACGGCCTTCACGGCACGCTGAAGGCGCCGTTCCGGCTGGCGGAGGGGGTGGATGTGACCGACCTCCATGCGGCGATCGTGGCGCTCTGTCCCTATCTCGCACCGGTCACCCTGCCCGCCCTGAAACTGGAGCGGATCGGCGGCTTCCTTGCGCTCGTGCCAGCTGCGAACGGGGCGGCGGTGGCGGAGCTTGCCAGCGAAGTGGTGCGCGCCCTCGACGGGTTCCGTGCACCGCTGAGCGAGGCGGAGATCGCACGGAGGCGACCGGAGCGGCTGTCGCCCCGCCAGCGCGGCCATCTGTCGGACTGGGGCTATCCCTATGTCTTCGAGGACTACCGCTTCCACCTGACGCTGACAGGCGAACTGCCCGAGGCCGAACTTGCCGAGGTCGAGGCCGTGCTCGACCTGCTGCTTCAGCCGGTCCTCGACGAGCCGCTGCGCATCGGCAGCCTGTGCCTCTTCGCCGAGGCTGCCGACGGTCGGTTCCGCATGCTGGAGCGGCTGGCGATCGCCACCTCCTGACCGGTCAGCACATGGCCGTGCGGCGGGCGGACGGGCGGCGCCGGTCACGCAGCAGCCCGAAGATCGCGCCGAGGCAGACATGCAGGGCCGACAGCGCAAGGGCCGACAGGAGCGCCGCGCGCGGCGCGTGACCGCCCAGCCAGATCAGCATCGGAAAGGTCAGCGCGAGGGCCGTCATCTTGCCGGAAAGGCTGCGTACGATGCCGGTGCTGGAGGGTCGCAGCGCCTCGGGCCGACGCGTGAGATGCCAGTCGAACCAGTCGAAGAGGACGCGGTGCATCACCGACCAGAGGAAGGCCGCCGCCGAGACAACCAGAAGCACGCCAAGGGCGGCCCGGGCCGAGGTCTGGAAGGCAACGCAATAGAGCGGCACGGCCAGCGCCAGCGCCACGGTTTCAAAGAAGACGGTATGGAACAGGCGCCCGGCCAGGGATCGCGAGGTCATGAAGCACTCCGAATTACTCGTGCAAAGAATTTGGACACGGACACTGACAGCGTCCTGACAACCCTAATGGGGCCGCACCGCTTCGTAACACGAGAGGCGGCAAATGGATAGGACCGATATCCGCATCTGGCGGATTTCAGCGCCTCCGAATGCCGACAAGTGGAATTTTTCAGCGGCCCGCGTGTCAGCGGCCGGCGCGGCGGGTGCGCTGCGCTGCCTTCCGCGCAAGCTTGGCCGCGGGACGTCCGGGCTGCTTGGCCACCTGCGCGGGCGCCTTCGCCGACGGCGCCTCCCGGCCCTGCCCACTGCGGAAGAGGCGCCTCAAGGCGCTGAAGAAGCCGCTTGCGATCATGCTCAATCCTCGAAGAGTTCGCTTTGTCCCGTCACCGGCTCGTCCTCGTCCGGTGTTTTCGTGCTGCCCGGCAGCGGGCGGTTGTCGAGCAGGCCCGCCGCGCGCAGTTCCTTGATCCCCGGAAGGTCGCGCGCCGACTCGAGACCGAAATGATCGAGAAAGGTTTCGGTCACGACGAAGGTCACCGGGCGCCCGGGCGTCATGCGGCGGCGGCCGAACCGGATCCATTCCAGCTCGATCAGCTGGTCGATGGTGCCCCGGCTCACCGCCACGCCGCGGATCTCCTCGATCTCGGCACGGGTGACCGGCTGGTGATAGGCCACGATGGCCAGCGTCTCGATCGCCGCCCGCGAGAGCTTCTTCTGCTCGACCGTCTCCTTGCGCATAAGGAAGCCAAGGTCGGGCGCGGTCCGGAAGGTCCAGGCGTCGCCCACACGCACGAGATGCACGCCGCGCCCCTCATAGCGGCTCCGCAGATGCATCAACGCCTCGGCCGGGTCGCAGCCATGCGGCATCCGGGCCTGCAGCTCGGCCACCGTGACGGGATCGGCGGAGGCGAACAGGATCGCCTCGACCATCCGTTCCTGCTCGGCCATCACCGGCGCGTCGAACAGGCTCTTCTCTGGCCTCTCGTTCATGGCCCCTCCCTGCGGCGGATCTGGATCGGCGCGAAGGTCTCGCCCTGCCGAAGCTCGATCTGGCCGCGCTTCGTCATCTCGAGCACGGCCGCGAAATGGGCGGCCGTCACCGAGCGGCGGCGCATCGGATGGCCGTCCCAGCCCTCGGGCAGGTAGCTTGTGAGTTCACCCCAGTCGCCGAACCAGCCCAGCATCCCCCGCATCCGGTCGAGCGCCTGCTCCATGGTGAAGACATGGTGACGGTCCATCACGAAGGGCCGGAACTCGTCCTTGGTGCGGATCCGGGCGTAGGCGCGCATCAGGTCGATCAGCGTGGCCGTGTAGGTCACCTTGCGGTGCCGCGTCACATCTTCGGGCAGGCCGCGCGCGAAGAAGTCGCGCCCCTTCTGATCGCGCGCCATGAGACGGGCGGCCGCGTCGCGCATCGCCTCGAGCCGCTCGAGCTGAAAGGCCAGATGCGCGGCCAGTTCCTCGGCCGAGGGGCCTTCCTCGGTCGGGTCGGGTGGCAGCAGCAGGCGGCTCTTCAGGTAGGCGAGCCAGGCGGCCATGACCAGATAATCCGCTGCAAGCTCGATCCGCAACTTCTTGGCGTGATTGACGAAAAGAAGATACTGCTCGGCGAGCTTCTGCACCGAGATCCGCCGAAGGTCCACCTTCTGCGTCCGGGAAAGCATCAGCAGAAGGTCGAGCGGCCCCTCGAAGCCCTCGACATCGACGATCAGCGCCTCGGCCGCGAGCCGGTCAGCGACGCTGAGGACGGAGGTCTCTTCCCAACCGTCAGCCATGCACATGCCCGCCCAGAAGGTCGGCATGTTCGGCCTCGAGCTGCCGGCTGTCAACTGGCTCGGGGTCTCGGCGGCGGGCCAGCGCCGCTTCGGCGCGCGCGCGCGCCGCGGCGCTCATCGCGCCCGCTGAGGCGGCCACCGCCTCCATCTCGGGCATGTCGCCATTGCAATGAAGCGCCAGATCGCAGCCCGCGGCGATGGCGGCACCCGCCCGCTCGCCCAGATCACCCGAAAGCGCCTGCATCGACAGATCGTCGGTCATGAGGAGGCCCCCGAAGCCGATCTCGTCGCGGATCACGCGGATCATGGCCGGAGAGCAGGTGGCGGGCCGGGTGTCGAAGGCCGAAAAGACGACATGGGCAGTCATCGCGAGCGGCAGGTCCGACAGGGCGCGGAAGGCCGCGAAATCTGTCGCTGCGAGCGTCTCGCGGTCGGCGCTGACCGTGGGCAGGTCGTGATGCGTGTCACCCGTGGCGCGGCCATGGCCCGGCAGGTGCTTCATCACCGGCAGGACACCGCTTGCCAGATGCGCCTCGGCTACCGCGCGGGCCAGCCGGGAAACGCGGCCGGCCTCACCGCCCAGACAGCGGTTGGCGAGGAAGGAATGGGTTTCGGACGTAAGGATGTCGGCCACGGGGGCGCAGTTTCCGTCGATCCCGATCGCGCGCAGTTCCTCGGCGATCAGCCTGTACCGGATCCAGAGCACCCGCTCGGCGGCCTGTCCAGCCCTCCGCACCGCGTCGAGAGGCGGCATCCACTCACGCCAATGCGGCGCGCGGAGGCGCTGGACGCGGCCGCCCTCCTGATCGACGAAGATCGGCGCATCGCGACCGATGGCCATCCGCAATTCACGCGTGAGAGCAGAGACTTGCGACGGATCCTCGATGTTTCGCGCGAAGAGGATGAAGCCGAAGGGATCAGCCTCACGGAAGAAGCGCCGTTCTGCATCGCTGAGCGCCGGGCCGGAGCAGCCGAAGATGGCGGCCGTCCGGCCGGCCCCGCTCATCTCACCGCGACCGGAATGCAGGCGGTATCCTCGGCCAGCAGGGCAGAGCAGAAGCGCCTTGCCTCGCTTGCATCCGCAAAGCCGGAAGCGCGCAGCCGATAGAAGGTGCGCCCGCCGCTCTGTGCGGTCTGGACCACGCGGCTCTTCTCGGAGATCAGCGCACCGAACCGCGATGCGAGCTTGTCCCACTCGCGCCGCGCCGAGTCCGCATCGTCGAAGGCACCAAGCTGGACGAGCCGCGTGCCGGCGGGCAGCGTCGCGGCATCGACTTCGGTCGCCGCGACGGTCGCTGCGGCGGCAGCGACCGGGGCCGGACCGGCCGCACGCGTGGCTCTTGCCGGCCGCGGAGGCGGCACAGGCGACCGCCTCAGCGCGCCCGGAGGGATGGGCTCCGCCATCGGTTCGACCTCCTCGACCGCCTCGGGCTCGACCGTGCCGGCGATGGCCTCCGCCAGCGCGAGCTTCGTCGCATCGGCGTCCACGGCGGGCAGTTCCTCTTCGTCGAGCGCGCTCGCCTGGCTCTCATCCTCGAAAGGCGCCGCGCCAGGCAGCTCCTCGGTCGTCATGGCGAGGCTGTCGGCGTCCGCGTTCGGTGGCGTGGCGGCCGGCACGGCCTCGGGCGTGGCGCCGGCCCCTTCCAGACCCGGCCCGTCCTCGAGGGCAAGTTCCACCGGCTTCGGTGCGAGCACCAGCCTGTCGGGCGGTGGCGAGGCGGTGCCGGCTGCGGCGACGTCATTGACGGCCAGACCCTGATGCGCCGCGATCTCACCGCCAGGATTGTCCGGGGCGATGCGCATCGGACCCTCGATGGCGCGCACGACGGGAATGCCGTTCACGTCGCGCACAGCAAGCTTGTAGCCCCAGATTGCAAGTCCGAGGATCAGCGCGATCGACGACACGCCGCCCGCGATGTTGATCATGCGCTGGACCTTCGCAGGCCGCTGAGGGGCGTAGTAGCCCCCGAAATCGTCGAAATCCACGTCCGCCATGCTCTGCCCCACTGCGCGAGGGGCACGCCCCGGCGCTGCTTGCCTGTTACGCCCCGGCGGATGCATATTTTCAGCGCATTTCTTCGACCGGAGTGACGCCCAAGATACCCAAACCGGCACAAATCACAACGCCCACGGCCCGTGCGAGTGCGATTTTTGCCCGGGAAACCACAGGATCGTCCTGCAGGAAGCGCAGGCCGGGCTCGTCATTGCCCCGGTTCCACAGCCCGTGGAGGTCCGAGGCGAGCTCGTGGAGGTAGAAGGCGACCCGGTGCGGCTCGTTCGTGCGGGCCGCGATCTCGACGAGGCGCGGCCATTCGGCGAGCCGCGCGATCAGCGCGATCTCGGCCGGATGGTCGAGCCGGTCGAGGTCGGCGCCCGCGAGGCTCGCGTCGGAGACGTCCATCCCCTGCTCGCGCGCCTTCCTGATCACCGAGTTGATCCGTGCATTGGCATACTGGACGTAGAAGACCGGGTTCTCCTTCGACTGCTCCAGCACCTTGTCGAAGTCGAAGTCGAGGGCCGCGTCATTCTTCCGCGTCAGCATCACGAAGCGGGTGACGTCCGCCCCCACCTGCTCGACCACGTCGCGCAGCGTGACATAGGTGCCCGCGCGCTTCGACATCTTGAAGGGCTCGCCGTTCTTCCAGAGCTTCACCAGCTGGATCAGCTTGATGTCGAGCGGCACGCGACCCGCCGAGAGCGCCGCGACAGCCGCCTTCATCCGCTTGACATAGCCGCCGTGGTCGGCGCCGAAGATGTCGATCAGCTGGTCGAACCCGCGTGTTACCTTGTCGTAGTGATAGGCGATGTCGGGGGCGAAATAGGTCCAGCTGCCGTCCGACTTCTTCACCGGCCGGTCCACGTCGTCGCCATGCGCGGTCGAGCGGAAGAGCGTCTGCTCGCGCGGCTCCCAGTCCTCGGGCGTCTTGCCCTTCGGCGGCTCGAGCACGCCCTCGTAGATCAGGTCCATCTCCTTCAGCCGGTCGAGCGCGGCCTCGATCTTGCCGGTTCCGTAGAGCGCCTTCTCGGAGGAATAGACATCCATCGCGACACCGAGCGCGGCCAGATCCTCGCGGATCATCTGCATCATCATCTCGGTGGCAAACTCGCGCACGTCCGTGAGCCAAAACTGCTCGCCCTTGTCGAGCAGGCTGTCGCCGTATTTTTCCTTCAGCGCCTCGCCCACGGGGATCAGGTAGTCGCCGGGATAGAGGCCCTCGCGGATCTCGGGCTCGAGCCCGTGCGCCTCGCGGTAGCGCTCATAGGCCGACCGCGCCAGCACATCGACCTGCGCGCCGCCGTCGTTGATGTAATATTCCCGCGTCACGTCCCAGCCGGCATAGGCCAGAAGCCGCGCCAGCGCATCGCCCACCACCGCACCACGGACATGGCCCACATGCATCGGACCCGTGGGATTGGCCGAGACGAATTCCACGTTCACCTTCTGCCCGGCGCCGATCGTCGAGCGGCCATAGGCCTCGCCCTCGGCCAGCACCGCGGCGACGAGCCCCTGCCAGACCGCGGGCCGCAGCCGCAGGTTCAGGAAGCCGGGCCCGGCCACTTCCGCCGAGGAGATGCGCGGGTCGGCCCCGAGCCGGTCGGCCAGCGCCTCGGCGATGACACGGGGGGGCTTGCCGGAAGGCTTCGCCAGCACCATGGCGGCATTGGTCGCCATGTCGCCGTGCGCCGGATCGCGCGGCGGCTCAACCGCGACGGCGGAAAGGTCGAGCCCGGCAGGCAGCGCGCCCGCCTCCATCATGGCGCCGAGTTCGGCGGTCACGAGCGAGCGGATTTCGGTGAAGAGGTTCATTCGGGGCTTGTCCTGATGTTCGCCCCGGCTTTGCCAGAGGCGGGCGCACAGGTCAATGCCGCCCGCCCTGACCGTCAGCTGCGCTCGTCGCGCCAGTCCTCGAGCGCTGCATTCGCTTCGTCCGGCCGGCCTGCGGGGGCCGCAGGCGCAGCCACCCCATGGCCCGGGCTCCGGGTGCGGAAGTAATGCGCCTCGCGCGAGCCGAAGTAGAAGCCGACGATGGCGGCAAGCAGCCACCAGAGCGGGTCCGGCACGAGCGCGAGGCCCGACATCCGCCGCCCGAAACTCTCGGGATCGACCATGGCGAAGGTGAAAAGCGCCAGAGTGCCGAAAGCCAGCATCGGCCGCGGCAGCCGGTTCACGCCGTTCACGAAACGGTCGAACCACCCGTTGCCGGAATTGGCGAATTCCTCGGAATACTGCTGCAGCGCCTCGCCCTGCACCTCGGCCGAGAGCTCAAGCTCGCGCGTGGCATTCGGGCGGAACACCTCCGCCACGTCCTTCACCACCGCGCCCAGGCCCGCCATGCTGTCGCTGCCGGCGATGATCCGTCCCATCAGGCCCATGAGGCTGTCCTTTCGCAATGCTGCGCCTCGGTCAGGCGGTATCGTGCTGCCATGAATTCCTCGGCCCGCAGGATCCATCCGCCCTTCCCGCCATCCTTCCGCCGGGCATATTTCCGCGAGGAGGCGCGCTTGTCGGCCAGGGCGTAGTACCAGTTGCGCCGCGCGATGGCATAGGCATCGGCCATATGAGCGGGCGCCGCCTCAAAGGCCGCCTGCGCCTGCCGGATGGTCTGCGGCCCGACGATCCCGTCCGGGGTGCAGGGAAAGCCCATCTCCGACAGGAGCTTCTGGAGGATCTTCACCGCGTTCGAGCCGGAATTGACATACATGTCGAAGACGCCCGGCTGCAGCGGATCGGGAAGGTTCGACAAACCCGGGCGGCGGAAGTAATGCTCGACGAAGATCGTCTCGGCCTGCGTGCGGGTCAGGGCGTGCACATCCTCCACCCCCACCCGGCCGTCACCCGTCGTGTCGAAGCCAAGCCTGCGCAGCGTAGCGATGGTCACGCCGTGGTTCGTGGCGCCACCCGGGTCGTCCGGGTCGTCCACGAAGCCGCCCTCGCGGGCGACGATCTCTTTCGCGATGTCCTGAACGGTATGCATCTGTCCCCCGTCGGTTGTCCGAGGACAGGCTGGCGGATGCCGCTCAAGTCCGCGTTAAGCGGGCGTCCGCAGGGAACCGCGCGGGGGCGCTGCCCCCGCACCCCCGGGATATTTGGGCGAGAATGAAAGGCTGATGGCGGCCTCCGTGGCCTGCCGGCGGTCATAGGACGACGGAGCAGGCAGCCACGAATATCCGACCGGATCCCTGTCGCCTCGGGACCTCAGCCCCGCGGACTTACGGGCCTGGAGAGCTCAGCCCTGAGGCTGGTCCTTGCTCTCCTGGTACACACCCTGCTCCTTCAGTGCGTCGACCACTTCCTTCGGCATGTAGGTCTCGTCATGCTTGGCAAGGATCTCGGTGGCTTCGAACACTCCGCCGACGAGGCGGCCGGTGCCGACCATGCCGGCATCCTCGGCGAAGAGGTCGGGCAGGACGCCGGTGAAGCTGACCGGGACGGTCGCATTGGTGTCGGTGACGCGGAAGGTGACGGTCTCGCCCTGCCCCCGCACAAGGCTGCCCTTCTCGACGAGGCCGCCGATGCGGAACACCTCGGTCTCGGGCGGCGGCGCCTCGACCACCTGCGTGGGAGAGCGGAAGAAGTTGATCCCGTCGCGCATCGCGTAGCCGATCAGCGCGGTGGATCCCGCCAGCGCCACGAAGGCCAGCGTTATGATCTGGATGCGGCGTTTCTTCTTCAGGCCCTTCATGTCACCCTCATGGCGTCTCGGCTCAGGGGAAGACCGGGGCGAGCCCGAGGCCCGCCGCCTCGTCCAGCCCCAGCATCAGGTTCGCATTCTGGATCGCCTGCCCCGACGAGCCCTTGCACAGGTTGTCCAGCACCGCCACCACCATGGCGCGGCCGGGAATGCGGTCCCCGATCACGCCGATGTGGACGTAGTTGGACCCGCGGATATCGCGTGTCGAGGGGAGCGCGCCAAAAGGTAGCACCTCAAGGAACGTTTCCGTGAGATAGCGGTCGGCGAGCGCCCGATGCACCGCCTGCGGATCGCCCTTGACGTAGACATTGGCGAGGATGCCGCGGTTCATGGGCGTCAGATGCGGGGTGAACTGCACCCGCACCGGCCGCCCTGCCACCTGCGAGAACTCCTGATCGAACTCGCCGAGATGGCGATGCTTGCCTCCGGCAGAATAGGCATGCGTCCCCTCGGAGAGCTCTGCATGGAGCAGGTTCTCCTTGAGGCTGCGCCCCGCGCCCGAGACCCCCGCCTTGAGGTCGATCAGGATGTCGTCGAGGTCGATCACGCCTGCCTCGATCAGGGGCCGGATCGCATATTGTCCCGTCGCCGCATTGCAGCCGGTGCCGGCCACCAGCCGCGCGCCGCGGATCTCCTCGCGGTAGAACTCGGTCAGGCCGTAGACCGCCTCCTTCTGCAGCTCGGGCGCGGAATGGGGCTTGCCATACCAGGTCTCATAGGCTGCGGGATCGCGCAGACGGAAGTCGGCAGAGAGGTCCACGATCTTCAGATCGCGCGGCAGCGCGGCGATCACGGCCTGAGACGTGGCATGAGGAAGCGCGCAGAAAGCCAGGTCAACGCTTGAGAAATCGATCTCGTCGATCTTCTGGAGGCGCGGCAGGTCGAGGTGACGCAGGAAGGGAAAGACCTCGGCCATCGCCATGCCCGCCTTGCGGTCGCCCGAGAGCGCCACGATGCGCATCGACGGATGGGTGGCGATCAGGCGAACCAGTTCTGCCCCCGTGTAGCCCGAAGCTCCGAGGATGGCGATGTTCTGAACCATGTGTCTCTTTTCCGTTGCTTTCGGTCAGGCCGCCTCGAAGGCGATGCGCCGGCGCAGGAACTGCGTCGCCTTGTTCGAGACCGAGCGCGGATCGCCCGTGGTCAGGAACTTCGACTCGGTTCCCGCGCCCGCGAACTCCGGCTTGCGCGCCAGATAATCCGCAAGGCTCTCGGCCACAAGGTTGGCCTGACTGTAGACCGAGACCTCAGGCCCCAGCGCTTCCTGAAAGATCGGTTCCATCAGAGGATAATGGGTGCAGCCGAGGATCGCCGCCTGCGGATGCGGCATCCGCCGCTTCAGCGCCTCGACATGGCTGCGCACCAGCGCCTCGGCAAGGATCTCGTCGCCCTGCTCGATCGCATCCACCACGCCGCCGCAGGGTTGCGCCTCGACATCGACGCCGATGGCCCGAAAAGCCAGTTCGCGCTGGAAGGCCCGGCTCGCGACGGTCGCGGGAGTGGCGAACAGCGCCACATGCTTCACCGCCACCTCGCGCGGCGGGGAGTTGTCGCCCCATTGCCGCTCGGTCAGCGCCTCGATCAGCGGCACGAAGACCCCGAGCACGCGCTTGTCCTTGGGGATCCAGGTTTCCTGCATCCGCTTGAGCGCCGCGGCCGAGGCGGTGTTGCACGCGAGGATGACCAGATCGCAGCCCTCGGCCCAGAGCCGTTCGGTCGCGGCGCAGGTGAGGTGGAAGATGTCGTCGGCATCGCGCACGCCGTAAGGCGCATGCAGATTGTCTCCGAAATAGACGAAGGGCACGTCGGGCAACCGCCTCTGCACCGCATCGAGAACCGTGAGGCCACCGAGCCCCGAGTCGAACACACCAACCGCCATGCCTGCCCCCGCCCCTCAGGACTTTTCTGTTCCCTCAACATAGGATCATGCCGCCGCCGACGGAAGCGCATTGGTGGACGTGGGCAAGCTATTCCGCGGGAAGGGTGTGCCGCCCCCGCCAAGTGTCGGGCGGGGGCGGCCCGAGCCTATTCCGCCGCCATCGGCACCGGCGCGCCGCCCGTACGGATCGCGGCCAGCAGCTCCTCGCGCCGGACAGCGGCCTTCGCGGCATTCGCCTCCTTCACCGGCCCGTAGCCCCGGATGGTAAGCGGCAGCCGCGCCAGTTCCCGGCCCAGCTCCATCGTCTCGGGGCGGAGCTTCGGCAGGATCCCGGCCATGTCGGCCTCGAACTCTGCGATCAGGCGCCGTTCGAGCCGCCGCTCGGGATTGCGCCCGAACGGGTCGAGCGGCGTGCCGCGCAGGAGTTTCAGCGCCGCAAGCACGCGAAAGGCCGGCAGCATCCATGGGCCGAAGGCGCGCTTCTTCGGCCGCTCCTCTCCCTTGCCGGCGAGGAACGGCGGCGCGAGGTGGAAGGTCGGACGGAAGTCGCCGTCGAACTCGGCCTTCGCGCGCGCCATCGTGTCGAGATGCAGCCGCGCGACCTCGTATTCGTCCTTGTAGGCGAGAAGCTGGTAGTAGCCGCGCGCCACGTCCTCGCGGATCTCGGGCGGGGCGCTGTCGACGAGGGCGCGGAAGCGCCGCGCGAGCCTTTGCGACTGGTAGCCCACCAGCCGCTCGGCGCGGAAGTTCACCGGATCGACCGGCACCGGCGGTTCGGGCTGCAGGATGCGGCCCGCCTCGGCGGGGTGAAGCACCGCCCAGCGGCCAAGCGCGAAGGCGCGGGCGTTCTGCGCCACGGCCGCTCCGTTCAACTCGATGGCGCGCTGGATCGCCTCGGCCGAGAGCGGGATCAGGCCCCGCTGCCAGGCCGCGCCGAAGACCATCATGTTGGAATAGATCGAGTCGCCCATCAGAACGCGGGCGAGCTCCGTCGCATCGAGAAACGTCACCCGATCCTGAAGCCGCGCCTGAAGAGAAACCTGCAACCTATCAGAAGGCACACGGAAATCCGTGTTCCGGGTGAACTCTCCCGTCACGATGTCGTGGCTGTTCACCACCGCGCCCGTCCGTCCCTGGGACATGAGGCCCAGAGTCTTGGCCCCCGCCGTCACCACGAGGTCGCCGCCGATCACGCCGTCGGCCTCGCCCACGGCCACCCGGATCGCGCTGATGTCAGAGGGCCGCTCGGCGATGCGGCAATGGATCTGCACCGCGCCGCCCTTCTGCGCCAGGCCCGCCATCTCCATCATGGCCGCGCCGCGGCCGTCGACATGCGCCGCCATCGACAGGATCGCCCCCACCGTCACCACGCCCGTGCCGCCGACGCCGGTGACGAGCAGGTTGTAGGTCCCGCGGATCGCGGGCAGTTCGGGGTCCGGCAGGTCGGGGATCTCGATCTCGGCGGTCGCGGCCTTCTTCGGCTTCGCCCCCTCGAGCGTCACGAAGGAGGGACAGAAGCCCTCGAGGCAGGAGAAGTCCTTGTTGCAGGAGGACTGGTCGATGGCGCGCTTGCGGCCGAGCTCGGTCTCGACCGGCACGATCGAGACGCAGTTCGACTGCACGCCGCAGTCGCCGCAGCCCTCGCAGACCTCGGTGTTGATGAAGACCCGCTTGTCGATGTCAGGGAAGGTGCCGCGCTTGCGCCGCCGCCGCTTCTCGGCCGCGCAGGTCTGGATATAGACGATGGCCGAAACGCCTTCGACCTTGGCGAACTCCCTCTGGACGGCCATCATCTCGGCGCGCTCGTGGATCTCGATGCCCGAGGGGAAGCGCGAAAGGTCCACCTCCTCCTTCGCGTCATGGACGACCGCGATGCGCTTCACGCCCATCGCCTGGATCTCGCGCACGATGCGGTCGGCGCTGAGGCCGCCCTCGTTCGTCTGCCCGCCGGTCATGGCCACGGCATCGTTGAAGAGAATCTTGTAGGTAATCGTCGTGCCCGCGGCGAGCGCCGCCCGGATCGCCTGAACGCCCGAGTGGTTGTAGGTCCCGTCTCCCAGATTCTGGAACACGTGCGGCCGTTTGGAGAACGGAGCTTCCCCGATCCAGTTCGCGCCCTCGCCGCCCATCTGGGTGAAGCCCACCGTGTCGCGGTCCATCCACTGCACCATGTAGTGGCAGCCGATCCCGGCATAGGCGCGGCTGCCCTCGGGCAGGCGGGTCGAGCTGTTGTGCGGGCAGCCCGAGCAGAAATAGGGAAGCCGGGCCGCGAGATCCTGCGCATTGTCGGCCCGTCGCGCCTCGGCAAGCTGCGCGAGCCCCGCCTTCACCCGGTCGGTGCCCCTGCCCTCCTCGATCAGGATGTTTCCGATCTTTTCCGCGATTCCAATCGGATCGAGCGCGAACCTCGTCGGGAACAGCTCCTCTCCGCGGTCGTTCTGCCAGCCATAGATGCGCCGGCCGCGGCGGTCGTTGAAGATCGCCTCCTTGGCCTGCACCTCGATCAGCTTGCGCTTCTCCTCGACGCAGACGATGAGTTCGAGCCCCTCGGCCCACTCCTGGAAGCCGCGGAAGTCCATCGGCCAGACCTGCCCCACCTTGTAGGTGGTGAGACCCAGCCGCTCGGCTTCCGCCTCGCCGATGCCCAGCAGAGACAGCGCATGGACAAGGTCGAGCCAGCTCTTGCCCGCCGAGACGAAGCCGATCCTGGCGCCGGGCTTGCCCCAGACGCGCCGGTCCATGCGGTTTGCATGGCTGAAGGCCTCGGCCGCGAAACGCTTGTGGTCGATCATCCGCGCTTCCTGCGCGACCGGCGTATCGACGAGCCGGATGTTGAGCCCGCCCTCGGGCATCCGGAACTCCGGAAGGACGAACTGCATCCGCTCGGGGCGGCCGTCGACGACCGCCGTGGCCTCGACCGTGTCCTTCATGGTCTTGAGCCCGACCCAGACGCCCGCGAAACGCGACAGCGCCCAGCCGTAGAGCCCGTAGTCGAGGATCTCCTGCACGCCGGCGGGCGACAGCACAGGCACATAGGCATCGACCAGCGCCCAGTCGGACTGGTGGAGTGTGGTCGAGCTTTCGCCGGTGTGGTCGTCGCCCATCGCCATGAGCACGCCGCCATGCGGCGAGGTCCCGGCCATGTTGGCGTGGCGCATCACGTCGCCCGTCCGGTCCACCCCCGGCCCCTTGCCGTACCAGAGGGCAAAGACGCCATCGTAGCGCCCCTCTCCCCGAAGCTCCGCCTGCTGCGTGCCCCAGATCGCCGTCGCCGCAAGATCCTCGTTCAGCCCGGGCTGGAACAGCACGTCCGCGGCGCGGAGGTCCTTCTCGGCGCGGGTCATCGTCAGGTCCACCGCGCCCAGCGGCGACCCGCGGTAGCCCGTGACATAGCCCGCGGTATTCAGCCCGGCCTCCCGATCACGCGCCTTCTGCATCAGCATCAGCCGCACCATCGCCTGCGTGCCGTTCAGAAGCACCGGCGACTTGCCGAGGTCGAAGCGGTCGGAAAGCTTCACATCCTGCCTGCTCATAGGTCCTCCTCCCAGTGCCTTTGAACATGACTCCATATTAGGTCAAATAAGCTGACCTACAAAGCGCTTTCCGAGCCATGTTTCCATTGCAACGCAGTTATGCAATCCGCTAGGGATCGTTGCGCAGAAGCCGCCTCCCGCGGCGGGAGTGTTGCGACATGGACTGGGACAAGCTCAGAATCTTCCACGCGGTGGCCGACGCGGGCAGCCTGACCCATGCCGGCGACACGCTGCACCTTTCGCAATCGGCGGTCAGCCGGCAGATCCGGGCACTGGAAGAGAGCCTGAACGTCACCCTTTTCCATCGCCACGCACGGGGACTGATTCTCACCGAACAGGGCGAACTGCTCTTTGATGCGACCAGCCAGATGGTCAAGCGGCTGGAGGCGGCAGCGGCACGCATCCGCGACAGCGAGGACGAGGTCTTCGGCGAGTTGCGCGTGACAACGACCACCGGCTTCGGGACGCTCTGGCTCGCGCCACGGCTGGTCGGGCTCTACAAGAAATATCCCGCCCTCAAGATCGACCTGATGCTCGAGGAGCGGGTGCTCGACCTGCCCATGCGCGAGGCGGACGTCGCCATCCGCATGAAGGAGCCGAGCCAGGCCGACCTGATCCGCAAGCGGCTGATGTCGATCCGGATGCGCCTCTATGCGTCGCCGGAATATGTCGCCGAACACGGCATGCCCGAGAAGATGGACGATTTCGCGCAGCACAGGCTGATCTGCCAGCTTCCAGGCGCCCCGCAGGTGGCCGCGGGCGCGGCCCTCGTGCAGGAACTCATGTCGCACGACATTCCGTCCACGCTCACGGTCAACAACTACTTCGGCGTCCTGCAGGCGGTGCTGAACAATCTGGGTGTGGGCGTCATGCCGGATTACCTGGCGGTGGCCTTCCCCCAGCTCGTCCGCGTGCTGCCCGAAGTCGAGTCGACGGATGTGCCCGTCTTCCTCGCCTACCCCGAGGAATTGCGCCATTCGAAGCGTGTCTCGGCCTTCCGCGAGTTCGTCATGGAAGAGATCTCGCTCTACCGGAAGCAGCAGCAGACCTAAGTATGATAGCGCGCACCAGCCTGACGCGGACGGCCGCCGCCGGCTAAGCCAATGGTGCATAAGGGAAAACATAGGTCCGAGGGTCAGGTATGCGCACACCGCATGGCGGCCATGCTGCTCTTGCAGCATCATGACGCTTGATCGCGGAGAGTCGCGGGCCTAAATCGCCTCTCGAAGCGGGTGATCGAGAGGTTTCTCTTGTCCGCTTCATACCTCCCTGTTGGACTTGGGCCGAGCTTCTGCTCGGCCTTTTTTTTCTTTCCGGTCAGGTTTTCCGCGGCTGCCTGTGGAGCGTGCGGAAATTCGGCGGCCTGCCCGCATTTCGGGCGCCCATGGCATCGGCCAAAGCCGCGGGCTGCGGCAGGCTGGCGAAGATTCTTCGCGCCCCGTCCGGCCTGCCACCTTTTCCTGCTGCCTTTTCCGTCTTAAGACGCGCCAGACCCAGCCCAACCTCTGCCCGTGGAGACGTGCCATGACCGAGCCCGAAATCACCCCCGAGCTGATCGCGGCCCACGGGCTGAAGCCCGATGAATACCAGCGCATCCTCGAGATCATCGGGCGTGAGCCGAGCTTCACCGAACTGGGCATCTTCTCGGCCATGTGGAACGAGCACTGCTCCTACAAGTCGTCGAAGAAATGGCTGCGCACGCTGCCCACCACCGGCCCTCAGGTGATCTGCGGACCGGGCGAGAATGCGGGCGTGGTGGACATCGGCGACGGGCAGGCCGTGATCTTCAAGATGGAGAGCCACAACCACCCCTCCTACATCGAGCCCTATCAGGGCGCGGCGACCGGCGTGGGCGGCATCCTGCGTGACGTCTTCACGATGGGCGCGCGACCGATCGCTGCGATGAACGCGCTCAGCTTCGGCGTGCCGGACCATCCCAAGACCGCCCATGTCGTGAAGGGCGTGGTCGAGGGCATCGGCGGCTATGGCAATGCCTTCGGCGTGCCCACGGTGGGCGGCGAGGTGCGCTTCCACCGCGCCTACAACGGCAACTGCCTCGTGAACGCCTTTGCGGCAGGTCTCGCGGACGCCGACAAGATCTTCTACTCGGCGGCCTCGGGCGTGGGCATGCCCGTCGTCTATCTCGGCGCCAAGACCGGCCGCGACGGCGTGGGCGGCGCGACCATGGCCTCGGCCGAGTTCGACGACACGATCGAGGAAAAGCGCCCCACCGTGCAGGTCGGCGACCCCTTCACCGAAAAGCGGCTGCTGGAAGCCTGCCTCGAACTCATGGCCTCGGACTCGGTGATCTCGATCCAGGACATGGGGGCTGCGGGCCTGACCTGCTCGGCGGTCGAGATGGGCGACAAGGGCGACCTCGGCATCAAGCTGCAGCTCGACGCCGTGCCGCAGCGCGAGGCCCACATGACGGCCTACGAGATGATGCTGTCGGAAAGCCAGGAGCGGATGCTCATGGTGCTGAAGCCCGAGAAGGAGGCCGTGGCCCGCGCGATCTTCGAGAAGTGGGACCTCGACTTCGCCATCGTCGGCGAGACCATCCCCGAAGACCGCTTCCTGATCCTGCACGGCAACGAGGTGAAGGCCGACCTGCCCCTGAAGGCGCTGTCGGGCACCGCGCCGGAATACGACCGGCCCTGGGTCGAGACACCCCCCGCCGCGCCGATGGCCCCAGTGGAGGAGGTCGATCCGGTCGAGGGGCTGAAGGCGCTGATCGGCTCGCCCTCCTATGCCCATAAGGCCTGGGTCTGGGAACAGTATGACAGCCAGGTGATGGCCGACACCGTTCGGGCGCCGGGTCTGGGCGCGGGCGTGGTGCGGGTGCATGGCACGCCGAAGGCGCTGGCCTTCACCTCGGACGTGACGCCGCGCTACGTGAAGGCCAACCCGTTCGAGGGCGGGAAGCAGGCCGTGGCCGAGGCCTACCGCAACCTGACCGCCGTCGGCGCGAAGCCGCTCGCCACCACCGACAACATGAACTTCGGCAACCCGGAAAAGCCCGAGATCATGGGTCAGTTCGTCGGCGCGATCAAAGGCATCGGGGCTGCGGTCGCGGCGCTCGACATGCCGATCGTCTCGGGCAATGTCTCGCTCTACAACGAGACCGACGGCGTGGCGATCCTGCCCACGCCCACCATCGGTGCCGTCGGGATCCTCGAAACCCTTGACGAGCTGATCGCGGGCCAGCCCGAAGAGGGCGACGTGGCGCTGGTGATCGGCGAGACGAAGGGGCACCTCGGCCAGTCCGCGCTGCTTGCCGAGATGCTCGGCCGCGAGGATGGCGACGCGCCGCCGGTGGACCTCGGGGCCGAGAAGCGCAATGGCGAGTTCCTGCGGGCCAACCGCAAGCTGATCAGCGCCGCGACCGACCTCTCGGACGGCGGCCTCGCCCTCGCCGCCTTCGAGATGGCGGAAGGGGCCGGCCTCGGCGTCACCCTCACCGCGACGGGCACGGCCCGGCTCTTCGGCGAGGATCAGGCACGCTATCTGGTGGCCTGCCACCCGGACCGCACCAAGGCGCTGCAGGCCGCGGCCGAGGAGGCGGGCGTCGTCCTCCAGCAGGTGGGCCAGTTCGGCGGCGAGGAGGTCACGCTCGGCGGCGTCTCCGCCCCGCTTGTCGATCTCTCGCGCCTTTACCGCAGCGCCTTCGAGGCGGCCATCGGCTGATGAAGCTTCAGGCAGGTCCGCCACCGGCGGACCCTGCCGCGGCCCGTCCCGTCGCCGCCGCTTGCGCGACCCGGATCCGCGTCATACATCTGGACCGAGAGTGACCGCACAGGATCCCCGCATGGCCATGGAAGCCCAGGATATCGAAAACCTCATCCGCGCCAGTTTCCCGCAGGCGAAGATCACCATCACCGACCTTGCGGGCGACGGAAACCACTGGGCGGCCGAGGTGGTCGACGAGAGCTTCCGCGGCATGAATCGAGTGCAGCAGCAACGTGCGGTCTACGCGTCTCTGAAGGGCAAGATGGATGGCGCTCATGGCGAGCTCCATGCGCTGGCCCTGACGACCAAGGTTCCCGAATAGTCCCCTCCCCGCCGACGACAGCGCAAGGACGCGCTCCAACCTACGAGGACGATCCGACATGACCACCACCGTCGAAGAACAGCTCCGTGACATGGTCACCACGAACGACGTGGTCCTGTTCATGAAGGGCACCAAGAGCATGCCGCAGTGCGGTTTTTCCAGCCGCGTCGCCGGCGTTCTGAACTACATGCAGGTGGCCTACAAGGACGTGAACGTGCTCGAGGATGCGGATGTGCGTCAGGGCATCAAGGATTTCTCGGACTGGCCGACGATCCCGCAGCTCTACGTCAAGGGAGAGTTCGTCGGCGGTTGCGACATCGTCACCGAGATGACGCTTTCGGGCGAGCTCGATCAGCTCTTCGAGGCGAAGGGCGTGGCCTATGACAAGGCCGCCGCCGACAAGATCCGCGAAGCCAACGCGTGACCACACAGGGCGCGCGCCTTCGGGCGCGCACCTGCTGCGCGTCCCGGGGGTGCGCCCCGCAGCTCCTCCGGCAAGCGATGCTCTCTGTTCCGGGGCGCCCTGCCCGGACGTGCCGTTGCATTGGCCGCGGCAATGCTCCCCGTTAGGATCAGCCTCAGGGAGCATGCGCGAGGGATGGACGTCTGTCGCGTGTGACAGCCCTTTGCCGGGCCGCGGGACGGAGGGCAATCAGGGCAGGCGCTGCAGGCCCGCCGAGCCCGCGCTACACCCATCTTCATTCTCGAAGAAATATCCTCGGGGGGAGCCGCCCGGCAGGGCGGTCGGGGGGCAGACGCCCCCCGCCTTCGGGCAGATCCGGCGGCCCGGGGAAGGCCGCCTAAGCTCCTCAACGCGGCTCAGGCGCGACTCGGCGTCGTCCGCGCGCATAGGGGTCAGGCGCGCGCGCGTTCCTCGACTCTCTCTGCCATTGCCTCCGCGCGGGCGGCAAGCTCGGCCAGCGCCTCCTTCACGCCCGCCGGGATCACCGGCACCTCGATCCGCTCCGGCTCGGGGGCGGGGCGCGCCTCGATCTCGGCCAGTTGCTCGCGCAGCCGCCGCAGTTCCTCCTCCTGCCCCGCCATGCGGTCCGCAAGCATCAGCCCCGCCATGAGCAGCATGCGCGACTCCGTCATCCGGCCCATCTGCTCGACGACCGGGGCGGCCTCGGCATCCAGCACGGCGGCGGCGGTGCGCAGGAAATCCTCCTCGCCCGGCTGACAGGCGACCTCGAAGCTCTTGCCACCGATGGTGATGGTCAGTTCAGGCATCCGAGCGACCCTCCGCAACCAGGGGATCCAGTGCGGACAGGACTTCGTCCACCTCCGCGGCCTCGGTCGCCCGCGCCGCGCGCAGCGCCTCGAGTTCCACGACCATCGAGCGGTTCAGGAGATGCGGGTCCGCCATGCCCTCGGCGCTGGCCTCGCGCAGGCTGCGCAGCGCCTCCCGAAGCTGGCCGGTTGTCTTCTTCATCCGCTGAAGCTCCAGCCCCTGAACGTCGAGTTGCCGGGTCAACGCCTCGACCTGCTCCTCGAAGCGGGCGATGCGCGTGCCCTCGCGTTCCTTCACGGCCTTGAGCCGCTCGGAAAGCTGGGCATTGACCATCCTCTCCTCGTCGAGTTCGGCCTGCAGCGGGTTCTCCGCGGGCACGAGGGGGATCGCATCGATCCCGGCCCCGATCCGTTCCAGGGCGGCCGTGAGCCTGCGCTCCAGTTCCACCATTTCCTGCATAGGGTCTGCCTTTCCGTTCCGTTCCAGCCGGGCCGTCCGCAGGCCCGTTTCCGGGATGCGGCGGCACATTGTCGTGCGAATCGTGTCCGCCCGGCGCTTTTCCACGATCTTACCGTCCAATGCCGGCCGATGCGCCCCCCTTTGGCATGAGAAACGCCCCGAGTGCTTGATCTTGCCTGTCGGGCTGGTATGCAGCCGAGACGCGGTGTGTGCAAGAAGCCGCACCGGGGGGATCCAATCCGGAGATTTGCCGTGGACATTCAGAGCCTGCGCGACCAGCACCCCGATCACTGGAAGAAGGCCTGCGCCATCCGCGCGCTGACGCTCGACGCCGTGGCGGCTGCCAATTCCGGCCATTCCGGCATGCCGATGGGCATGGCCGACGTGGCGACGGTGCTTTACGAGAAGCACATGGTCTTCGACGCCCAGGCCCCCGACTGGCCGAACCGCGACCGCTTCATCCTCTCGGCCGGCCACGGCTCGATGCTCGTCTACTCGCTGCTGCACCTGACCGGCGACCCCGAATTCCCGCTGGAGCAGATCCGGAACTTCCGCCAGTTCGGCTCGAAGACGGCCGGCCACCCCGAGAACTTCCTCGCCAAGGGGATCGAGACCACGACCGGCCCGCTCGGCCAGGGGCTTGCGATGGCCGTGGGCATGGCGATGGCCGAGGAGTCGCTCCGCGCCCGCTGGGGGTCGAAGATCATCGACCACCATACCTACTGCATTGCGGGTGACGGCTGCCTGATGGAGGGCGTGAGCCAGGAGGCCATCGGCCTCGCAGGTCGGCACGAGCTGTCGCATCTCGTCGTGATGTGGGACAACAACGGCATCACCATCGACGGCAAGGTGGCGCTGTCGGACCGGACCGACCAGAAGGCGCGCTTCGCCGCCGCCGGCTGGGATGTCTTCGAATGCGACGGCCACGACCCCGCCGACATCGACCGCGCCCTGACCGAGGCCAAGGCCTCGAAGGGCCCGGCCTTCATTGCCTGCACCACGAACATCGCCCTCGGCTCCTCGGCACAGGACACGTCCAAGGGTCATGGCGCCCTGACCGATGCCAAGCTGATCGCCGACACCAAGGCCGCCTACGGCTGGAACCATGGCGCCTTCGAGATCCCCTCGGACGTCAAGAAGGCCTGGGAGACCATCGGGTCTCGCGGGGCAGCGGCCCGCAAGGAGTGGGAAGAGCGGCTCGCGGCCCTCTCCGACGCGAAGCAGGCCCTCTTCCACCAGCAGTTCTCCTGCGAGCCGCCGAAGAAGCTCGCTGCCGCCATCCGCGGCGTGAAGAAGGACGCGGTGGAAAAGATGCCGAAGGTCGCGACCCGCCGCGCCTCGGAAATGGTGCTGGAGGCGGTCAACCCGATCATGACCGAGACCATCGGCGGCTCGGCCGACCTGACCGGCTCGAACAACACCAAGACCGCCGACCTCGGCGTCTTCGACCCGATCAATCGCAAGGGCCGCTACGTCTACTACGGCATTCGGGAACATGGCATGGCGGCCGCGATGAACGGCATGGCGCTGCATGGCGGGGTGCGGCCCTATGGCGGCACATTCATGTGCTTCGCCGACTACTGCCGCCCGGCGGTGCGCCTTTCGGCGCTGATGCACATGCCGGTGGTCTATGTCTTCACCCATGACTCGATCGGTCTGGGCGAGGACGGGCCGACGCACCAGCCGGTCGAGCATCTGGCGATGCTGCGCGCCACGCCGAACATGATGGTGTTCCGCCCCGCCGACCTGACCGAGACCGCCGAGGCCTGGGAGATCGCGCTGTCCGAGAAGGCCACGCCCTCGGTGCTGGCGCTGTCGCGGCAGAACCTGCCCGCGGTGCGCAAGGCGCACACCAACAAGAACCTCGTCTCGCAGGGCGCCTATGTGCTCGAGGAGGCTACCGGCAAGCGTCAGGTGATCCTGATGGCCTCGGGCTCCGAGGTCGAGGTGGCGCTGAAGGCGCGCGAGGCGCTGGAGGCCGAGGGCATCGGCACCCGTGTCGTCTCGATGCCCTGCATGGAGCTTTTCGCCAAGCAGGATCCGGCCTATCGCCGCAAGGTGCTGCCGCCGGGTGCGGTGCGCATAGCGATCGAGGCGGGCGTCCGGATGGGATGGGATCGCTGGCTGCTGGGCGAGCGCGGACGCGAGGGCAAGGACGGCTTCATCGGCATGTCCGGCTTCGGCGCCTCGGCCCCGGCCGAGCGGCTCTACAAGGAGTTCGGCATCACCCCGGAAGCCACGGTGGAGAAGGCGAAAGCCCTTATCGGCTGACACCGTTTGCCGAAGCAGAAGGCGAAGTCTCTCCTCGGATGACACCGCCCGCTCAACAATGATGGCGACGGCCCTTCTCGGCCGGCGCCGCACGCCGGGGCCGGGAAGGTCCGCGGCACAACGCAAAGGCCGCGCAACGGAACGCGGCCTTTCGCATTTCTGCGCGACGGCCTGGCGGGGACTGGCTGCACGGTCGCATCGCGCCGCAGGTCCGGGGCGCCTGCGGGCGAAGCTCGCAGGCTCAATCCTTCCAGTCGGGCGCGTCCTCGCGATGCGGATAGGTGGGCTCTTCGCCCTGGTCGGTCAGCGTCGGAAACTCGCCCTGGTTCTCGATCGCCTCGATCGGCTCGCCCTCGGGGTCACGCTCGTCGGCGGGATGGCGAGCGGCATGCGGGTTCTCCTCGATGCCCAGCAGCTCCTGCGCCCGGTCGCGGAACGAGGCAGCACCCTCGTCCGGCCTGCCTGCCTCTTCCCACAGCAACCGGGCGCGCTCGTCGATGCGGCGCTCCCATGCTTCGAATTCCTGACGGTTCATCGGCAACTCCTGTCTGTTGCCGGATAAACCCCTAGCGCCCTGCGGATGTTCCGGGGAGCAGCCGCGAGACGAGGCCCCAGAGCGGCGCGATGATCTTGTTCGCCACCGGGATGAGCGCCATCCCGAGCGCCAGCCCGAAGAGCCCGTCGAAGAAGGCCGTGACGGCCCATTCCACGGCACCCGGGGCGCGTCCGACGGCCTCGGTCGCCGCCACGGCGATGTCGTGGATGTGGTGATGCAACCAGCCGAACCCGAGTTCGTAGAGCCCGTGGATCACGATCGCACCGCCGACCCAGATCATCGCGGCCGTGCCCACAGCCGACAGCAGCTTCAGGAAGCCCGGCATCCCGTGCACGATCCCCCGCCCCACCGCCCGCGTGACGGCGAAGCGGCCGCGAAGGCTCATGAGCACGCCGAGATCGTCCGCCTTCACGATGGCCGCCACACCGCCATAGACCAGCGCCGTGATGCCCACCCCTGCCGCGGCCAGCGAGGCCGCCTTCATCGCAATGCCGCTCGGCGGAAGCGCCGCGAGGATGATCGTCATGATCTCGGCCGAGAGGATGAAGTCGGTCTTGATGGCACCCGCCACCTTCTGTTCTTCCAGATGGACCGGATCGCCCTTGGGGACCGCCGCCTCGTCATGATGGCCGCCGAAGAGATGCGCGACCTTCTCGGCCCCCTCGAAGCACAGATAGGCGCCCCCCAGCATCAGCAGCGGCGAGATCACCCAGGGCGCGAAGGACGACAGCAGCAGGGCCGCAGGCAACAGGATCACCAGCTTGTTGAAGAGCGAGCCCTTCGTGATGCGCCAGACGATGGGGATCTCGCGCGCCGCATCGAAGCCCTGCACGTATTTCGGCGTGACTGCGGCATCGTCGATGACCGCGCCCGCGGCCTTCGCTCCCGCCTTGGTGGCCTGCCCGATCACGTCGTCCACCGACGCCGCGGCCACCTTCGCGATCGAGGCCACGTCGTCCAGCAAGGCCAGCAAGCCACTCATTTTCCGTCCCTTCGTCCGTTCGCCGGTCCGATACCTTGTCGCAGAAGCGGCGGGCTGCAGGAAGCCCCCGCGGCGGATACGACCCCTTCCGGTCGCCCGTGGCCTGCGCTAGCGTCGCGCGAACCCCGGAAGCCGCGCATGACCAACCGCATCGCCCTGATCCTCGCCGCGACGATCGTGATCGCCCTCATCCTCGACGCCTTGGTGAACGGGTCGGCCGCCACGCTGTTCCTGCTGCGCAAACTGTCGCAACTCGTGCAGTATCTCGTCTTCTGGCGCTGAAAACCTCCTTTCTTTGGTTGAATTGCGCGCGGATCTGGGGTCGTTAGCCTGAAGACCATCCGCGGGCGCGCGACTCGACTGCCGCGCCCGCCAATTGTGGGAGAGCTCTATGACCGTGAAAGTGGCAATCAACGGCTTCGGCCGCATCGGGCGGAACGTGCTTCGCGCCATCATCGAATCGGGCCGGACCGATATCGAGGTGGTGGCGATCAACGACCTCGGCCCGGTGGAGACCAACGCGCACCTGCTGCGCTTCGACTCCGTCCACGGCCGCTTCCCCGCCACCGTCACCACCACCGAGAAGACCATCGACGTGGGCCGCGGCCCGATGGACGTGACCGCAATCCGCAACCCGGCCGAGCTTCCCTGGGGTCATGTCGACATCGTGATGGAATGCACCGGCATCTTCACCGACAAGGAGAAGGCGAAGATCCACCTCGAGAACGGCGCCAAGCGCGTGCTGGTCTCCGCTCCCTCGACCGGCGCGGACAAGACCATCGTCTTCGGCGTGAACCACGAGACGCTGACGAAGGACGATCTCGTCGTCTCGAACGCCTCCTGCACGACGAACTGCCTCTCGCCGGTGGCCAAGGTGCTGAACGACACGATCGGCATCACCAAGGGCTTCATGACCACGATCCACAGCTACACCGGCGACCAGCCGACGCTGGACACGATGCACAAGGATCTCTACCGCGCCCGCGCCGCGGCGCTGAGCATGATCCCGACCTCGACCGGTGCGGCGAAGGCCGTGGGCCTCGTGCTGCCGGAACTGAAGGGCAAGCTCGATGGCGTGGCGATCCGGGTGCCGACGCCCAACGTCTCGGTTGTGGACCTCGTGTTCGAGGCCTCGCGCGCGACCAGCGTCGAGGAAGTGAACGCCGCGATCCGCGAGGCAGCGGACGGCAAGCTGAAGGGTATCCTCGGCTACACCGACCAGCCGAACGTCTCGACGGACTTCAACCACGACCCGCATTCGTCGATCTTCCACATGGACCAGACCAAGGTGATGGAGGGCAACATGGTCCGCATCCTGACCTGGTACGACAACGAATGGGGCTTCTCGAACCGCATGGCCGACACCGCCGTGGCGATGGGCAAGCTGATCTGATCATTGCGCGACCCCTCGAGGCGCGCGGGCCGGCCCTTCGGGGCCGGTCCTTTTCGTTTCAGGACGGCCGTGGCGAAGGTCCGGATGCCTTGCGAATGCTGCATGGCAGCACGGCGCGAACGGCCGTTGTTAGCGCCACCATTCGAGGGCAACTAAGGGCGGGAGGAGGAAAAGAGACAGAAAGAAGGACCTGAACCATGATGACGCTGATCCAACCCATCCTGACGAGCCTGCGCGACCGCGCCCGCTATCGCCGCACCCGCGCCGAACTGGCCCGCCTGCCCCTCGACATCCGGCTCGACCTAGACATCCATGATGTGGATGCCTTCGCGCGCCGTGCCGTCTGGGGCTGAACTTCCGATACGATCCCAAGCTGACACGACATCCTATCGCGCGGAATGGCCTGCAGGACCCGAGGGCGACGCAGGCCCGGCCGCGGGTCATCACGGGCGGAGGCACCACCGGCCCTCAGCCGGAAAACGCCTGAGTCAGCGATACTTCGCCACGAGCGCAGAGCCCACGTCCGGCGTCACGAAACTCGACACGTCGCCGCCCAGACGCGCGATTTCCTTGACCAGTTTCGAGGCGATGGCCTGCCGACGCGCATCTGCCATCAGGAAGACGGTCTCGATCCCGGCGTCGAGCGCCCGGTTCATGCCAACCATCTGGAACTCGTATTCGAAATCCGCGACCGCCCGCAGACCGCGGACGATCACCGAGGCACCCACGTCGCGGGCGCAATCGATCAGCAGGTTCTCGAAGGGATGCACCACGATCTCACCGCCATTGGCCGCGATGGCGCGGCATTCGCTTTCGACCATGCGGACGCGCTCCTCGAGCGTGAAGAGCGGCCCCTTGTCCCGGTTGATGGCAACGCCGATCACCAGACGGTCGACAAGCGCCATCGCGCGCTGGATGATGTCCAGATGTCCCAGCGTCAGCGGATCGAAGGTGCCGGGATAGAGACCGATGCGCATGATGCCTCCCTTGTCGTCGGAAGGAACGCAATCGCATCGCGCCGCGGGATGCAAGCCCCAAAAGCCGCGTCAGAATCCCTTGATCATGCCTTCCAGCGCGTCCTTTTCCATCGACAGTTCGGAAAGCCGCGCCTTCACCACGTCGCCGATCGAGATGAGCCCGACCATCTCGCCCTCGGCCATCACCGGCAGGTGGCGGAAGCGGCCCTCGGTCATGATCTCGAGGATCATGTCCGCCTCGTCGGTGCAGACACAGGTGGCGATCTTCGACGTCATGATCGACTCGATGCTGTCCGAAAGGCAGCCCGCTCCCCGCCGCCCCAGTTCCCGCACGATGTCCCGCTCGGAGAGCATGCCGTCCGGCCGCTTGCCGTCACGCGACACCACGACCGCCCCGATCCGGCGCGACGAGAGCACCTCGGCGGCCTGCGAGATGCTCGAACCTGGCGGAACCGTCACCACACCGTCATCGGACTTGGTCTTCAGTATCTGCTGAACGAGCATCTGCGGGGCCTCCCTCCCGATATTCTCCATCCGGGAGTCACTCTAACGCAATTTGCAGGCGAGTCATGTCCTCCAGACGTAGAACTTCGCGCCTGATGCCCCGTGCCAGGGCATCCGCGAACCGGTTCAGCCGCTCGAGCCGCGCATCGTCCTGGTGACGGATGAGCCAGAAGGCCCGGCTGAGGCTCAGCACCTGCGGCAGGACCTTGACCAGCTCGGGCGCGGAGGGCATGGCAAAGTCGTGGACAATCCCGACACCGGCGCCCGCCCGCAGCCAGTTCAGCTGGACAGAAACGGAGTTTGAGGCGAAGGGCACCGCGCCCGAGCCGAGCCCGGTCAGATAGTCGAGTTCCTTGTCGAAGATCATGTCGGGGATGTAGCCCACCAGCCGATGGGCCCGAAGATCGTCGAGACAGAGGATTGGCGGGTGCGTGGCAAGGTAGTCGCGGTGCGCCGCAAGATGCAGCCGGTAGTCCGCGAGCTTCTGCACGCGCAGGCGCCCGGCTTCTGGCCGGCTGACCGCGATTGCCATGTCAGCTTCTCGTTTCGAGAGGTTGAAAACCCGCGGCAGCGCAACGATCTGCACCTCGAGACCCGGGTTTTCGTCGCAGATCGCGGCGAGGACCTGCGGCAGAAGATAGTTGGCGCAACCGTCCGGCGCGCCGATCCGGATCTGTCCCGACAGGCCCCCTGCGCCCTGCAGATCCTCCGCTGCCTCCGACACGGCCTGCTCGGCGCGCTCGGCGTGGACGAGCAGCCGCTGCCCGGCCTCGGCCAGCGCATAGCCCTGCGGGCTCTTGACGAAGAGTGGTGCTCCCAGCGCTTCCTCGAGCCGCGCCACGCGCCGACCGACCGTCGCGGGATCGAGCCGCAGACCGCGACCCGCGCCCGAAAGGCTTTCGGCGCGCGCGACGGCGAGGAAGATGCGCAGGTCGTCCCAGTCCACTTCGGCCTCCGTCCGGGTATTTCTGCAAAACGCTTTTGGAGACTTGCCGCTTTCTCCGGCGGATTTGCAAGCTATCCTGCCGCCGCAACGATGGGAGGAATTCATGGAAGAACTCAGCCACTGGATCGACGGCAAGCACGTCAAGGGCAACTCGGGCCGCTTTGCGGACGTCTTCAACCCGGCGACGGGCGAGGTGCAGGCCCGCGTGCCGCTGGCCTCGAAGGCCGAACTCGACGCCGCCGTGGCCTCGGCCGCCGAGGCGCAGGTGAAATGGGGCGCCACCAACCCGCAGCGCCGCGCCCGCGTGATGATGGAGGTCGTGCGCCTCCTGAACCGGGACATGGACAAGCTGGCCGAGGCGCTGTCGCGCGAGCATGGCAAGACCCTGCCCGACGCGAAGGGTGACGTGCAGCGCGGCCTCGAGGTCATCGAGTTCTGCATCGGCGCGCCGCATCTGCTGAAGGGCGACTTCACCGACAGCGCCGGCCCCGGCATCGACATGTATTCGATGCGCCAGCCGCTGGGTGTGGCCGCGGGCATCACGCCGTTCAACTTCCCGGCCATGATTCCGCTGTGGAAGATGGGCCCGGCGCTCGCCGCAGGCAACGCCTTCATCCTCAAGCCCTCCGAGCGCGACCCCTCGGTGCCGCTGATGCTGGCCGAGATCTTCCAGGAGGCGGGCCTGCCCGACGGTGTCCTCCAGGTGGTGAACGGCGACAAGGAGGCGGTCGATGCCATCCTCGACAACCACACCATCCAGGCCGTGGGGTTCGTCGGATCCACCCCGATCGCGGAATACATCTATTCCCGCGGCTGCGCGAACGGCAAACGGGTTCAGTGCTTCGGCGGCGCCAAGAACCACATGATCGTCATGCCGGATGCCGACCTCGACCAGGCCGCCGATGCGCTGGTGGGCGCGGGCTACGGGGCGGCGGGTGAGCGCTGCATGGCGATTTCGGTCGCGGTGCCGGTGGGCGACGAAACGGCCGACGCGCTCATCGAGCGGCTGATCCCGAGGATCGAGAAGCTGAAGGTCGGTCCCTACACCGCGGGCAACGACGTGGATTATGGCCCGGTGGTCACGGCCGCCGCCAAGGAGAACATCCTGCGGCTCGTCAATTCGGGTGTCGAGCAGGGGGCGGAGCTGGTCGTGGACGGCCGCAACTTCGCGCTCCAGGGCTACGAGAACGGCTTCTTTGTCGGGCCTCACCTCTTCGACCGCGTCACGCCCGAGATGGACATCTACCGCAAGGAGATCTTCGGCCCGGTTCTCTCGACCGTCCGCGCGGCCTCCTACGAAGAGGCGCTGAGCCTCGCCATGCACCACGAGTACGGGAACGGCACCGCGATCTTCACCCGCGACGGCGACGCCGCGCGCGACTTCGCCAATCGAGTGAACGTGGGTATGATCGGGATCAACGTGCCGATCCCGGTGCCGCTGGCCTATCACACCTTCGGCGGCTGGAAGAAATCGGCCTTCGGCGACCTGAACCAGCACGGGCCCGATGCCTTCCGCTTCTACACCCGAACCAAGACGATCACCTCGCGCTGGCCGAGCGGGATCAAGGAAGGCTCTGCCTTCAACTTCAAGGCGATGGACTGAGGCATCGCCTCGATGACGGAGGGTCCGGGCGGGAGCAGATCTCCGCCCGGAGCAGGGCCGTCGATCAGGCGCCGGCACCTTTCGTGGGCAGGCGCGCCTGAGCTCGCGCGACATGTGCTCTTATGGGCGCGCTTGCGCCACCTTGACCTTCCGCCGCTCGTGCCGGAGACCGGAGACGACCCCTTCAGGAGCCGTCATGAGCTGGATCGACGACGCCGCACTGCCCGACCTCGCCCCGGATGCCCGCGGGCGCCTCGAGGCGCTGCGCCCCGTCCGCCTGCCGCGCGGCACGCTGATGTTCCGGCCCGGAGATGCGGCGCAGGGATTCGTCGTGGTGCTCGAGGGCCGGGTCGAGGTCTTCCTCACCGGCCCCACGGGGCGCGAGATCCTTCTCTACGCGGTCGAGCCCGGGCAGAGCTGCGTGCAGACCACGCTCGGGCTCATGGGCGGCGAGGACTACACGGGCGAAGCCATCGCGGCCACGGACGTGAAGGCCGTCGTGATCCCGCGTCCCCTGTTCCTGCGGCTGATGGACGAGAGCGCGGCCTTCCGCAGCTTCGTCTTCACGGCCTTCGCCACCCGGATGCAGACCATGATGCACGTGCTCGAGCGGGTGGCCTTCCAGCGCGTCGAGAGCCGGCTCGCCAGCACGCTCCTGGACATGGCCGAAGGAAACGAGGTCACCTCCACCCAGGCCGATCTTGCGACGCGGATCGGATCGGCGCGGGAGGTCGTGTCGCGCCGCCTCGACCAGTTCGCGCGCCGCGGCTGGGTGCGCACCGATCGCGGGCGCGTCAGCCTGCTCGACCCCGCAGCCCTGCGGCGCATCGCCGCGGCGGACGGTGCCGACTGAGCCACGGTGACGTGGTCACAGACCGCGCCAGCCCCCTTGAGCTAGCCTTCGGACATGCCCCGAACCTCGGGGTGGTTCCCTTTGAAAGGCATGTCCCATGTTCAAGACCAACGTCGGCGGCATCGACCGCATCCTCCGCATCGTCGTGGGCCTCGCGCTGCTTTCGGCCTTCTTCCTGCTGCCGGACGCCGGCTATCGCTATGTCCTGCTGATCGGCGTGGTGCCGCTGCTGACCGGCATCTTCTCGACCTGCCCGCTCTACTCCCTCCTCGGGATCAACACCTGCCCCGTCAAGGGCTGAGCGCGCCACGAGCACTGGCGTCGCGGCACGTCCGGGACCCGCGCCGCCCATAGACGAAGGCCGCCGCGACACCAGCGGCGGCCTCCCTCCTGCCGGCCCGGACACCCCACCGGGGACATGGCCGGCCCGACCACGCACCACCGCCTCCGGGCGTTCCGCGGCAGCGCGGCGCGAGCGGGGCTCGATGCCCCCGAGCGGCGCACTCCCCCGGGCTATTCCGCGGCCAGCCGCTTCGGCTTCAGCATGTCCCGCAGGTAGCGCCCCGTATGCGAGGTCTCGACCTTCGCGACCTCCTCGGGCGTGCCTTCCGCCACGATCCGTCCACCGCCGTCGCCGCCCTCGGGCCCGATGTCAACGATCCAGTCCGCAGTCTTCACCACATCGAGATTGTGCTCGATCACCACGACCGTATTGCCCTGTTCCACAAGCTCATGAAGCACTTCGAGCAGTTTCTTTACGTCCTCGAAATGCAGGCCCGTGGTCGGCTCGTCGAGGATGTAGAGCGTCCGGCCCGTCGCCCGGCGGCTCAGTTCCTTCGACAGCTTTACCCGCTGCGCCTCGCCACCCGAGAGCGTCGTCGCCTGCTGGCCGACCTTGATGTAGCCAAGCCCCACGCGAACCAGAGCATCCATCTTCTCGCGGATCGCCGGGACAGCCTGGAAGAACTCCTGCGCATCCTCGACCGTCATCTCAAGAACGTCGGCTATACTCTTGCCCTTGAACTTGATTTCCAGTGTCTCGCGATTATAGCGGTGGCCCTTGCAGGTCTCGCAGGTCACATAGACGTCGGGCAGGAAGTGCATCTCGATCTTGATGACGCCGTCGCCCTGGCAGGCCTCGCAGCGCCCGCCCTTCACGTTGAACGAGAACCGACCCGGCTGGTAGCCGCGCGCCTTCGACTCGGGCAGGCCTGCGAACCAGTCACGGATCGGTGTGAAGGCCCCGGTGTAAGTGGCCGGGTTGGAACGCGGAGTTCGCCCGATCGGCCGCTGGTCGATGTCGATCACCTTGTCCAGCTGCTCGAAGCCCTTGATCGTCTCGCAGGGCGCGGGCGTCTCGCGAGCCCCGTTCAGCCGCATCGCGGCCGTCTTGTAGAGCGTCTCTATCGTCAGCGTGGATTTGCCGCCGCCCGACACGCCCGTCACGCAGACGAACCGGCCGAGCGGAAAATCCACCGTCACGTCATGCAGGTTGTTGCCGCTGGCCTTCACGACGGTCAGGGTCTTGCCATTGCCCTTCCGACGCTCCGCCGGCACCGCGATCTCGCGGCTGCCGGACAGATACTGCCCGGTCAGGCTCGCAGGATCTGCCGCAATCTCGGCGGGCGTACCGTGCGCCACCACCTGTCCGCCATGCACCCCGGCGCCCGGGCCGATGTCGAAGACATAATCCGCCTCGCGGATCGCATCCTCGTCATGCTCGACCACCAGAACCGAGTTGCCCTGGTCGCGCAGGTTCTTCAGCGTCGTCAACAGCCGGTCGTTGTCGCGCTGGTGCAGCCCGATGGAGGGTTCGTCCAGCACATAGAGCACGCCGGTCAGGCCGGAGCCGATCTGCGACGCCAGCCGGATGCGCTGACTTTCGCCGCCGGAAAGCGTTCCCGCCGCCCGGCTCATCGAAAGGTAGTCGAGGCCCACATTGACAAGGAATCCAAGGCGTTCGCGGATTTCCTTCAGGATCGCGCGGGCGATCTCGTTCTTCTGAGCCGTCAACGCCGAAGGCACCGTCTCGATCCAGGCATAAGCCTCCTTGATCGACATCTGCACCACCTGCCCGATGTGCAGCCCGCCGATCTTCACCGCCAGCGCCTCGGGCTTCAGCCGGTAGCCGCCGCAGACATGGCACGGCCGGTTGTTCTGGTAGCGCTCGAACTCCTCGCGCACCCAGGCGGAATCCGTCTCGCGATAGCGCCGCTCCATGTTCGGGATCACGCCCTCGAAGCTGCGGCTGACCTGATAGATCCGGCCACCCTCGTCGTAGCGGAAGGTGATCTCCTCTTCGCCGGACCCGCGCAGGAAGACCTCCTGCACCTTCTCGGGCAGGTCCTTCCATTTCTTCTTCGCATCGAAGCCGTAGTGCCGCGCCAGTGCCTCGACGGTCTGGGTGTAATAGGGCGACTTCGACTTGGCCCAGGGCGCAATGGCCCCCTGCTTCAGCGTGAGACCCTGATCCGGCACCACCAGTCGCTCGTCGAAGAACAGCTCCATCCCCAGGCCGTCGCATTCCGGGCAGGCGCCGAAGGGCGCGTTGAACGAGAAGAGGCGCGGCTCGATCTCGGGGATGGTGAAGCCCGAGACCGGGCAGGCGAACTTTTCGGAGAAGGTCGTGCGGACGGGCTCGCCCTCGGCCGGCGCGCTCTCGAAGATCGCGATCCCGTCGGCGAGGTTCAGCGCGGTGCGGAAGCTGTCGGCCAGCCGGGTCTCGATCCCCTCGCGGACGACGATGCGGTCCACCACCACGTCGATGTCGTGGCGGAACTTCTTGTCGAGCACCGGCGGATCCTCCAGCTCGTGGAAGGTGCCGTTCACCTTCACCCGCTGGAAGCCCTGCTTGCGCAGCTCAAGAAATTCCTTCTTGTACTCGCCCTTGCGGTCCCGGACGATGGGGGCGAGCAGGTAGCCGCGCGTCCCCTCCTCCATTGCCATCACCGCATCGACCATGTCCTGCACCTGCTGCGCCGCGATGGGCAGGCCGGTGGCCGGGCTGTAGGGCGTGCCGACCCGCGCCCAGAGAAGGCGCATGTAGTCGTAGATCTCGGTCACGGTTCCCACGGTCGAGCGCGGGTTCTTCGAGGTCGTCTTCTGCTCGATGGAGATCGCAGGCGACAGGCCCGAGATGTGGTCCACGTCCGGCTTGCCCATCATGTCGAGGAACTGCCGCGCATAGGCCGAGAGGCTCTCGACATAGCGGCGCTGCCCCTCGGCATAGATCGTATCGAAGGCGAGGCTGGACTTGCCCGAGCCCGAAAGCCCGGTGATGACCACCAGCTGGTCCCGCGGGATGTCGATGTCGATGCCCTTGAGATTGTGCTCTCGCGCGCCCCGCACCGAGATGAACTTCTGTTCGGCCATCGCCCCGATCCTCACGTCTTCCAGAACGGCGGATATAGCGGCTGAGGCCCGAGTCTCCAACCGCCACATGTGAACATAGTATGAACTTCAGGCTGATGGCAGCGAATAATTCAGGCCGATGCCCTGCGGCGGGCGGAAAGCCACTGATGCAGCAGGATGCCGGAGAGGCTGGGCACGAGGACGAAGAAGATCAGCCCCCGCCCGCCGTGTCCTGCCATCAGCGCGGCAAGCAGCGGCGTGCCGCTGGTGGTGCCAAGGTTGCCGAGCTGGGCCACCGCACCCGCGGCCCGCGCGCGATCCTCGCGCCCTTCGTTGAGCTGCGGGATCGCCGCGAAGGAAGCCCCCTGCACGAGGCCGAGCGCCGCCGCCAGCGCGAGCGCCGCAGCCTGCATCGCCGGGCCATGCCCCCAGCCCGCCCAAAGGGCAAGCGTCGCCGCGATGGCGAGCGCAAAGCCGCCCTGCACCATCGAGACTGCAGGGATCCGCCCCAGCATCCAGACCCCGAGCGTCATGGACACGGCGATGGAGGCCAGCGGCATGGCCGAAGCGAGAAAGGCCGGATGCCCCGTCTCGGGCGGCAGCAGCGTGAGCAGCGCGACATAGATCAGCGTGTAGCAGAAGAAGCCAATCGCAGGCGCGGCCACCCGCGCCGAGGCATAGATCTCACCGTGCTGCCGCAGAAGCGAGGCCTGCACGCGCCCCGTCTTCTCGCCGGTGCCATCGGGCGGCAGCAGGAACCACATCATGACCGCACAGGCCGCCATGTAGAACGCATGGATCAGGAACAGCGGCGGGATGCCCCAGGCCGCCACCAGCGGGCGACCGATCCAGGCGGTGAAGGCGAAGGAGACCGCGAAGAACGAGGACCAGAGCGTCATGGCGAAGCCCTGCCTCTCGCGCGGCGCGATCTGCGCGATCAGCACGGGCGCGGCCACCACGATGGCCAGATGCGCGACCCCTTCCACCGCCCGCAGCCCGAGCATCAGCGAGAGCGGCGGCATCAGCGCCTCGGCAAGCGACAGAAGCGCGCCGGCGGCCAGTGCCGTCACCAGCACCCGACGGTAGCCCAGCCGGGCCACGAGCAGCCCGGCGGTCGTGCCGAAGATCAGACCCGCGAAGCCCACGATGGACACGACGAGCCCCAGCGTCACCTCGGAGGCCCCGGCATAGGCGGCCGAGATCGGGCCGAAGATCACGCCCACCTTCGAGAACTGCGCCGCTGCCCCCAGTCCGGCGAACCAGAGCGCGAAAACCTGTAGCATGGGAGAGCGGATCATGCCTTCTCCTACCGCGCTGCGGTGGCCGGGACCAGAGTGCCCGCGCCTTCCGCGACCGGAATGGCAGACGGCGCCCGAGGGGCGCCGCCGATCCGGACCAAAGGACCGTCCGTCAGAAATGGATGGCGCGACCGTAGGCGTCGAGCACCGACTCGTGCATCATCTCGGACAGGGTCGGATGGGGGAAGACCGCCTCCATCAGCTCCGCCTCGGTCGTCTCGAGCGTCCTCCCGACGACATAGCCCTGGATCAGCTCGGTGACCTCGGCGCCGATCATGTGCGCGCCCAGAAGCTCGCCCGTCTTCGCGTCGATCACGGTCTTCACGAAGCCCTCGGCCTCTCCCAGCGCAATGGCCTTGCCGTTGCCGATGAACGGGAACCGCCCGACCTTGACCTGATAGCCCTTCTCCTTTGCCTTGGCCTCGGTCAGGCCCACGCTCGCCACCTGCGGCTGGCAGTAGGTGCAGCCCGCGATGGAGCCGGGCTTGATCGGATGCGGATGGCCGCCCGCGATCAGTTCGGCCACCATCACGCCCTCGTGGCTGGCCTTGTGCGCGAGCCATGGCGCGCCGGCGATGTCGCCGATGGCATAGAGCCCCTCGACACCGGTCCGGCAGAACTCGTCGGTCACGACGTGGCTGCGCTCCACGGTCACGCCCGCCTCCTCGAGCCCGAGGCCCTCAGTGTTGCCGACGATCCCCACGGCCGAGATCACCGTATCGAACTCCATGGTCCGGGTCTCGCCGCCCATCTCGACATGGGCCGTGACCTTGCCGCCCGCCCGGTCCAGCTTCTTCACCGTCGCCTTCTCGAGGATCTTCATCTTCTGCTTCTCGAACTGCTTCTTCGCGAAGGCCGAGACCTCGGCATCCTCGACCGGCAGGATGCGGTCCATCACCTCGACCACCGTGGTGTCGGCGCCAAGGGTGTTGAAGAAGCTCGCAAATTCGATCCCGATGGCGCCCGAGCCGATCACCAGCAGCTTCTTCGGCATCCGCTTGGGCTGCAGGGCATGGCGGTAGGTCCAGACCAGGTCGCCATCGGCCTCGAGCCCCGGCAGCTCGCGCGCCCGCGCGCCGGTGGCGATGACGATGGATTTCGCCTCCAGCTCTTCCGCGCCATTCTGGGTCTTCACCGTGACGCGACCCTTGCCCGCAAGCGTCGCGTCCCCCATCACCACGGTGATCCTGTTCTTCTTCATCAGATGCGCCACGCCCGAGGACAGCTGCTTGGCCACCCCGCGCGACCGCTTCACCACGGCGTCGAGATCGTAGCCCACGCCCTCGGCCTTCAGCCCGAACTCCTTGGCGCGGTGCATCAGGTGGAACACTTCGGCCGAGCGCAGCATCGCCTTGGTCGGAATGCAGCCCCAGTTGAGGCAGATGCCGCCGAGGTTCTCCCGCTCGACGATGGCGACGCTGAGGCCCAGCTGAGCCCCCCGGATCGCGCAGACATAGCCGCCGGGGCCGGCGCCGATCACGATCATGTCGAAGCTTTTCGCGGGCATGCTTGCCTCCCTGAAAAAAGTAGTTTGGCCTTAAACCATTTTACCGAAGCGCGCAACGGGCGGTGGCCCCGACGAAGCCCGCCTCGCGGCGGCGGCAGGATCTCCCACGTCGGCAAAGGCGCGGGCAGAAAGCCTGGGCCTACGCAGGCGGGCGCCTCCGATCACCTCCCGGAGCGCTCCACCGCTCATCACTCGCAAGACACGGCTTCTTCCAGCTGCCTAGCCCCTCAGGCGCCGCACCTCGGCCGCATAGGCCCCCGCCGCCAGGAACTCCTCCTCCTCGGGCGAGGACGTCCGCCCGAGCGCCGCGTTCCGGAACGGGAACCGCCCGAACCGGCCGATGATCGCGGCGTGGGCATGGGCATGCAGCAGCCCCTCCTCTCCGGTCTCGGGCATCCGCTCACGAAAGAGCCGCACCGCCTCGGCCTGGTCGGCCGCATCCTCGGAGTGCTCGAGCGGCAGGTAGAAGAACTGCCGCTCCGGCTCGGGGGCGCCCAGATCCCAGTCGGCGGCAATGGCCTTGCGGGCGCAGTCCCGTGCCAGGGGATCAGTCGCGAAGGCCTCGGCCGTGCCGCGGAACATGTTGCGCGGAAACTGGTCGGTCAGGATCAGGAAGGCGAGGCTGCCCACGGTGCCCTCGGTCCAGTGGTCGAGCCCGCCTCCGCGCGCCGCCTGCCAGAGATCGCCGAACCGCTCGCGGATCGTCTCGTCCACCTCGGGATCGACCGCATACCAGCCCTCGGGTCCGACCTCTCCCAGCCAGAAGTCGAGCACCGCTACCGGATCGTCTGCCATGCCTGCCTCACGCTTGCCAGAGCCTTCAGCCTGACAGGTCGCGCGCGGAGCGGCAACCGCCTTCGGCACCGGCCCCGCCTTTCACTCTGCCCGAATATCCCGGAAGCCCGACCCCTGGGCCGGACGGGGGCGCGAAGCCCCCGGATCCGACGGTACCCCGCGCGTCACTCGGCCGCCTGCTGCGCCTCCTGCGCCTCGGTGACGACCTCCATGACCGTGCCCACGGCCACCGAAGACGCGGTCGGCGCGACGGTCGCGAACGAGCCGGTATCGGCCACGGCTGGCGCCGCGCGCTGCGTCATCCGCCAGCCGGCATAGAGCGCCATCGCCGCGTAGAGCAGCCCGATGAAGAGGAAGAAGCCGCGCGGCCCCGCCTGCTCCATGATCCAGCCGGTAACCAGCGGTCCGCAGATCGCACCGAGCCCGTTCATGAACAGAAGCCCGGCCGAGGCCGCCGCCATGTCCTCCTTGCCAAGGAAGTCGTTCGTATAGGCGATCAGCAGCGAATAGATGGGGTTCGTGATCCCGCCCAGGAGCAGCGCCACGCCGATCAGCCCCCAGAAGGGCGGCTCGATCACCACCGTCACCGCCATCACCAGCCCGGCCGCCACCGCGAGACCCAGGATGAGCTGGCGGCGGTCCATCCGGTCCGACGCCCAGCCGATCGGATATTGCAGGATGAGGCCGCCCACGTAGAGCGAGCCAATGAAGATAGAGATCTCCTGCACCGAGAGCCCTTCGAGCGTGCCCCAGACCGAGGCCATGCCGAACATGGCCGAGAAGATCCCCCCGGTCAGCAGCATCCCCACGATGCCCAGCGGCGAGACACGGAACAGCTCGCGCACCGAAAGCCGGCTGGTCGTGTCGAAGGTGGGCGTGGGCGTGACCGTAAGCAGGATGGGCATGAAGGCCAGCGACACCAGCACCGAGGGAATCACGAAAAGCGCGAAGCCCGAGGGATCGGCCGCGTTCAGCAGCGCCTGGCTCGTGATGATGCCGATCATCTGCACCATCATGTAGGCCGACATCGCCTGTCCGCGCGTCTCGTTCGTCGCGGTGTTGTTCAGCCAGCTTTCCGCGGTGATGTAGACGCCCGAGAAGCTGAAGCCGATCAGCACGCGCAGCAGCGTCCAGACCGTCCACTCCGGCAGCACCGGATAGAGGACCAGCACGGCCGAGATCATCGAGCCGAGCGCCGCGAAGACGCGCACATGGCCCACGCGGCGGATCATGTCGGGCGCGACCTGCGAGCCGATGAGGAAGCCCGCGAAATAGGCCGAGGTCACGAGGGCGAGCTGGGTCGTGGTGAACCCCTCGAGCGCGCCGCGGATCCCCAGCAGCGAGGACTGCACGCCATTGCCGACCATCAGCAGCATGACGCCGAGCAGAAGCGGCCAGGTGGCGGCGAGGACCTTGAACATGGGAGGCTCCGTGACTTGTCCGGCAGGCTAGCGTTGCGGCGCGGCGGGGCACCGACAGATGACGACGTTCGGCGGCGGATTCAACCGCCGGGAACCAGCAGAGAGGCGTCGCCGTAGGAGAAGAATCGATACTCCTCGCGCACGGCGTGGTCGTAGATCGCGCGGATCCGCCCGCTTCCCATCAGGGCCGAGACGAGCATCAGCAGCGTCGACTTCGGCAGGTGGAAATTGGTCATGAGCGCGTCCGTGACGCGGAAACGATAACCCGGATAGATGAAGATGTCCGTCTCGCCGCGCCAGGGCCGGATCGTGCCCTCGGACGCCGCGCTCTCGATCAGCCGGAGCGCGGTGGTGCCCACCGGGATCACGCGGCCGCCCTCCGCCCGGGTGGCGGCGATCTCGGCCGCGGCCGCCGCGGTCACCTCGCCCCATTCCGCATGCATCCGGTGCGTGGTCACATCCTCGACCTTCACGGGCAGGAAGGTTCCCGCGCCCACGTGGAGCGTGACCTCGGTGAAGGTCACGCCCTTCCCGGCCAGCGCTTCGAGAAGGGTGCGGTCGAAATGGAGCGAGGCCGTGGGGGCCGCGACGGCGCCCGAATGGCGGGCGAAGACCGTCTGGTAATCCTCGTGATCCTGCGCATCCGGCGGGCGCTTCGCGGCGATATAGGGCGGCAGCGGCATGGCGCCCGCCTCGGCCAGCGCCGCATCGAGTGCTTCGCCTTCCCGGTCGAAGACCAGCCGCAAATCCGCCTCGCCCTTCTCCGCCACCTCGGCCGAAAGGCTGTCGGAGAAGCGGATCGTCTCGCCCTCCCTCAGCTTGCGGAGCGGCTTGGCCATCGCGCGCCAGCCGCCGGCGGCGGCGGGCTCCATCAGCGTGACCTCGATCCGTGCCACGGCCTCGCCCCGCTCCCGCGTGCCGGCAAGGCGCGCCGGGATCACGCGGGTGTTGTTCAGCACCAGCCGGTCGCCCGGGCGGAAGATCTCGACGAGGTCGCGGACGTGCCGGTCCGAGATCCGGTCGCCCTCGGCCAGAAGGAGACGCGCCGCCGTGCGCGGCCGCGCCGGGCGCGTCGCGATCAGGCGATCGGGGAGGTCGAAATCGAAATCAGAAAGTTTCATCGAAGGTTCGGGGAAGCGGGCAGACAGGAAGCCCAAGGGAACGCGGACGGCAGGCGAGCGCGCTGCACGCCCGGGACTTGGCGCGACCGGCGGGGGAAGGCAAGGGCGATCACGGCAGGACGGGCACCGGTCGGCGGAAGATCTCGCGGAACATGCCGGGCGTCAGGATCGAGAGCGGGTTGACCGAGACCGCCGGCCGGTCGGCAGAGCCGGTCACCGAGTAGTTGAAGCCGAAGAGTCCCTCTCCGCGCCGCGTCAGCACCGAGCCGATCCCGTTCAGCAGGTAGATCGGCGAGATCACACCCTGCAGGTCGAGCGTCCGCTCGGACGAGCGGTAGAGCCCCGCCAGCGTCACCCCCATCGAGGCGCCGACGGCCGAAGCCTCGGAAATCTCGACGGCCCCGGGCTGGATGCGGAACTCTGCGTCACCCTCGGCGAAGAGGAGCCCGTCGCCGTTCAGCTGTTCCAGCAGGCCCACGACGGACACCGCGTTCAGCAGCGCCGCGAGCACGGGCGCGTTCGTCACGCGGAAGTTCGAGACGATGGCCCGGCCGCGATACCCGTCGCGCCCCTCCGGCGTGAGCGTGAGGTCGAGATCGCCGCCGCGCGCGTCCGGAAAGATCCCCGCCGAGGCGATCACCCCGCCAGCGTCGCGCGAGCGCAGCCGGATGGCGCTGCGGCCAGCCATCGGAGACACCGTGCCCTCGACGAGCGCGCGTCCGTTCACGCGCCCGCGGAACCCGCCGTTGAAGCCGCCGCGCGTGCCGAAGCGGCCCTCGAGCCCGGTGAGGGCAATTCCCGAAGTCACCTGCAACCGGTCGAGGCCAACGAGGATCGGCACCGGCGCCTCCGGCCCGCCGCGCCCACTCCCCAGATCGGGAAGACGCGTCAGATCCACCGACCCGCCGCGCAGTTGCACCTCCGGCGGTTGGCCCCGGCCCTGTCCGGAGAGCGTCACCGGGGCGTCGAGCCAGTCGTCCAGCCGCACCCGGTCGAAGCGTACGGCATCGAGAGAGCCGTCCGCCCGCAGGCTCACCCGCCCTTCGGCCGCGAGCCCGCCGCCCTCCAGCGTCAGCCTTTCGACCGAGACGGGTTTCCCAAGCGTCGCCGCCACCTCGAGACGGCCCGCACGGCCCTCGGGCTTCGACCAGCCAATGGACGAGAGACCGAGCCGCAGCCCCACCAGATCCGACGAGAGGGTCAGTTTCGGCTCCGCACCCTTGGACATCTCGACCCGGAACCGGCCGGGCGCGCTGCCCTCGACAGAGCCGTCGGGCAGGCCCAGCTTGAATTCCTCGACCGCCGCCGGCGAAAGCGTGGCCGTCCCCTCGACGGAGGAGCGGCCGCCCGCGTCGCGGCCGATGGCAAGCCTGTAGGTCGCGTCGAAGGGAACCCGGCCGAGGGTGCCGGCCCCCGTCACGGACAGACCATCCGGCGCGGCCTCCAGCGTCAGGCTTGCCGCCGTGATCGTCCGGCCGGGCACCAGCACGTCCGAGCGGAAATCGCTGATCCTGCCGCGGACGCTGAAATCCACCTCGTCGGGCGTCACCTTCGGCTTCAGCGGCAGGCGGAGCTCGGTCTCCATCACCGCCCGCCCCTCGCCCAGATCGACCGAGCGGCCCGCCTTCTCGAGGAAGCGGAAGGGCGGCTGATCGAGCAGCGACAGTGCCGCCGTCACCCCGCTCTCGCTGTTGATCGAGATGAGGGCGCGTGCCGGGCGCTGCGTCACGTCCGGCACCTCGAAGACCGAGCGCGTGACGCGGATCGGCCCGCCGGCGGGCGGCGTGACCTGCCCCTCGTCAAGAACCGTCAGGTAGCGTCGATCCTCGATCGCCGCATAACCCGACCCCTTCTCGATCCGCGGCAGGGTCTTGAGGTAGCGCACGTCGCCGTCGCGGAACTCGTAGCCGAGCGACAGGCGCGTCTCGGTCCCGGGCTGCATCCGGAGCCCGGCCTGCACCTCGAACAGCCGTCCGTCCTGCACGTTCTCGACCAGCCACTGCCGCGTCTTCGGCACCACCGACAGCGGCCAGAGCGCGAGAAGCTCGCTGTGCGCGATCTCGTTGAGCCCGAGGTCGAAGGCCACGCGCCAGCCACCCTCCCCGGCCGAGACGCGTCCGCGGCCCGAGAGCCTGCGCTCCTTCTCGACCAGCGTCAGCTGGCCGATCTCGACGCGGAAGGGGTCGAGCCGCATCCGCAGGTCGAGTGCACCCTCCGAGAAATGGACCGGCGACTCGAAGAGCCCCTCGGGGTCCGCGCTCGCGTCCTCGACCCGGATCTGCGCCAGCACCTCGCGCGGCAGGCCCTGCGATACGCCCGGCAGATAGGCGTGGCCCTTTGCCGAAAGCCTCAGCGAGCGGCCGCCTACCTCGAGCCGCGTCAGGTTCAGCCGCTCGCGCGCGGGATCGAAGGAAAAGGCGAGGCCCGCGCGGTCGAAGGCGAGCGGCTTCGTCTCCGGCGTGGGCTGAAGCGCGCCTTCACCGCTGTCGAGCCCCGCCTCGAGTCGGGTGAGCCGCCCGTCACCGTCGAGTTCGGCCGAAAAGCGCCCCGACAAGGCCGCGTCCAGTACCTCGAGCCAGGCGACAGGGGCGGCCTGGGCCGCGATATCGGCCGCCGCCACATGATCCACGGTGACAGAGATCCGCGCCTCCGGGCTGCCGGGCGTGGTGACGAAGGTTGCCAGTGCCTGGGCCGGCGCCCGGCCCGGCGCATCCAGCATCGACAGGCCGAGTTCCAGCGCGCGACGGCCCGGCGTGTTCTCCAGCGTCAGACGGCCGTCGCCGGCCTGCCACGTCCGCCCCGCCCGCCGGTCGTCGAGCGTGAGCGTCATGCCTTCGGCCTCGATCCGCCTGAGGTCGGCCAGCACCGGCTGTGCGAAGATCCGGTCGACGGCCTCGCGCAACTCGGCGTAGCCGGCGAGCCGGAACGTACCCCCCTGTTCTCCCAGGGCAAAGTCGAACCGTCCGTCCGCCAGCCGCCTTAGCGCGATGCGCGCGCCCGACAGGGTGATCGCCTTGGGATGGAGCGCGCCGCGCAGGGCCGCCCCCCGGTCGAAGACCACCCGCGCCTCGGGCAGGCTCACCAGCGCCCGCCCGTCCGCCTGCAGAAGCCGCAGGTCGTCTAGCCGGATCCGCGGGATCCAGTTCGGCTCGACCGTCAGGACGACCCCCCCGAGCGAGACAGAGAGCGCGGGCTCCAGCGCCCGGTTGATCCGCGACTCCGCCTCGGCCACGATCCAGCCCGGCAGGGGCAGCGGCCGGCCCGTCAGTGCCAATGTGCCGAAGCCCGCGACCGCCGCCAGCAGCGCAAGGCTCAGCAGCAGCCACAGCGAGGCGCGAGCGCGCCGCGACCGTCCCTGCCGCGCTGGTGCCTGATGCCCGCCGCCTTCCGCCATACGATCCTTTTCCCGCCCGCCGGAATGCCTTTACCGTCCGCGCCGGACAACTAAAACTGCCGTGACCAGACCCTCAGCAAGGAGCCGCCCATGATCGATGCCGGTCAGCCCGCCCCCGACTTTTCCCTGCCGCGCGACGGCGGCAGCACCGTTACGCTTTCCGCGCTGAAGCCTGGGAAAGCGGTAGTGTACTTCTATCCGAAGGACGATACCTCCGGTTGCACCCTGGAGGCACAGGAATTCACTGCCCTCGCCGCGCAATTTGCCGAGATCGGCACCACGGTGATCGGAATCTCCAAGGACAGCGTCAAGTCGCACGACAAGTTCTGCGCCAAGCACGGACTGGGGATCGTCCTGGCCTCGGACGAGGGCGCCTCGACCGCCGAGGACTACGGCGTCTGGAAGGAGAAGAACATGTACGGCAAGACCTACATGGGCATCGAGCGCTCGACCTTCCTGATCGACGGCGAAGGCCGGGTCGCTCGCATCTGGCGCAAGGTTTCGGCCCGGGGGCACGCCGCCGAGGTGCTGGCTGCGGCGCGCGAACTCTGAGCCGGGCCCCGCGCCCATCCCGGGCGCGGGCCACTCTGCCTTGCCGTCCGGCGCGTGCCCGCCGCCCATTTCCTCGTTCCGACAAAAGCCGCGATACGGGCGAAGATATTTTTCCCTTCCAGCCGCGATCCGCGACTGTTGCGCCGAAACCCCAGCTTCCGGAAATTCGCGGGACCCTGCGACCAAACGTCCGCCACGACGGGAACCACGCCCTCTATCGGCGAGTTCTTGCCCATTCAGGCGAGGTTTCGCCTTCTCCCCCCGCCTATTGGTCAAATCTGTTGCGCGGCTGCCGACCCGTGGCTAGTCAGTTTTCGGGGACAGGAAGGCCGGCCCCGGCGCCGGCATAAGGTTCGTCACCGCGAAACAACGAACGGGACCGACCGGTGCTGACGCGACTTCACTATCGGATGAACACGAGCCTCGAACGCATCCTGCCGGAACGCAGGCTCTTCCTGAAATCCGATAGCGACACGCGGTTCATCCGGCTCCGATCCGGGACGCAGCTCGCGGCCCTTGCCGGCGGCGCACTCTTTCTCAGCTGGACCATCTTTGCGACGTCGATCGTCCTCATGGACTCCGTCACCGCAGGCAGCACCCGCGACCAGACCCAACGCCAGCAGGCGCTTTACGAATCCCGCCTGAACGCCCTCTCCGCCGACCGGGACCGTCGGGCCGACGAAGCCGTGCGTGCGCAGGAACGCTTCAACCTCGCGCTGGCGGAAGTCTCGAAGATGCAGACCGCGCTGCTCGCGACCGAAGACCGCCGGAAGGAACTCGAAACCGGGATCGACGTGCTGCAGGACACCCTGATCCGCACCATCGAGGAGCGCGACGAGTTCCGCGAGGAATCGCAGCGCATGACCCTCGCCCTGGCCGAACAGACCGGCTCCGCGCGCACCGAAGGCTCGCGCACCGCCGATGCCGAAGCCACGCTCGAGCAGCTTTCGACCACTCTCGCCGCGACCGCCCGCCAGCGGGATGACATGGCCAATGCCGTGCTGCTGGCCAAGGAGGAGACCGACGAGGTCCTGCAGGAAAAGGCCGAGCTTCAGGCGCGCAACGAAGCCATCTTCTCGCAGCTCGAGGATGCGGTGACCGTCTCGATGGAGCCGCTCGACAAGATGTTCCGCGCCGCCGGTCTTTCCACCGACACGCTCCTCAAGCAGGTGCGTCGGGGCTATGCGGGCCAGGGTGGCCCGCTCTCGAAACTGACCGTCTCGACCATGGGCGGCGACCTGTCGCCCGAGGAGCGCCGGGCGAACGAGATCCTGAACGGGCTCGACCGGATGAACCTCTACCGGCTGGCGGCGTCCAAAGCGCCGTTCTCGATGCCGGTGAAGAGTTCCTTCCGCTACACCTCGGGCTTCGGCGGCCGCAGCGACCCGTTCGGCCGTGGGCATCGCCGGCACGAGGGGATCGACATGGCGGGCGCCAACGGAACCCCCATCTACGCAACCGCCGACGGCACGGTGATTCAGGCCGGCTGGGCAAGTGGCTACGGACGAATGATCAAGATCCGCCACGACTTCGGAATCCAGACGGTCTACGGCCATCTGTCCCAGATCCGGGTCGAGAAGGGACAAAGGGTATCGCGCGGCGACCGGATCGGTGATATGGGCTCTTCAGGCCGGTCTACCGGCACCCATCTTCACTATGAGGTCCGCGTGGACGGGTCGCCCGTCAACCCGATGACCTTCATCAAGGCGGCGAAAGATGTTTTCTAAGAGCAGAATCAACGAGCCCGGTCCCAAGCAGGGCGAGGCCGAGCGGCCAAGGAATCAGGAAGCCCCCGTGCAGAAACCGTCGACCGACTTTGCGCCCGGCGCGCCGAAACCCAAGCCCTCCGCCTCGGTCCTGTCGTCGGACCTGACGGTGGTCGGCAACCTGCGCACCACCGGCGACATCCAGGTCGAAGGAACGGTCGAGGGCGACATCCGCGCCCACCTGCTGACCGTCGGCGAAAGCGCCACGATCCGCGGCGAGATCGTCGCCGACGACATCGTGGTGAACGGCCGGGTGATCGGCCGCGTTCGCGGACTGAAAGTACGGCTGACCTCGACCGCCCGGGTCGAGGGCGACATCATCCACAAGACCATTGCGATCGAATCCGGCGCCCATTTCGAAGGCTCCGTCCAGCGGCAGGAAGATCCGCTGCAGAGCGGGAAGCCCGCTGCCCCGGCGGCCGCACCCTCCGCGGCTCCGGCCCAGAAGGCCGCCGAACTCTGATCCGTCTTCGCCGTCGGAAAGGCATGAAAAGGGCGCCCTTGGGCGCCCTTTCTCTTTTTGGGTCATGCACTTGCGGCACGATCTTGATGTTGCGCACGAAGCTGGTCCCGGTGCGGTGGACCTGAGACTGCCGACCGCCCGGAGAGCTTCAGTCGAGGGCCAGCCGGTAGAGGTGCCAGGTCGCATGCCCCAAAACCGGCAGCGCCACGAGCAGCCCGAGGAACCCGGGCAGCATGGCGAAGAACAGGATGCCGCCGATGGTGACGCCCCAGGACAGCATCAGCACCGGATTTGCCTGCACCACCTGCACACTGGTGATCATCGCCGTCACGAAGTCCAGTTCCCGGTCAAGCAGCAGCGGCAGGCTCACCACCGTGATCGAGAACAGGATGCTGGCGAAGACCGCACCGATCAGCATCTCGACGGCCAGCAAGGTCAGGCCATTCGCCGTCAGGAACGACTCGAACGAACTGGAAATGTTGACGATCGGCTGCATCCCCATGAAGAGGGCGAAGGCCATGTGCGACAGGAAGTTCCAGAACAGGAAGAAGATGACCACCACGGCAGCCATCGACGGGATCTGGCGGTCCTTCTGCCGGACGACGACCCCGAGCACTTCTCCCCAGTGCAGCGGCAGGCCGAGTTCCAGCCGCCGGCTCACCTCGTAGAGGCCGCAGGCGACGAAGGGTCCGAGGATGGGGAAGCCGGCCGCGGCGGGCAGGATCCACCAGAAGTTGCCGCTCGTGGTGAGCGCATAGAGAATGATCCAGCCACAGATCACATAGACGGCAGCGAAGAACAGACCAAAGGCCGGCGCGCGTCTGAAATCGCGCATTCCGGCAAACAGCACAGTCCGCAGGTCTTCCGGGGTGAGCACGCGTACCTCCGGAACCGCCACGGCGGATTCCAAGTAGCTTTGCGACATTCCGAGACTCCTCCTTCTCGAAGGGAGAAGGGTAAGCGCAGGTGCCGCTCAGCTCCAAGATGATTCTGCACCTCGGCTTTTCGTATGAGCGGGATCGGAAATTGGTCGCTGATGCGCCCCGCCGCGGATCGGGCGGCCGTCAGTTCTCGGCGTTCGCCTCGGCGCGACTCTTGCCGGCCACGTCCTGAGCGAGGGTGGCCTGCATGAACCGGTCGAGATCGCCGTCGAGAACCCCCTGCGTGTCCGAGGTCTCGACCCCCGTCCGCAGGTCCTTCACCATCTGGTAGGGCTGCAGGACGTAGGAGCGGATCTGATTTCCCCAGCCAGCCTCGCCCTTCGCCTCGTGCTGGGCGTTGATCGCCGCGTTCCGCTTGTCGAGCTCCATCTGGTAGAGCCGGGCCTTCAGCGCGTTCATCGCCGCCTCGCGGTTCTGGTGCTGCGACTTCATCGAAGAGGTCACGACGATATTGGTCGGAAGGTGGGTGATCCGCACCGCCGAGTCGGTCGTGTTGACGTGCTGTCCGCCCGCACCGGACGAGCGGTAGGTGTCGATGCGGATGTCGTTCGCCGGGATCTCGATCTCGATGTTGTCGTCCACCACCGGATAGACCCAGACCGAGGAGAAGGAGGTGTGCCGCCGCGCCGCCGAGTCGTAGGGCGAAATCCGCACCAGCCGGTGCACGCCACTTTCCGACTTCAGCCAGCCATAGGCGTTCGGCCCCGAGATCTTGTAGGCGGCCGACTTGATGCCCGCCTCCTCGCCCGCCGATTCCGACTGCAGCTCGACCTTGTAGCCCTTGCGCTCGGCCCAGCGGACATACATCCGCGCCAGCATCGAGGCCCAGTCGCAGCTTTCGGTGCCGCCCGCGCCCGCGTTGATCTCGAGGAAGGTATCGTTGCCGTCCGCCTCGCCATCGAGCAGCGCCTCGAGCTCCTTGGCGCGGGCTGTCTCGACCAGCGCTCGGATCGACGCCTCGGCCTCGGTCACGATCTCCTCGTCACCCTCGGCCTCGCCCAGCTCGATCAACTCGACATTGTCGCGCAGCCCGGTGTCGATCAGCTTGTAGGTCGAAAGCTGGTCCATCAGCTGCTGACGTTCGCGCATCAGCTTCTGCGCGCGCGCCGGGTCATTCCAGAGGTTGCCGTCCTCGATCATCGCGTCGAATTCCTCGAGACGGTGCGGCGCCGTCTCGAGATCCATGCGCTGGCCGAGCAGCGCGAGCGAGCGCCGGATGGCCTCGACTTGGTTCTGGGTCTCGGTGCGCATGGGCGAAAGTCCTCGATCGGTTCAGGCGGGATCGGTTCAGGCGGGGGTGATAGCGCGAAGGCGCGGACCGGGCAAGGCCGGGCCGCGCCTGTGACAGAGGGCCGGGGTCAGTAGAGGCCGCCCGAACTGAGCGTGCCGAAATCGGCCTTCTTCGGGATGACCTTGCGCTCGCCCGTGGCGGTGGTCACGGTCGAGCCCTGCGCGCTCTCGTCCTCGCCATAGGCAAAGAGGGGCAGGTTCGAGCCCATGGCGAAGCCGCCATCGACCCAGGCGCCCATGCCGAAGACCGGATCCTCGCCCTGCCGGAAGTATTCGGCCACGACGTTCTCGCCGGAGGCATTGTCGGGAAGCCGGGCGCCGGTGAAGCGGTCGATCTTGATGAAGTAGCCCCCCGGAGGCACCCGGAACTCGGAGCCGCCGTATTTCTTCACCGCCTTGGACATGAAGCTCTGGAACACCGGGCCACAGAACCCGCCGCCCGAGGCCGAGCCCATCGAGCGCGGCTGGTCGTAGCCGATGTAGCAGCCCGCGACCATGTTCGAAGTGTAACCGATGAACCAGACATCCTTGGCGTCGTTCGTGGTGCCGGTCTTGCCGGCCACCGGCACCGGCAGGTTGATCCCGCGCCCGGTGCCGCGCTGGACGACACCCTGCATCATCGAGGTCAGCTGATAGGCGGTGATCGCGTCCATCACGCGTTCGCGCTGCGACGTGATGTGCGGCGCCTGCCCCTCCGGCAGGAGCGGTCGGGCGCAATCCTCGCAGGCCCGCTGGTCGTGACGGTAGATCGTGCGGCCGAAGCGGTCCTGCACCCGGTCCACCAGCGTGGGTTGCACACGCTCGCCGCCGTTGGCGAACATGGCATAGGCGGCCACCATCTTGAACAGCGTCGTCTCCTCCGACCCGAGGGCGTTTGCGAGGAACTGCCCCATCCGGTCGTAGACCCCGAAGCGCTCGGCATAGGCGGCAACGGTGCTCATGCCGATCTCCTGCGCGATCCGCACCGTCATCAGGTTCCGCGACTGCTCGACCCCGGTCCGGAGCGGCGTGGGCCCGTAATATTTCCCCGACGCGTTCTTCGGCGTCCAGAGGCCCTGCGCCGTCTGCACCTCGATCGGCGCATCAATGACGATGGTGGCGGGGGTGAAGCCCGAGTCGAGCGCGGCGGCATAGACAAAGGGCTTGAAGCTCGACCCCGGCTGGCGCGTCGCCTGCGTCGCGCGGTTGAAGACGGAATACTGGTAGGAGAAGCCGCCCTGCATGGCGAGCACCCGGCCCGAGTTCACGTCCATCGCCATGAAGGCGCCCTGCACCTCGGGCACCTGGCGCAGCGACCAGCGCCGGAAGCTGCCGTCCTCGGCGGTGAGTTCCCGCACCAGCACCACCTCACCGGCCGAAACCAGATCGCCCGCGGCCTTCGCCTTGCGGCCGAGCTTGCCGTCGGCCTGCCTCTTGCGCGCCCAGGTCACGTCCTCCGCGGGGATGTAGTGGCCGTCCTCGTCCTCCTCGACGCCCTCGATGCCGATCCTGGCCGAGCTATCGCCCACCTCCAGCACCACGGCAGGCCGCCAGCCCGGCACGTCGCGCGGCACCCGCGCAGCCCCGAGGGCGGCTCGCCATTCGGACTCCGATCCAAGCTCCTCGGTCGGGATGGTCTGTCGCGTCCCGCGCCAGATGCCGAGGCTGCGGTCGTATTTCTCCAGCCCCTCGCGCAGCGCCGCCGCCGCTTCCTCCTGAAGCTCGCGGTCGATGGTGGCGCGGATGGTCAGGCCGCCACCGAAGAACTCCTGCTCGCCGAATTCGGACGAAAGCTGGCGGCGGATCTCGTCGGTGAAGTAGTCGCGCGGCGGCAGCGCCTCGCGGAAGGCCGGATAATCGCCGTTCTGGACCGAGCGCAGCGGCTCGTTCAGCGACGAAAGCAGCGTCGCCTCGTCGATATAGCCGTTCTCGAACATCTCACGCAGCACGTAGTTGCGCCGCTGCGTCAGCCGCTCCTTCGCGCGCACCGGATGATACTGGCTCGGCGCCTGCGGCATCGAGGCGAGCGTCGCGGCCTCGGCGGGGGTCAGCTGCGAGAGCGTCTTGTTGAAGTAGGTCTGCGCCGCCGCCGCCACGCCGTAGCTGTTCTGACCGAGGAAGATCTCGTTCAGGTAAAGCTCGAGGATCTTGTCCTTCGGAAGCGTCTCCTCGATCCGCGTGGCGAGGATGATCTCCTTGATCTTGCGCTCGCCCGTCCGGTCGCCCGAGAGCAGGAAGTTCTTCATCACCTGCTGGGTGATGGTCGAGGCGCCGCGCACGGTCTTGCCGCGCGAGCGCACGGCCTCCCAGGCGGCGACCGCGATGCCGCGGGCGTCGTAGCCGTGGTGGGTGTAGAAGTTCTTGTCCTCGGCCGAGATGAAGGCGTTCTTCACCAGGTCGGGGATCTCCTCGATCGGGGCAAAGATCCGCCGCTCCTGCGCGAATTCGTCGATGATCCGGCCCTCGCCGGAATAGATCCGGCTGATCGTCGGCGGCGTGTACTGCGCCAGGCTCTCATGACTCGGCAGATCGCGGGAATACATCCAGAACACCGCTCCGATGGTCAGCGCGAGTGCGAGCATTCCCAGCGTGATCGCAGTGAAGATGGCTCCGAAGACCGAGCCTACGAACCTCAACAATGGCGGTGCCCCCTCTGGTTGGGCGTCCTTATACACGCGGGCGGGCGGAAGGGCAAAACCTGCCCGGGGCCCGGAGCTTCGCGATTTCGCGATCAGCGGCGCAGCATGCCCTTCAGCGCCGCATCCTCGCGCGCCCAGGCCTTCAGGCCGCCGACCAGCGCCGCGACCATCCGCGCCCGCCAGACCGGGTCGCGGAGCCGCGCAAGATCGGCATCGCTCGACATGAAGCCGGTCTCGACGAGGATCGAGGGCATGTCCGGCGACTTCAGCACCGAGAAGCCCGCGGCCTGCCGCGGATGGCGGTGCATGGCGATGCCCTGCTCCTTGATTGCCGCCTCCAGCGCCAGCGCCAGCCGCTCGTTCCGCGGGCCGGTCTCGGTCCGGGCGAGGTCCATGAGCACGCCGGCCACCAGATCGTCATGCCCCGTCAGATCCACGCCCGCCAGAAGGTCGTCGCGGTCGTGCCGCTCGGCCAGCGCAGCCGCCGCGGCGTCCGAGGCCTCCTCGGCCAGCGTATAGAGCGTCGCCCCCACCGCCTCTCCCTCGGCGATGGCATCTGCGTGGAGCGAGACGAAGACCTGTCCACCGGCTTCGCGCGCCAGCGTGATCCTGGCCTCGAGCGGCACGAAGACGTCCTCCTCGCGCGTCACAGCCACGCGAAAGGTGCCGTCGCGCAGCAGAGCCTCCTTCAGCTCGCGCGCCAGCGTCAACATCAGATGCGCCTCGCTGAACCCTCCCCGCTCGGCGCCGGGATCGATCCCGCCATGGCCGGGATCGAGCACCACCGTCAGCGGTCCCGCGCCCTGCGCCCGGCGTGGGAGGTCCGCGGGCCTGGGCAGCGCCCAGCCGGGAGGTTCGGGCGTGGCCGCACGCGCGGCAAATTCGGCCGCCCCGGCATCGCGCAGCCTGACCTCGACGCGCGCGCCCTCCCCCGTGCGCATGCCCGCGCTTTCCACCAGCATCGGCCCGTCGAGTGCCATCACCAGTCGTGACCAGCCCGGCCGGAAGCTGCCGGCACGCACCTCGCTCACGCGGTCGGTGGTCCGGGGCAGCGCCGCGACCTGGCCGAAATCCACCTCGCGGAAATCCATGACCAGACGCGGCGGCGCATCCATCACCCGCACCCGCCACGGCACGGGCTGGCTCAGCTGCAGCTCGATCCCCACCCCGCTCCAGCCGCTCCGCGTGATGCCCGAACGCTCGGGATCGAGCCGCGCAAGGCCGCTCAGATCCTGCGCCGCCGCCGCCGAGAGCCCGAGCGCCGCCGCCAGCAGGCCCGCTCCCATGGCTCGCAGCGCCGCCCCCGTCATCCGCCCAAGCGATCCCATCCGCGCCCCTTCAGTCTCGTCCAAATATCCCCGCCGGAGGCTCCGCCCGTTACCTCCGGCGTGCCGCCATGAAATGCTCGAGCCGCCGCAGCCCCTCGACGATATCCGCGGTCGCGCGCGCATAGGAGAAGCGCAGCGTCCGCGCTCCCCGCACCGGGTCGAAGTCGAGGCCGGGCGTCACCGCCACGCCCGCCTCGCGCAGGATCTCGGCCGCGAACGCGAGGCTGTCGTCGGTCAGGTCCGAGACATCGGCATAGACGTAGAAGGCGCCGTCCGGAGGCGCGAAGCGTGTGAAGCCCGCCTTCGGCAGGCCTTCCAGCATCAGCCGGCGGTTCTCGGCATAGACCGCGCGGTTGGCCTCCAGCTCCTGCGCGCAGTCGAGCGCCGCCAACGCCGCGATCTGGCTTGCATGCGGCGGGCAGATGAACATGTTCTGCGCCAGCCGCTCCACGAGCCGGACATGCGCCTCGGGAACCACCAGCCAGCCCAGCCGCCACCCGGTCATCGAGAAGTATTTCGAGAAGGAGTTGATCACATAGACCTCGTCCGTGATCTCGAGGGCCGAGACCGCGCGCGTGCCGTAGTCGAGCCCGTGGTAGATCTCGTCCGAGATGAAGGCGATGTCCCGTGCCCGGCAGTGCAGGATCAGCGCCTCCAGCGCCTCGCGCGAGAGCATCGTGCCCGAGGGATTGCCCGGAGAGGCCACGATCAGCCCCGCGAGATCCGGCACGGCCTCCAGATCCTCCAGCACGGGCTGCAGCCGGTTCTCCTCGCGGGTGGGAATGCCCACCGGCTCCAGCGACAGGGCGCGCAGGATCTGGCGGTAGCTCGGATAGCCCGGCTCGCCAAGCGCCACGCGCTCGCCGGCCTCGAAGAGCGCCGTGAAGGCCAGCAGGAAGGCCGAGGAGGATCCCGCCGTCACCACCACCCGACTCGGGTCGAGGGCTACGCCATACCAGCGGTCGTAAAGATCGGCGATCCCCTGACGCAGCTCCGGCAGGCCGAGCGCCACTGTATAGCCCAGCGGCCCCTCCTCCATCGCACAGGCCAGCGCGGCCCGCGCCCCGGCAGGCGCGGGCGTTCCCGGCTGGCCCACCTCCATGTGGATGATCGACCGGCCGCCGGCCTCGAGCGTCCGGGCCTGCTCCATCACATCCATCACGATGAAGGGATCGACCGCCCCGCGCCTTGAAACTCGCATCTTCCGCCTCTTAGACTTTGCCTGCCGTTCCTGAGACACCGGGGCTCGAAGGTCAATGGCAGCTCACCGCCACCCGTGTGCATATCCGTGTTGCCAAACCGGCCGGATGAGTGTTCCTGTCCTGACCTGCGATCCGGTTCCCGGCCGATCGCGCGACCCGCACCAACCGGAGCCCATGATGAGACTGATCCCCCTCGGTGCCGCCGCCCTCTCGGGCGCCCTCGCCCTCGCCCCTGCCGCGCAGGCCGAGATGAGCGCCTCGGAGCGCGAGGCCTTCCGCGCCGAGGTGCGGGCCTATCTGCTGGAAAATCCGGAAGTGCTGATGGAGGCCTTCAACGCCCTGGAGCAGCGCCAGCAGCTCGACCAGGTCAATGCCGACCTCGCCCGTCTCGAGGAGCATTCGGCCGAGATCTACAAGGATCCGGCCAGCTGGGCGGGCGGTAACCTGCAGGGCGACATCACCGTGGTCGAGTTCATCGATTACCGCTGCGGCTACTGCCGCAAGGCCAATGCCGAGGTCGAGGAACTGGTGAAGTCGGACGGCAACATCCGCTTCGTGCTGAAGGAATATCCGATCCTCGGCGAGGAATCGGTGCTGGCCTCGCGCTTTGCCATCTCGGTTCTGCAGATCGCGGGCCCCGAGGCCTACAAGGCGGTTCACGACAGGCTCATCACCTTCCGCGGCGACATGACGACGGAGGCACTCGGCCGTCTCGCCGAGGAGATGAAACTCGACCGCGAGGCGATCCTCGCCCATATGGACAAGGACGAGGTCACGGCCGTCATCGCCGCGAACCACGAGCTTGCCGAAACGCTCGAGATCTCGGGCACGCCGACCTTCGTGGTAGACCGCACGATGGTGCGCGGATACGTCCCGCTCGACGGGATGCGCCAGATTGTCGAAGGTCAGCGCAAGGGCTGATACCCGGCCCGGCCGCGCGGGCCTCTCGGCAGGCCGCCGGCCACTCGCGCTGCGTGAATGACGGGATCGCCCTCATCGGCCGCTGGGCGCCTGCGCGGCGCCGGTCATTCGCGAAGCACCAACCGCCAGCGCTCGTTCGCGTGGACGAAGGCACGCTCCGGGCGATCTCTCAGCCCCGCTTGCCGGCATTAGCAGGAACCCCCGTCTCGCTGCCGGAGATGTTGAATCTGCGCCCGAAGGATCGCCCGGACCATCCCGAGCGCAGCCGCAACCGGCAGATGGGGCGAGGCTACTCGGCCGCTTCCGCCGCAGCCAGTTTCTCGGCCTCGATCTCGGCCGCGCGGTTCTCCACCATGGCCACGATCTCGTCGATCATCCGCTCGTTGCCGAGCTTATGGACCTGCTTGCCGGCGAGATAGACCATCCCCGAGCCATTGCCGCCGCCGGTGAAGCCGATGTCGGTCATCAGCGCCTCGCCCGGCCCGTTCACCACGCAGCCGATGATCGAGAGGCTCATCGAGGTCGTGACATGCGCCAGCCGATCCTCGAGTTCCGAGACCGTCTTGATCACGTCGAAGCCTTGCCGCGCGCAGGACGGGCAGGAGATGATCGTGACGCCCCGGTGACGGAGGCCGAGAGACTTCAGGATCTCGTAGCCGACCTTCACCTCTTCCACCGGATCCGCCGAGAGCGAGACGCGCAGCGTGTCGCCGATCCCGGACCAGAGCAGGTTGCCGAGGCCGACGGCCGATTTCACCGTGCCTGCCGTCAGCCCGCCCGCCTCGGTGATGCCGAGATGGATCGGTGCGTCCGTCGCATCGGCCAGCGCCTGATAGGCCGCGGCCGCGAGGAACACGTCCGAAGCCTTCACCGAGATCTTGAACTCGTGGAAGTCGTTGTCCTCGAGAATCCTGATGTGGTCGAGACCCGACTCGACCATCGCCTCAGGGCAGGGTTCGCCATACTTGTCGAGGAGATGCTTCTCGAGCGAGCCGGCATTCACCCCGATCCGCATCGAGCAGCCGTGGTCGCGCGCAGCCTTGATCACCTCGCGCACCCGGCTCGCGTCGCCGATGTTGCCCGGATTGATCCGCAGGCAGGCAGCCCCCGCCTCGGCCGCCTCGATGGCGCGCTTGTAGTGGAAATGGATGTCGGCCACGATCGGGACCGGACTTGCCGCCACGATCTCTTTCAGCGCCCGGGTCGAGGCCTCGTCCGGCACCGAGACGCGCACGATGTCGGCCCCGGCCTCGGCCGCACGGAGCACCTGGGCGATGGTCGCCTGCGCGTCGGCCGTGATCGTGTTCGTCATGGTCTGCACCGAGATCGGCGCATCGCCCCCGACCGGAACGTTCCCCACCATGATCTGCCGCGACTTGCGACGATGGATGTTGCGCCAGGGGCGGACATGATTCAGCGACATGGGTGGAAACCTCGGGTGATGGTCGCCGTCAACTTAAACCCAGCGAGGGATCGGCACAACCGGCTGCGCCCAAATGCCCTGCCCCTCTCGGACGACCGTTCGGCTGCCACGCGCAGCCGGTGAGTTGAGATCAGACGGATCAGCGGGCGTCGTTCTGTGCCACGGTGGCATAGCGGGCAAGGTCCGCATCGCCGGTCAGGTCAGCCACGGCATACTTGCCCGTGAGGGCTTCGGGCGAGAGCGCGACGTTCTTGACGACCTGCGCACCGGGGGCCGAGGGGCCATAGGTCTCGCCGTTCACCGCAAAATAGAGCGAGCCGGAATTGCCGGCACGCAGAACTGCGGGCTCTTCCATCTGCGGCACCAGGTAGCGTTCGCCCGCATCGAGGATCTTCTCGAACAGAACGGTCCCGTCCGCCGCCTGCACACGGACCCACGACGGGCGCACCGCCAGAAGCTCGACCGTCGGCGGAGCAGCCTCGGCGACCTGCACGACCTCTTCGACCACCGGGACCGCGACCGGCTCGGGCTGAACCTCGAGGGCCGCCTGCCGGATGCTGTCGCTCATGCGCGGGTTGATGGCGGCGATGGGTCCGTCGCGCGACACCAGCACCGGCACGTCGAGCGCCTGGGCCTGCGGCCGGTAGAGACGCCCCATCAGATCGGGCTGCGCCGGATCGGCCGAGGCGAGATCCATATCGTCTGCAGCAGGCTCGCTCCGCACCAGCGGTGCCATCGTGCCGACGCTGCCCAGCGGATCGATCTCGGCCACCACCTGCGGGGCCTGGTCAACCGGCGCCACCTGGACGCGCTGCACCTGTTGCAGCACGGCCCAGCCGCCATAGCCAATGCCGCCGATCAGGGCGAGCAGGACGAGCACCGACCCTACCGCACCGGGCTCGATGCTGGCGAGGAAGCTCTCGCCGCGCGGAACGAAGAGAGCATTGGGATCGGCGAGCGGATCGCGCGCCTCGCCTATGTGGCGCGGGCGGGTGCCGACCTCGCGCCGGGAAACGGAGGTGCCGACCGCCATTCCGTGCATCGTCCTGAAGTCGGCTTCCTCGCAGAACCGGGCGAAGGTCTCGTCCGGGTTCATGCCGAGGTAGCGCGCATAAGACCGCACGTAGCCCGCGACGAAGCCCTGCGTCTCGAAGGCCGAGACGTCGGCATTCTCGATGGCGGCGATGTAGGTGGCCTTGATCTTCAGCTCGCGCTGGACGTCCAGAAGCGATTTGCCAAGCGTCGCACGCTCGCCTCGCATCAGATCGCCCAGCCGCAGTTCGAAGTCATCGAAACCCTTGGGTTTATCGACTTCGGCCGTCGAAGGTTGTGTCCTCCGCCAGATCATGCGTTTGCCCGTCCCTGCCCCTTTACACCCCGGTCGGTTCCATCCGACTCAGGGGTGACCTGTCTCGAAAGAAGTAGCACAGGGCAGGGACGTTTGCATCCGCAGAAGCGGTCAAGCCACCACTTCGGCGCGATTCAGCGCACAATGCTGCCAGAGCACATCCATGGCCTTCACGAGGTGATCGATCATGGCCGAATCATGCACGGGCGACGGCGTGAAGCGCAGACGCTCGGTCCCGCGCGGCACGGTCGGGAAGTTGATCGGCTGCACGTAGACGCCGAAATGCTCGAGCAGCATGTCGGAAATCATCTTGCAGTGCACCGGATCGCCGACATGGACCGGCACGATGTGCGAGCCGTGGTCGATGATCGGCAGGCCGAGTCCCTTGAGGCGCATCTTGAGGATACGGGCCTGGGTCTGGTGCTTCTCGCGCAGCTCCACGTCGCCCTTCAGGTGATGCACCGAAGCCGCGGCGCCGGCCGCCACGACCGGCGGCAGCGAGGTCGAGAAGATGAAGCCCGGAGCGTAGGAGCGCACCGCGTCGCACATCTTCGCCGAGGCCGCGATATAGCCGCCGAACACGCCATAGGCCTTGCCGAGCGTGCCGTTGATGATGTCGATCCGGTCCATCAGCCCGTCGCGCTCGGCCACGCCGCCACCGCGGGGGCCGTACATGCCGACGGCGTGCACCTCGTCGATGTATTTCAGCGCGCCGAACTCGTCGGCGATGTCGCAGATCTCCTTGATGCGGCCGAAGTCGCCGTCCATCGAGTAGACCGACTCGAAGGCCACGAGGATCGGGCGGCCCTTGCCGATCGAGGTCAGGATGCGACGCAGGTCGTCGAGGTCATTGTGCTTGAAGATATGCTTCTCGGTGCCCGAGCGGCGGATGCCCTCGATCATCGAGGCGTGGTTCAGCTTGTCCGAGACGATGACGAGGCCCGGGATCAGCTGCGGCAGCGTCGACAGGGTCGCGTCGTTGGCGATATAGGCCGAGGAGAAGACCAGCGCGGCTTCCTTGCCGTGCAGGTCGGCGAGTTCGGCCTCGAGCCGCTTGTGATAGAGCGTGGTGCCCGAGATGTTGCGCGTGCCGCCCGAGCCCGCGCCGGTTGCGTCCAGCGCCTCGTGCATGGCGCCCAGCACCACCGGATGCTGGCCCATGCCGAGATAGTCGTTGCCGCACCAGACGGTGATTTCCTTTTCGCTCCCGTCGGGCTTGCGCCACATCGCTTTCGGGAAGGCACCCTTGCGCCGCTCGATGTCGATGAAGGTCCGGTACCTGCCTTCGGTATGGAGCCGGTTCAGAGCGGTATCGAGTGCCTGGTTGTAGTCCATCTTCGTCTCCCTGACGCCCGGACCGCCGGGCAAGCTGGGTGTGATAATGAAAATTCGGCGCGCCGCGGCCTTGATGAGGATCAAATCCTAAGTCTGGAACCGGTGAATTTGAAACCCGTTCATTGGTCCCTGCGTCAATCGGCCACCACGAGGATGCAGTCGGAAGCCCCGGCCTCTTCCGCACAGTCGCGCAGCGCCTTCGCCTGCGCTCCCGCGCCGGAGCCGAGGCCCCAGTGCCCGGTGGCCGGCGATATGGCCAGCGCCCGGCCGTGACCCCGGCTCTGGCCGCCATTCAGGGCCTTCGTTGCCTCGGAGGATAGGCTGAACCCGCGGTCCTTCCACCCCTTCGGCCGGACGAGGCCCACGATCTCGCAGGCCCGGCGCCCCTTTCGCTTCGCCTCGCACGCCTCGAGCGCAGCGCGCTTGGCGGCTTCGGTCGTATGGTGGTTGGCGGCGGCGATTGTCGCTTCGGAGGCCAGCCCCTCGTCGGGAGAGACTGCAATCGCGCCGTAGTAGGGCTGCTCGCTCACCGCCATCCGCAGCAGCGCCGCATCCTGCTCCGACAGGAAATCAGCCGTCACGATCTCGACCTCGGATCCGGCCGGATCGAAGAGCATCCTCTTCGCTTCCTTGCCCGTCACCGGACCCGCCGAGGCCCCACCGGACGCCACGAGGCTCAAGGCTGCCACGATCGCCAGACGCATGTTCGACTCCGCCGACTCGTTCCGGGGCTTCTCTTAGCGCAGGTCGTTCGTCCCGCACAGGGCCTCCGCATCTCCTGGCCGCTCGCGAGGACGCGCCGCCCCCCTCGCCGGAAGGCTCAGAACACCCGCTGGACCGACCGGGACAGGAAGAAGCCGTGCCCGTCCATGTTGCGGCAGTCGAGCCCCTGGCGCGAAGACTGGCAGACGAAGCCGCCGAAGCGGCCGGTGACGCCGTAGTCCGCCCTGTCCCATCCGCCCCGGTCGCGGCTGACCGGCTCGCAGAGCATCTGCACCGGCCCGCGGTCCTGCATCAGGAAGACGTGGCCCCAGTCCGAGGCGCAGCCCGGCGGTCGGGGTGCAGCGGGCGGCCCTGAACGCTCGATGATGGTGCAGCGGATATCTGAGGTGTCCGTCTCCACGCCGACGCTGCACTGGATGTTCTCCGACGGCGTCTCGAAGGTGAAGACATCGGCCGCTGCGGGCGCCGCGGCCAGAAGCGCGGACAGAAAGAGCGGTCGCGCCACGTCATCCTCCAAATTGACTTCTCGGTGGTGCGGCAGAATACACGGGGACAGGGGCCGAGTCTGCCGCCACTGAGACCGGAGACCCGCCCCGCGGCCGCGAGGACGTCCCAAGGGCGGCATCGCCTTCAGGGCGTGCGGCGGCCCCGCCCCGCGGCTGACCCCGGCCACCGCCGCGTGGCCGACAATGCAAGCAGGCCGCTGCAGGCGGCCGACACTCCGCCTCTGGCGGAGAACCCGATGAGGAAGGACCAGAAGATGACGCTCGACGCGGTGCTCGCCCGGATCGACAACGACCTCCCCGAGGCTCTCGACCGGCTGATGGCCCTGTTGCGGATCCCCTCGATCTCGACCGATCCGGCGCATGCCGCGCATTGCGAGGCCGCCGCCGACTGGCTTGTGGCCGATCTCGAGGGGCTCGGGTTCGAGGCCTCCAAGCGCCCGACGCCCGGCCACCCGATGGTCGTGGCCCATGCGCCGGGCGAGGGCCCGCACCTCCTCTTCTACGGTCACTACGACGTGCAGCCGGTCGATCCGCTGTCGCTCTGGCACCGCGACCCCTTCGACCCGGCCATCGAGGAGACCCCGGCCGGCCGCGTGATCCGTGCGCGCGGCGCCTCGGACGACAAGGGCCAGCTCATGACCTTCCTCGAGGCCTGCCGGGCCTGGAAGGCCGAGCACGGCCGCTTCCCCTGCCGCCTCACCATCTTCCTCGAAGGCGAGGAGGAATCGGGCTCACCCTCGCTCGTGCCCTTCATGCAGGAGAACGCCGAGGAGCTGACGGCCGACCTCGCGCTGATCTGCGACACGGGCCTCTTCGAGTCGCGCACGCCCGCCATCGTGACGATGCTGCGCGGCCTTCTGGGCGAGGAACTCGTGGTTCGCGGACCGTCCAAGGACCTCCACTCCGGCATGTATGGCGGGATCGCGATCAACCCGATCCGGGTGCTGGCGAAGGCGCTGGCCGGGCTTCATGACGAGACCGGCCGGGTCACCCTGCCCGGCTTCTACGACGGCGTGTCCGAACTTCCCGACGCGATCCGCGCGCAGTGGCAGGGTCTCGCCTTCGACCACGCGCGCTTCCTCGGTGACGTGGGCCTGTCGCGGCCCGCAGGCGAAGAGGACCGCACGCCGCTCGAGATGATCTGGTCGCGGCCGACCTGCGAGATCAACGGGATCTGGGGCGGCTACACCGGCGAAGGCTTCAAGACGGTGCTGCCCTCCGAGGCGCATGCCAAGGTCAGCTTCCGCCTGGTGGGCGAGCAGGATCCGCAGGCGATCCGCGAGGCCTTCCGGGCACATGTGCGCGCGCATCTCCCGCCCGACTGCACGGTGGAATTCCACGGCCACGGCAATTCGCGGGCGGGCCACATGCGCACCGGCGCCCCCGCCTTCGAGCAGGCCCGCGCCGCGCTGAGCGAGGAATGGGGCCGCGAGGCGGCCTATGTCGGATGCGGCGGCTCGATCCCGATCGCGGGTTTCTTCCAGACCATCCTCGGCATGGACGCCATGCTGGTAGGCTTCGGCAAGGACGACGACCAGATCCATTCGCCGAACGAGAAATACGACCTCGAGAGTTTCCACAAGGGCATCCGCTCCTGGGCGCGGGTGCTGGCGCGCATCGCGGGATGACCGCCCCGATCCGGAATGCCGAGGCGGCGGACGAGCCCGTCTTCCGCCGCCTCTGGGCCGAATACCTGGCCTTCTATCGCGTCGATCTCGCGCCCGAGATCACCGACACGACCTGGGCGCGCATCCTCGACCCGGCGTCGCCGCTGGGCGCCCGCCTCGCCGCGCCGGGCGGGCTGGTGCGGGGCTTCGCGCTCCATCACCGGCACCTTTCCACCTGGAACATCCGGCCGGATCTCTATCTCGAGGATCTCTACCTCGAGCCCTCCGCGCGCGGACAGGGTCTTGGCCGGTCCCTCATCGAGGATCTGATCGAGCTCGGACGCAAGATGGATTGCGGCCGCCTCTACTGGCACACCAACGAGGAAAATGCGACGGCCCGCGCGCTCTATGACCGCTTCACGCCCAGCGATCGCCACGTCCGCTACCGCCTCACGCTCTAGCGACCCGCAGCGCCCGCGCGGATGCGACTCGCAGCACCCGCGCGGATTTTACGGACGCCTTGGACCATCGCACCACCACGCGACGCACCAGAGGCGTTGACCGCAGCCGGGCCCTTCCCGTCCGGCGGTCCTCTCACTCTTGTTCAAGCATCCTCGGGGGCACGGGGGCAGACAGCCCCCGCCGCTCCGCAGGGGCAGCCGCCGAAGAGGCTCGGATTCGCCCACCGCCTGGCCGGCACCCGCTTCGGCGTCGCGACCGGTCCGGACGCATAGCCACGACCAACGTGACAGGCAGTTCATGGCTTTGAAGGAAGGTGGCGCGGTTGACGGGGCTCGAACCCGCGACCCCCGGCGTGACAGGCCGGTACTCTAACCGACTGAGCTACAACCGCGCGCTTTCACGTTCGGCGGCGGCGGGCGGTGGCGCGGTTGACGGGGCTCGAACCCGCGACCCCCGGCGTGACAGGCCGGTACTCTAACCGACTGAGCTACAACCGCGTGCGCCGTCCGGTCGCCGCCGAACGTGAGGGGGGTATTACGCAGCCTCTCGGGCGCCGTCAAGCGCCCCTGCGCCGAAAATGTGAAAGTAGCTTTCGCCTCGGCCACCGGTCTTCCGTGCCCGCCCCGCGACAGTCCGGGCGGGGCCGGTGTCACTTCTCCGGCGCCGGGATGAATTCCGCGTCGTCGCCGGGAGGCAGACGGAACCGGCCATGGGCCCAGTCTCCCGCGCGCCAGGCCTCCTTCGCAGCCTCGATCCTGTCCTTCGAGGAGGCGACGAAGTTCCACCAGATCCAGCGCGGCCCGTCCGCCACCGCACCGCCCAGCACCATGACCCGCGCGCCTGCGTCCCCGGCGGTCAGCGCAAGCCGGTCTCCCGGGCGCACCACCAGCATCCGCCCGGCCTCGAAGGTCCGCCCTCCGACGCTGACCGAGCCCTCGATCACATAGGCGCCGATGTCCTCGTGATCCGGCGGCAGCTGCAGCCGGGCCCCGGCCGCGAGCGCGGCATCGGCATAGATCGCCTCGACCGGCAGATCGACCGGCGCCCGCTCGCCCCAGGCTTGCCCAAGGATCAGCCGCACCCGCTTGCCTTCGCCCTCCAGCTCCGGCAGGTCCGCGGCACCGGCGTGAGCGAAGGCGGCCGCATCGTCCTCCCGAGCCTTCGGCAGGGCGAGCCAGGTCTGCAGGCCGAAGAGGCTGCCCGGCCCTTCCGGCGCATCGGTGCGCTCGGAATGGGTGATGCCATGGCCGGCAAGCATCCAGTTGACCGCCCCCGGCTCGATCCACTGGTCGGTCCCAAGGCTGTCGCGGTGATGAAGGCGTCCCCGCATGAGGTAGGTCACAGTCCCGAGGCCGATATGCGGATGCGGGCGCACGTCGATGCCGCGCCCCGTCAGATGCTCCACCGGTCCCATCTGGTCGAAGAAGATGAAGGGTCCCACCATCTGGCGGGCCTGCGACGGCAGCGCCCGACGCACCTCGAAGCCACCGAGGTCGCGGGCGCGCGGCACGATCACCGTCTCGATGGCATCGACGGCATCGCCGATCGGAATGTCGGGGTCGAGGGCGGGATTCCAGCTCATGATGTCCTCCTGTTCCGAAGGCGAAGATAGCGCCCGCCGCGTCCCGGCGCAGTCCTCCGGTAAGCGCGGAGCCTGTGCGGCAGCACACAGGATCATCCGCATCCGACACGCCCGCGGGCAGCGCCGCCCCCAGCTCTGGCCTTCCCGCGTGCGGCCGGGCGCGCGCCACCGCCACCACCCCCTTGCAGAGTCACTGTTCCACGCCTATGGGACGCCATGACCCAGCACGACCGCCTCCTCATCATCGATTTCGGGTCGCAGGTGACCCAGCTCATCGCGCGCCGCCTGCGCGAGCTGAACGTCTACTGCGAGATCCACCCCTATCAGAACGTGACCGAAGCCTTCCTGCAGGGCTTCGCACCGAAGGCCGTGATCTTCTCGGGCGGACCCTCCTCCGTCTTCGCCGAAGGCGCGCCGATGCCGCCGAAAGGCGTCTTCGATCTCGGCGTGCCGATCCTCGGGATCTGCTACGGCCAGCAGGTGATGATGCACTGCCTTGGCGGCAAGGTCGAACGCGGCCACGGCACCGCGGAATTCGGGCGGGCGTTCGTCACGCCGTCCGAGGGGCGGCTCGCGATCCTCGACGGCTGGTTCGAGGACGGGCGCGAGCAGGTCTGGATGAGCCACGGCGACCACGTCTCGCAGATCGCGCCGGGCTTTCAGGTGTTCGGCACCTCGCCCAACGCCCCCTTCGCCGTCACCGCCGATCCGGCGCGCCATTTCTACGCCGTGCAGTTCCACCCCGAGGTGCACCACACCCCACGCGGCGCGAAGCTCTACGAGAATTTCGTGAAGCTCGCGGGCTTCAAGGGCGACTGGACGATGGGTGCCTACCGCGAGGAGGCGATCGCGAAGATCCGCGCTCAGGTGGGCGATGCAAAGGTGATCTGCGGCCTGTCGGGCGGCGTCGACTCCTCGGTGGCCGCGGTGCTGATCCACGAGGCGATCGGCGACCAGCTGACCTGCGTCTTCGTCGATCACGGCCTCCTGCGGCTCGGCGAGGCCGAACAGGTCGTCTCGATGTTCCGCGACCACTACAACATGCCGCTGATCCACGCCGACGAGACCGAGTTGTTCCTCGGCGCGCTGGAAGGCGTCTCGGACCCGGAGGTGAAGCGCAAGACCATCGGCCGGCTCTTCATCGACGTGTTCCAGAAGCACGCGGCCGAGGTGGGCGGCGCCACCTTCCTCGCGCAGGGGACGCTCTACCCCGACGTAATCGAATCGGTCAGCTTCTCGGGCGGGCCTTCGGTCACCATCAAGTCGCACCACAACGTGGGCGGCCTGCCGGAGAAGATGGGGCTGAAGCTGGTCGAGCCGCTGCGCGAACTCTTCAAGGACGAGGTCCGCGCGCTCGGCCGCGAGCTTGGCCTGCCCGAGAGCTTCATCGGCCGCCACCCCTTCCCCGGCCCGGGCCTCGCCATCCGCTGCCCCGGCGAGATCACGCGCGAGAAGCTCGAGATCCTGCGCCGGGCGGATGCGGTCTACATCGACCAGATCCGTCGTCACGGCCTCTACGACGAGATCTGGCAGGCCTTCGTGGCGCTGCTCCCGGTCCGGACCGTGGGTGTCATGGGCGACGGGCGGACCTACGACTACGCCTGCGCGCTGCGCGCCGTCACCAGCGTGGACGGCATGACCGCCGATTATTACCCCTTCACCCACGACTTCCTCGGCGAGACCGCCACGCGGATCATCAACGAGGTGCAGGGCATCAACCGCGTGACCTACGACATCACGTCGAAGCCGCCCGGAACCATCGAGTGGGAATGATCCGGGCCGGAGGCGCCTGAGCGGCGCCTCCCCCTCGGCCGCCGGGGGTCCGAAGGCCGAGTGCCACTCCGGCGCCCCCGTCTGCTACAAACGGCGGCTCTCGCGGCCCTATGCCAAGCCTGTCGACCGGCACCACGGGCAAGCCCCGCTCGCGTTCCCATCCCTTTTCGGCCCCGCCCCGCACCCCTTGCGCCCACAGATCCTGCCGTTCGCCGCACGGCGCCAACCTGCGCGCGCTCTCCCGCCTTTCACTCTGTGCAAATATCCTCGGGGGTGCGGGGGCGGACGGCCCCCGCTCGTCGGTGGCCTCCGGGACCGCCCCTGACGGACCTGTCTGGACAATAGCCCGCGGGCGGGGGATGGTGGCCGGCCCCAGATCCGGACCTCCGAAATGCCCCCCCAGCAGCACCTTTCCGCAGCCACCCTCTGGATGGCAGGTGCCATCGCGTCCTTCTCGGCCATGGCCGTGTCGGGGCGCATGGTCTCGGGCGTGCACGACACCTTCGAGATCATGACCTGGCGCTCGCTGGTCGGCCTTCTCGTCGTCGGCGCGTGGGCCGCGTCGGCGGGCAGGCTCGCCGAGGTCCGGACCGCGCATTTCGGCCGCCATCTCGTCCGCAACCTCTGTCACTTCACCGGGCAGAACCTCTGGTTCTGGGCGCTGGGGATGATCCCGCTGGCGCAGGTCATCGCGCTCGAGTTCACATCGCCGCTCTGGGTCATCCTCCTCTCGCCGCTGCTTCTGGGGGAACGCATCACGCGGATGCGTGCCCTGTCGACCGTGGTCGGGTTCGCCGGCATTCTCGTCGTCGCCCGGCCGGATTTCGCGCAGATGGACCTGGGCGTGCTCGCCGCTGGCGGCTCGGCCATCTTCTTTGCAGGCTCCATCATCCTGACCAAGCGCCTCACCCGACACGAGTCGATCGTCTCGATCATGTTCTGGCTGACGCTGATCCAGGCGGTCCTCGGGCTCGCCTGCACCTTTGCCGATGGCCGCACCACCTGGCCCACGCCCGCCTCGAGCGTCTGGCTGCTGATGATCGGCCTCTCGGGCCTTTCCGCCCATCTCTGCCTCACCAAGGCCCTCTCGCTCGCGCCGGCGGGCTTCGTGGTGACGGTGGATTTCCTGCGCCTGCCGGTCTTCGCGATGCTCGGCATGATCCTCTTCTCCGAGCCGCTGGACGCGATGGTCATCCTCGGCGGCGGCATCATTCTTGCAGCGAACTGGATCAGCATCCGCTCGACCGGGCGGGCAAGGCGGCCACAGGACGCAGGGTGAAATACGCCTTCCGCGGCGTCAGAGATTGACCGAAGGAAGCAGTCACCAAATGATGCACTTGCACTTGGCAAGGGGAGGAACGCCAATGAAAAAATTGACCCTCGCGCTCGGAGGGCTGGCGCTCGGCGCCGGTGCGGCCACGGCGGGAGACATCGAGCGCTCGACGCAGAGCGTGGGCATCCTTTTCGAGGAAGGCCGGTATGCGGAACTGAGCTTCGGCTTTGTCGATCCCGAGGTTTCCGGCAACGCCTTCGGCTTCGGATCCGGCAACATGGCCGGTGACTTCAGCACCTTCGCGCTTGCCTACAAGCAGCCGCTGGGCGACCGGATGGATCTTGCTCTGATCCTTGACCAGCCGATCGGCGCCGATGTCGACTATCCGGCGGGAGGCTCCTACTTTCTGAGTGGAACGACGGCCGAGTTGCGCTCGACCGCGCTGACGGGCCTGCTTCGCTACAAGTTCGACAACAATTTCTCGATCCACGGCGGCCTGCGTGCCGAGAAGGTCAAGGGCAACGTCCACATCAACGTTGCGTCCTACATCGCACCGCCGATCGGCGTCGATTACGACCTCGACGCCAAGGGCGACTGGAAGCTCGGCTATGTGCTCGGCGTTGCCTGGGAAAAGCCCGAAATCGCGGCGCGTGTGGCGCTGACCTACAAGTCGAAGATCACGCACACGCTGGAATACACCGAAGACTCGAATCTGCTGGGCGGCGGGTCGGGCGAATTCGACACCGAAGTGCCGCAGTCGCTGATGCTGGAGGCGCAGACCGGCATCGCCGCGGACACCTTGCTCTTTGGTTCCATCCGCTGGGTGGAGTGGAGCGCGTTCCTGATCAACCCCCCCATCTACAGCTCCCTCTTCCCGACCACCCCGCTGGTGGCATACGACTCCGACCGCATCACCTACACGCTCGGGCTTGGTCGCAAGTTCAACGAGGCCTGGTCCGGCGCCGTCACCGTGTCCTACGAGCCGCAGACGGACGATCTCACCGGGAACCTGGGCCCGAACGATGGCTACACCTCCATCGGTGTCGGTGCGACCTACACGCTCGACCGCATGGAGATCACCGGAGGCGTGCGATACGTCATGCTCGGCGATGCGGTGACACGATCGACCGCCCGGTTCGAGGACAACGACGCTCTGGCTGTCGGAATCCGGGTCGGCTACAAGTTCTGATCCACGTCGGGGCCGCACGGTCAGGCCGGCCCCGGCAAACCACGGCCGAAGGTTCCGGACCTTCGACCCGGCTCCGCGCGCTCCGCCGTCGCATCCGTCAGTTTTCGCGTGAACCGGCGATCCGGGCGCGGTAACAGGGGCGCGATCCGACGCAGAGGGCACGAACGATGATCTACAGGACCGGGGCCGAGTGGCGTGCGGCGCAGGCCAAGCGGGTGCTTCTGTTCGGCATGTCGGGTCTTGGCAAGACCCATGTCTCGGCCCTGCTTCGGGACAGCGGCGACTGGTTCCACTACTCGGTCGATTACCGGATCGGCACGCGCTACATGGGCGAGCACATCGCCGACAATTTCAAGCGCGAGGCGATGAAGGTTCCGTTCCTGCGCGAACTGCTGCGGACCGACTCGGTCTATATCGCGTCGAACATCACCTTCGACAATCTTGCCCCGCTCTCGACCTACCTCGGCAAGCCGGGCAACCCGAACCGAGGCGGGCTGGCCTTCGCCGACTATCTTGAGCGCCAGGGCCAGCACCGCGAGGCCGAGGTGGCGGCGCTGCATGACACGCCCCGCTTCATCCGCCGCGCGACGGAAATCTACGGCTACCAGAACTTCGTCTGCGACTCGGGCGGCTCGATCTGCGAGGTGGTGGACCCGGACAATCCGAACGATCCGGTGATGTCCGATCTTGCCGGCAACCTGCTCATGGTCTGGATCAAGGGCTCCGAGGCGCATACCGCCGAGCTCGTCCGCCGCTTCGACAAGGCGCCGAAACCCATGTACTACCAGCCGGGGTTCCTCCATTCCGCCTGGACGGAATACCGGGTCGAGAAGGGCCTGACCGAGGATCAGGTCGATCCCGACGACTTCATCCGCTGGACCTATGCCCGCGCCCTCGCCCACCGCCAGCCGCGCTACGAGGCCATGGCGCGCTGGGGCATTACCGTCACCGCCGAGGAAGTGGCCGAGGCGAGCGATGCCGCGAGCTTCGTGGACCTCATCGCCCGCACGCTGGACAGGGCGAGAGCCGAGGCCTAGAACCGACCCTCCGCTGAGAGAGACGACCATGCCGATCACCCTGCCCGAGTCGCTGCCCGCCTTCGACGTGCTCACCCGCGAGGGCGTCATGGTGATGACGCCGGAACGGGCCGACCGGCAGGACATCCGGCCCCTGCGCATCGGGCTTCTGAACCTGATGCCCAAGAAGATCCAGACGGAGAACCAGTTCGCCCGGCTGATCGGAGCCACGCCGCTGCAGATCGACTTCCAGCTGATCCGCATGACCGAGCACCAGACGAAGAACACCGCCGCCGAGCACATGGCCGCGTTCTACCGCCCCTTCCAGGAGGTGAAGCACGAGAAGTTCGACGGCCTCATCATCACTGGCGCGCCGATCGAGCATCTCGACTTCACCGATGTCACCTACTGGGACGAGCTCTGCGAGGTGATGGACTGGACGCAGACCAACGTCCAGTCGACCTTCGGCGTCTGCTGGGGCGGCATGGCGATGATCTACCACTTCCACGGCGTGCAGAAGCACATGCTGGAGGCGAAGGCCTTCGGCTGCTTCCGTCATCGCAACGTGGATCCGGTCTCGCCCTACCTGCGGGGCTTCTCGGACGACTTCGTCATCCCCGTCAGCCGGTGGACCGAGATGCGCCAGTCCGAGATCGACGCGGCCCCGGGCCTCCGGACGCTGCTCGCCTCGGACGAGGTGGGCGCCTGTCTCGTCGAGGATGCCGCGCACCGCGCCCTCTACATCTTCAACCACTTCGAATACGACAGCGACACGCTGAAGCAGGAATACGACCGCGACGTGGCGAACGGCAAGCCGATCAACGTGCCGGCGAACTACTATCCCGATGACGATCCGTCGAAGCCGCCGCTCAACAGGTGGCGAAGCCACGCGCACCTCCTATATGGGAACTGGATCAACGAGATCTATCAGTCCACTCCATATGACATTCAGCAGATTGGCCGTTAGCTTCCTCATCGCCGGAACCCTCGCCCTCGGCGGCTGCGGAGCCGCCGTCTCGCAGCGCGCTGCCGACCGCGAGGCCGTGGCCGAGGCTTCCTATCCGCCGACGGGGCAACTCCTCGACGTCGAGGGCCACACCGTCCACGCTCATGTCGAGGGCCATGGGCCGGACCTCGTCCTGATCCACGGCGCCTCGGGATCGACCCGCGATTTCACCTTTTCCTTCGTGGACCGCATGAAGGACCGCTACCGGGTGATCGCCTTCGACCGGCCGGGCCTCGGCTGGTCGGACGACATCGGCCCGGACGGCGTGAGCCCGCTCGTGCAGGCGGACCTGCTGCGCAAGGCCGCGGCCCAGCTCGGCGTGAAGCGGCCGATCGTGCTCGGCCATTCCTACGGCGCAGCCGTGGCACTGGCCTGGGGTCTGCGCGATCCCGGCAATACTGCGGCCATCGTCACGGTCTCGGGCGCGGTCATGCCCTGGCCGGGCGATCTCGGCCCGCTTTACTCGCTGACCTCGAGCAACTTCGGCCAGGCTGCGGTGGTGCCGCTGATCTCGGCCTTCGTCTCGACCGACCGGGCCGAGCGCGTGGTCAGCCAGATCTTCGCGCCCCAGAAGGTGCCGCCCGGCTACGCGGAGTACTTTGGCGTAGGGCTCTCGCTGCGTCGCGAGAGCTTCCGGGTCAACGCGCGGCAGGTCACCGGCCTCAAGCCCTATCTCAAGCTCATGGAGCCGAACTACCCGAAGCTGCCGATGCCGGTCGAGATCCTCCACGGCAACGCCGACCAGGTGGTGCCTGCCGAGATCCACGCGCAACCGCTCGGCAAGCTCATCCCCGGTGCGCATGTCACCATCCTCCCGGGGATCGGCCACATGCCGCACCAGGTCGCCCCGGACGCGGTGGCCGCCGCCATCGACCGCGCCGCGATCCGCGCCGGATTGCGCTGAACGCGGGCTTGGCCATACTGGCGCCAGACAGGGAGGACCCGATGGAGCTGCCGTTCGACGGGGCGATCAGCCACTATTACCGCAAGGAGGCCCCGCGAAATATCCGCGAGGCGATCAAGGGCGCCTCCGGCGACGATATCCTCGAAGCTTCCTATCCCTATCGCGAGGAGTTGAAGAAGAAGGTCTATGCCGAGACGATGGAGGGGCTGCAGGCCCAACTCGTCCGCCTGCAGGCCGAGGTCAAGAAGACCGGCCAGCGGATCGTCGTCGTCTTCGAGGGGCGCGACGCCTCGGGCAAGGGCGGCACGATCAAGGCCGTGACCGAGAACCTCAATCCGCGCGTGGCCAACGTGGTCGCGCTGCCCGCGCCTTCGGACCGCGAAGCCGGACAGTGGTATTTCCAGCGCTACGTCGACAAGCTTCCCGCCAAGGGCGAGATCGCGCTTTTCGACCGCAGCTGGTACAACCGCGGCGTGGTCGAGAAGGTGTTCGACTTCTGCACCGATCGCCAGCGCGAGCACTTCTTCTGCCAGCTTCCCGGCTTCGAGGAGATGCTCGTCGAGGACGGGATCACCCTCGTGAAGCTCTGGCTCAACGTCGGCCGCGCCGAGCAGCTCCGCCGGTTCCTTGCGCGAGAGCAGGATCCGCTCAAGCAGTGGAAGCTCTCGTGGATCGACATCGAGGGCCTGAAGAAATGGGAGGAGTACAGCTCCGCCATCGAGGAGACGCTGCGCCGGAGTCATCTTGGAAACGCACCCTGGACGGTGATCCGGTCGGATGACAAGCGGCGCGCCCGGATCGCGGCGATCCAGACGATCCTCCGGGCGGTCGAGTTCGACGGCCGGCGGGACGATGTGATCGGCATCCCGGATCCTGCCATCTGCGGCGGCCCCGAGATCTGGAGCGACGGTCGCCAGAAGGGATGAGCAAGCGCGGCTACCATCACGGCAATCTCCGCCAGGCCCTGGTCGAGGCGGCGCTCTCGCTCATCACCGAGAAGGGACCGCAGGGCTTTACCCTGTCCGAAGCCGCCAAGGCCGCGGACGTTACGCCCGCCGCCGTCTACCGCCACTTCGCCGGGCGCGACGAGCTGATCGCCGAGGCGGCGCGGCAGGGCTACGAGATCTTCGGCGCGCTCATGGACTACGCCTATGACGAGGGCCGCCCTTCGGCGCTGGCCGCCTTCGAGGCGACGGGGCGCGCCTATCTTGCCTTCGCCCGAAAGTATCCCGGCCACTACATGGCGATGTTCGAAAGCGGCATCTCGCTCCAGTCGAACCCCGACCTTGCGGCCGCAGCCCAAAAGGCACGGGACGTCCTCGAGCGCGCGGCGACCCATCTCTCCGAGCACATCCCACCGGAGAAGCGCCCGCCGCCGGCGATGTTCTCGGCCCACATCTGGGCGATGAGCCATGGCGTCGTCGAACTCTTCACCCGCGGTTCGCCCGGTGCCAAGTCACCCTTCCCGCCCGAGGACCTGCTCGAGGCCGGCATCGGCATCTACCTCCGCGGGCTGGGCCTCCTGCCTCCCGACGCCTGACCAGCGCTGCTCCCGCACCCGCAATTGCGGCCTGGCTATTCACTCTGCCCAAATATCCTCGGGGGTCCGGGGGCAGACAGCCCCCGGCCGTTCCACAGCGCAGCGGGTCCGGATCGGACGGCACGCGGCCGTCACTCCCGGCTGGTCAGGGCCGCCCATGATCCCTTGCCCGGAGGCCGTCCGCTCTCAGCGGAAGAGGACGAGCGCCCCCGGGCTCCAGCCGATGCGGGTGCGGGCGCCGATGTCGAGCACGGCGCGCCCGAAGACGTTGCGCATGGAAAGGCGGACCGGAGCCTCGGTGCCGTCGAGGCGGATGTCGTAATAGGTCATGTCGCCGTAGTAGACGACCTCCTCGATCGTCCCCATCGCCTCGCGATCGCCCTTCTGCCCCTCGAAGAGGATGGTTGCCGTCTCGGGCCGGAAGCCGACGGAGGCGCCCGTCCCGCCGGAAGCACCCGGCGCCTGAGCTGCGTCGAGCAGCACCCGGCCGAGGCCCTGCGCCTCGACCTCGATCCCCTGCGCGGTCTCGCTCAGGATCCGCGCCGGCAGGAAGTTCATCGTCCCGATGAAGTCCGCGACCTTGCGGGAATTCGGCCGCCGGTAGAGCGTCTCGGGGTCGGCGAGCTGCGCGATCTCGCCCTCGAACATGACGGCGATCCGGTCGGACATGACCAGCGCCTCTTCCTGGTCGTGGGTGACGAGGATGAAGGTGATCCCCACCTGCCGCTGCAGCTTGATGAGCTCGACCTGCATCTGCTCGCGCATCTTCTTGTCGAGCGCCGAGAGCGGCTCGTCCAGCAGCAGCACCTTGGGCTTCAGGATCAGCGCACGCGCCAGCGCCACCCGCTGCCGCTGCCCGCCCGAGAGCGCATGCGCGGCCCGCGCGCCGTAGCCGCGCAACCCCACCATCTCGAGCGCCTCGGCCACTCGCCGCGTCGTCTCCTCCTTCGAGAGGTTCGCGCGGCGCAGGCCGAAGCCCACGTTCTGCGCCACCGTCAGATGCGGGAAGATCGCGTAGCTCTGGAACACCATGTTGGTGGGCCGCTTGTTTGCGGGCACCCCCTTGGTGTCCTTGCCGTCGATCAGCACCACGCCCGACGAGATCTCCTCGAACCCCGCGATGGTGCGCAGAAGCGTGGTCTTGCCGCAGCCCGAGGGCCCGAGCAGCGAGAAGAACTCGCCCGCCCGGATCGTGGCCGAGATGCCGCGCAGCGCGTGGTAGTCCCCGTAGTATTTGTGGACGTCGCGGAACTCGATCATCGTGGGTTTCGCGGCAGCGGTCACAGGAAGCCTCCGGTATCCTTGGCGCCGGAACGGGCAAGGCCACGACGGCGGAAATATTCGGCACTGGCGAGCAGCACGATCGAGCAGGCGACGAGCACCGTGCCGAGCGCCATGATGACGGGCACCGCCTGCGGGAAGCGGAACTGCGAGAAGATGTAGATCGGCAGCGTGGGCTCGGTTCCCGCGAGGAAGAAGGCGATGATGAACTCGTCGAGGCTGATGGTGAAGGAGATCAGCAGCGACGAGATGATCCCCGGCATGACCAGCGGCAGGATGATGAGGCGGAAGGTCGAGATGGCTGTCTCGCCCAGATCGTAGGCTGCCTCCTCGAGCGAGCGGTCGAGCGACTGGAAGGCCGAGGACAGGATCGCGATGGTGAAGGGCGTGCAGATCAGCACATGGCCGAGGATCACCGTGAAGATCGTGAGGTTGATCCCCAGACCCAGCAGCACCACGAGCAGCGACACCGCGACGATGATCTCGGGCAGGACCAGCGGCAGCATGATCAGACCCATGACGCCGCCCTTCCCGGGAAACTGGTAGCGCGTCGAGGCACGCGCCGCGAAGACGCCGAGCGTGGTCGAGATCACGGACGCCGATCCCGCGATGATCAGGCTGTTCTTCACCGCCTGCCACAGCGTCGGCTGGTTCGCCGCCTCGACGAACCATTTCGTGCTGAAGCCCGTCAGCGGGAAGGCAATGACCGTCCCCTCGTTGAAGGCGAAGAGCGGCAGGAGGATGATCGGCGCATAGAGGAAGAGCAGATAGGCCAGCGCGTAGATCCGGAACCCGTTCCCCTTCATTTCGGCCCCCGGAGGAAGCGGCGGTTCAGGAACAGGAAGATCAGGCTCACCACCGTCACGATGCTCATGGCGGAAACGGCGATCGCCGATCCGAGCGGGTAATTGTCGAGTTTCAGATACTGGAGCTGGATCAGGTTCGCGACCATCCGCCCCTCGGGCCCGCCCACCAGCTGCGGCGTCACGTAGTCGCCGATGGTCGGGATGAAGACGATCAGGACCGAGGCGATCACGCCCGGCATGGCCAGCGGCAGCGTCACGCGCCAGAAGGTCAGCAGCTTCGATTCCCCCAGATCCTGTCCCGCCTCGAGCAGCGCCCGGTCGATCTTCTCGAGCGCCACGAAGATCGGCAGGATCGCGAAGGGCGCATAGGCGTGGGCCAGCGTGATGACGACCGCATTCACGTTGTAGAGGATGAAGGTCAGCGGCTCGTCGATGATGCCGAGGCCCAGAAGGCCCGAGTTGATCACCCCGTTGAAGCCGAGGATGACCTTCCAGAGGAAGACCCGGATCAGGTAGCTCGTCCAGAACGGAATGGTGATCAGGAAGAGCCAGAGCGACTTGCGCTCGGGCACGACATGGAACGAGACGAAATAGGCCACCGGAAAGGCCAGCAGCACCGTGACCGCCGTGACCGCCATGGCGACCCCCAGCGAGCGCAGCATCACGGTCCGGTAGAGCTCGTTCGTCCAGGCCTCGTGATAGTTGGCCAACGTGAATTCGCGGACGATCTCGAGGTAGCCGTCGGTGAGGAAACTGTAGACCGCGATCGTGCCGAGAGGAGCGGCCAACAGAAGGATCGCGTAAAGGGCAGGAGGTCCCACGAGAAGATAGCCATGAGCCGCCTCGGATCGCCGAAAGCGATTCCACCGCGTTTCCTGCTCCATCGCGCCCCCGCTTCGCCGTGCCTTGAAGTTCTTGCATAGCTCGAAAGCCAAGGAAAGACCTTCGACACGGGACACCTCGCCGGTTGCCCTAAGGTTGAGCAGATCGGCCTGCAGACGAAGGACAAGGGGCAGTCAAACGGAAGATAGCTTTTCCTTTTTCTAGCAAGTGCTTTCCGACCAATCCTTGACCGCCACATGAAGTTTGGAAGTCATGACATGCGATCCGGCTGCCCATCAGGCAGCGTCACTGCACAACGGAAAGGCAGTTGTGACACGTTGCCAGCCCCGTTGCGGCGGCAAGGGTGGACGCGTCCGGTGTGTCGCTGGCGGATTGTGAACTTCACGACCTGCGTCCGCTCCGGACCAAGAGGCTTCACTTCGGGCAGCGGCCCGGCATCAGATCCCGGGGCCGGCCCGGCTCATCGTGCTGGCGTCTAGATCGGAAGCTCCGACGGGGGCGAGGCGAGCAGCCGCGACAACCGGTCCACCGCCGCTTCCAGCCGGGCTCGCGGCACCTGCCCCGCGATGGCGAGCCGCACCGCGTTCGGGGACCGGCCGTGCACCAGCGCGTATTCGTCAGCCGAGCGCAGCAGCACACCCTCGGATTCTGCGGTTCGGGTGAAGGTCGAGGTTCGCCATCCGATTGGCAGGCGCAGCCACACGAAGGGCAGGCCCGGCTGCCAGGACAGATCATGCGCGCCAAGTCCGTTCACGACCGCCTGCAGCCGGTCGCTGAAGGCGCCCTGCACGCGGCGACGGATTTCCGAGGCCTGTCCGCTCTGGAAAAGGTCGAGGCACAGGTCCGAGACCGGCCGGCCGAGCGCGAAGAACGCATGCTGCGCGGTCAGCCGTCCCGTCTCGCCACGGCCTGTCGGGCAGACGATGTAGCCGAAGCGCAGGGCCGCCGAAACGGTCTTGGACAGGCTGCCGACATACCACGTGCGCTCGGGCGCGAGTGCCCGCATCGAGGGAAGCGAGCTTTCCGCCACGGTGTAGCAATCGTCCTCGATGATCTGCAGCTCATGGCGGCGCGCGACGGCCACGATCTCGGCGCGCCGCTGCTCGGACATGCGGACGGCGGTCGGGTTCTGCGCCTCGGTCGTGACGCAGAGGATCTGCGGACCGTGCTTGCGGCAGCAGGCCTCCAGCGCGTCGGGCCGCAGCCCGTCCTGGTCGAGCTCCACCCCCACAACATCGGCCCGAGCAAGCCGCGCCGCGTGGCGGAAGCCCGGATAGGCCAGTTCCTCGGTCAGCACGACGGGCCGGTCGCCTCTCAGGCAGCAGAGCATGACGAGGCCAATACCGCTCTGTCCGCCATGCGTGAGGGCCATGTCCTCAGGCCCGACCGGGCCAAGCACGCGGTCGGCGAGCCAGTCGACCACCGCCTGCCTGAGCGCGGTCTCCTCGCGCTGGGTTGGATAGTCGCGCCAGTCCGATCCTAGATCGCCCGCCACGCGCCTCAGCGCCTCGGAAAAGAGCTGCATCTGGCCGACGTCCGGCAACTGCGGCGAACGGAGATCGAGAAGGCCCGGGGCCTCCTCGGGATCGCGCTCGACAAAGAGCGATTGGGTCGGCCCGAGGCGCGGCTCGGCCGCGGCGACGAAGGTGCCCCGCCCGACGGTTGCTGCGAGCAGCCCCTCCTGCGTTGCGAGCTGATAGGCCCGCGAGACCGTGCCGGGTGTGACCGAGAGCGCCCAGGCAAGATCCCGCACCGTCGGAAGCTGCCCGCCCGGCGTCAGCGTGCCGTCGCGGATCGCCTCGCGCAGGGCGCGGGTCAGCGCCAGATACTTCGGGCCGGGAAATTGTGCGAGGTCTGGACGCCATATTGTATCAGTCACAATGTTCCTCTGGAGCAGTTTGCGCTGTCATTGTATGGTATCATTACTTTATGTAGAGGATTGTATCAATACAAAGGTGCAAAGATGACTCGCGCGATCCCGCAGACCCCGCCTGACGCCTTCAAACTGAACCGCTCCATGCCGCCGCTGGCGCGCATGCTGTTCAATCTGGGCCTCGTGGTGCTCCGCTGGGAGGAGCGCCGTCACACGCGCCAAGGCCTCTCCCGGCTCGATCCGCATCTGTTGCGGGACATCGGGCTGACGGCGCGTGCAGCCGAGATCGAGGCCTCGAAGCCATTCTGGCGGGGGTAAGCCCGTCAACAGGTCCCCATGACTAGGCCGGGCTCCGCCCGGCCTCTCTTTTTTCCCCCTTCGTCCGGCTTCTCCGAGCAGGGTCGGCCTTGGCGCATCGCCGGCCTCGGGCGTGCTCAATCGCATCCCTCGAACCGGACTGGCTCGAACGAGCATCGTCTCAAAGCGCCCCCATGAGCACAAAAGATGATTCTCCCGGCTCGTCGGCCCCGGTTCGCCCTGTCGCGGGCCAGATCCGCCTCCTGCGCGCGGGTGGTGCGCTCTGGAGAGATCCGTTTTGTCGGGAGCTTGACGTGAGCCACACAGAGACCGAATGGCGCGACGCCGGAGGGAGAGAATGACAAAGGCCCGCGCAAGCGCGGGCCTTCCCAAACGACGTGACGCGATGAGATCAGCGCTTCGAGAACTGGAAGCTCCGGCGGGCCTTCGCCTTGCCGTACTTCTTCCGCTCGACGACGCGGCTGTCGCGGGTCAGGAAGCCCGCGGCCTTGAGCGCAGCGCGCAGCGAGGGTTCGTAGAGTTGCAGCGCCTTCGAGATGCCGTGTTTCACCGCACCGGCCTGGCCCGAGAGCCCGCCGCCGGCCACGGTCGCCATCACGTCGAACTGACCTTCGACATTGGCCACCTTGAAGGGCTGGCGCAGGATCATCTGCAGCACCGGACGGGCGAAGTACTCGTCCATCGGCTTGCCGTTCACCGAGACCTTGCCCGAGCCCGGTTTGATCCAGACGCGGGCCACCGCGTCCTTGCGCTTGCCGGTGGCGTAGGAGCGGCCGAGCGAGTCACGGACCGGCTCGCGCGCGACGGCGACTTCGGCCGCCGGGGCGTCGCCAACGACCGATTTCAGATCGTCGAGGGATTTGATGTCGGACATGGCTTACGCGCTCCGGGTGTTCTTCGGGTTCAGCGACGCAACGTCGAGAACGGTGGGCTGCTGCGCTTCGTGCGGATGCTCGGCACCGGCATAGACGCGCAGATTGGTCATCTGCTGGCGGCCGAGGCTGTTGCGCGAGATCATGCGCTCGACGGCCTTGATCACCACGCGCTCGGGATGCGCGCCTTCGAGAACCTGCTCGGCCGTGCGGAACTTGATGCCGCCCGGGTGGCCGGTGTGCCAGTAGTAGCGCTTGTCGGTGCGCTTCTTGCCCGTCATCTGCACCTTGTCGGCGTTGATGACGATGACGTTGTCACCCATGTCCATGTGGGGGGTGAAGGTCGGCTTGTTCTTGCCGCGCAGGATGTTGGCGACGATCGTGGCGAGACGGCCCAGCACGACGCCTTCGGCGTCGATAAGGATCCATTTCTTCTCGATATCCGCCGGGGTAGCGGTGAAGGTTTTCATCGGGAATCCCTGGAATGGAGCGAGGGAAGCCCCCGCGAATTCGGATGCGGCTGTTTCCGGCATTTCGCTCGTCGCGTCAAGGGGCGAGAGGTCGATATTGTATTGCACATACAATGACTTACAAAAAAGGTATCTCCATACCCCACATCAACATGCTGCCGCAGCGGTATAATTTCCGCCTGCTCCTCCACGCACGCGACGCCGATGGTGCCCGCTGCGGACGCCTTGGGAGTCAGGCGATCCGCCACGGAAAGGCTGCGGCATCGCAAGGCCACACCCGGACGTGCGTTCAAGGGTCACGGATGCCGGGGCGCATGGCGATTTCACTTGAGGATCGGCGGTCTCTCCGGGTCCATTCCCGGCGCGGCAGGAATGTGCTCCTCGCGCAGTTCGGGCATCTTCGGAACGGGCAGGTCGAAGCGGTGACCCACGCGCGAGATGGCGGTCTCGGCCGCTTCACCGCTGTCCAGGAAGGCCACGTCCAGCGTCTCCGTGTCCAGCCCAGAGAAGGTCAGCGCCTCGGAGACCGCCCGCGCAAGAGCGAGGCGCGCACCAGGGGAGGCGTCGGTAAAGGCCAGCATGTGGCCATCCCGGCCGTCGTCGTAGTGCACGGAGGCGAGCGTCGCGCAACCCGCCAACCCTCCTGCCCGCGCCAGCTTGTCCCCGAGGGCAAGCATCAGCGCATCCGGCAGCCGCGGCGGGGCAAAGCTCTCGGGCCGCGCCACCTCCTCCGAGGGTGCCTGGCCGATCGTCTGGGCCAACCACTCCACAGCCTCGGGCGGCAGCAGCATCGCTGACGGCGCGTCGCCCAGGTTCAACCCCAGCCCGACCCCCTGCCCGGCCAGCAGCCCCGCGATGACGCGCCCCGGCAGCGCCGCATAGGGCGCGGGCATGCCGGTGAAGGCGGCCAGCCGCTCCTCGAGATCGAAGGCCAGGACGACCGGCCCCTCCTCGAGGTCGAAGACCTGCGGAGACAGCGTCTCGTTCTCCGGCTCGACCTCGAGCAGCAGGAAGAGTTCCCCATCCGCCAGCCTGCCGTAGAAGCGCAGGCGGGCTGCATCGTCATCCGGCGCGGCCTCCATTGCGGCATGGGCTTGATCGAGCGGGGTCATGGCGCTGGCCTCTTCCTGTGCGGGACGGGGCTGTCCTAGAGGCTCGCCCCACCCGCGGCAAGGTCACCTGAACGGCGCATGGCCATCGCAGTGTGAACGCCCGAGAGGGGGTTGCGCGGGTCTTCGGGCCATTGGAACCGGTCCGAATTAGCGAAGGGGCGGCTCGCTCCCGCCGCCCCTTCGTCTTCTTGCCGTAATAGGTTGGTTACTGAAAGACTACGTTCAAAAGTCTGGGGCACTACTCTTAGTGATAATGTGTTTTAACTTGTGTATCCCACACGTCCCTGCGTCAACGCTTCCTTTACCCTTTGGCTAAAAGTGCAACCGGTAGAGGGTTGCAGCGCAACTTTCGCGCGAGCGCGGACACCCGCACACCCTCTCGGCGGAAAGTTGCGCATGAAATCGCGGCAAGCGCGGGCACATGCATGGCGGATGGGCGATCCGAATCGATTCGAGCCAAAGAGCGGCGTCTGTTCGCCGATTCTGGCGAATGCAGATTGGCGCTTGCCCGCCGATGCGAACTTGGACACAGTCGCGGGACGCCGACTTTCGTCGCATTTCGACGCCGGCATCGGGCCGGGGCGTGACGCTTTGAAGGAGAAACTTGCCGAATGCGCTTCATTCCCACGACGCTCAAGGACGCGGTCCTGATCGAAGCCGAACCGAGGGAGGATCACCGGGGCTGGTTCGAACGCACCTTCTGCGAGATGGAGATGGCGACCGCCGGTCTCAAGACCCGCTTCGTCCAGCACAACAGCTCGTACAATCACGCCGCAGGGACGCTGCGCGGGATGCACTACCAGCGCAGCCCGCATGCCGAGGTGAAGGTGATCACCTGCACCCGCGGCCGCATCCAGGACGTCATCATCGACCTGCGTCCGGATTCGCCCACCTACAGGAAATGGGAAGGCTTCGATCTGAAGGCCGGCGACCACCGCCAGCTCTACATCCCCGAGGGCTTTGCCCACGGCTACCTGACGCTGGAGGATGAGACCGCCGTCTCCTATCTCGTCTCGACCGGCTATACGCCGGGGGCCGAGGGTGGCGTCCGCTGGGACGATCCGGCCTTCGGGATAGAGTGGGCAGCCGAGATCTCGGTCATCTCGGAAAAGGATGCTGCCTGGCCGGACTACGCACCGGACTGACGCGCGCGCGAGAAACGCGACGACGTTCGCACTGCAAGGCCGGCGCCTTCGCTGAAGCGCGCGAGGACTGAACGGACACTCGGCAAGCAACGGCAGGGCCGCGGAGCACAGCCCCGCGGCCCTGCCGATCGGGTCACACGCTCAGCGCATAGGCCTCGGAGGGCTGGACCAGGCCGAACTCGCGCTCCATCTCGCCATAGAGCGTGTCGATCCGACGACCCTCTGGCAGCCGCACATCGGCGAAGGTGAGCGTCTGGTCGCGCGGGATGTCGCGCAGCAGGACGCCGCCCTCGGCAAGACCCATCGGCAGCAGCCGGTCGCGAGCCACCACCTCCATGTTCTCGCACTGGCCGTAGGCGGTGAAGCCCCCGATCCCGTCGAGCACCTCGCCCGCCTTCAGGTCGCGCTTGGCCACGGCCACGACGCCCACCTGAGGCGCCCCGAGCGGCGCCAGCGCCGCGTCGCCGAACAGCACCGCTCGCGCCACCGTCATCGGCACCTCGAAATGGCAGAGGTGATAGGGCGTGTAGAAGAGGTAATACGGCCCCTCGCCCAGCTTGTAGAGGTTGAGGTAATGCTTCTGCCGCGGATCGTCATGCGTGCCGATCACGAAGACCCCGGGGCCGGGACGGGCACCCACGATGTAATCGACGATGCCCGGCCCTTCGGGATCCAGATGGGGCGCGAACATCGCGACGTAATCCTCGAGTGGGCGTAGCGGCAGCGTCGGGTTCTTGTCCGTCGGATCGATCCCGATCATCCCGCGCTTCGCGACCCGCATGCCGGTGCCGTTCGCGACGATGGCCTGCTCGTAGGAGATCTTGGTGCCGTCCGCGAAGGAGGTCACCATGTGGACGTTCTGCCCCCACTTCTCGGCGAAACCGCGCTGGGTCTCGGGCGTGCGGTATTCGTCCTGCAGAGCCTTGATGTTGCCCGAGAGGACCGGCTTCACCCCGATGCCCTTCACGAAGCGGATCAGGTTCATCTGCACGCCCGGCTGGTCGCCGTCGCAGTTGGTGATGACGACGCCCGCCGCGTCGGCCCTCTTCTTCAGCAGCGGACCGATGGTCCCGTCGAGCTCGGCATTCATCAGCACGACGTGCTTGCCGGTGGCGATGGCGGCTTCGACCGCCAGCAGCGCGTAATCCATCGAGCCGGTGACCTCGATGATCGCCTCGATCCCGCGGGCGCAGCCCACGAGTGCGGGATCCTCGGTCACGGCGGGCTCGCCCGCCACGATCGCGGCCTCGAGCTCGGCCTGCGTGCCCACGCGGCGCACGGTCTCGCCCGTGCGGCTCGCCTCGAAAGCCGCCGCCGCCTGATCCGCCCGCCGCGCCGCGATGGCCACGAGCTGCATGCCGGGCACCGACTTCGCGATCTGCAGCGCGATGCCCGAGCCCATGAAGCCCGCGCCGATCATGCCGACGCGGATCGGCCGGCCCTCGGCCGCGCGCCGCGCCAGCGCCTTGTCGACGATGATCATGCGACCGCCTCCACGAGCGGATTGCACCAGTAGAGCTTGTCGTCCAGCAGTTTCGAAGCCCGCAGGCGCATCAGCATCTTCAGCCGCGTGTAGGGCTCGGCGCGGAATTCCTCGGGCGTCATGTCGATGCGCTCGAACACCTGCCGCATCTGGCGCGCGCCCTTCTCGGCGGTCCACTGGCACTCGAACTCGGGCAGCACGCGCTGGATCTTGTCGAAGTTCACGCGGTAGGAGCGGTTGTCGGCCGAGGGCTGGCCCACCTGAAGCTCGCAGCCCGGGAAGGTGTCGGCCACGATCCGCGCGATCTCGATGACGCGATAGTTCTGCTCGTTCGAGCCGACGTTGTAGCACTGCCCGGCGATCGCATCGGCCGGCGCGATCAGCGAGCGCCAGACCGCCTGGCACATGTCGAGCGCATGGACGAGCGGCCGCCAGGGCGAGCCGTCGGACTGGAGCGTGATCTTCTTCGTTGTCCAGGCGAGGCCGCAGAGGTCGTTCAGCACGATGTCGAAGCGCTGGCGCGGGCTCGCGCCATAGGCGGTCGAATTGCGCAGGAAGCAGGGCTCGAAGTCCGTGTCCACCCGCTGACTCAGGTCCTGCTCGACCTTGACCTTGCATTCGGCATAGGCCGTCTGCGGATTGACCGGACTCGACTCGTCGAGGATCTGCTCGGGCTGGCCCACGCCATAGACCGAGCACGAGGACATGTAGACGAACCGCTTCGCGCCCGCCTTCCGCGCCATCTCGGCCAGATGCAGCGAGCCGCCGTGGTTGATCTCGTGCGTGAGGCCGGGCGACTGCTGGCCCAGCGGATCGTTCGACAGCTCGGCCAGATGCGCCACCGCGTCGAAGCCTTCCAGATCCTCGGCCGTCACCTGACGGATGTCCTTGGTGATGACCGCCGGACGCGGCGCCGAGGTCGGGTAGAGCCAGCCCTTGCGGTAGAAGCCGGTGTCGAGCCCCACGGCCTCGATGCCTCTCTCGAGCAGGTAGGGGCCAAGAAGCGCGCCGACGTAACCGTCCGCGCCGGTGAAAAGGACCTTCAGGGGCATCAACATCTCCGATCAATCAGCGCCGTCATCGGCATCGTCAAAGCAATTGTGCCGGTCCGCAGCGGCCCGGCCAATCATGCGGGAAGGAAGAGGCGGTTCGCGCCCGTCACGCGGCCCAAATTGCCGCAAGTGTCCGTTCTGCCGGCACAGCCCGACTTTCCCACGGCGAGATCATCGAGAAGCGCCGCGCGCAAGTCAAGCGCCCAGGTTTCCTCCGGAGAAGCGACGGAGGCCGCGCCACGGCGCCGGCCGGACCATGGCGGCCTGCCGCGCCTTCTCCTCGGCGATCAGACCATCGAGAAGCGCCTCTTCGCGCGCCATCTCGTCGCCTCCGAGGCTGCGGATCGGACGGGCCGGATCGAGGGCTGCCCGGAGCGCCGTCAGTGCATCGGCCGCGGGCTTCCGGGGCCGGCCGGCAAGGCGCTCGCCGCGTCCCTGCCGCCGCAGAAAGCGCGCCAGCGCCCGGGCATGGAGCCTCGCATGCCAGCTGCGCGCATCCGACAGAACGTCGTCGCGCACCGGCGCCTCGACCGCGGCCTCGGGATCGATCAGCACTTCAAGTTCGCGCATCTTGCCAAGGTAGCGCAGGGCCGCCGGCTCATGCACGGGCTGCGGCTCGTCGGGCAGCGCCGCCTGCGGCACGAGACGCCGCGCGAGCGTCCGCAGGCGGCCCAGCCAGTCCGTTCCCGCCCGTGCCTCGATCACGAGGACGAGGCCGGGCAGATCCCGTTCGCCAAGGATCCGAACCGCCTCTTCGCCCGCCGCGAGGCCTTCGGCCGCCACCAGCACGGCGACCTTCCCCGTCAGAACCGAAAGCCTTGCACCCAGATCCTCCGAGCCGCCTTCGGCCAGCGCCATCGCCACGACCGAGGTCGCCAGCGGAATGCGGTGGCAGTCGACGGGCCGGACTGCACGGAGATGCACGCCGTCGGGCAGCAGGTCGTCGATCAGGAAGGGCGCGGTGCGGCTCATGCGGTCTCTCCGGCTGCGGTTGGCAGAGCCGGACCCGCGCGGCAAAAGCACCGCGCGGGCCAGGCATCCATCCATGTCATGCCGCTTGCAACGCCTGCGACCCGGAGGGGTTCCGCCTGGCGGTGATCAACCCGGCAGGACTGCGGCCACCGCGTCACGCGTGGCCTCGACGACACGATCCGCCTCCTCCGGCGTGATGCAGAGCGGCGGCGCGAAGCCCAGGATGTCGCCCTGAGGCATTGCGCGGCCGATCACGCCACGTTCGAGCAGCGCCGCCGCCACAGCCGGCCCCACCTTGCGGGCGGGATCGAAGAAGCGCCGGTCGTCCCGGTCTTCGACGAACTCGACCGCGGCCATGAGCCCGTCGCCGCGCACCTCTCCCACGTGCGGATGATCGCCCAGCGCCTCGGCCAGCCGCGCGCGGAAATGCGCGCCGGTCGTGCGGGCGTTCTCGACCAGCCCCATCTCGTCGATGAGCTTCAGGTTCGCCACCCCCGCCGCCGCGCAGATCGGATGCGCGGAATAGGTCCAGCCGTGGCCGATCGGCCCCATCTGGTCCGAGCCCTGCACCAGCACCTCCCACATCCGCTGCGAGACGATGGATCCCGACAGCGGGGCGTAGGCGGAGGTCAGCCCCTTGGCGATGGTGATGAGGTCAGGCTCCATCCCGTAGTGGGTGGAGCCGAACATCGTGCCCAGCCGCCCGAAGCCCGTTACCACCTCGTCTGCCACCAGCAGGATGTCGTATTTCTTCAGCACCTCCTGAATCGCCGCCCAGTAGCCCGCGGGCGGGGGCACGATGCCGCCGGTGCCGAGGATCGGCTCGCCGATGAAGGCCGCGATGGTGTCGGGGCCTTCGGCAAGGATCATCTCCTCGAGTTTCGCCGCGCAATGGGCCGAGAACTGCTCCTCGGACTGCGAGCGGTCTTCGCGGCGGAAGTAATAGGGTGCCTCGGTGTGCAGGATCGGCGGGCGCGGCAGGTCGAAGGCGTTGTGGAAGAGATGCAGGCCCGTGAGCGATCCGGTCATCACGCCCGATCCGTGATAGCCGCGCCAGCGCGAGATGATCTTCTTCTTCTCGGGCCTGCCGAGGATGTTGTTGTAGTACCAGATCAGCTTGATGTTGGTCTCGTTGGCGTCCGAGCCGGACAGACCGAAATAGACCCGGCTCATGTGTTCGGGCGCGCGCTCGATGATCATGCGCGAGAGCGTGATCGAGGCCTCGGTGCCGTGGCCGACATAGGCGTGGTAATAGGCCAGCTCCCGCGCCTGCTCGGCGATGGCCTCTGCGATCTCGGTCCGGCCGTAGCCAACGTTCACGCAGTAGAGGCCGGCGAAGGCGTCGAGACTGCGCCGGCCCTCACGGTCAGTGATGTAGACCCCCTCGCCCCCGGCGATGACGCGGCGCGGGCTCTCGCCGCGGGCATGCGTCCCCATGTGGGTCGAAGGATGGAAGAAATGGTCCCGGTCCCAGGCGTTCAGGTCGTTGTCGCGGTCGAGCATGAGGCTCTCCTTCCTGCCGCGGATGCGGCGTGATGATGAACCGCCGCGTGGGGCGGTTCAGGTGTTTCGTGCCGTCACGGGCGGCGGGCGTGCCATGGCGTCACTGGTGGCGCGTGCTCCATGCCCCCTCACGCGCGCCGTCGCAGGACCCGGCCAGGGCCGGCTTGCACAAGCGATGCGGTCGCGGGTCCGACGACGGTTTAGCTGCCATGCCACATCCGACATGACGTGCCGTGAGTGGACGACAGCCCGGCGCAGGCCCGCGTCAGACGACGATCAGATCGCGCGGCGCATTGCAGAGCCGCTCTCCGCCCGAGGCGCCCACGACGAAGCTCTCGGAAATTGCGACGCCGAAATCCTGCAGCCAGAGGCCGGACTGGATGTGGAAGCACATCCCCTCCTCGAGCACGGTCCGGTCGCCAGGGCGCAGCGAGACGGTGCGCTCGCCCCAGTCCGGAGGATAAGCCAGACCGATGGAATAGCCCACCCGGCTTTCCTTCGAGAGACCGTTCCGGCGCAGCACTGCCTGCCAGGCGGCCTCGACCTCCTCGGCGGTCTTTCCCGGTCGCGCCATCTCCAGCCCGGCGTCCACCCCTTCGACCACCACCTTCGCAAGGTCACGCATCGCCTGCGGCGGCGGCCCGATGTGGAAGGTCCGCGTCAGCGGCGCGTGGTAGCGGCGCCGCGCGCCCGCGATCTCGAGCATGGCCAGCACATTGTCCGGCAGCGGCTTGTCGGTCCAGGTCAGGTGCGGGGTCGAGGTCCCCTCGCCCACCGGCATCAATGGCACGATCGCCGCATAGTCGCCGCCCACACCCGGCGCGCCCAGCGTGAGCCGCTCCAGGACGGCTGCGATCACCTCCTGCTGCGGCACGCCCGCGGCCATGACTTCGGTCGCGCGTTCGATGGCGGCGGTGCAGATCGCGCCCGCCTCGCGCATCAGGCCGATCTCGGCGGGCGATTTCACCAGCCGCGCCCAGTTCACAAGATCGGCGTTGTTCGAGAAGGTCGCCTCGGGCAGGCCCTTCACCAGATGCTGATGACACCGCGCGGTGTAGTAATGCGCATCCATCTCGACACCGATCCGCGCCTTGCCCCAGCCACGCGCCCGGATGAGGGCCGCAAGCTCGTCATAGGGATGCTCCTCGGGGTGATGCACCAGCCGCTCCGAGAAGGGCACGATGTCCGCATCGGGCAGGTCGGTCGTGATGCGCGCGCTCTTGGCATCCTGCGCGCGGCCGAACCACACCGGATGCGCGGCATCGACATGGACCAGCACGCATTGCGGCACATAGAAGGACCAGCCGTCGAAGCCGGTGAGCCAGCACATGTTGGCCGGATCCTGGCAAAGGATCAGGTCGAAGCCCGCCGCCTGCATCCGCCGCTTCACCTCCGCCACGCGGCGGGCGTATTCCTCGGGCGGGAAGAGCTTGTCGAAGATGTCCATCATGGCTCCTTGTCAGGACGTGATCTTGGTTCCGGCGCCGGCGGCCCGTGCGAGGGCGACTGCATGGGCGGCAATGGCCGTATCCTGCGCACCCGTGCCGGTCAGGTCGCAGAGCGTGATCTCGTCGGCATTCCGTCGCCCCGGCGCGTGGCCCGCCACCACCGCGCCAAGCTCGGTGACCTCGGGCGCGACTCCGGCCGCGCGCGCGGCGCGCAGTTCCCCCAGCCGCTCGGCCTGGCTCTCGCGGTCGCAGACGTAGCGCGCACGGCCGAGGACGGCGGGCTCGATCTCGGTCTTGCCAGCCTGGTCCGAACCCATGGCGGTGATGTGAAGGCCGGGATGCAGCCAGTCCGCGCAGAGGATCGGCTCGCGCGCCGGGCTCGTGGTGACGACAAGCTGCGAGGCGCGCACGACCTCCTCGGCCGGGGCCACCCGTGCCTCTATCCCGAGAGTCGCGCCGATGTCGCGGGCGCAGGCCTCGGCCGCCGCAGGGGTGCGCCCCCAGACCAGCACGCGCCGGAAGGGCCGGACCAGATGCGCGGCCGCGATCTGCAGCCGGGCCTGCACGCCCGTCCCGAGGACGCCCGCCGTCTCGACCTCGGGCGCGAGATGCCGTGCGGCCACCGCCCCCGCAGCGGCGGTCCGCACGTCCGTCAGATAGCCGTTGTCCAGAAGCAGGGCTTCGACGAGGCCGGTCCGCGCCGAGAGCAGGATCATCAGCCCGTTGAGGCTGGGCAGGCCCATCTTCGGGTTGTCGAAGAACCCGGGGCTGACCTTGATCGCGAAGCCCTCGACCCCCGGAAGCCAGGCAGTCTTCACGTCCACCTCGCCATGCGCGTCCGGGATCTCCATCGACAGGATCGGCGGCAGGATCACCCGCCCCTCGCCGAGCGCCCGGAAGGCGCCCTCGACCACCTCCACCGCCGTCGGGTCGAGCGGCACCGAAGCGCGCAGCTGTGCTTCCGTGAGGATCAGGATCTCGTGCCCGCTCATTCCGCCTCCGCCTTCACCGTCACGTCGCCAAGCGTCACCTGCTCGCCACGGGCAAGCGCGAGCAGCTGCGCCATGTCGACGTTCTGCCCCGAGACGACGATCGCCGTCGGCCCCGACGGCGTCACCTTGCCCGCAAGGATCGCCGCGGCCCCGACCGCCGCGGCCCCCTCCGTCACCAGCCGCTCGCGCATGAGCATCCAGCGCATGCCAGTGGAGATTTCCTGTTCCGTCAGCAGCACCACCTCGTCCACGAGGTCGCGCACGAGGCGGAACGTGTGCAGGTTGCCGAGGCCGATCCCGCCGCCAAGCGAATCGGCGAGCGTGGAGAGCTCCTCGACATCGACCGGACGCCCCGCCGCGAGCGAGGCCGCCATGGCCGCCCCCCGCTCCATCGAGATCCCAACGATCCGGATGGCCGGCTTCAGCGTCCTGGCCGCAAGCGCCACCCCCGCGATCAGCCCGCCCCCCGAGAGCGGCACGAGCAGCGTCTCGATCTCGGGCCGTTCCACGAGCATCTCGAGCCCGATCGTGCCCTGACCCGCAATCACGGCGGGATGATCGAAGGGCGGAATGTCGGACAGTCCCTCCGCCGCGACCAGCCGGTCGGCTTCCGCCTGCGCCTCGTCCTGAGAAGCGCCTTTCCGGATCACCCGCGCGCCGAGCGCCTCGACCGCGGCGACCTTGCCGGCAGGGACGAGCGACGAGAGACAGACCGTCGCCGGAATTCCCATGCCGCGTGCCGCATGCGCGATCGCGCGGCCGTGGTTTCCGGTCGAGCAGCAGACGACGCCGCGCGCGGCCTCATCCGGCGACAGCGACGCCAGGGCATTCGTCGCGCCGCGAAGCTTGAAGGCTCCGGTCGGCTGGAGGGTCTCGAGCTTCATCCAGACGGGCACGCCGGTACGGTCCGACAGCGCGGGCGACGCGGCGAGAGGTGTGCGCACGACGCGCCCCGCAATGACCCGGGCGGCTTCAAGGACCGCCGAAAGATCCAGCGCATTGCCCATAATGTGCACAACCTCTGCCTTTCCGGAAGTTACCCGGTAGATATTGCAGAAGTCTTTGCCTCAAGTCCACTCTCGATGTATACAAGATGGACGGCAAACGGTCACGAGAAACCGATACTCCAGTTCATCGTCCAGACAGGGATGCGCATCATGTTCATTTTCTCCTCCCTTTCACGCCGCACGGTTCTTGCACTGGCAGGCCTGGCCCTCGGCTCGACCGCAGCCTTCGCGCAATCGACGCTCGACCGCATCAAGGAGCAGGGCTTCGTCCGCATCGGTTTCGCCAACGAGGCCCCTTTCGGCTATGCGACACCCGACGGAAAGCTCACCGGCGAGGCCCCTGAAGTGGCCAGGGCCGTCCTCGCCCGCATGGGCATCACCGAGGTCGACGGCGTCCTGACGGAGTTCGGCTCGCTGATCCCGGGCCTTCGGGCCGGACGGTTCGACATCATCGCCGCCGGCATGTTCATCAATCCGAAGCGCTGCGAGCAGATCGCCTTCTCCGAGCCATCCTATGGTATCGGCCAGGCCTTCCTCGTCAAGGCCGGCAACCCTCAGGGGCTGACCGACTATGCCTCGGTCGCGGCCAATCCTGACGTTAAGCTGGCCGTGATGGCGGGCGCGGCCGAAGGCGATTATGCCCGCACCGCAGGCGTGGCCGACGGGCAGATCGTCACCCTGCCCGATCAGGCGAGCCTGCTGGCTGCCGTCACCGCGGGACGGGCGGATGCAGCGGCGCTCTCGGCGCTCTCCATCGCCGACATGGCAACCAAGGCCGAGGGCGTCGAGGCCACCAAGCCTTTCGGCGAGGTCGACGGCGCCTCGGTCAAGGGTCATGGCGCCTTCGGCTTCCGCAAGGAGGACACGGCGCTCTACGAGGCCTTCAACACCGAGCTGAAGGCCTTCCTCGGCACCCCGGAGCACATCGCCCTGGTCGAGCCCTTCGGCTTCGGCGAGGACTACCTTCCGAACCTCACCATGGAGGAGCTCTGCACCGAATGACGCGGCTGGGCAGCGGTCCGCCGCGCGCCGGGCGGAGGCTCTGATGGGCATCCCGGGTCTCGCCACCCTGCTCCTGGCCGCACTGGCGACCCTCTTCTGGCTGTCGGGCCTCGAGGCCTACCGGCCTTTCGTGCCGGGACTGCTGGAAGGGGCGGCCGTGACCTTGCAGATCACGGCGCTGGGCTGCGGCCTCGCGGTGACGGCGGCCCTTGCGGCAGGGCTCGCACGGCTCTATGCGCCTGCGCCGCTCCGCTGGCTCGCCACGGTTTATGTCGAGCTCTTCCGCGGCACCTCGGCGCTGGTCCAGCTTTTCTGGCTCTATTTCGTCCTGCCGCAGTTCGGCGTGAACATCGAGGCGTTCACGGCGGCGGTCCTTGGCCTCGGGCTGAACATCGGCGCCTACGGGGCCGAGGTGGTGCGCGGCGCCGTGACCTCGGTGCCCCGTGGCCAGTGGGAGGCGGGGATCGCGCTCAACATGGGCCGGCCGCTCCTGCTGCACCGCATCGTGCTGCCGCAGGCGCTGGCCGCCATGGTCCCGCCCTGGGGCAACCTCTTCATCGAGCTTCTGAAGGCCACCTCGCTCGTCTCGCTTATCACGCTGGGCGACCTCACCTTCCGGGCGCAGCAGATGAACCAGACCACGATGAAGACGACCGAGATCTTCACGCTGGTCCTGCTGGGCTATCTCGTCCTCTCGCTCTCCATCACCATCGCCATGCGCCTGCTCGAGCGGCGCGCGGGCCGCGGGCTGGCGAGGCGCGCATGATCTGGGACTGGGCCTTCGCCTTCGAGATCCTGCCCCGGCTCGCCGCTGCCGCGGTGGTGACCGTTCAGGCGACCGTGCTGGGCTTTGCTTTGGCGGCCTCCCTCGGCCTCGTGCTCGCGGTGCTGCGGATCGCCCTGCCCGCGAGCGCCCTTCCGATCTCGGTCGTGGTGGAGTTGATCCGGTCCACGCCTCTGCTGATCCAGATCTTCTTTCTCTATTTCGTCGGGCCGAACTTCGGCGTGGTGCTCGACGCGATGACGGCAGGGACGCTCGCACTCGGCATCCACTACGCGGCCTATTGCTCCGAAGTTTATCGTGCGGGCTTCGAGAGCGTGCCGCGCGGTCAGTGGGAGGCGGCGGTGGCGCTGAACCTCTCGCGCCGCACGACGCTTCTTGACATCATCCTGCCGCAGGCCATCCCGCCCGTGGTGCCCGCGCTCGGCAATTACCTCGTGGCCCTCTTCAAGGAGACGCCGCTGCTTTCGGCCATCGCGGTGCTCGAACTGATGCAGACGGCGAAGATCATCGGATCGGAAACCTTCCGCTACACCGAGCCGATCACCCTCGTCGGCCTCTTCTTCCTCGCCATGAGCCTCGTCTCGGCGGCCCTCATCCGGCTGGTCGAGCGGCAGATCAACGGGAGATACCGCCGATGACCGAACCGATGGTGCGCTTCGAGCAGGTGACCAAGCGCTACGGTGCGCATGTGGTGCTGGACGGGCTCGACCTTTCGGTCGCGCGCGGCGAGAAGGTGGCGATCATCGGCCCGTCCGGATCGGGCAAGACCACCGTCCTCAGGATGCTGATGACGCTGGAGAGCATCGACGGGGGCGTGATCCGCGTCGAGGGCGAGCCCCTCACCCACATGGAGCGGGGCGGCCGGCTGGTTCCGGCCGACGGCGCGCATGTCCGGCGCGTGCGGGGCAAGATCGGAATGGTGTTCCAGTCCTTCAACCTCTTTCCGCACATGACCGCGATGGAGAACTGCATCGAGGCGCCGATCCGGGTGCTGGGCCTTCCCCGCACGGAGGCGCGCGAGCGGGCGGCGGGGCTGCTCGAGATGGTGGGGCTCGGCGCGCGGAAGGACTACTACCCCTCGCAGCTGTCCGGCGGGCAACAGCAGCGCGTGGCCATCGCGCGGGCCCTTGCCATGCGGCCAAAGGTCATGCTCTTCGACGAGGTGACATCCGCCCTCGATCCCGAGCTGGTGGGCGAGGTGCTGAACGTCATCCGCAGGCTCGGAGAGGAGCACGACCTGACCATGCTGATGGTCACGCACCAGATGGGCTTCGCCCGCGAATTCGCCGACCGGGTCTGCTTCTTCTCCGAGGGGCGCATCTGCGAGGAGGCCCCCGCCGAGGACTTCTTCCGCAACCCGCAGAACGAGCGGACGCAGGCCTTCCTGCGCGCCGTGCTGGAGGCCGGATGACGCTCGTGGAGGAGACGCGCCCCAAGACCATCGCGCGCGAGCGATTCGACACGATCTATCTCGCCCTGCGCGACCGGATCTGCCTGCTCGACTACGAGCCCGGCACCCGGCTGGGCGAGGAGGAACTCGCGCGTGAATTCGGCGTGTCGCGCACACCGCTGCGGCGGGTGCTGAGCCGGCTGGAGGCCGAGGGGCTGGTCGAGAGCCGCCACGGCGTCGGCACCTTCGTGACAACCGTCGATCTCGCGGGGCTGATCGAGACCTACAAGCTCCGGATGGAACTCGCGGTGCTGATCGGCCGGCTCGACCCGCTGCCGCGCAGCGCCGAGGATCTGGCCCGCCTCCGGGCGCTGCTGGAGGAAGGCGAGGACCTGCGCGCCCATCCCGACGCCCGCCGCTATGCGCGGCTCAACATGCTCTTCTTTCAGGAGATCGTGCTGATGATCGGCAACACGCCGCTGCGCGAGATCACCGAGCGGCTCTACTACCTGACCCACCGGATCTGGCTGACCTCGGTGCCGCGCCTCAACCTCTCCTGCGAGATCGAGGTGTTCAACCGCGAGATGGCCGACACGCTGGCGGCCCTCGAGATCGGCGACCTCGAGGCGGTGGGCCACATCCGCCGCAGCCACATCTCGATGAGCGTCCGCCGCATGAGCCAGTTCGCCCCGGAGACCGCATGAAGCCCTCGCCGATCAGCCCCACCGTCGATTTCGAGGCCGAGGGCGTGCAGCACGGCTTCCTCCGCCTGCCGCACAGCCGCGACGACGCCGCATGGGGCTCGATCATGATCCCGGTCACGGTGATCCGGAACGGCGAGGGGCCGACGGCGCTGCTGACGGGCGCCAATCACGGCGACGAATACGAGGGGCCGATCGCGCTCTTCGAACTGGCGCGAAGCCTCCGCCCCGAGGAGATCGCGGGCCGGGTCATCATCCTGCCCTCCATGAATCACCCGGCCTTCCTTGCAGGCACGCGAACCTCGCCCATCGACCGCGGCAACCTCAACCGCAGCTTCCCGGGCCGGCCTGACGGGACCATCACCGAGAAGATCGCCGACTATTTCCAGCGCACGCTGCTGCCGATGGCGGATGTGGTGCTCGACTTCCATTCGGGCGGGCGCACGCTTGATTTCCTGCCCTTCTGCGCCGCCCACGTCCTGCCCGCCAAGGAGCAGGAGGCGCGCGCCTTCGACCTTGTCCGTGCCTTCGGCGCCCCCTGGAGCGTGAAGATGCTCGAGATCGACGCGGCCGGCATGTATGACACCGCCGCCGAGGAGATGGGCAAGGTCTTCGTGACGACAGAGCTCGGCGGCGGCGGCACGGCCTCGGCCCGCACGATCCGCATCGCCGCCCGCGGTTGCCGCAATCTGCTCATCGCGGCGGGCATCCTGCAGGGCAAGCCGGAGCCGCAGGAGACGACCTGGCTCGACATGCCCGACGGCGACTGCTTCACCTTCGCCGAGGAAGCCGGCCTGATCGCCTTTCTCGCCGATCTCGGCGACGAGGTGGTTGCGGGCGAGCCGATCGCCCGGATCTATCCGACCGGGCGCACCGGGGTCGATCCGGTCGTGCTGCATGTCCGCCGCTCGGGCATCCTGACCGCGCGCCACTTCCCGGGCCTCGTGAAGCCCGGCGATTGCGTGGCGGTGGTGGCGGTGAAGGTCGAGGGCTGAGGAACGATCCGCCTTCGCCTCCCGTTTCCCCCGCGACCAGAGAGGGAGAGCGGGATGCAGGAGACGCCGGTTGTGGTGATCACGGGAGGAACGGCGGGTGTCGGGCGCGCGCTGGCCCGGTGCTATGCGCGGCGTGGATGGCGCGTCGCGGTGATGGCGCGGGGCGAGGCGGGACTCGCGGGCACCGCTGCGGACATTGCGCGCGGGGGCGGCGAGCCGATGACCCTCCGCGCTGACGTGTCGGAAGCGGCGGCGGTCTTCGCTGCGGCGGAGCGGGTGTCCGAGAGGTGGGGCCGCATCGACCTCTGGATCAACAATGCCATGGTCACCGTCTTCGGCCCGGCGGAGCGGATCTCGCCGGAGGAATACGCCCGCGTCACGCAGGTCACGTATCTGGGCACGGTGCATGGCACGCTGGCCGCGCTGCGCTACATGCGGCCCCGCGACCGTGGCACGATCCTGCAGATCGGCTCCGCCCTCGCCTATCGCTCCATACCGCTCCAGTCCGCCTATTGCGCCGCAAAGGCGGCAGCGCGGGGCTTCACCGACTCGCTCCGCTCCGAGCTTCTGCACGAGAAGAGCCGCATCCGCCTGACGATGGCGCAGCTTCCCGCCGTCGACACGCCCCAGTTCGACTGGGCGCGCACCCATGTCCGTGGCCGACCCCAGCCCGTGCCGCCCATCCACACCCCCGAGGCCGTCGCCGAAGAGGTAGCGGCCGCCGCCCGCAGCGCCCCGCGCGAGATCTGGATCGGCGGGCCCTCGATGCAGGCGATCCTCGGCACGATGGTGGCGCCGGGCCTCATGGACAGAATGATGGCGCGAAAGGCGTGGGAGAGCCAGATCGGGCGCGGCAGGGTCATGCAGGACAACCTGACGACGCCGGTCGAGCGGGACATGGGCGCGTCGGGCCGGTTCGGCGACCAGGCCTCCGACGCGGTGACGAGCCTTTCTGGCCCTGCCGTCCGGACCGGCGTCGCGGCAGGCGGGCTTCTGCTTGCCGGGGCCGCCCTGGCCGCGACCGCGGCCTGGGCACGGCAGCGGGAGCCATGACTTTTTCGCACTAGCTATGCATTTGACGCATGGCCGCCAGTCACATCAAAACCTGACCCCCGGATTGTGAAAACGGCCTCAGGCGACTACGAAAGTTACCGGCCAGTCGGGTTTTGCGCAATTTCCCGCCGGCGGATGGCTTTTTCAGGGAGGAGCGACCCATGCTAGACGGCGTCCACAACGACAGGATCCGGCACAACGGCCTTCGCGACCGGATCGTGAGCGCCGAAGACGCGGCCGCCCTGATCGAGGACGGCATGACCGTGGGCATGTCCGGCTTCACCCGCGCGGGCGAGGCCAAGGCCGTGCCGATGGCGCTTGCCGCCCGCGCCCGCCAACACCCGCTGAAGATCACGCTCATGACCGGCGCCTCGCTCGGCAACGATCTCGACAAGACGCTGGCCGAGGCCCATGTCCTCGCCCGCCGCATTCCCTTCCAGTCCGACCCGGCGCTGCGCAAGGCGATCAACCGCGGCGAGGTCATGTTCATCGACCAGCATCTGTCGGAAACTGTCGAGATGCTGCGCACCCGTCAGCTGCCGCGGGTGGACGTGGCCGTGGTCGAGGCGGTGGCCATCACCGAGAACGGCGGCATCGTGCCCACCACCTCGGTCGGCAACTCCGCCTCCTTCGCGATCCTCGCCGAGAAGGTGATCGTCGAGATCAACCTCAACCAGCCGGCCGAGCTCGAAGGGCTGCACGACATCTACATCCCCACCTACCGGCCGAACCGGATGCCGATTCCGGTGGTGACGCCCGAAAGCCGGGTCGGCCTGCCCTTCATCCCGATCCCGCCCGAAAAGATCGCGGCCATCGTCGTGACCGAGAAGCTCGACAGCTCGGCCACCATCCTCGATCCGGACGACGACACGCGAGCCATCGCGGGGCATCTCACCGAGTTCCTGCTGCACGAGGTGCGGGCGGGCCGGCTGGACCAGACGCTCCAGCCGCTGCAGGCCGGGATCGGCACCATCGCGAATGCGGTGCTGCACGGCTTCATCGACACGCCCTTCCACGACCTGAAGATGTATTCCGAGGTCCTGCAGGACTCGACCTTCGACCTCTTCGACGCAGGCAAGCTTCGCTTCGCGTCAGGCTCGTCGATCACGCTCTCGGCCGAGAAATACCAGCAGGTCCTCCCGCGTCTGGTCGAATACAAGCCGCGCCTCATCCTGCGCCCTCAGGAGATCTCGAACCACCCCGAGGTGGTGCGGCGGCTGGGCCTCATCTGCATCAACACGGCGCTCGAGTTCGACATCTACGGCAACGTCAACTCGACCCATGTGACCGGGACGCAGATGATGAACGGGATCGGCGGGTCGGGCGATTTCGCGCGCAACGCCTATCTCTCGGTCTTCGTGACGAAATCCGTCGCCAAGCACGGCGCGGTGTCCTCGGTCGTCCCCATGGTGAGCCATGTGGACCATACCGAACACGACGTGGATATCCTCGTGACCGAGGTGGGCCTCGCCGACCTGCGCGGCCTCGCCCCGCGCGAGCGCGCGGCGACGATCATCGCGAACTGCGTGCATCCCGACTACCAGCCGATGCTGCGCGACTACTTCGAGCGGGCCTGCCAGCGCGGCGGCCACACGCCGCATGTCCTCGAAGAGGCGCTTTCCTGGCATGTCCGGCTGGCTGAGACCGGGCGGATGATGTGATCCGCCCCGAAGGCGCCCGCGGTCAGGGCTGGCGCGAGTTGGCCTGACGCTGGCTCATGCGGCCCGAGATGAAGCTGGCGATGGCGGGGGCCGGCAACGGCCGCGAGAAATAGTAGCCCTGCGCCTCGTCCACGCCCTCGGCCATGGCGCAGTCGAGCTGCGCCTGCGTCTCCACCCCCTCGACGGTCGTGCGCATGTCGAGGCTGCGCCCGAGGCCCGCGACCGCCTTCAGGATCGCCAGCGCCTCGCGCGCGTCGGGCAGGTCGCGGATGAAGGACCGGTCCACCTTGATCTTGTCGAAGGGAAAGCTGCGCAGATAGCCGAGCGAGGAATAGCCGGTGCCGAAGTCATCCATCACGATCTTGACCCCCACCGCCCGCAGGTCCTGAAGCACGCCGATGTTGCGGTCCGTCGGATCGAGCAGGACGGATTCGGTGATCTCGAGCTGCAGACGCTCATGCGGGAGACCGGAGGCGCGCAACGCCGAGACCACCGCATCCACCAGCCCGCCGCCGTGGAACTGGAGCGGCGAGAGGTTGACCGCGACGGAGACGGTGTCGGGCCAGCGCGCGGCCTGTGCGCAGGCCTCGTGCAGAACCCATTCGCCCATCGCGCCGATCAGGCCCGCCTCTTCGGCGACCGGGATGAACTGATCGGGCGTGACCCAGCCCGCGCCCTTCCGATGCCAGCGCATCAGCGCCTCGCAGGCAGTCACCTGCCCGTCCCGAAGGCTGACGAGAGGCTGGTAGAAGACCGACAGTTCGCCGAGGCCGAGCGCGGCCCTGAGCGCGGCCTTCATCTTCTGCCGGCTCTGGAGATGGATGTCGGTCGCCTCGTCAAAGACCCGGAATGTGCCCCGGCCCGCCTGCTTGGCCGCATAGAGCGCCACGTCGGCGAAGCGCATGACTTCTTCCGAACTGTCGCTGATGTCCCGTGCAAAGGCGATCCCGACGCTTGCGCCCACTTCGGGAACCGAGCCCTCCATGTCGAAGGGCTTCGAGACGGCCGCGATCAGGCGCCGGGCCAGATCGCAGGCTTCCTGTTCGGACCGGACCGGCGTCTGGATCACGGCAAATTCGTCGCCGCCGAGCCGAGCCACGGTATCTGTGCTGCGCACCGACGTCCTGAGCCGGTCGGCTACCTGCCGGAGCACGGTGTCGCCGATCGGATGGCCGCGGGTGTCGTTGACCGCCTTGAACCCGTCGAGGTCGAGCATGTGGACGGCGACCGTCCGTCCCGGCGCGAGAGAGGCCACGGCCTCCTGGTAGCAGTCGCTGAAATAGTGGCGGTTCGGAAGGCCCGTCAGCATGTCATGGCGCGCCATGTGGAACATCTGGAGTTGCGCCATCACCCGGTCATCCTCGGCCTGGCGGCGGGCGCTGATGTCCACGCAGCAGCCGATGTAGCCGATGAAGGTCCCGTCTGCGAGGACCCGGGGCTGCCCCACGACGATCACCCAGCACCAGCTGCCGTCGCGGCGGCGCAGGCGGAACTCGGCCGTATAGGGCACACGCCGCCGCTTGGCATCTTCGCTGACCGCCAGGGTGGCATCCCTGTCTTCGGGATGGACGGCATCGATCCAGCCCTCGCCAAGCGCCTCTTCGATCGATTGCCCCGTCGCACAAAGCCAGCCGCGGCTGACGAAGACGTTGCGACCCTCCACGTCCGTAACCCAGATCATGACCGGAGCATCGTCCGCGAAGGCGCGGAAGCGCGCTTCGCTCTCCCGCAGGTGCTCCACCGACATGTGCCGGTCGTGAACGTCCTCGAGAATGCCGAACCAGCGTTCTACCCGGCCATCGTCATTGCGCCGCGCCACGACGCGGACGCGGAACCACCGGTAGCGGCCGTCGCGCATCTTGAGCCGGTGCTCGGCATCGAACGGACCGCCGGTGCGCACCGCCTGAGACCAGAGAAGCCCGAGATCCGCGCGGTCGTCGGGATGCATCGTGTTCCACCAGGCATCGACATGCGCGGTGGATGTCGGCAGCCCGGTCAGCTCGGCCAGACGGTCGGACACGTCCGAGAGCGTGCCGTCGGGCGCGAAACTGAACGGAACCACCGGATGCAGGTCGAGCAGCCCCCGGAGATGGTCTTCGCGCTCGCGCAGGACCCGCTCGGTCTCCCGCAGCTCGGTGATCTCGAAGAATGTCACGACGATATGTTCGCCCGCCGGCTTGCGGGACACGAGGAACCGGCGCGGCCCCCCGGGACCGGGAACCTCCTGCTCGGCCGTGACAGAGCCCGAGCGCATCGCCTCGGCATCGAAGGCGGCAAGCTGGCATGCCCGTGCGCCGGCCACCAGTTCGTGCTCGGCACGACCGCAGATGTCCGCGCGCTCGCACCCCAGAAGCTCGCAGGCCGCGCGATTCACGAAGATCACGCGCGACTGACCGTTCTTGATGAGAACCGGATGGGCGACGCCGTCGAAGAAAGCAATCCAGCATTCCTCGGCCACGCGATCGGTGGCTCCGGCGATCCGGTGGCGCAATTTCGGCATGTCCGTCATCTGCGGAACCCTACTCGTAACGAACGGGCGGAAGGTGCCGCGGCCCGGATCAGAAGATCATCATGCCGATCGCCACCCACAGGCAGGCGCCGCAGACCACCGCAGGGATGAGCCACCAGCCGGACGGCAGGCGATTCTCGGGATCGGCGATTTCGTCCGCCTCCGCGGGGGCGGTGGCGGCGAGGAAGGGGCGCGGGGCGCTGAAGGTAAAGCTGTCGCTCATGCTGATCTCTGAAATTGCGGTGGCGGCGGCTGGCTGTCCCGACCTTCGCCGACAATAGAACATCTGTGTGCTTCGGGCCCCGAGACAGGCGGATGGCCCGATACGACAATAAGTATGGAGACCCCTTCCAAGGCCTTAATGCATGTCAGGGTTGTTCGAATTTTTCGCAATATGATCCACCGCCGGAGGCACTCCCGGCTAAATCTTGCCAATCCGCGTCCGTTACCGTGCTGAAGCAGCCCAGACGGAGGATAGCCGTGACAGAAAGATTCGCCCCTGCACCCACCTTCGCCGAGACGGCTCTGCCCTGCGCCACCGCGCAGCGTCTGCTGGCGCTGATCGACGCGATCGGCGAATATGACAGCCGCCCGGCCTCGCACAGCCTGACCGGGCTTCTGCGGCTCGCCGCGGGCAGCCAGCCCACCCTCGCCGAACGCACCAGCCTGCAGATCGCGGGCCTGGTGGAACTCGACCACGGCCATCCGGTGATCACGGCCGAAGGGCTGGCGGTCCTCGCCTGCGAAACCGAGAGCCGGCCCGAGCCGGTCCTGCCGTTCTCGCACCCGATCGAACCAGCCGAAGGGCCGTCGCTGATCGCACGGCTGAAGATCGGCGCCTCGACCTACGAAATCGCAGGCTGGCCCGATAGCGACGCCCTCGCCTTCCGCACGGATCCTGCATCGCCCTGGCGCGAACTCGAGGCCGATCTCGCCGCAGGCTGGTCCGAGATCGCGGCCGAGATCCTGCAGCGCACGCGAAACGCGCTCGAGGAATACGTGCGGATGCACATGATCCGCCGCCGCGAGGACCAGGAGGTCGAGGGCGAGAGCGGCTTCGACCTCTACGGTCTCGGGTGGGAGGTGCGCGACCTCGGCAACGACATCCTTCTGCGCCTCGATGGCGAGGGCACCTGGCACCAGGTCAATGCCTCCGCCCTCTCTCACGTCGCCGGGATGCGCGAGCGCGCGGCGGCGGCGCTGGTTGCACAGGTCCGCGACCTGCGCGAGCGGATCGGGGATGACGTGCATGCCTGGGCCAAGCGCCTCGCCGCCGGCGCGCTGGTGGAGCCCGTCTGAGCGCCCTTGCGGAGCATCGGCAGGAGGTCCGGTATCCACCGACGTCCTGCCCATCCTGAGAAACGACGAGGCCAGGAGGCGTTCCCCTGCGCCTCCGCTGGCGAGACCGGACGCCGCTGGTGGCCCGCGGATGCAGTCCACCTGCACCGAGGCCGCCCGGCCCATGGCCTTCGCGGCCTCGCCGCGGCGGCCTGGACGGCCGGCGGTCAGTCCTCTCGCTGCAGGACGTTGATGAAGCCGCGCAGCCGCTCGATGGCCGCCTTCTTGATCTGGGACACCCGGCCCGTCGTCACCCCGAGGATCTCGGCCACCTCGTAGACGTTCATCTCCTCGACGAAGATCAACTGGAGCAGCAGCGCCTCGCGCTCCGGCATCTTCCCCAGCGCCTGACGCAGCAAGCCGCGCATCTGGTTCGCCTGCAGCCGGTCCTCGGCCGAGGGTTCGTTTCCCTGGAACAGAGACGACTGGTCGTCGTAGACCTCGTCGAGCGAGGCGGTCTGGCTTCCGGCGAACTGTGCGAGCCAATCTTGGTATTCGCTGACCGGAATGCCGAGTTCGGCCGCGACCTCGGGCGTCTCGGGCGCCCGAAGGAGCTGCCCCTCGAGCCGCTGGACGGCAGCCTTCACCTTCTGCTGCATCAGGATGGTCGTCCGGCAAAGCGCCGAGTTCGACCGCAGGAAATCCATGATCGATCCGCGGATCCGGATCGCGGCATAGGCTGCGAAGGTGACACCATCGCGCGGCTCGTAGCGGCGGCTCGCATCGACGAGGCCCATGTAGCCGATCTGGATCAGGTCGTCGATCTCGACCTTGCGGCCGATGCGGGCGTGGAGGTTCCACGCGATGCGGCGCACCAGATCCATATGGGCGCGCACCAGTCGATCAGGCGTCTGCGCCTGCTCGGCATATCCTCGCGAGTGGATCATGGCTGCTCCTCCTCCTGCGCGTCCCAGTCTTCTGCCCAGAGGCCCAGCCGGTCGCGATCCACGCGCCGCAGCGCATCCACCACACCGCCTCCGCCGCTCTCCCAGCCGAGCCGCAGGCCGCTGTCCGCCAGCGCCGCCAGTTCCGCCTCCTCGGGCGTCCAGAGGTCCGTCCGGGTCAGGCAGAGCAGGCTGCCGGCCGGGGCCTGCGCCCAGCGTCGCGCGGCACGCGGCGCAAGGCCCGAGGGCAGCGCCAGCACCACCTGCGCCCCGGCCTCCATCAGCGCCTCGAGACGCTCGGGCGAGGCATCGGGACGGCAGGAAAGCTCCACGATCTCCGGCCGGGCGGGATCGGCCTCGGGCAGAAGCGCCCGGTCCAGATCGGCGAGCGGCGGCCGCTCCATCGGAATCGCCAGAAGGCGCGTCCAGTGGCGCAGCCGCGCATCCACGCCTTCGCTGCCAAGCCGCGGCGCGAGGATCACCGGCAGGGTCTCGGGGCGCTCTTCCATCATCAGGGCGGCGAAGCGCAGGGCGAGCATGGTCTTGCCCGCTCCCGCCGGGCCGGCAATGACGAGGCGGGGCGGCAGCGCCGCGGGCACAGGCGTCAGCAGCCGCGCCGCCAGTTCCCCAAGTCCCGGCCGATCCCGGCCGGGTGTCCGGGGCGGCTGGGCCGCACGGTCGGCCACGAGCGCCGGCCCGTCTCCCTGACGCTGGCGCGCCTCGAGCATCTCGCCGAAGGTGACCACCCGCGGCTCGGCCCTCAGCGCCGGGGCACTGCCCTCGGCGGCCAGGACCGACAGCGATGAAAGGGTCAGGCGCCGGTTCGGCGCATCGGCCGGTGCCGCCTCCTCCGGCGGACTCTCCTCGCGCAGAGGGCGCGGGCTGGCGGCCGGCAGGTCTCGCGCGGCCCGGATCTCGATCAGGCCGTCGCGATGGGTGGTTGACAGGATGTAGGCCTCGGGGCCGAGGCGCCGCAGCACCTCGTCCATCGCCTGCTGGCTGTCGGGCGCACGCACGGTCAGGATGCCCATCGCTTACCTCCCCGCCCCTTGCGGCAGCGCGGGCGCGCCGCCCACCGTGCCCAGCACCTCGACCCGGCGCGCCTCGGGAAGCTCGCCCATGCCGATGACCACCGCATCCGGCAGGTGCGGCCGCACGAAGGCCGCGAAGGCCCGCCGCAGCGGCTGCGCCACGATCACCACCGCCTGCCTGCCCTGCGCCGAGGCCGTCTCGAGCCGTTCGGAGAGCGCGGTCAGGAGCGACTGCGCAAGACCATTGTCCACCAGCAGCATCTCGTCTCCCTGCCGGCGCGAGCGCAGGAGGAGCTGTTCGAGATCGGGCTCGAGCGTGATCAGCGGCAGCGGCTGGCTGACCGAGCCCATCTGCTGCAGGAGGAGCGGCACGAGCGCCGGACGCAGGGCCTCGGCCATGTCGGCGGGCCCGAGGTTGCGCCCCGAAAGCTCGGCCAGCCCCTCGAGGATGCGCCGCATGTCCGAGACCGGGATGCGGTCGGCAAGAAGCGCCTTGAGCACGGCCGTCAGGACGTGAAGCGGAACGAGCTTCGGCACCACCGACTGAACGAGGGTAGGCGCCGTGCGGGCGAGGTTGTCCACCAGCCCCTGCACGTCGTCCTGCCCGATCAGCTGCGCCGCATGCTTGACGAGGATCTGGCTGAGATGGGTGGCGATGACGGATTCCGGCTCGACCACGACATGATCGTCGGCCTCGGCCTCGGCCACCTGATGCGGCAGGATCCAGGTCGCGTCGAGGCCGAAGCTCGGATCCTTGACCGAGATCCCGTTCAGCTTGCGCCGCGACGCTCCGCCCGGAAGCGCCAGCTTGCGGTCGGGGTAGACCGTGTCCTCGGCGAGGATCGCCTGTCCCACCCGGATCCGGTACTGGTTCGGCGCGAGGGCCAGGTCGTCGCGGATCCGGACCCCGGGCACGACGAAGCCGAGCGCCTTCGACACGTCGCGCCGGATCGCCGTGATACGCGCGACGAGCGCGCCGCCGTTGTCGCCGGCAAGCGGGATGAGGCCGTAGCCGATCTGCAGCGAGACCGGGGCGTAATCGGTCACTTCCTCGGCGGTGATGGCCTCGGGACCCGGCGCGGAGGCGCCCTCGGCCGCGGGCTGGCCGCCGGCCGCTCCCGGCGCCGCGGCGCCCCCTTCGGTCTGGCCATCGCGGCCGAGCGTCGCCCAGGCCATGGCCGCGGCCGCGCAGCCGCCCAGCAGGAAGAGAAGGTTCGGCATGCCGGGCGTCAGCCCGAGGATCAGCATGACGGCCGCGACCGGCACCCAGGCGCGGCCGATGCCCATCTGCTTGCCGATCAGCACGCTCATGTCGGTGGTCGAGGAGACGCGCGTGACGATGATGGCGGTCGCGATCGACAGCAACAGCGAGGGGATCTGCGCCACGAGACCGTCGCCGATCGAGAGCAGCACGTAGGTCTCGGCCGCCTGCATCACGCCCAGCCCGTGCTGGAGCGTGCCGATCACGATGCCGCCCACGATGTTGATGATGAGGATCAGGATCCCCGCCATGGCATCGCCCTTGACGAATTTCGAGGCCCCGTCCATGGCGCCGTAGAAATCCGCCTCGGCCGCCACATCCGCGCGGCGCTCGCGCGCCTCGTCCGGGGTGACGAGGCCCGCGTTCAGGTCCGCGTCGATGGCCATCTGCTTGCCGGGCATCGCGTCGAGCGTGAACCGGGCGGACACCTCGGAGACCCGCCCCGCACCCTTGGTGATGACAACGAGGTTGATGATGACGAGGATGGCGAAGACGAAGGCGCCGACGACGAAGTTGCCGCCGATGACAAACGATCCGAAGGCCTCGATCACCTTGCCCGCCGCGTCGTTCCCGGTGTGGCCGTAGCTCAGCACGATCCGTGTCGAGGCGACGTTGAGCGCGAGGCGCAGGACCGTGGCCACCAGCAGGATGCTGGGAAAGCTCGAGAAATCGAGCGGACGGAACGTGTGCAGCGCCACCATGAGGATCAGGAGAGAGAGGAGGATGTTGCCCACGAAGAAGACGTCGAGCAGCACCACCGGCAGCGGCAGCACCATCATCGCGACGACGGCGAGGATCCCCATCGGCAGCGTCATGCCGCCGAGCCGCGAGCCCCAACCCTGCGAAGCCGAGAGGGCGCTCATGCGCGATGCTCGGGGGCGCTGAAGTGGAACATGGCAGATCACTCGCTCGATCGTTTCTGGTCCTCCCGCTGCAAGGGCCGTGCCAGCGGCGCGCAGGGATGTCTTGCCGAACCTGACCAGGCGCCGGCGCCCGCGCCGATCGTCACCGCCCGGCTGTCGGGTTGCCCCTCCGCGTGGAGAACAACGGGCCGGCCCCTCCGGCGTGGCCGAATGTTCCGATGGGCGGGGAGAGCCGGGCCGAGCTCGTCCGGAGAGCCGATGCCGGTCAGAGGCGAAGCGACAGCCGCACCCGCCCGGGCCCGAGGATTGTCTTGCGCCGTCACCTCCGGAGCCGGACCCACCGATATTCGGAAAGCCAGCGCCGATCTGTCCGCTTTGTACGGCTCAGTCATCCGGCGTCGATCCGCCGTCCGCCGCTGGCACGCGGCTTGCACCCCGCTTGCCGGATGTTCTGCCATGGAGGCTGCCAATGACACTCCGCCTGCGTCCCGGCCGCCTTGCAGGCCTGGCCCTTCCGCTGCTCGTCGCCTGCACCCCCGGTCCCCGTGCCGTGGACGCACTGCCGAAGGACGCGGGGCCACGCACGTCCCAGCTGGCGCAGATGAAGGATGCCAACGACGCGCTGGATGCCCAGGCGGCGCGCCGTGCCGCCGCCCCCGCCGCCGTGCCGGCCCGGCCGCTGGTCACCGGCATCGGCTTCTCGCAGGTCGCGAGCCAGCCGGGGCACACGCTGAACCAGCGCCGGCTGATGGCGATGCGCGCAGCCCGGCTCGACGCGATGCGCGACCTGGCCGAACAGGTGCATGGCCTGCGGCTCGACGCGCGGACCACGGTGCGGGATGCGGCGGCGGTGAACGACCAGATCGCGGGCGTCGTCTCGGGCACGATCCGCGGCGCCCGCCTCCTGCGCGTGACGCCCAAGGGCGAGGACAGCTACGAGGTCGAGATCGCGCTCGACGCGGATGCGGTTGGCTACATCGTGAAGGCGGCACGGCAGCGGTGAGACGGTTCCTCCTGATCCTTGCGCTTCTCCTTGCGCCTGCCTCCGCCATGGCGGAGGGGACCGCGATCCGCGTCGAGGCCGTGGGTTACGGCACCGCCACCGGCCCCGGCGATCGGGATGCCGCGCGCCGTCGCGCGGTGGCCGATGCGCTTCTGGCCGCCGCCCTCGCGGGCGGGGCCGATGTCTCGGGCCACACGGCCACGAGCCTCGGCGTGGTGACCTCGGACGTGGCCATCGTGCGCACTGTCGGGCGCATCATCGAGCACCGCATCCTGTCCGAGGATTTCTCCGGGCAGGTCTGGCGGGTGCGGATCGAGGCGCTGGTGGGGGAAGGCCCCGGCGCGCTCTGCCCCGTCCGGACGCTCGTCGTCACCGCCTACGCTCCGCGCGTCGAGGTCGACCCTCACGCACCGGCCTGGTCGGGCGAACTTGCGGCGACGATCGCCAAGCGCCTCGTCCAGCGGCTCGCCCGGCACCCGGCCGTCTCGCTCGCGGGCGTGACGGACCGCCCGCTGCCGCGCGCCTCGCGGACGGGCGAGGCCTTCGACTACGAGGTGCTGACGCGCGGCTCCGTCCGTCTTCCGGGGAACGGCCACGGCTTCGCGCCGGTCATCCGCCTCACCCGCACCGCGGGGCCCCGGCTCGATCTCGAACTCGAGCTGAGGCTCGTGTCGGGCGACGGAACCTCCGCGCTCCAGCATTACATCCGCCGCGTGCCCCTGCCGCGTCCCTCCGTGCTGGGGAACCTCTCCGTGCTCGCCCAGCCGCAGCGCGAGGCGCTGGCCGCCGCGCTTCTCGAAGGCGCGGACCGGGCACTCGATGCGCTCTTCGACCGGGCCGGATGCGAACCTGTCTCGGCCCGTCTCACGCCCGTGCGCGGGGGCCTTCTGGAAGTGCCGGTCGGGCGCGCGAACGGGCTGACGCAGGGCAGCCTCGCCTTCACCGCGGATACGGGCTCGACCCAGATCCTCGAGGTGGTGGAGCTTCGCAACGGCTCGGCCCGGCTCCGGCCGCTCGACCCGACACTTGCCGCCCCCCATTTCGCCGGGCGTCGCGTGCAATTCGTGGAGACCGGCCGGTGAGGGTGCCGCTTCTCGTCGCGCTCGTGCTGACGGCCACGCCGGCCGCCGCCCTGCCCGAGGGCCTGAACGGTAAGGAAACTGCGGCCATCGTGGCCACCGCGATGCGGGAGGCCGGTGTGCCCGGCACACCGCCGGTGCCTATCCGGTCCCTTCCGCCCTGCTCTCACAGGCCGCATGTCGCGGCGCTGAACGGAAGCTGGTCCGTGGCCGAACTCCGCTGCGATGCGCCCGCCTGGAAGCGGGCCCTCCGGACGACGGCGCCCGCGGTCCAGGCCTCCCGCACGGCGGGACGGGACGCCGGGCAGGAGACGGACGTCACCCTCGCCCGCCCGCTTGCCCGCGGCACCGTGCTCGCCGCCTCCGACATCGTGGCGCCGGACGAGCCAAGCCTCGCGGACCGGGAGTGGCGCAGCGCAGTCATCGGCCGCCGCCTGAAGGTGGCGCTCGGCCCCGGCCAGCCCGTCCTGCCGCGCCATCTCGAGCCCGATTGGCTCGTCACGCGCGGCGGTCCCGTCGCCGTTCGGGTGGCGGTCGGCAATATCGAAGTGCTGGCCCCCGGCGAGGCGCTGGCCGATGCCGGGCTCGGCGATCTCGTGGAGGTACGCAACCTGTCCAGCGGCGCGATCCTGCGCGCCACCGTCACCGCGCGAAATATGGCCGAAGTCCGGCCTAACATGCGCTGAAATGCAGTCGTTACGAGAGGCATGAAGGAGGGTCACATGGTCGAATCCGTCGTCCCCACATCCGGCCCGAGCCGTCTCGAACGCCTCAAGGACACCCAGACCAGGGTGGATCGAACATTTGCGGGGACCGTTGCGGGCTCCGCGAAGGCAACAGGTGAAACGGTCGACCTCAGCGCCGCTTCTCTGGCAACGCCGGAGGAGCTGCGTGCGGGGCCGCCCGTGGACCTGGAAATGGTGCAGAAGATCAAGGACGCAATCGCCGACGGGAAGTATCCCATCGACCTCGAGCGCATCACAGATGCGCTTTTCGCCGACTACCTCGATCTGAAGCTCTGAGACCTCGAAAACCGGAGCATCGTCTCGCATGAGCCCCCTTCTCGTCCTGTCCCTCGCGCTGCCGGCCATGGCAGCAGCCACGGTCGCCCTCCTGATGCTGCGCCGGCGGCGTGCCGCGGCTCCGGCCGTGGCAGCACCGCCTCCGCTGGAAGATCAGCTTGCCGCGCTCGAGCAGCGGATCTCGGACAGGCTGCACGACATGGACTGGCGCCACGCCACGGTGCTCGACCGCATCAGCGCGACCACCGACAGCCTGCAGTCGGACATCGACTGGCTCACCGGCGAACGGATGATCGAGCAGGCGATCTCGCTCGCCCGGCGGGGCGAGGAACCTTCGGCCATCGCCGCGGAAGTCGGGCTGGATCTCGAGGAAGCCAAGGCCATCGCGCGGCTTCGGCGGCACTGACGCCCGCTGCCGGTCCGGGGGGCCTGGTCCCGCCGCACCGGCATTCCTGATCCTCGGCAGGTCGTGCCGCTCGGGCGGTTAGCGCGAGGATCGCCCTTCTCCCTCCCATACCTTCACTCCGCTGGCGCGCGGCGCCGTGCCCAAGCCCGGGCGAAAGAGGCACCTCGCCTTCTCAGCCCGCCGCCGCACAGGCCACGGCCGGCCGGCTGGCTGATCGGCACCAGTCGGCGAAGGCGGCCAGCGCACCATCCTGCACACCGAAGCGATCCTTCTCCGGCACCTGCGCCAGCGCGGCATCACGCGCGGCGAGGGCCTCGGGCAGCCCGAGGGCTGCGGCGATCGCGAGCCATTCGTAGGCCCGCTTCGGATCCGGTTCCGGACGCAGCTGGAGTATCACCCGTGCAAGGCCGAACATGGCCCTGGCCTCGCCATCGGCCACACGCTGGCCGAGGTCCGCCTCGAGTCGCGAGGCGAGCCCGTCCAGCACATCCGGCGGCAGGAGCGACTGGAGCCGGGCCGAAAGCTCCTCGGCCCGCGACAGCCCCTCGAGCTTCGCCCGCCAGGCCCAGTAGAGAGCCTCGCGCGGGTTCTGCGGCAGGCCGGCGCCCTCGGCATAGATGAGCGCGAGGTTGAACTGCGCCTCGGCCTCTCCCGCCTCGGCCAGTTCCTTGAAGAGCACCGCCGCGCGTCCCGGGTCACCCTGCCGGAACGCAGCCACTGCGGCGTCGAAGGGATCGGCCAGAGCGCCGGTGCCCGCGGCAACCAGAGTGAAGAGCAGCGCCGCCCGCCTCATTTTCCTGCCATCATGACAAGTTGCAGGTAGAGCATGCGCTGCTTGGGGCGCAGCGGCCCCGTCTGCTCGTAGACGACAAGGCGCGGACGCGCGGTGCCCTCGGTCTCGAAGGCAATGCTGATCGTGTCGGGAAGGAACACACCATAGGCAGCCAGCGTCGCGACCGGGTCGTCGGCGAAGCGGTCGCGGAAGATCGGGTCGATCCAGATCCGCGCCAGCGCACGGCCGAGGATGTCGGGGAGGTAGCGTTCGACCTGCGCACGGTTCTTCAGCCGCGTCTCGGTGCGGACAAGATCGAATGCCTCGGCATCGTCGCCCTCGCGCTCCGGCCGCGGAGCGCCGGGGATCCGCCTGGCCAGCGGAGCAAGAACCTGCGGCAGGTTCAGTCTCATCCTTCTCCCCTTCCGGATCGGCGCGCCCGCCGCGGGAAGGCGGGCGTTGTCGTATCCTGCAACGGCGCGCCTGCGCGTTTTCTTAGTCGCCAGACCCCAACTTCCGCAGGGGGTCCCCCTCCTTCGGGCGGGATGTGGAAGACCCCGCCCCGCGCTAGGATGCGCGCGAGCTTCGGAGAGGCCATGTCCCGTACCGCCGCATCCCGCCCCCCCTCGACCGCCGCAGCCTTCGCCCTCGGGGCCGCAGGCTCGCTGGCCCTGTTCGCGCTCGGCCTCGGCATGACACTCGACCGTCCGGGGACACAGAGCATCAGCGAGGCGGAGGACAGCGCCACGGAGGGTCCTCGGCAACCCGTGGGCTCCCTCACCTACCTGCCCCTGCCCGAGCCCATCAACGCCACGATCCGTGGCAATAACCGCCAGCTGACCCTGGAACTCGCCTTCGCCGTCGAAGGACAGCGCATGGACCTCCTCTCCATGGCGGACATGCTCCGCAAGGACGTACCGCTTCTCATGGTCGAACTCGCGCAGGCGGTCCTCGTCTGCGACGAAAGCCAGCCGACGCTGGAGGCCTTCCGCCGGGCGCTGCCGGAGCATCTGCGGACGGTCGTCAACGAGCGCTACGCGACCGCGGATCTGCCCGATCCTGTCTTCGAGGTGATGGTGACCTTCTTCGCGGTGAACTGAACGGCACGAAGCTTGCAGGCTCCCCCTGCCGCCAACCGAGGGAGACCGCGATGCAGACCCAACCCGCCGCCCGCGCAGCCGAAGACGCCCGCCCTGCAGCCGACCTCGGCCTCGAGGGGCTGATGATCGAGACGGTCTTCTTCGACCGCCACGGCGCGGAAGCGCGCCGTATGAGCCGGCCGCTCGGCGCCCTTGTCGCGCCCTTCCTCCGCCGCCCGCCAGCGTCCCACGCTGCAGGCGCGGCCGGGCACCCCTGACGCGCCACAAGTAGGACCGGCTGCCGTGAGGCATCGGCATTGCTAGCAACAGGCTGCCCGAACGAAATCGGCGCCAGGACTCCCGGCGCCGTATCGTCCTGTGCGTTCCGCTTTCCCGCCCTCGCGCGTCAGTAGCGCCGGCGACCGTCGCTGTAGGCCAGCCGCAAACGTTCGGTCTGCCGCGCTCCGGCCTCCTGCCGTGCGCGCTGCTTCAGCAGCCAGCTCTGCGCGTCGCGCACCGCATCCAGCGCCTCGACAAGGGCCGCGAGCACCTGTCCGCGCGCAATACCCGGCCGTCCGGGTTCACCCAGCCGTGCCGCAATCGCCCTGAGTTCCGCATCACGGGCAATGAGCGCCGCCGCGTCGTCGCGGTCCATCGCGTCGCGCAGCGCGCCCGCAGCCGCCACCAGCCCAAGGCAGAGCGCGCCCGCATCCTCGGGCAGGCCGGTCGCCTGGGCGGGCGCAGCCGTCATCACGACCGTCCCCCGGCGGGCGCGATCTGTTCCCAGGCACCGAGGATCGACGCAATGTGATCCGCAGCCACCGAAAGCTGCGGCGCGGCCTCGCGGCTGAAGGCACCCGCCACCTGGATCCGGCAGAACTCGTAGACCTGGAAGAGGTTGTCGGCGACCTCGCCGCCCTTCTCGAAGTCGAGGCTGCTCTGGAGGATGTAGATCGCGGTGAAGGCGCGGTTCAGGTGCTGGTCGGGATAGGAGCCGCCGACCTCGGCCGCCGCGGCCAGCGCGCGCAGCGAGCGTTCCAGCTCGCGCAGGGTGACCAGGATGATCTGGTGCGGATCCTCGACGGCCTGGAAGTCCACGGTCTCGGCACGCCGGTAACGGGCCCGCGCATCGGCGAAAGTCATCCTCTGTCTCCTTCCGGGTAGCGGCTGGTTCACAGAGATAAACGGCTGGCAGGGAACGCTTTTTAGGAGAAGTGCGGGGGAAAGTTTCGCGGGCGGCGGGTAAAATCGGTGCCCGCCGCGCCGTCTCACGCGGCCCGGTCGAAGAGCGGCGCGACCACGGTGCAGGACGCCGCGGCCGGCTTCGCCGGACGGCGGAACAGGGCGCGGACGGGCGTCTCGACGCCGGACCGGGCCGCTGCGGCGATGTGCTGCTCGCGGCGCAGACGGCGGAGCTCGGCGAAGATGCTGCGGCAATCCGCGGACGAAGCGCCCCGGTCGATGCGCAGGTCGTGCTCGGGCGCCGTGATCGCGCCCCGGCTCCAGTCGAGCAGGATCACGATGAGGCGCGGGTTGTCGAGTTTCATGCGCGCGACCTGCTGCCATTCGGCGGCTTCGGTCCCGCCCACGGCCGGCCAGGAGACGACCACCGCATCCGGTCGCCGGCTTGCCGGCATCCGGCGGCCGTCGAGCGCCACGGCCTCGATCGCGGCTCCCATCGAGCGGAGGATGCCGCCGAGGGCCGAGCCGGCCGTATCCCCCATCAGCCCCACGCGCAGCCCGGTGAGCAGCTGGGCCTGCTCGAGCGTCGGCATGGCGGAACGGAGCACGACCACGGCTTCTTCAAGCGCCCGGATACCCGAGGCGGCGAGCGGAAGAGCGGTGCCTTTGGTCTCGCTGGCGCAGAACATGATCAAGCCCTTTCTAGCTGGGGATGAAGGAAATTTGCCTGACCGGCCCCCACCGATCAAGTTCGGGAGGCCGGTCGATACGGATGCCCCCGCAGACCTTTCTTTGGGGACGAGGGGTTACATCCGTTGGTGTGGGTCAGACGGCTTCGGCCGGTTGCGGCTCGCAGATCCGGTTGGCCGAAAGCACCATTCCGACGTCACCGCCGGCCAGCAGGGCGAGGCCGGTGAGGTGCGTGAGCCGCGCGAGGACGCCGCGAAGCGGGCGCAGCAGCACGAGCTGCTGGCCGACAAGCTCGTCCACCGGAACCGCGACCGAGCGGGTGCCCGTGCCGAGAATCACGAAGACGCGCCGCGCGGCCGGCCAGGGTCGGTCACGACGGCCCTCGGCAGGGTGACCGCGCAGGGAATGGACGGCCACGATCTCGTTCTCGCTGATCCGGAGCACGCGCTGACCGCCCGCCGCCGAAATCGTCATGGCGGCCGCGGCCTCGACCTGCAGGATCGTGCGGATCGAGTCCACGGGCAGGACGTAGCGTACGCCATCGACGCCCACCACCATCCCCTCGAGCACCACCATCGAAAGCGGGAGAGCGATGTGGAAGCGCATGCCCCCGCCCGGCAGCGGGACGGAGCGGAAGCTACCCCCTGCCCGTTTGATCCCCGCGGCAAGTTCGGCCAGGGCGGGCGTCTCGGGCTGCGGCGCGCCATCGTCGGTCAGGATCACCGTCACCCGCTCCTCGTCGCGGCGCAGGCTGACATGCATCGAGACGGGAGCGTTCTCGGCCTTCTCGAAGCGGATGCCCGCCAGAACGCGAAGGAGGCCGCGAAGACGTTCGAGAAGCGCCAGATCCAGCGCAAGCTCGTCGCCATCGGTGGTGAGCTGCGCCTCGTGCCGGTGGCGGCGGGCGAGCGTCTGCACGAAGGTCTGGAGCGGACGGAGCACAGTGCTGGCCGGTCGCGCACGCAGCGACACCGTCTCTTCCTGCAGTGCCGCGAGTTGCGACGTGAGCGCCGTGCCGGCCTGCGCGATCTCCTGCAGGCGGGAGGCGTGGCTGTCGAGCAGGGCGCGCACCGCCGGACGGGCCGCGAGCCAGTCGCCGCCGGCCTGCCGCATCAGCGCTTCCATGTCCTCGGCGAGATCCTTCTCGGCCAGTTCGGCGAGCAGGTGATGCACCATCGCGTGGCTTGCCGAGATCTCGCCGATGGTCTCGAGCATCTCGGGCGTGATGGTCGCGCCCTGGGCGAGCGGAGCATCGCCGGAAACCTCGGTGACCGCCGACTCCGGCGCCTTCGGCCGCAACGCCTGCGTCAGCGCGAGCCTGCGGCCCGACGGATCCATCCGGACAAGCGCCTCGATCAGGTCCGGCTCGTCGAGCGGCGACGAGATCAGGAAGTCGAAGAGCGTATCGGTGCCGCGGAAGACCGTGACGTTGGTGATCGAGCGCGCCTGATCGCAGCTCAGCCATTCAAGGAAGGCCTCGGCCGTGCGCTCGTCGGTGTTGATGTCGGTCCGGATGATGTAGAAGCGGCGTCCCTTTTCCATCTCCTCGGCGGCCGCGCGCACGCTTTCGGGCGAGAGGACGCGGTGGAAGTCGGGCGGCAGTCCCAGCCGGCGCTCGATCGTGCCGGCCGTCATCAGCCCGTCCGAGACGAAGCAGACGTTGGCCGCTTCCTCGAACAGCCGGTCGAGGATCTCCATCGCCGGAGTCTCGCCCTGCTCGATCGCGTCGAAGGCCAGTTCGATCGTCTCGATGAAGCCGCGCGCGATGTGGACGAGCATTCCGTCGGGGGCGGAACCGGTGGCATGCACGCGGCTGAAGAGGTCCACGAGCGACATGGCGAGCTGTGCGGCCGTGTCGATGGCGTGGTGCTCGCAGGCATGGTGGACGAGCCGCATGAGCCGGTCGAAGCGCCGGAAGGTGTCGTCGGTCGGGGCGCTGCGCAGGCTGTTCAGCACGCCGTCGAGCGCCGCGAGCGTCTCGACCGCATGGCTTGCGCACCAGCCTCGCAGGATCCGCCGCGGGCTGATCCCTGCCGCTTCGGCAGCATCCGGCATGACGGCCTCGACGGCCGAAAGTTCCTCGTAGAGCCGGAGTTCGCCGTCGCGGAACACAGCGGGACCCGAGGCTGCGGCGAGGGCATCGAGGGCCTCGACGACCCGGATGTAGCCGTCGGACGAGGCTGCCGCGCGCAGACTGTCGATCGCCGCCCCGAATTCGGCGGTTGCAGGCGTCTCACCCGTCGACAGGCGGACACCCAGATGGGCGAGCTGCGCCAGCGGCGCGGCGATGGCCTGGAAGAACGGCTGATCGCCCGTCGGCTGCGGCGTTGTCGCGGGTGGCTCTTCCATCAGCTCGTCGAGCAGCAGGATCAGCGCCGAGAGCCGTTCGAGGTCGGCAGTCCCCGAGAGGAAGTCTGCCAGCGCCGCCTCCCAGTCGTCGAGGCCCATCTGCCGCGCCGCGTGTTTCAGCCCGTCCGCCTCGGACCGCGCGGCCTTGGCCGCCGCGGCAGGATCGGCGCCAAACTGCTCGATCTGGCCGCGGAAGCGCAGCAGCGCCGATTGTGCCATGTCGCGGAAGATTGCGCGGTAGGTCGGGTCGTCGGCAAGCCGCGTGATGGCGCGGGCGGGCTCGGGCGTCGCCGCGGCCGGTGCCGGCTGCGCAGGATTGGCCGGTGCAGGACTGGCCGGTGCGGGGCTGGCCGGAGCGGGGCTGGCCGGAACGGAGGCGGCGGGCGTGGCCTCTTCGGGCTGACAGGGGGCGTCGTCCTCCTCGGCTCCGTCCTCGAGGAGGGCGAGGATGTCGGCGGACGACGGGACGGCAACGGGTTTCGAGGCTTCGAGGGGTGCCTCGTCGGTAACCGGACCCGCATCCACATCCGGTTCCGGATCGGGCATGGCTGCCGAAGCCAGCCCGGACGCATCGGCTTCCACCGATGCGGCAGAGCTCTCCGCGGCCTCACCGCCACCGGCAGCAGCCGCGCCTGTCTCCGCCTCGTCCCCCTTGCACCGGGCGATCTTGTCCCGGAGCTGCACCATCAGGTCCTCGGAGGCCGCGCCCTCGACATCGGCGCGGCTGGCCGCGGTCTCCTCGAGCATCGCCCGGAGCACGTCCGATGCGAAGAGCAGGATGTCGACGATCTCGGCGTCCATCGGCACGCCGTCGTCGCGCACGAGGCCGATCAGGTCCTCGGAGAGGTGGGCGCGGCTCTCCACGACCGACAGCCCGAGCACCCGCGAGTTGCCCTTGAACGTGTGGACCGCGCGGAACAGGGGGCCGACATGCTCGGCCGGATCCGCCCCCGCCTTCAGCGCCAGAAGGGAAGCTTCCATCGCGTCGAGCGCCTGCGCCCCGTCATCGGCATAGAGCGCCCAGATCTCGTCCATCTCGTCGAAATCGTCCGACATGGCCTGCCTCCCTTCTTGCGGACCGCCTCAGGCGGCCATCAGCGTCCGCATGGTGCGCGCGAGTTCGTCGCCCGTCTTCTCCTCGAGGTCGTGCGAGACCGTGCCCGAGGGCTTGGCCACGACGCCGTCGGCACCGAGCTCGCGGGCGCGGGCGGCGTGCGGCGAGCCCGAGACGGCGACCGAGGACAGCATGCAGATCTTGGCGCGGGTCTTGAGCTTGGCGTGGCGCAGGAATTCCATCCCGTCCATCACCGGCATCTCGATGTCGAGCAGGATCAGGTCGACGTTGGGCTGCGCTGCGAGCTTGTCGAGCGCCTCCTGCCCGTTGGCAGCCTGCGCCACCACCTTGAAGTCGGGCAGGGTCTTGATGAAGCTCGCGATGTAGAGCCGCATCATGGCGGCATCATCCACGATCATGACGTTGAAGGGCATGGCTTTCTCCGTGGTTGGCGGCGCCGGACGGGAGGGTGCGGCGCGAAGTGGGGGCGGCACCGGACCGGGGGGGTCCGGCGCAGGTCTCAGAAGTCGGCGAAGCCGCGCTCGTCGCGGTCGCTGCAGTGGGCGCCGTTGGGACGGCCGGCCGCAGCGGAGGGTGCCGTGATCGGACGCGCCGAGGGCAGGCCCATCTGGGCGGCCACCATCTGCTGCAACTGGGCGAGCATCTCGGGCGGCAAAGCGTCGAGGGCGGGAAGCTGCGCCGTCAGCTCGCGCAGCTGACGCAGCTTGAAGCGCCCGATCTCGGTCCGCATCGCCTCGGTCGCGGCCTGCATCTGCGTCGCCGAAGAAGCGAGTTCGTCCGCCTGCTGGCTGGTCGAGAGCGCCGACTTGGCGACCTCGCCGATGGCGCTCGAGATCTGGGCCACGTTGCGCGTCTGCTCGTCCGAGGCGCGCGAGATGTCCTGCACGAGCACCTTCACCTTCTCGATGTCGTCCACGATCGAGACGAAGGAGCGCGAGGTCTCCGTCGCGATCCGGACACCGGCCTGAACCCGTGTGCCGGCATCCTCGATCAGCTCCGAGGTCTCGCGCGCGGCCTTCGCCGAACGGCCGGCAAGGTTCCTCACCTCATGAGCCACGACCGCGAAGCCCCGTCCGTGCTGCCCGGCGCGCGCTGCCTCGACAGCCGCGTTCAGGGCGAGCAGGTTGGTCTGGAAGGCGATCTCGTCAATCACCTTGATGATCTTCGCGATACCCTGGGACGAAACGCGGATGCCCTCCATCGCCTGCACCATCTCGGTGACCTTCTCGCGGCCGTCGGCGGCCACCGTGGCCGCGCCCTCGACCAGCAGGCTTGCCGAGCGTGCGGCGGCGGCGTTGGCCTTGACCTGGCTGTCGGTCTCCTCGGCCGAGGCGGAAACCTCGTCCACCGACGACGACTGCACGGCCGAGTTGGTCGCCAGCGACTGCGAGGCCTGGCTCACCTGCGACACCGTCTGCGCCGTCTGCTCGAGCTGGACCGAGAGCGACCGGAAGACGCCGTTCAGGCTGGCATAGGTCCGCTCGAAGGAGCGCACGATCTCGACGAAGTCGCCCGAGAACTTGCTGAGGTCGACCTCGCTGTCGAGACGTCCCTCGACGATGCTGTCCGAGAGCATGGCGACCTCGGCGGTGACCGCCTTCATGTTGGCCCGGAACCGGTCGATCACGCGGTTGACCATTGCCTTCTTGCCCGGCCACTGCCGGATCGGCGCGTCGAAGTTGCCCTCGCCGATCGCCTCGAAGCAGGCAACGGCCTCCTCCATCGACTGGACCTGGCTGTCCACCATCTCGTTGAGCGCCTCCGCCACATGGCAAAGCTCGCCCGGATAGGCGGCCGCGTTCATGCGCTTGTCCACGTCACCGGCGACGTGCGAGGCCGACATCGTCTTCACTTCGGCCAGCAGCCGGTTGATCTGCTGATCGGAGGCCTCGGCGGCCGCGGCGGCGTGCTTGAGATTGGCGCGGACGGCCTCGATCGCGTCGTTCGCGGCCGACTTTCCGCCCGGGAAGCGCGAGACCGGCGCGTCAAGGTTGCCCTCGCCCATCTGCCGGAAGCAGGTGAGCGCCTCGCCGATGGTGCCGATGTGGCTCTGAACCATCTCGTTCACGAGCCGGGCGACGGCGCCCAGGTCGTCGGAATAGGCGGCGGGATCCATGTAATGCTCGATCTCGCCCTGGACATGGGCTGTGGCCATCGCCTTCATGTCCGCCAGTAGCCGCTCGACCTCCGTGCGGTCGAGGATCTGGCGGGGGGTGACTTTCGGGTCTTCACGGTCGGGCATCGTCTTGGTCCTCGTAGGGGCCACGGTCGGCTGGTCGGAGCGGGGCGGAGTGTCTTTCGGATCGCGGGCATTCGCCGGCGCCGCAGGCTTGGCGCGCGCCTTCGCGGGCGCTGCCTTCGCGGCGGGACCGGGCTTCTTCCGTGCGACCGCAGGCTTGGGTTGCTCGACTGCGGGCACCTCGGACCCCGGAGGGGTCTCTCCGAGGGCCGGGCCCGCGGGCGCGAGCCAGTCGAGCGGGTCATTGGTCAGGCGGGGCGCCGCGGCCGGCGCCGGGGCGGTCGTCTTGGGGCGGCGTGTCATGTCCTGGTTCCCTTTCGTCTGGCGCGGCGCCCGGTCTGCATCAGCAGACGGGCGAGCTCCGCATGGTCGGCCGCACCTGTGCTGGCGGGCGCATGGGTGAAGATGGTCAGGCCGCGCCCCGGCGCCTCGGCAAGCTTGACCGAGGAGCGGATGGCGACCGGCAGGAAACTCTCGCCGAACCGCTCGGCGAGGCGTGCGCGCACCTCTCGGTGGACGGCCAGCCGGTCCGAGGCGCGCGTGGCAAGCAGGCGCAGGCGGCTCCAGTCGAGGCCCGCGCCCTGCATGGTGCGCAGAAGCCGGTTGAGGCCCTGCAGCCCGAGGAAGTCGGGCTCGAGCGGGCAGATCACGAGATCGGCCCGGCGCATAAGCGCGGCGATGGCCTCGGACCAGCTCGGCGGCGCGTCGATCAGCACCCAGTCGAAGCGGGAGGCCTGCGCGTCATGCCCCTCGGGGGCCGGACTTGTGGACTCGTCCTTGCCCGCACTCCCCGCATCGTCGGCCGTCCCGGAGGCGAGCGGCATTGAGGCGTCCTGCGCAGGCAGCAGCGCGGGCTCGAAGGCGCCGGGCACGATCCACAAGCCCGGCTCGCCCGGAACCGCAAGCGGCTCGCCCGGCCGACCGGCCAGCCAGTCGGTGACCGTCCAGTCCGCGTCCTCGGTGGACAGGCCAAGGCCCGCCGTCAGGTGCATCTGCGGATCGAGATCCACAAGCAGGACCCGCCCCGCGCCTGCACGCGCCAGCGCGGCCCCGAGGTTCGCGGCCGTGGTCGTCTTGCCGACGCCGCCCTTCTGGTTGCAGATCATCACCCGCATGGGTCAGGCCACCAGATCCGCTGGAAGCGCGAGATCGCCGTCGGCCACCAGCACTTCGGCGTCAAGGAGGATCGTCACCCGTTCGCCCACCCGCGCGAGGCCCATCACCGGGCTCCGCCCTCCGCGGCCGAACTGTCCAGGCCGGTCGATCTGCGCGGGCAGGATGTCGAGCACCTCGCTCACCCCGTCGACGATCAGCCCCACCGGCGCCTCGGCCACGTCGAGCACGATGATCACGGTCCGCTCGTCATAGGCGCGCTCGGGCATGCCGAAGCGCAGCCGCACGTCGAGCAGCGGGATCACCTTGCCGCGCAGGTTGATGACGCCCTTGATCCAGGCGGGCACGTCCGGCACGCCCATGATCCGCTGCATGCCGACGATCTCGGTCACGCCGCCGATGCCGACGCCGTATTCCTCGCCGCCCAGGGCGAAGGTGAGATACATGTTGTCCACGTTGTCCGTGTCCGAGAGCGACTTGCCCTCGATACTGGCGGTGCCGGTCAGATCTTGGGCCATGTCGCCGTCTCCTCTCGTTCAGTCATTCGCCAGTTCTGGCCGGTCGCTTGGGTTTGTCCCCAGGCGTCCGCCGCCGAGGCCAGCATCATTCGGGCGGGGATATCGTCGAGCGTCAGGATCTCGTCGGCGGCCTTGAGGTCGCGCGCTGCAAGCGGCATGCCGTAGACGACCGAGGACGCCTCATCCTGAGCGAAAGTACGTCCTCCCGCCCGCCTTATGGCGAGAAGACCCGCCGCTCCGTCGCGGCCCATGCCCGTCAGGAGGGCGGCGGATGCCTGGGCGCCGACCACGCGCGCAATCGAGGTGAACAGCATGTCGACCGAGGGGCGCGAGTAGCAGACAGGCTCGCCCGCAACGAGACGGACGCGCAGGCCCTCGGCGCAACGCTCGATTTCCATGTGACGCAGCCCGCCCGGCGCGATCAGCGCGAGGCCGGGAAGCACGAGATCGCCGTCGATCGCCTCTCGGACGCGCATCCGGCAGATGGCGTCGAGGCGGCGGGCAAAAGGCGCGGTGAAACCCAGCGGCATGTGCTGGACCACGACGATGCCCGGCGAGCCGGCCGGGAAGAAGGGCAGGATGCGGCTCAGCGCCTGGACGCCGCCCGTCGATGCGCCAAGGGCATGGATCCAGCCGTCGCGCACGCCGGGCTGGATCGGCTGTGGCACCGTGTCAGACGGCACGGCCGGGCGCGCACGGCCCGCGGTCCAGACGCGCGCACAGATGTCGCGCATGATCGCGGGCAGTCCCTGCCCCGCGCCGAGCGACGGCTTCGAGACGATGTCGACGGCCCCTGCCTCCAGCGCGCGCATCACGATCTCGCCGCTCGCTCGCGTGAGCGAGGAGATCACGACCGTCGGCACAGGCGCGGTGGCCATGTAGCTCCTGAGGAAGGTGAGGCCATCCATCTGCGGCATCTCGAGGTCGAGCGTCACCACGTCGGGCTTCAGTTCGTCCATCCGCTCGCGGGCGGCGGCGGCATTCGAGGCCGTCCCCACCACCTCGAGCCGCGGATCCGACCCGAGCCCGAGCGCAAGCGCCTGCCGCACCATCGCGGAATCGTCCACGATCAGGACGCGGGTGCGACCCTCCTGGCACGGCTCAAGCACGGGGTTCAAACGAGGCCGGCCCATCAGCCGGATTCCTTCTGATGGAGCCCGCCGCCGATGGAGCGCCAGCCGGTGTCGTGGTCGCGCAGGTTTTCGGTGACGCTTGTCACGAGCCAGCCGCCCGGCTCGGTCGCATCGTGGAGCGCGCGGAGCGTCTCTGCCTGGTCGGCGCGGTCGAAATAGTAGAGCACGTTGCGGCAGAAGATGGCCTGGAACGGCTTGCGGAACGGAAAGGGCCGCGTCTTGAGGTTCATCCTGCGGAAGGTGCAGGCGGCCGCGATCTCGGGCGCCACGCGGTAGCTGTCGCCTCCGAGGGGAACGAACCAGCGGCGCAGGACCGCATCTGGCACCTGTTCGAGATGGCGGCGACGGTAGATCCCCTGCTCGGCCTGCTCGACCATGGGCGCGCTGATGTCGGTGCCGAGGATCTGTGTCCTGGCGAGACCTTCCGGCCCCAGCGTCTCGGCGATCATCATGGCGATCGTGTAGACCTCGTCGCCGCTCGAGCAGGCGGCGCTCCAGATCCGGATCTCGTCGCGGCGCGAGAGCACCGGCAGCACCATCGCCCGAAAAGCGTCCAGCACGTCGGGCTCGCGGCAGAAGTAGGTGTGGTTCGTCGAGGCCGCATGCATGACCGCGAGTTCCAGCTCGTGCGAGCCCTGCGCGTTCAGGCGGATGGCGATGTCGGCAAGGCTGCCGAAGTCGTAGGCGCGCCTGACGCGGGTCAGCCGCTGGCGCAGGAGTTCGCCCTTGTGTTCAGGATAGGCGATGCCGCAGCGCCGGCTGAGCCAGACCCGGATCGCCTCGTAGCCGGCTTCCTCTCGGACGGTCATGCCCCACCCCCTGCCGCGAGGCGGTTCCCGTCGAGGACGAGCGCCACCTCGCCCGTCCCGAGCAGCGCGCAGCCCCAGCTTGCCCGGACGCGCGCTAGGCGGCCGGTGAGGGGCTTCATCACCACCTGCTGACGGTCGAGCACCTCGTCCACCGGCACGGCGATGAGGCCGCCAGCGGTGCCGACCACGGCCAGCACCTGCGAGGAAAGGGGACGCAGCTCGGCGTCCAACTCGTCGTAGAAGCGCTCGAGCCGGCAGACCGGAATCCAGCGCCCGCGAAGCCGCAGCATCTCGGAGCCGCCGGCGGCGCCCACGCCCATGACGTCCTGCGGCGCCGGCTGGACGATCTCGGACACGACGTCGATCGGCAGCGCATAGAGCCGTGCGCCGAGGCGCAGGATGATGCAGTCGAGAAAGGCGAGCGATACGGGGATGTGCAGCGAGACCTGACTCCCTTCGCCGGCCGCGCTCTCGACGCCGATGCGGCCGCGCAGCGCGGTCATCGTGGTGTTCAGCACGTCCATGCCGACACCCCGACCGGAGAGGTTCGTCACCGCCTCGGCGGTCGAGAAACCGGGCTGGAAGATCACCTTCCAGAGCACCGAAGGCTCGGGTTCTTCGTCCGGGCCGAAGAGGCCGCGCTCGCGCGCCCGCTTCAGGATCTTCTCGCGCGACAGGCCGCGGCCGTCGTCGGCGACGGTGATCCGCACCTCCGATCCCACCTGCGCCGCCGAGAGCGTGATGCGTCCGACTTCCGTCTTTCCCGCGGCCAGCCGCTCGGCCGGAGGCTCGAGCCCATGATCGGCCGAGTTCCGCACGACGTGCAGCAGCGGATCATAAAGCTGGTCGGCCACCAGCTTGTCGATGGCGGTTTCCTCGCCCTCGAGCACCATTTCGATCTTCTTGCCCGTCTGGCGCTCCAGCTCGCGCACCATGCGGCGCAGGCGCTTGAACACCTCCTCGACGGGGACCAGCCGAAGCTCGGTCGCGGCGTCCTGAACCTCGCGGACGATCATCGTCAGGCGATGGACGGCTGCATCGAAGGCCGTGAGTTCGAGGCCTGCCAGATCCGGCGAATGGACCGTCTCGGCCACCGACAGCGACAGCTCTCCCACGAGATCCATGAGGCGTCCGATCTTCTCGGACGAGACGCGCATCAGCCCGCCGTCGGCGCCGGTTTCGATCGCGGCGCTCATGACTGCCCCCGCTTGCGGCGCAGGGCCGTGGCGGATCCGCCGGCGAACCCGTCCGGACACGGCATCGCACAGGCCGCCCTTCCGGCGGCCGGGCGGCTGGTCCTTCGGACAGGGACGAGAGGGGGAGCGGATGCTGGCATGGGATCAGGTCGATCTGGAAGGCCGCCGTCAGGCGGCTTCCTCGCTACGGTCGAAGTTGAAGATGCAGACACCGTCGAAGCCCGTGGACTTGAACAGGAATGTCTTCTTCATCGTGTCGAGGAAGCCGCCGTGCTTCTTCTCGAAGTTCTTCAGCTCCCCGATGGCCGGGAAGAAGACGTTTATCGAGACGTCGCCCTCCTTCGAGATCAGCACGTTCAACCCGCTCAGGTTGCAGGTCGGAATGGCGTTACCGAGGGCTTCGATGACGAAGGGCACGGCGATCTGTGCGGCATCGAGGCTGGGAAACTTCAGGTGATAGGTCTTGGACAACATGACGCTTGGGGCCCCGCAATCTTTGTTCCGTTGGACGGGGAACGGCGCATTCACGAAGAATGTGAGGGAGCGGACGGATGGATCGGATACATCCCTTCGTATGGGGGGGGATGCGATAGGCCGGGGCCCAGGGATGGGACCAAGGCACGGAAGGCGGTGCCTCTTCCGGTTGCATGTCCACCCCAGAGCCGAAAGTGCTGTCGGAAAAACTCGCTCGGACCGCGAGTTGCGCCGTTCCGACGGATCACCGACGGCAAGTGGCGCCAATTTTTCGACAGCCCTCGGACTGCACCCGGCATTCCATGCACTATCGGCTTGCAGAGCAGGCGTTTTAGCGCGCCGGTGAAATATTTCCTCTGACAGATCGGCAAGTGGCACGATCCCTGCCTCTCAGGGCGTGACAGGCAGGAAACGTCGAGGAGCAGAAATGGCCGCCATTCAGATCATCGGGACCGACTTCGCCGCAGCCAGCGCCGTCGAAGGTCTTCTCTCCCGCCGCCGCGTCCGCCTGTCGGGCCCCGAAGGAGGACAAGCCGCCGTTCTCGCCTGCTCGGCGCGCCATGAAGCGGCTTCTGGCGGAACGCCCGGCGTCACCGCTCTGGCGCGTGCGGCCGGTGCGCGGTCCATCGTCATCGTCGAGGAAGGAGCGGCCAGCCTCGCGGTTTCCTCCGAGATGGGCGGCCGCCTGCTGCGCGTGGCGCTGCCCCGCCCGACGGGACAGCCCGCGCATCGCGACGCGGGCCTGCTGGCGCTGGCCGACGTGCTGGCTTCGCAGGTGTCGGCCATGGTCGCGGCGGATGCGACGACCAGTGCGCTGATCGATCTGGCGGCCCGCGTGGCGCGCACCGATGTCACCGTCTTCATCAATGGCCCCACGGGATCGGGCAAGGAGGTGCTCGCGCGCAAGGTGCACGAGGCGAGCCGTCGTGCCGCCGCCCCCTTCATCGCGATCAACTGCGCCGCCATTCCCGAGAACATGCTGGAAGCCATGCTCTTCGGCCACGAGAAGGGCGCCTTCACCGGCGCCTCGGGCGCCAACAAGGGCATCATCCGCGCGGCCGAAGGCGGCACGCTTCTTCTCGACGAAGTGTCGGAAATGCCGATGGGCCTGCAGTCGAAGCTCCTTCGCGTGCTGCAGGAGCGCAAGGTCACACCGCTCGGCAGCCAGACCGAAGTGGCGGTGGACGTGCGCATCGTCGCCACCTCGAACCGCAACATGCCCGAAGAGGTCCGTGCCCGCCGCTTCCGCGAGGACCTGTGGTATCGGCTGAACGTCTTCCCGCTGACGACGAAGCCGCTCTGCGAGCGCGAGGACGACATCCCGGCGCTGGCGGTCTCGCTGCTGCGCCGTCACTGCCCCGCGGACGTCGCCCTGCCCATGATCGCACCCGAGGCGATGCAGGTCCTGCTCGCCCATGACTGGCCCGGCAACGTGCGCGAACTCGAGAACGTCATCCAGCGGGCGCTGGTGCTGCACGAGGACGGCCGCATCGCCGCAGCCGACATCGTGATCGACGCCGTGCCGCAACTGCCGGTGCGCTCGCTGCATCTGGCAGCCGTCTGACGGAAGGCAGGTCATGAGCATCTCCGGCATCTCCGGCGCCTCGCCGCTGGTGGGGCTCCAATCCGTCTCGGCCAGCCAGCGGCCCGAGCCGGTCTCCTCCACCGACCGCACGCAGGCGCCTGCCTTCAGCGAGCGGCTCGGCAATGCGGTCCAGGATCTGGCGAAGGCGCAGAACGAGGCGAGCGAGAAGGCTTCGGCCTTCGAGCGCGGCGAAGGCGGCAACCTGGCAGAGGTGATGGTCTCGCAGCAGGTCTCGTCGCTGGGGTTCCAGCTTGCGCTCAACGTGCGGAACAAGGCGCTCGGCGCCTACCGCGACATCATGAACATGCCGGTCTGAGTTCCGGGGAAAGCGACTGATGGCCCTCTCTCCCACCCCTCCCGCGGTGCGCGGCTCCGGGAACCCGCTCGCCGCGCAGATGCGCGGCGTGGTTTCGCAACTGCGGCACTTCGGCGACCAGCCGGGCCTGCGACGCGCGATGCCCGCCATCGTGATCCTTTCGGTCACGGTTCTCGCGCTCGCCGGCTGGATCCTCATGCGCGAGCCGTCGCGCGTGACCCTCTACCCCGGCCTGCCCGAGGCCGAGAAGTCCCGCGTCATCGACACGCTCACCGGCGGCGGGATCGCCGCGGTGATCGACGAGCGGACCGGCGAGGTCGCGGTGCCGGGCGGGGACTACCACCGCGCGCGGATGCTGCTCGCGGCGCAGGGGCTGCCGCAGGGCCTGCCCGACGGCAACGCCATGCTGAACGACCTGCCGATGGGCACCTCGAAGTCGGTCGAGACGGCGCGGCTGAGGCAGGCACAGGAGCTGGACCTCGCCCGCTCGATCACCGAGATCTCATCGGTTTCGGCGGCGCGGGTGCACCTCGCGCTGCCGGAGCGTTCGGCCTTCCTGCGCGACAGCCAGCCCCCGCGCGCGAGCGTCTTCCTGCAGGTCGCGCCCGGCCGCGCCATGGACGGCGCGCAGGTCGAGGCCATCGTGAACCTCGTCTCCTCCTCGGTGCCCGGCATGGCGCGGCAGGACGTGACGGTGGTGGACCAGATGGGCCGGCTGCTCTCGCGCGGATCCGACGATCCCGCGGTGCTGCTGAACGACCGCCAGCTCCAGCACCGAGTGCAGATGGAGACGCTCTACCGCAACCGGATCGAAAGCCTGCTGTCGCCGATCACGGGGCCGGGCAACCTCGCCGTGCAGGTGACCATCGACATGGACTTCACGCGGCAGGAGATCCGCGAGGAGCAGGTCGATCCCGAGCGCACCGCAGTCCTGTCCGAGCAGAGCCAGGTCGAGGAGAATGCCGATCCGCAGGCGAAGGGCATCCCCGGGGCCGTCTCGAACTCGCCTCCGGCCGAAGCCGCTCTCGACGCGGGCGCGCCGCCGACGCAGGCGGGGGCCGCGGCCCCTGCCCTCCGCAGCCGCTCGGAGAACTCGACCCGCAACTTCGAGATCAGCCGCAAGGTCGAGACCACCCTGCCCGCCACTGCACGCATCGCCCGCGTCAGCGCGGCCGTCGTGGTCCGCGCCCAGCCGCAGGATGCTCCGGCCGACGCGGAAACGCCTCCGCCGCCCCTGCTGCCCGAGGCACTGAAGGACGACCTCGACCGCCTCACCCGCTCGGCCATCGGCTTCGACGAAACGCGCGGCGACGTGGTCACGATCACGGCGCAGCCCTTCCTCGACACGATCCTGCCGGAAGCGCCGGGCTGGACCTCGCAACCCTGGGTGGCCGATCTCGCGCGGCAGGCCTTCCTGCTCGCAGCCCTCGCCGTCGTGGCGCTCGGTGTGGTGCGCCCGATCCTGAACCGCGTCCTGCTGCCCGCCCCGAACGCGGCCGGTGCGCTGCCCCTGACGCCCGAGGAAGCAGCCGTCGAGGTCGGCGAGGGCGAGAGCCTCGATGACGTCCGTGCGCGCCTGAAGGCCCGGCAGGGGGCGCTCACGAAGAACATGCTCGACGCGGCCCGCAGCCACGAGGAGCAGATCCTCGTGATCCGCAAGCTGGTCGAGGAGGACGCGGGCCGCATCGCCACGACCTTCCGACAGATGATCTCCACCGAGCTCGATACCGTGAACTGAGATGTCGAAAGCCGCCGCCGCCAATTTCAAGACGCTTTCCGGAACGCAGAAGGCTGCGATCCTGCTGATGCTGTTCGGCGAGACGACCGCCGCACAGATCATGCGCAACCTCTCCCCGCGCGAGGTGCAGCACCTCGGCACCGCAATGTATACCGTCCGCGGCGTGGATCAGGACACGCTGAGCCTGGTGCTCGAGGACTTCCTCGAGACGCTGCGCCTGCAGACCGGGCTCGGCTTCGGCGCGGCGGGCTACATCCGCAACGTGCTGTCGGCCGCCTTCGGCGAGGACAAGGCCGAGACGGTCATCAGCCGCATCGGCCAGTCGGCTTCCGATCGCCCGCTCGAGATTCTCGACTGGATGGACGCGCCCTCGATCGCCGAACTTCTGGTGGACGAGCATCCGCAGATCATGGCGCTGACCGTCGCCTGCCTTGATCACGCGCTGGCAGCCCAGGTGCTGGCGCTGCTGCCCGAAGAGATCCAGCCCGAGGTGATCCAGCGCATCGCCTCGCTCAACACCGTCCAGCCGGAGGCGCTGGCCGATCTCCAGCAGGTCATGCAGCGCAAGTTCAAGGCCTCGACCACCATGCGTGCCTCGCAGATCGGTGGCGTCAAGGCGGCGGCCAAGATCATGAACTTCACCCGCACGGCGACCGAGGCGCGGATCCTCAAGGACATCCGCAAGGACGACAAGGACCTGATGCAGGCGATCCAGGACAACATGTTCGTCTTCGACAACCTCATCAAGTCCGACGACCGGTCGCTGCAGACGCTTCTCCGGTCGGTGGACAACGAGGCGCTGGTGCTCGCGCTGAAGGGCGCCGACGAGATTCTGCGCGCGAAGATCCTCGGCTGCATGTCGACGCGGGCCGCGGCCAACATCCGCGACGAGATGGACGCGCTGGGTCCGGTGCGTCTGACAGACGTGCAGGCGGCGCAGAAGCAGATCATCGCAACGGCGCGGCAGCTGTCGGACGAGGGCACCATCGTGCTCGCGGGCCGCGGCGGCGAACAGATGGTGTAAGGCATGAACGCGCAGGCGCCCATGGGACCCGACGACGTGCTCGCGCTGATCCGCGAGACGAACGCGCGCGGCTTCGGCCGCTCTTCCGTGCCGGTGCGCGAGCCCGCGGGGCCGTTCCGCGCCACCCCGCTTGCCGGGCTGGTGCGGGGCGTGGCGCCCGAAGAGGCGGCACTGGTCATCGCCGAACCCGAGGAGCCGCCGGCGCCCGCTCCGCCTCCGCCGCCGGATCCGGCCCTGCTCGAGGCCGCGCGTGCCGAGGGGCGGCGCGAAGGCCGGGCGGAGGGACTGGCGGAGGGACAGGCTTCGGGCCGCCGCGAAGCCGAGGCCGCGCTCGCCGAGGCGCGCGAGACGTTCCTGCGGCTGGCCGCGCGCCTCTCGACGCCCACGCCCGCCGATACGGCGCAACTGGCCGCCATGATCGACACGGCCGTCCGCACGCTCGCGAGCCAGCGGGCGGGTCTGTCCATCGACGCGCATCCCGAGGCCTTCGCCGCACGGGTGGAAGGGCTGGCCGACCGGGTCGCGCAGGGCCTGCGCCAGGTGAGCATCCGCCTCAACGCCGAGGACCTGCGGGCCGTGGCACCGCATGTCGGCGGTTCCGACCTGCTGGCCGAGGCACGGATCTCGGCCGATCCGCGGCTTGCGCGCGGCGATGTGGAGGTCAGGGCGGACGGGATCGTCCTTGCCGACCTGATCGGCGTGCCGCCCGAGCCGCGCGCCGCGGCGGGTGCAGCCGCATCCGATGCGGACACGGCGCAGGCCCCGTCCGGTGCCGGCCCGTCAGCCGTGGCTTTGCCGGCCTCGACGGAGGACGGCGGCGCGGACCTCACGCCAACGCCTGGAAAGGACAAGTCCGAAGGGCCGGCTGCCGCCTCCGCTCAAGCGGGGGGCGCGGCTGCAAGATGAACGCGCTGATCGACGGACTTTCGCATCACCTGGCCCACCTGCCCCATCGGCAGGCGCCCGAGGTCACGGGTCGCGTCTCGCGCTATGACGGGCTGATGCTGGAATGCGCGGGCTTCCCCGCAAGCCCCGGCGCGCTTTGCCGGGTCGCGACCGAGGACGGGTCCGAGGTGCAGGGCGAGGTCATCGGCTTCTCGAAGGGCCGGAACCTCCTCTTCCTCGACCAGATGCGCGCCCCGGTCATCGCCGGCGCACGCGTGCGCCTCGTGCCCGGCGGACAGATGGCAGCCGTGGGTCCGGAACTTCTGGGGCGGGTGATCGACGCCGAGGGCGCGCCGCTCGACGGCCTGCCCGCGCCGGACTGTGACGAGGAATGGCCGCTCGCCGGCCGCCCGATGAACCCGCTCGCGCGGACACCGGTCAGCCGCCCGCTCGACGTGGGCGTTCGCGCGATCAACGCGGCGCTCACCGTGGGACAGGGGCAGCGCATCGGCATCGTCGCGGGATCGGGCGTGGGCAAGTCCGTCCTCATCGAGATGATGACCCGCTACACCGTCGCCGACGTGATCGTCGTGGGCCTGATCGGCGAACGCGCCCGAGAGGTCGGCGCCTTTGCGGCCTCGGTCATGAAGGGAGAGGCCGCGAAGAAGCTCTGCATGGTGGCCGTGCCGGCCGACCGCTCGCCGCTCCTCCGGCTGCGGGCCGCCCGCCGCGCCACCGCGATCGCCGAGCATTTCCGGGCGCGGGGCAAGCAGGTGCTGCTGATCATGGACAGCCTGACCCGCGTGGCCCATGCGCAGCGCGAGGTGGGGCTTGCCCTCGGCGAGCAGCCGACCGCCAAGGGCTACCCGCCCTCGGTCGTCTCGATGATCCCGGGGCTGATCGAGCGCACGGGTCCGGGCCTGCCCGGCGAGGGCGCGATCACCGCGATCTACACCGTGCTCGCCGATGGCGACGACACGACGAACGATCCCGTGGTGGACACCGCCCGCGCCATCCTCGACGGCCATTTCGTGCTGTCGCGGCGGCAGACTCAGATGGGGCTCTATCCGGCCATCGACATCCCCCATTCCGTCAGCCGCACCATGAACGACGTCGTGGACGAACGCCACCGGAAGGCTGCCGCCCGTCTTCGGCAGCTGATCTCGCTCTACACCGACAACCGCGACCTGATGCTGATGGGCGGCTATGCCCCCGGGCAGGACGCGGATCTGGACCAGGCGGTGCAGCTGTGGCCGAAGATCCGAGACCTGATCGGCCAGGCTCCGCACGAACCCTCTGACTTCGACGCCAGCCGCGCCGCGTTGCTGGCCCTGACGGGACTGTAGCATGACCAAGAGCCACCTTCTCTCCCTGATGTCGCGCCGCGAGACGGTGCGGCTGATGAAGGCGCAGGGCGCCCTGCGCGAGGCGCGGGACCGCCATGCCGAAGCCGAACAGATCTCGGAGCGGCTGGCGCAGATGCTGGAGAGCCGCCGGGATGCGGCGCCCGGTCCACTCGCCGCGGCGGATCTCTTTCGCGCCCACCGCCTGACGCTGCAGGTGGCCGAGCAAGCCGAGCGCAGCGCGGCGAGGACAGCCGAACTGTCGTCGGCCCTCATTGCCGCCCAGGCCGAAATGGCCCGGCAGGACCACCGGACGCGGCTGATGCAGGAGACGGCGGCAACCGCCCGCGCCGCGGAGGCCGAGGAGCGGCTGGCCCGCGCCGAGGCCGCCCGCCCCGCGCTGCGCCGGGGATAGGAACGGCATTCGCCCGAGGGCAGGTCTGGCACCGAACTTGCAATCGGAGCCGTGGATCAGGAGGCAGGGATGAAGGTCGCCGAGGTACAAGCACAGGAATGGCGCGCCCCCGCCGGGCCGGCTGCTGCCGCCACCGGCGCATCGGGGCTCTTCGCGGCGCTGCTCGCCGAGAACAGCGCGCCGCCGGTCGAGGGCGGCAAGAGCCTCCCGCCCCTCCCGGGTGACGCGGACGGCTTCTCCTTCGACCTTCCGCCGCTCCCGGATGCGGCGATCCGACCGACCGGCGCTGACACGCCGGCCACAGGCCCTTCCGGCATCTTGCTGCCCTCGCTCCCGCGTGCCGTCCTTCCGGCAGAGAAAACGGTCGTCGCTCCCATTGGCGGGCCGAGCGAGGAGATCTCCCTCACGCGCACCGACGCGGCGCCTCCTGTCGCACCGGATGCAGCAGCGAGCCTTGACCGCGCCGCGGTGCAGGTCCTCCCCCCGGTGGCATTGCCGCAGGCCACCCTCGCGCCCGCACTTCCCCGGACCACCGTCGAGGGGGAAGACGGCACTCCGGCCGATGAGGCGGATCCCCTCCCTGAGGCAGCGGATCCCACGGACCTTGCGACGGTCGCGCCCCGCGAGGTGCAGGTCACCCCGGCGCCGCAAGCGCCGATACCCGCGGCCGCCGCGACGGCCGCGCCCCCGCAGGGGGTCGCGGCCGAGGTCAGGCAGGCGGCGGACGGCATGGCTGTCGATGGGGCCGGATCTGCACGGCCCGGCGGCGCGGAACTCCGGACCGCGGCCCATGCTGCCGATGGAGCCGGATCTGCACGGCCCGGCGGTCCGGAACTTCGAGCCGCGGCCCATGCTGCCGATGGGGCGGTTGTGGCGCAGACTTCAGGCAGGCAAGGCCGTCCGGTCGATGGTCGTCCCGATGCTCGTCCCGTTGTCGCCTCCGCCGGATCCTCGGTCGGCCGGGCGCCGCTGCCCGAGCCTGCCGCGGCGATCGTTCAGGACCCTGCCGCCGAAAGCGTCGTGCAGGTGCAGGAGGCTGCACCTCCGGCCGCTCATGCCATGGGTCCGCGCGTGGCGACGGAGCCATCCCGGCGATCCGCCGGCCCGGTGCGGGCACCCGAGGTGGTGGCGGCACCGGCAGTTCCCTCGAATGCGGCTCCGCCGATCCACACCGACAGCCTCCCGGCTGCCCAGCCCAAGCAGGTGGAGCCCGCGACCACCAGCGTATCCCGCCGGCCCGCCACTGCGCCGGATGTCGAGAACGTGCCCGGCAGCAGGCCGGCCCAGCCCGGCGAAGCGACACCGACCAGCGCAACGATCTCCTTCGAGGCGGCGCTGGAACAGGTCGAAGCCCCTGCCGCGCCACACCGCGCCGAGCCGGAGGGCCTTGCCCCCGCAGCCGATGTCGCCGCGCGCGTGGCAGACCTGCGGCCCGAGGGGACCGAGGTTCAGGCGGCAGATCCGCTGCCCGGCGAGACGCTCTCCCTTCTCGATCCCGACTGGCCGATCGAGGTGCAGGACCTGCTGGTCGAAGCCGCCGAAACCGGTGCCTCGGATATCGAGATCGTGCTCACGCCCGAGACCCTCGGCCGCCTGCGCATCCGCGTCGAGATGCGCGACGGTGCGGCGCAGGTGAGTTTCGTGACCGAAACGGCGGACGCCGCGCGTCTCCTGTCGGGTCAGGAGGGTCGCCTCGCCGACCTGCTGGAACGGCAGGGCCTTTCGCTTGCCCGGCACGAGGCCGGACAGGGCGACACCGGCGCGCGGCAGGAGATCCCCGACAACAGCCCCCGGCACAGGGCGTTCCGCCCCGTGCCCGAGCCCTCCGAGCCGGCCGCCCGCGCGGCGGGGCTCGTCAACCTGATCGCCTGAGGACCCCACCGTGACCGACGCCACCGCAACCCTAGAGACCAAGCCCCGCCGCGGACGCGGCCTCCTGCGCGCCCTGGGCCTTCTCGTCCTGTCGGCCGTGCTGCTGGCCCTCGGCTTCGGCGCGGGCTTCTTCTATTTCGCCAATCCGCTCTCACCCACGAAGGACGTGATGCGCCTGATCGAGCGCGAGCCCGCCGCGGCCGAGGCCGCCGCCGAGCCGGATCCGGACGCGCCCCAGAAGGTGCCGCGCCCCACCCCCGAGCAGGAAGCCTTCGTCACGAGCTACTATCAGTTCAAGGAGCCGCTGACGACGAACCTGCGCGCCTCGCGCCGCTTCCTGCAGGTGGGGATCGGCCTGTCCACGCAATACGACCAAAAGGTCATGGACAACGTGGCCCGCAACGAGGTCGCGCTGCGGTCCGACATGCTGGCCATCATCGGCACCTTCTCGGAGGAGGAGCTGCAGGACAAGGCGGGCCGCGACCGGCTGGCCGAGGCGCTGCGCGGGGCCGTCAACGCGCGGCTCCAGCAACTCGAGGGCTTCGGGGGCATCGAAGCCGTCTTCTTCCCCTCCTTCATCCTGCAGTAGACCATGGCCGCCACTCCGCGCAAACTCTCGTCCAAGGAGGTCGCCGCCCTCGTCGGCAACCTCATGGAGGCGAGCGAAAGCCTGAGCATGGAGAACGGACAGGAAGTCCGTCCCTTTGCCTTCGGCGAGAACGACCTCAACCTGCTCGGCGACTACCACGCGCTGCGCATCATCAACGAACGCTTCTGCCGCACGGCGCGCGACGTCTTCCTGCCGATGCTCCGCCTGCAGCCGAGGATCTCCTCGTTCCCGCCCGAGGTGCGCAGCTTCGACGACTACCGCTCGAGCCAGGACAACTTCGTCTCGATCACGGCAAGCCGGATCGAGGAATTGCGCGGCAACCAGATGATCGTGATCCCGCCGCCTTTCATCTCGCTGCTGACCGACAGCTACTACGGCGGCCAGATCCGGCACCTGCCCACGACGCGCAGCGAGTTCACCGCGACCGAGCAACGGGTGATCGAACTCGTGACCGACCGGCTGAACATCGCGCTGCAGGTCGCGTGGCGCGACCTGATGGCGCTCAGCTTCTCGGTGGTCAGCCGCGAGGAGTCGATGCAGTTCGCCTCTTTCGTGGACGGCGAGGACATGGTGGTGAACTGCTCCTTCATGGTGCAGCTGCCCAATACCGAGCCTGCGAGCTTCGACATCCTCTACCCGCTCCAGACGCTGAAGCCGATCTCGTCGCAGCTCCGCTCGCGGATGCAGTCGGATTTCGTCGACGACGACCGGACCTGGCGCGAGAAGCTCGAGCGGGCGATCCTCTCGATCCCGCTCACCCTTTCGGCACGGCTCTGCGAGCCGGAGGTGCCGCTCCGGCAGCTCATGCAGATCCAGTCGGGCGACGTGCTGCCCGTGCAGCTGACCGAGGCCGTCTCGCTTCTCGTCGAGGGCCAGCCGATCTTCGAGGCGGTGCCCGGCGAGCGCGGCGGCCAGTCCGCGCTCAACCTGACGCGCCGCCGTGCCCGCACCTGATCCAGGCGCGGGCCTCACGGGCCTTTCCTGCGAACTGACCGGCCGCGAAGGCCCGGTCAGCGCGCCCTCTGCCGCAGCGGCGCCACGGATGCCGGTGCACGCCCTGAACACCAACCCGAGGCACAGCCGCCTCTTCCGACCGGAGCCCGCATGACCGACGCGACCCGCCCCCTCTCCGAGCGCCTCGGCGCCGAGAACCTGCGCCTTCTGGAGAACATCGGTGTCCGCCTGACCGTCGAGGTCGGCCGAACCGAAATGACGATCCGCGACCTCCTGCGCCTCTCGGAAGGCTCGGTGGTCGAGCTCGACCGGCTCGCCGGCGATCCGCTCGACGTGCTGGTGAACGGCACGCCCATCGCCAAGGGCGAGGTCGTCATGGTGGGCGAGCGCTTCGGCATCCGCTTCGGCCAGATCATCGAGCCCGAGAAGCGCGCCGAGAGCCTCTGACCGCCCGCGACCATCGCCAACCCGGATGCGCTCCTGCGAGCGCATCGGCACGGGCGATGCGGCACGGATGTTGCACTACCGGGAGCAACCGCCTTCCCGGAGAGCCCGCTTGGACATCCTTCGCCCCGACCAGATCCTGACCCTCGGCCTTTTTCTCGGCCTCCTCGGCCTGCTGTGGCTCGTCGTCAAGCTGAAGGCCCCCGGCATTTCACGCTTCGCGAATGGCAGCCGCCTGCGCGTGACCGAAGCCGCCGCGCTCGGGTCGCAGGAGCGCGCCGCGATCCTCGTGGTGGACGGGCGCGAGTTCCTCGTGCTGACCAGCCGCGGCGCGTCCCCCGTCATCCTGCCGCTGGAGGTCCGGCCATGAACGCCCGCAGTCCGATCCGTTCGGGCAGTCCCGCCCTGAGCCCCCTGCGCAACCCGGCCGACGGAGATGTCCGTCCGGCGCGCAGCCTTCCATGGGCGCGGGGAACGGGAGATCGCCATCGCGCCCCGGCTTCCGCGAGGGACGCAGGCGCGACCCGGCCTGCCGCGGCCCGGCTCCTGGTCGTTCCGGCCATGCTCCTGGCCACCGCCCTCCTCGCGGGGCCGGCCGCGGCGCAGGGCTTCCCTGCGGTCACCATCACCGAGGGAACCGGCGGCACCAGCTATTCGCTCTCGCTGCAGATCCTCGCGCTGATGACGGCTCTGACGGTCCTGCCCTCGCTCATCCTCGGCATGTCCGCCTTCACGCGCATCATCATCGTGCTGTCGATCCTGCGGCAGGCACTCGGCACCCAGCAGACGCCGCCGAACCAGGTGCTGATTGCCCTCGCGCTGTTCCTGACCTTCTTCGTGATGCAGCCGACGCTCACCACGCTCTACACCGAGTCCCTCTCGCCCTTCCTCGACGGGCGGATGGAGGCCGAGCCCGCCCTCGCCACCGGCGGCGCCGTGATGAAGGAGTTCCTCATCGCCAACACGCGGCAGAACGACCTGCTGATGTTCTCGGACCTCGCAGGCGCCGGACCCTACGCCGATCCGAATGAGGTGCCGTTCTCGACCCTTCTGCCGGCCTTCATGACCTCGGAACTCAAGACCGCCTTCCAGATCGGCTTCCTGCTCTTCCTGCCCTTCCTCGTGATCGACATGGTGATCGCCTCGATCCTGATGGCGCTCGGCATGATGATGCTTTCGCCCATGCTGGTCTCGCTGCCCTTCAAGCTCCTCCTCTTCGTGCTGGTGGACGGCTGGGCGCTGACGGTGGGTTCGCTCGCCGCGACCTACGGGGGCCGGTGATGGACTTCGACGGCAGCATCGAGCATCTGCGCATTGCCTACTGGAACATCCTGCTGACGGCGGGCCCCGTTCTGGGCGTGGCGCTCGCGGTGGGTCTCGTCATCGGCATCCTGCAGGCCGCCACCTCGATCAACGAGGCGACGCTGAGCTTCGTGCCGAAGCTCGCCATCGTGCTGCTGACCATGGCGCTCGCATCGAGCTTCATGCTCACGCGAATGACCGACTACTTCGCCTTCGTCTTCGAGACCATCGCCACGATCCGCTGATGGAAAGCCTGCCCGCGCTCGATCTGCCGAACCTGCTCTCCATGCTCGCGAGCTTCTTCGTCGCGTCGCTCCGGATCGGCGCCTTCCTGATCGCCTCCCCCGCCTTCGGAGGCCGCTTCGTCTCGTTGCCCGTGCGGATCATGGCGACCATGGTGCTGACCCTCGCCGTTACCGGACGGGTCGACCTCCCCGAGCCCGAGGCACTCGCCGCGCTCTCCGCCCTGCCGATGATGCTGCAGGAACTTGCCATCGGCCTCTCGGCGGGGCTCGTGCTCACCATCCTCTTCTCGGCCGCCGCCATCGCGGGCGACCGCATCGCCTCGACGGCGGGCCTGGGCTTCGCCGCACAGATCGATCCCTCGGCGGGCGGGCAGACGCCGGTGGTGGCGCAGATCTTCGGGCTTTCGCTCACCACCGTCTTCCTCGCGCTCGACGGCCACCTCGCCGCGCTGGAAATCCTGCTGCGCAGTTACGAGAGCCTTCCGCCCGGTGCGCCCTTCGCAGCCGGCCGCTTCCTCGAGGCAGGCGTGGGCGCGGGCGGCCAGATGTTCCTCATCGGCCTCCAGATCATGATGCCGGTCGTGGCGGCGCTGATCCTCATCAACGTGACGATCGGCGTCATCACCCGCTCGGCGCCACAGCTCAACGTGTTCTCCTTCGGGTTTCCCGTGACCATGTCGGCCACGCTGATCCTGCTGTTCCTGACCGTTCCCGGCACGATGGGCGCCTTCTCTTCCCTCGTCGAAGAAAGCCTCGCGACCCTCGCCGCGGTGCTGGAGGCCCCCGATGGCCGAGGGTGACGACGGTCAGGAAAAGACCGAGGAGCCGACACAGAAGCGGCGCGACCAGGCGCGCGAGGACGGCTCGATCGTCACCTCGAAGGAGGTCTTCGTCTTCGCCACCCTGGCAGCGGGCCTCGCGCTCCTGATGATGCTGCAGGGGATGCTGCCCGCTCTCGTGCGCGGCTGGTCCGGATACCTCGTGCTGGAACAGGGGGCCGATCTCGACCGCGCCATGATGCTGCGCCTCGGCCAGGCCTGGCGCGAGATGCTGGTGGCGGGCCTCGTCGTGTCGGTGCCGCTGCTTGCGGTCGTGCTTCTGGTGCAGTCGGGGATGGGCGGCATCAACTTCTCGACCAAGGCGCTCGGCTTCAAGGCGAGCCGGGTCAATCCCGCAGCCGGCCTGAAGCGGATGGTCTCGATGAAGGCGCTGGTGGAACTCGGGAAGGCCATCGCGAAGGTCTCGCTTCTGATCGGGGTCGCCGTGCTGGTGATGCGCGACGAGCTCTCGCCGCTCGACCGTCTGTGGACCGCGGCCCCCGGCGAGGCCGCGGCCGTCATGGGGGCGGGCCTCATCCGGCTGATCTCGGCGCTGCTCATCGTCCTTGCCCTCATCGGCGGGCTCGACCTTGTCTGGCAGGCCTGGAGCCTGACCAACTCGATGAAGATGTCGCGGCAGGAGCTGAAAGAAGAGTCGAAGGAGTCGAACGGCTCGCCCGAGGTGAAGGGCCGGATGCGGCGGATGCAGATGGAGGCCTCGCGCAACGGCGCGCGGCGGCGCGCGGCGCTGACCGACGTGCCGACGGCCACGGCGATCGTCACCAACCCCACCCATTTCGCGGTGGCCCTGCGCTACGTGCCGGGCGAGAGCCAGGCCCCCACCATCGTCGCCCTCGGCAAGGGTCCGATGGCGCTCGAGATCATCGAGCGCGGCCGAAAGGCAGGCATCGGGACGCTGCGCATCCCCGTCCTCGCCCGCGCGCTCTATTTCACCGGCGACATCGGCCAGGAGATCCCGGACCAGCTCTATGGAGCGGTGGCCGCAGTGCTGGCCCATGTCTATCGACTCGATCGAGGAGAGGCGGGCGAATTGCCCGAGGTCGACGTCCCGGATGCCCTGTCCTTCGACGAATTCGGACGGCCGGCGTGACGCCGCGCAGGACCGCACCGGAAAAGCCGCGCCGGACGCGGCGCGTGGCGCGGAAGTTGCAGAAGCTTCGCAGTGACGGAGAGCAGGCGATGACGGAAGAGACCGATCCCCTCAGCGATGGCATCGCGCGCGCCCTGGGTGCCGCCAGCGCCGCGAACGACGCAGCACAGGACCTCGACCAGCTTCAGGTCGAGCATCGCGCCTTCATGGACCGGATGATCCTGGGACAGAAGCGGATGCAGGCGCTGGCGCTCGGCGCGCTGACCGGCGCGGGTCTGGCGGTGATGCTCGGCGGTCTCGTCTATTTCCGCTCGGTCGCGGATCTGCGCGAAGCCTCGGAGATCCAGGCGCAGGCGGGTGAACTGATGGTCACGCGGCTGACGGAACTCGGAACCGCCATCGAGAAGGTCGAAGGCCTCGCAAGTCAGATCGAGGCGCAGGAAGCGACGCTGAAGACGGCCATCGACGCCGTGGGCGAGCGCGTGGAAGGCGACCTTGCGCGCTACTCGGAGCAGGCCGCCGCCGTCGAGCCGCAATTCGCGACCGCCATCCAGACACATGTCGACGAGGGTCTCGCCAGCACGCGCGAGGCGCTGATCGTGGCCCTGGGCGAGGTGGACAGTTCTCTTCGCAAGGCGATCGAGAGTGGAGCCGGGATCAGTCCCGAGATCCGCACCCTGATGGAGGAGATCCGCGCCAACCGGTCCGCCGTCCGCGCTGCGCCACCCGAATCCAAGCCCGCGGCCAAGGTTGCGAGCCGCCCCGCCCGGGCCGCCGCACGTCCGGCCGCCAAGCCCGCCGCCCGGCCCGCCGACAATCCGATCCGCTATCCCTGAGCAGACATGACAGACGCGACAAGCCTCGACCTCATTTCGGTGCTGCCCGCTGGCAGCGCCCTCCATCTGCAGCCCGGCGACCGGCTCTGCCGGGTGAACGGCCTGCCCTTCACGGGCGATCCGAAGACCCTGTCGGAACGCTTTGCGGCCTCTTCTCCGCTTGCGCTCGGGTTTCGCCGTGGCGAACGGGACATCACGGTGCTTGCCTCCACGGCGGCGCTCGGACGCTGGCAGCAGGCACCCGCCCTGCCGCTGCCCGAGGGCCCGCGTCTTCATCCGGAAGCCCTGCGCAACTGGGAGGTGCTGGTCTCTTCGGATGGCATCTACGACCTGCAGCCCCTGCCCTGTTCCTCGCTGGCACTTCTCGCGACGCCGCTCTGGCTTCTGCAGATGCGGCTCTGGGGCCTTGCCGCGGCGCTGGCCGCGGGCCTTGCCCTGGCCTTCGCGGTGCAGCCCTGGCTCGCCGCCGGCGTCTATCTCCTCGCCGCGATCCATGTTGGCCGGGCCGGCGCCGCCTATCTCCGCGCGGACCGGAAGCTGCGCGGGCTGCGCCCGGCGGCCGTCCTCGCCGCGCGCAACGAGGCGGAGGCCCATGCGGCCTGGCTCGCGCTCGAGCCACGCGCCCGCTTCCTCTTCGCACGCCAGCAGCCCATGACGGCGGTCTCTGTCTGAGGTTCAAAGGGCGACCCGCACAAACCCTGCAAGCCGTTCCTGAATGCGAAAGGCCGGGCATCTGCCCGGCCGTTCGCTCAGAGAGCTCCCGTCACGAGGGCCTGCCTTCGGCGGTTGACCGACGAAGGGATGTTGAGCTGCTCGCGGTACTTCGCGACCGTGCGCCGCGCGAGCGTCACGCCCTCGTCCGAGATGATCTTCGCGATCGCGTCGTCGCTCAGCGGATCCTCGGGCGATTCTCCCTGCACGAGTTGGCGCACGCGATGGCGGACAGCGGCGGCAGACCCTGCGGTGTCGCCCTCGCGCGCCGAAAGAGCAGCGGTGAAAAACGACTTCAGCGGGAAGGTGCCCTGCGGAGTGGCAATCATCATCCCGGAACTTACCCGGCTGACGGTGCTCTCGTGAACGCCGATCGCGTCGGCTACCTCGCGCAGCGTCATTGGCGCCATGCGGGACAGACCCTCCTCCAGAAAGCCACGCTGCCGGCGGACGACCTCGACGCCGACCTTCAGCGTCGTCTGGTTCCGGTGCTCCACCGCGCGAGCAAGCCAGCGGGCGACCGACAGGCGCTCGCCGACATAGGGCGCGGCGCTGCGGGCGAAGCTCTCGGCGGCGTCGGCTCGGACAACAACGGTCGGAAGCGTCGAGCGGTTCAGATCGACGCGCCAACCTTCCGGCCCGCGGGTCACCACCAGATCCGGCGGCCGCTGCGGCGAGGGCGCGGCATCGAACATCGCGCCCGGCTTCGGGTTCAGCCCCCGCAACTGGCGCAGAACCGCCTTCAACTCGTCCATGTCGCAACTGCAGGCGCGGCAGAGGCCACGCAGATCGGCGGCCGCCAGAAGCGGCAGGTTCTCGAGCACGGCGGCGAAGAGCGGCGTCAGCAGGCCCTGTTCTTCCGCCTGAAGGCGCAGGCATTCCGCAAGCGTGCGGGCGAAGAGGCCCGCGGGCTCGATCTTCTGCAGGCGGGCGAGCAAGGCCTCGGCCTCGTCGGTCGCGAGGCCAGCGCGCGCAGCCAGCACGTCGAGCGGCTGGCCCAGCCAGCCCCAGGGTTCGAGAGCGTCGAGAAAGACGGCTGCGGCACGGGCCTCCCCGGCGGAAAGACCCAGCCGGGCGATCTCCTCCGTGACATGGACGTAGAGCGACGGACCGGGGTCGGCCGCAAGGCTCGCGACGCGGTCCCAATCGTCGTCGGCGGCGGCAGCGACGCCGCGCGGAAGTGCCGACGCAGGCGCAGGAGCGGGCGGCAGGCGCAGCTCGATGAAAGGGTTTTCCTCCGACTGCGACTCGATGAACGAGGACAGCTCGGCATTCGGCATCTGAAGCAGGCAGATCGCCTGCTGCAACTGCGCGGTCACGACGAGCGACTGGCGCTGCGCGAAGCTCTGAGCGGTATAAAGCTGCATCTCGGCGTCCATCCCTGGCCAGTCCACGGGCGGACATTGGCCAATTTTCGCCGATGGGGCAAAAAATCCGTTTGACAGGGGTAAAACGACGGATAGCCGACGCGTCCCGCGCCTGGACCGGACCCTAAGCCTTTGACAAGAAAGCCCTCCGCCCGTCACCGGGCGGAGGGTCCAGAAGGAGCTGTCGGGTTTCCGTCAGCCGCGGAGCAGACTCAGCACGTTCTGCTTGGACGAGTTGGCCTGCGCAAGCATCGCGGTGGCGGCCTGGCTGAGGATCTGGCCGCGGGCAAGCGCGGTCGATTCCGCCGCGAAGTCCGCATCCATGACCTGCGACTTGGCGGCCTGAACGCTGGTCGAGATGTTCGTCAGGTTCGAGATCGTCGAGTCGAGGCGGTTCGAGACGGCGCCGAGGTCGGAGCGCGACTGGCTGATCTTCGACAGCGCGACGTCGATCACCTTGATCGCGTTGGCCGCGCCCTCGCCGGTGGTCAGGTCGATGTTCGACACGGCGTCGAGTTTCGAGGCGAAGTGCTGGTCGCCGGTGTCGACGGCAAGGAACGACACTTCCGTGGCAGCAGCGCCCGCTTCGTCGGTTGCGATCGAGAAGGACTTCGTCGAGGTCATCTCGACCACGCCCTTGATGGTCACGCTGGTCGTCGTGCCGTCGAGATCGTCGGTCGCGGCGCCGTCGCCCGTGGTGATCGTCATCGACGAGCTTGCGGTGGACGAGGTGAAGGCGGTAATCTCGATGTCGTCGCCGTCGGCGTCGGACAGCTTGATGTTGCCGTCGCCGTCGATCGCGGCGGTGACGCCGGTCTGGCTCGACACCTGGTTGATCGCGTCGCGCAGGCCAGCCAGCCGTTCGCCGCCCGCCGGGTCATCGGCCGGAACCGACACGGACTCGATCTCGACGCCGTTGATCTCGAACTGGACTGTCGAGGCGACGGCCGAACCCGAGGCGACCGGACCTTCAAGAATAGCGGTGGACGAGGCCGAGGCTTCGACGCCGGTCGAGGCGGTCACGGTGTTGATGGTCGAGGCGATCTGCTTGGCCGAGTCCCCCGCCGCGGTATCGACGGTCTGCGAGCCGCGGTTGCCCGAGATGGTCAGCGTTTCCGCGGCGAAGTCCGCGATGGCGGCTTCCGAAGTCACCTTGTGGGCGCCGATGTCCGAGGCCTTCGCGCTGTCCACTTCGATGTTCATCGTGGTGCCGCTGTCGGCGCCGATCTGCAGCTGCTTGCCCTTGAACGAGCCGTCAAGGATCTTCATGCCGTTGAAGGTCGTGGTCTCGGCCACGCGGTTGATTTCCGAGACGAGCTGGCTGGCTTCCGACATCAGCGAGCCGCGGTCCGAGGCGGTGTTCGTGTCGTTCGACGACTGGACGGCCAGTTCGCGCAGACGCTGGAGCATCGACGAGACTTCGACGTGCGCGCCTTCGGTGGTGTCCACCAGGTTCTTGCCGTCCTGGGCGTTCCGGATCGCCTGGTTGAGACCCATGACCTGAGCGGTCATCTTCTCGCCGATGGCCATGCCGGCGGCATCGTCCTTGGCGGCGTTGATGCGCAGACCGGTCGAAAGCCGGGTCATCGCGGTGTTGAAATCGTCGTTCACCTTCGACATGTTGGCCTGAGCCGCGATGGCACCGATGTTCGTGTTGATCGTCGTCATGGGGTAAGCCTCCTGATCTCGCGTCGCGCCCCCCGGCGCTCTGTCACCTTCAACGACCCGCGCCGGAAACTTTTAGCCTCGGGCCGAAAAAAGCGCGCCGGACGCACTTGACATGGCTGGCGGGGCCTTCCCCGGCCCCCGAAGCACAAGCAGATCCCTCGCGTGCGCGTACTCGCACGTTTCTTGCAATGGCGCCTAAAGCTCCGGCGGCAGGCGCCGTTAATCCGGAGGTAGAGTGCAAGGAGCTTCTCATGGCGACGGATTATCTGAACGCTCTCGGCGCGTCGGCATCCGGGCTGAACATCCGGCAACTGACCACCAGTCTCGTTGAGGCCGACACGGCGGCCAGACGCAGCGCGGCAGAGAAGAAGATCGCCTCGACCGAGGTTTCCATATCGGCGCTCGGAAAAGTGCGGTCGCAATTCGAGACCCTGTCCGGCGCGATCAGCACCGTCACGGCATCCTCCGTTCTCAAGGCGACGAGCTCCGACGCCGCCTTGTCCGTCAGCGTCACGGACAAGAGCCTCGTGACCGAGCAGGTGACCGAGATCGAGGTCCTTCAGGTTGCCCAGCGGCAAGTGCTGGAATTCGGCGGCTTCACGAGCGCCGACGAGGAACTCGGCGCAGGCTCGGTCACGATCGACTTCGGCGTCTGGTATGCGGCCGAGGGTGAGGAAGAGGCCACGACCTTCGCGCAGAACCCGTCGGTCGCGAGTTCGTCGATCGCCGTGGGTGAAGGGGCCACGCTGGAGGATCTCGCAAGCGCGCTGAGCTCGATCCCGGGCGTGACGGCACGGGTGCTCGACAAGGGTGACGGCACCTTCTCGCTGGGTGTGGTCTCCGAGCCCGGCGCGGGAAGCGCGCTGCGCTTCACCGTCACCGAGGCGAGCGCCGGCAACGGGCTCGCGCGCTTCGACACCGGGGCGACCAATGCCACGGCTCAGGTGCAGGCCGCTACAGATGCCGTCCTGTCGGTCGACGGGATCACGGTGGCACGCAGCTCCAACGAAATCACTGACCTCATTCCCGGAACCACCCTCACGGTCTCGGGCACCACATCGGCTCCAGCCAAGCTTTCGGTCAGCCGCGACAGCGAACTGGCCGAGGCGGCCATGGGCTACCTGGTCGAAGAACTGAACAACACGCTCAAGCTCCTGGGTGAGGTCACGCTGCGCGCGGTGGACGGGTCGAGTTCGGGCGATCTTGCCGGCGACCGTGCGGTAGAGACGCTGAAGCGGCAGCTGACCGCGATGATCTCGAAACCCCTGTCCGGTCATGGGGACAAGCCGGTCTATCTGTCTCAGCTGGGCGTTGCGACCAACCGCGATGGGTCGCTGAGCTTCAATGCCTCCTCCTTCCAGAAGGCGTTCGAGGCTGATCCCGGCATGTTCGACGCCATGTTCAGCGACAGCTTCTCCTCGCCCACTTCGGGCGTGACGGTGACGGGCACCCTCTCTTCCGCCGCAGCCTCGGGCGACTATGCCTTCCGGATCGATCCTGTGACGGGGGAAGCGACGGTGGGCGGCGCGCAGACCTTCGCGATGCCGGGCGAGAACGGGCAGGACCAGTATCTGGTGCTGTCCGGCGATCTGTCCGGACTTCTGGTATCGGTCGAAAGCGGTGTCACGGATGCCACAATCCGCTACGGGCGCAGCTTCGCCTCGCAGCTGCAGTCGCTTCTGGACGGTGCCACCGCGACGAACGGGGCAATCGCCGAGCGGGAGACGCAGATCGAGAAGGTCGCGGTCGAGCAAGCGGACGTGCTGGAAGCGCTGGACCTGCGCGCCACGAAGCTGGAGTCGCGATATCTCGCGCAGTTCACGGCCATGGAGCAGGCCGTGGCGAAGATGAAGAGCACCGGAACCTACCTCGAGAACCTGATCGCCGCCTGGAACAAGGACAGCTAGATCCGGTCACACATGGCGGAACCTGCGGCCCCGGAGTTAACGAACGGTCATTCCATCCGGGCGAAGGCCGCCGCGACCCGCCGCCACCGGAGGCGGGCCGACGGATGGTGCAGACCTTGCGGGGAATGTCAGCTCTCGACACCGCGCATGATGCCGAACTTCTTCATCTTCTCGATGAGCGTGGTGCGGCGCAGCCTCAGCGCATCCGCCGCGCGGGTGACGCAGCCCTCACGCTGCGCAAGGGCGGCCTCGATCAGCGCCACCTCGATATCGCGGAGGTAACCGCGCAGGTCGAGATCCGCGCGCCCCCCGAGCATGTCCTGGAACTGGCTCGGTTCCGGCAGGCCCTGGGACGCCGGGGGCGCCGCGGGCGGCAGCTCGGACTGACCTTCCGGATCGGGCATCGCAAGCTGCAGCAGGTTCTCGCGGACGTGCCGGGCCGTCACCATGCGGCCGGGAAACAGCACGACCGCCCGCGCGAGCACGTTGCGCAACTCGCGCACATTGCCCGGCCAGTCATGTGCGGCCAGCGACCGAAGGGCGCCTGCATCGAAATGCGGCAGGTCCAGCGCGGGATTGCGCCCGAGGTGATCCTCGAGCATCCGCGACAGGATCAGCGGGATGTCCGACGTCCGCTCGCGCAGGTCCGGCAGTTCCAGCGGGAAGACGTTGATGCGGTAGTAGAGGTCGCTGCGGAAGCCGCCCTTGGCGACCTGCGCATCCAGATTGCGGTGCGTGGCCGTCACGAGGCGGAAGTCGACGTCGATTTCGCTGGTTCCCCCGACGCGGGCGATACGCCGGCTTTCCAGCACGCGCAGCAGCTTGGCCTGAAGGGCGAGCGGCATGTCCCCGATCTCGTCGAGGAAGAGCGTTCCGCCCTGTGCCATCTCGATCCGGCCGATGCGCTGCCGCTCGGCGCCGGTAAAGGCCCCCTTCTCGTGGCCGAAAAGCTCGGATTCCAGCAGTTCGGCAGGGATGGCGGCGCAGTTCACCGCGACGAGTTGACCGTTGCGCCCCGAAGCCCGGTGCACGGCCTCTGCCACCAGTTCCTTTCCGGTCCCGGTCGAGCCCCGGACGAGCACAGGCGCATCGCTTACCGCCACGGCTCCGATCAGCTGCTTGACGCGACGTATCGCGAGGGACTCGCCCGGGATCACCTGGTCGATGAGGCCGGCGGGCGGAGTCAGCGGACGAGAGCGGGCACCCTCAAGCGAAAAGTGACTGGTCATGTGCTCATCGCCATGGTTAAGAAAACAAGGTTAAAATCCCTTTTCCGGCCCTTTGCCGCAACTGCATCATTGGCAAGTTCCTTCAGCCAAAAAGTCAGGCATGCACCCTACGGAGGTCCCTCCTATCCCTTCGGACGGGTTCCCTGTTCAAGGCTGTTGCGCAAGCAGATCGCGGAATGACTCGACGGCCTGCCACCTTGCGCGAAGCCGCGGTGGCAGCTCCGTCTCGGCCAGAAGATCCGGCGAGCGCGCGTCGAGGTGAAGCGGCCCGAGCGAGGGGATGATGGCCGTTCCGTCGGGAAGGCCCGGCTCGTCGCGGGCAAGCGTCACCATGGGCTGCGGCGCAAGGACGAGGATCCCCTGCATCCGCGCGGCCTCCATCGTCCGCTCGTCGGGAAGGGCCGCACCCGCATCGGCAAAGCGGGTCTCCGTCCCCCGCTCGGCCTCGACCTTCGCGAGATAGGCTGCCCCTCGCGCCCGGTCTGCCGAGTGATAGGCGGCGGTCGCGGCCTCCCACGAGCCGAGCCTCGCATGAAGCTCCACAAGGAAGCGCGCGGCATGACGCGTGTTGCTGACCGGGTCGATCATCTCGTCGGCCGAACCGAAGGCGGGCGAGTGCCAGCGCCAGTTGAGCTGCATGCAGCCGACGTCGATGTTGGTCACGCCCGAGGCCGTGACCGAGCGCAGCATGGCCAGTGCCTCGTCCTTCGTCTCGAAGAACATCCCCCGCCCGCCCTGATTGAGGGTCCAGGGCCAGGCACGGCCCTTGCGGCCGGATTCGACGCGGGCGATGGCAGGCATCAGCCCCTCGGGCAGGCCCGCCTCGGCGCCCGCGCGAGCGGCCAGATCCTCGCAGCTTTCCGCGGCGCGCAGCGCGGGCGCGGACAACAGCAGCAGGACAAGGGACAGCACGAGCCTCATGCCGGACAAGGGCAAGCGCCGTGCCATCCTCACCTATCGCAGGTAGTCGAAGAGGCTGCGGTTCGCGATCTTCACATAGGTCTGCTGTGCCGCCTCCTGCGTGAGAAGCAGCGTCTGAAGCCGCGTCACCGCTGCGGCCACGTCCAGATCCTCGAGACCGGCAACCGCCACCTGCATGCGGGTCTGCCGCGAGTGGATCGCCTCGAGCTGGTTGTCCACCGTCGCCGCGAGCGAGCCCGCCCGCGCGCGCTGCTCGGCCATGTGGCTCACGGCGGCATCGAGGCTGGTCGCCATGTCGGAGGCGCCGAAACGCTCGGCGACGATCCAGCCGCCCTGCCCCTGCGCATCGGTGAAGGTCGCCAGAACGTCGCGCGTGCCGTCGCTCCGGCTCATGTCCGAGACGCCGATCGTGCCGCGGGAAGACAGGACAAGCGTGCCGTCCTCGGAGGTGGAGGCGGTGATGCCGGTCTGGCCCGAGGCGGCGTTGATCGCATCCTCGACCGAACCCGGCAGAAGCTGTTCGATCTCGGCCGAGCCGTCCGGCCCGGTCAGGGTGAAGCTCAGCGTCGCCTCGTCGCGAACCGGCAGGATCGACAGCCTCGCCTCGATGTTCGACGTGCCCGAGATGGCCGCCCCGCTGATCGGCGGCGAAAGGGCGGCGATCAAATCGTCGGCCAGATCGAACAGGCTCTGCGTGCCGGCCTTGGTCTCCACCGCCATGAACACCTCTTGCCCGCCGAGACCGGTGGCCACCCGCAGAGTCTCGGACAGCTGCGCCATCGTCTGCCCGTCATTCCCGGCGAAACGTACGACTCCTGCCTCCTCGACGAAGGCTGCGCCGGCCGAATAGCCCGCGAAGAGGCCCTGCCCGGTGCCGTCCTTGCGATTGGCGGCCGCGAAGAGCGACTCGCGCAGGGCCTCGGCCTCGATCCTCAGGCCCGCCCGCCCCTCTTTGGTAAGGCTCATGTTCCCCATCTGGAGCACGATGTCCTTCATCTCCCGGACATATCCCGACAGGTCCGAAAGGGTGGTATCCACATGCGCGAGCCGTTCCGCCGCCGAGTTGGCGCTGGACGCGTAGCGATCGAGCGAGGACTGCATTTCTTTGGCCGCGGAGAGCTGGACCGCGCGTGCGGGATCGGCCGAGGGCCTCGGATCGTTCGTGCCGGCCGAGATCCGCTCCTGAAGCGTGCCGATCTCGGTTTGAAGCCGCGCGAAGTTGCGGCTGGCGAGCGTGGCGAAGAGGGTGGTTCCGATGGTCATGGCCGCCTCACAGAGCGTTCAGGAGAGTTTCGAAAAGCGTCTGCGCAACCGAGAGCACCTGCGAGGATGCCTGATAGGCCTGCTGCTGCTCGATCAGCTTTGCGGCTTCGGCATCGAGATCCACGCCGCTCGCGGCCGCCGAGGCGCGCTCGGCCACCTCGAGCGCCGCATTGGCGGAGGAGACGCGTCCCGATGCAGCCGAGGCTTGCGTGCCGATGCGGGTCTGCAGCCGGGCGTAGTCGGCCCCGTAGCCGCCCTGTCCGGTCGCGGCATCCCCGCTGGCCAGTTCCAGAAGGCGGCCGAGCGTCTCCGAGCCTCCCGAACTGCCGGTGACCGGCTGAAGCGAGAAGCTGTCGCCGGTGGCAAGGGTCCCGCTCAGGGTGATCCGGTAGCCGCCGACCGTGGCGGAGCCGTCAGCGCCGAGCACGCGGGTGCCGATCGAATGGCCCGTGGCGTGGTCGAAGAGCTCGATCTGCCGCGTCGCCGCATCCGTCACGCGCACGTCGACCGCTGCAGGGGTCGCCGCCGGAGTTCCCGCTTCGACCGATCCGGCAAGCCGCAGCACGCCGGATCCGGTCATGAGGACGATCAGATCCTCGTCCGGCAGGTCGGAAAGGACGAGACGCTGGCCCGCCAGCGCGCTGGCCGAGCCAGAGGCGGAAACGGCCTCGCCGGTCGTTGAGGTGACAACCAGCCCGCCGTCCTTCACGGCAACGGTCGCGCCCTCGGTATCCAGCCCGGCCGCGCGGGCACCCGCCTGCGGCGGCACGCGGACCGTCCCGGCAGCTGCAGGCACCTCAAGGACGAGCCGCCCCTCGGCGTTCCAGGAGGCAGAGCCCGGGAAGCCCGCAGGCGTCGTGACGCTGCCCGCATTCGCTGTCAGGCTGTAGCGCGTGCCGCCGACCTCGACGTCGAAGCTTGCCGGCAGGGCGCCGGGGTCGGCAGGCTCGCCGATGACCGCGACGCTTGCCCCGTCCGCGGGCCCGAGGCCGAAGGCCGCGGCCGATCCGCCCTCGACGCGCAGGCCGGCCCCGTCGAGCGATCCGGCGGCCGTAATCACCAGCCGGTTCGACGCATCGAAGGCCGCCGTCAGCACCCCGCTCTCGCCGCCCTCGACCGCCACCGCACCGCCGGTCATGCGCAGCGTGAAGCTCTGGCCCTCGTAGGAGACCGAGACGGTCCTGCCATCCGCGGGAAGCGATGTGAGCGCGCCGCCGGTCAGGGTCGAGGTCGGGGCCCCCTGCCTCAGGAGGGTGGCCAGCCCGGCCGCCACATCGGCGCCGTCCGCGACCGCGGCCGTCCCGGCATCGAACACGACCGACCGCGCGCCGACCGTCATCCCGTAGCGCGCCGATGCCGATTGTGCCGCGACACCGTCCGTCGAGGATCCGGATCCGTCGAGCGCAGGGTTGTAGGTGAAGTCATAGCGCTGGATGCCACCCGCGCCCCCGACACTGCGCGAGACGAGGCCACCGCTCAGGGGATCGACCGCCGCATCCTGCCGCAGACCATCCAGGTCGGTGGAGAAGCCGGCCACGGACGAGAGGTGAACCTCGCCCGTGAAACGCGCGCTGTCGGTGGTGCCCGAGAGCGTGACCGCGGCGCCCACGGCCCGGCCGTCGGACCCGGCAGACTGCAGGCTGACCGGGCTGCCCGCGCCATGCCTGAGCGAGGTGATCCCGACATCCTCGCCCGTCCCGTGGACGAGAAGCAGCCGGCCGCCGTCGGGGGACAGCTCGGCCCGCACGCCGGTCGCGGCGCTCACGGCATTCACCGCCTGCGCCAGCGCGTCCATCCGTCCGCCCGAGACGGCACCGCTGATCCGGACCGGCGCGAGATTGGATCCCGTCAGCTCGAACGAGAGCATCCCGTCGGCCGGCGCATCGAGCAGGACGGCGGTGCGGGCCGAAGCCTCCACCCCGTCGACGGCGGCGGTAATGGCCTCTGCCGCCCGGCGCGCGGTCGCGCCCGCCGGAAGCATGACCTCCGCCGGCAGGCCCGTGCCGGTCCCGACCGTCAGGTTCTTCGAGCCGGCGGGAGCAGGCAGATTGCCCGAGGTACCCGTCGCCGGATCCCCGAGACGCAGCGTGAGGGTGCTCTCGCCCGGCAGCGTCGCCGTGTCGACGCTGGTCCCGCGATAGCCTTCGCCATCCGTGCCGTTGATCGTCGAGGCGTCGTAGACCGCGCCCGGCAGGAACCCGTTGTCTTCGGTCAGCAGGAGCGCGGCCTCGGCCGCCGAAAGCGGCGTGCCGGCGACATGGCGACCGTCGCGGGTGATGATCTGGATCGCGCCGCCTGCCGGCTCGGAGGGCGTCAGGCTGCCGCTGACCGTGCCGGAAGGTCCGGTCACGCTGGCGGTCATCCCGAAGTCGCCGCTGCCGAGCACGAGGCTCAGCCGCCCCGGGCTGCCGCTTGCCGTCACGCCGAGCTCGGCCAGAGTCTGGCCGTCCAGGCTGGTTGCTCCGGCATTCAGGGCATCGGCGAGGCCCCTGACATCGCCCGCGCCGAGGCCCGACAGGTCGAACTGGTGCAGCGTCCCCCCGATCGAGAAGGACAGCATCGAGGCGCCCGCCGCCTCAGCGTCGGAGAGCAGGAAGTCCTGCTCGGACTGCGTGCCGAGACTGGCGAGGGTCACCGAGGACGTGCCCGCGGGGATGTATCCCACGACGCCTTCGCGGATGAGGGTCACCGCGTCGGCTCCTCCCGATCCCGGCAGGAGCCCCGCGACCGTGTCGAGAGCCGGAGGCGTGACCGTGGCGGGCAGGATACTGGCCGCGGCATTGCCCTGGTTGCCCGCCGCCGAGGAGACGACGAAGGCCGCCGAGGCCGCGATCCGGCGCGTGTCGGTCAGGGCGAAGCGCATGTCGATCGCCAAGCCCTCGCGCGGGAGCACCGTCAGCCGGTCGCCGTCCTTCGCGGCTCCCGTCATCTGCAGCGTCAGGCCTTCCAGCATGATCGTCTCGGCACCGCTGCCGATCTCGGTTCCCGCCGCATCCAGGGCGCGCCAGAGGCCCGCGCCGGCATCGCGCACGAGCGTAACCGAGGCAGGCGCAAGGTCCATGTCGAAGCTCGCCACGCTGGCGCCGCCGGTGCCCCGGTTCATCGGGTCGGCCGTCACCTTCCAGCCCTCGAGCTTGAAGAGGTCGCCCCCAGCCGCCCCGGTCTGGTCGATCCCCTGCGCGTGGATCGCGTTCATCTCCGAGGCCACCTGCCGGGCGAGGCCGTCGAGCTCGGAGGCGGCATTGTCGACGGCCGACAGCGAGGAGGCCAGCCCCTGCAGCGTGCCGCCCGTGATCTGCCGGCTCTGCATCGTGGAGCCGTTGCGCGTCACGTTCAGCACGAGGCCGCCGGACTGGGCCGCCTCGACCGTGCTTGCCACGGTTCCGTCAAGAAGGAGCGGCCCGCCGGGCGAGGAGCCGAGCGTGATCGTGGCCCGACCGATCTGGTCGAAGCTTGCGGAGATGCCGAGCGTCTGCGACAGCTCGCCCAGAAGCCGGTCGCGTTCATCCAGAAGAGGATTGAGCGCCGACTGCGACGAGCCGACCATGCGCCCGTTCAGTTCCGCAAGCAGACGCAGCTGGCTCGTCGCCTGGGCAGCCGCCTGATCCGACAGATCCACCACCTCGGCGCGAAGCCCCGACAGCCCGCCCGCCACGGTCGCGAAAGAGCCTGCGAGGCTCTCCCCCGCCGCGAGCATCACCTGCCGAAGGGCGCTGTCGTTCGGGTTCGCCGTCAGGTCGTTCACCGCGTCAAAGAACCCGGTCAGCGCCTCCGGCACGCTTCCCGAGCCCGACAGGAACAGGGTCTCGATCGCCGATGCGGTGACGTCCAGGCTTTCCGCCGAGGCCGCCGCCCCTTCCGCCGTGCGCAGTCTCTGGGCCACGAGCCCGTCGAAGGCGCGGCGCACGTCCTCGACCCGCACCCCCTGCCCCGACGTTCCGCTGCTGGTCGGCGTGGTCTGTCCGCCCGGCACCTGCGAGAGAACGACCTCGCGGCGCACGTAGCCATCGGTGTTGACGTTGGCGATGTTCTCGGCCGTGACCGAAAGCGCCGAGCGGTAGGAGAGGATGCCCGAGCGGGCGATGTCGAGGATGGACAAGGATCAGGTCTCCCGGACGGGACAGGCGGCAAGGCGGCGGCAAGGCCTGCTTTGCCACGGGCCTCGGGCCGGCATCGCGGCAAGGCACGAGGGCTCGGCCGGGCGGTTCATCCCTTCCCGCCCCGCACGAGGGGCGCGAACTGGCGCTCGATCGCATCGGCGATGCCGAGGCCCGCGCGCCCGGCGGAACTCCGGGCGAGTTCCATGTCCAGCATGTCGCGCGCGGTGTCGACGCCGGACGAGCCGAGAAGATCGCCGCCCGGCAGCCCCGCCCGCCCGGCCTTCAGAAGCTGGGTCAGGAAGAGCGACTCGAAGCCTTCCGCAGCCTGCCGCAGATCCTCGCGGCCCGAGGGCTGGGCGCTGCTGCCGGCAAGCGAGAGCGGGCTCAGGGACTGGAGCTTGAGGTCCATCAGATCACCACCAGTTCGGCCCGCAGCGCCCCGGCCTCGCGCAGCGCATCGAGAATGGCCACGAGATCCGAGGGAGTCGCGCCCACCGCGTTGATCGCATCGACGAGCGAGCTCAGCGAGACGCCCGGGTCGAAGACGAAGGCCTTGGCGGGATCCTCTATGACCTGCACGTTGCTGTCCGGCGTGACCACCGGATCGCCCGGCGCCACCACGGTCGCATCGTTGCCCACGACGACGCTCGCGCCCTGCGAAACCCGCTGGTCCTCGGTCACGCGCACGGTCAGCGAGCCGTGGGTGACGGCCGCGGGCGTGACCTTCACGGAGCCGCCGATGACCACGGTCCCCGTGCGCGAGTTGACCACCACCCTGGCCACGGGCGGCGCGGGATCGATCTCGACGTTCTCGAGCAGGCTCATGAAGCTCACGCGCTGCGCCGGATCGGCCGGGGCCCGCACCCGGATCGAGGTGCCGTCGAGCGCCACCGCCACCTCGGGGCCGAAGGTGCGGTTCACGCCCTCGGCCACCGCCGCCGCAGTCGAGAAATCGCCGCGGTTGAGGTTCAGGATCAGGTGGTCGGATTCAAGGAAGGGCGTCTCGACCATCCTCTCGACCATGCCGCCACGGGGCACGCGGCCCACGGTCGGGATGTTCACGGTGAGGGACGAGCCGTCCTTGCCCTCGACGCCGAGCCCGCCCACGACGAGGTTGCCCTGCGCGATGGCATAGACCTCGCCATCCGCGCCCATCAGCGGTGTCATCAGAAGCGTGCCGCCCTTCAGCGACTTTGCCTGCCCCACGGTCGAGACGGTCACGTCGAGCGTCTGTCCGATCTTGAGGAAGGGCGGCAGGTCCGCAGTCACCATGACGGCGGCGGCGTTCTTGGCCTTGAGGTCACCCGTCTCGACCGAGAGGCCGAGCCGCGAGATCAGCGACTGCATGGACTGCTGCGTGAGCTGAGAGTTGCCGTCGCCCGTCCCCGACAGGCCCACAACGACACCATAGCCCACGAGCGGGTTCGACCGCACGCCCGCGACGGTCGTCAGGTCCTTCAGCCGGTCCGCGAAGGCCGGGGGTGCGATGGCGAGAAGCGCCGCAAGGAAGAGCGCGCGTCTCACAGCGGCGAGACCACGGCGAGCCCGCGGCGCAGCCAGCCGGGCTTTGCAGTGTCGGCGGTATCTCCCGCGCCGATGTACTTGATCTCGGCATGGGCGATCCGGTCCGAGGTCACGACGTTGTCCGGCCCGATGTCCTCGGGACGCACCACGCCCTTCAGCCGGACATATTCGTTGCCGTTGTTCAGGGTCAGCAGCTTCTGGCCCATGATCTCGAGATTGCCGCCCGGCAGGACACGCGTGACGGAAACCGACATCCGCCCGCGGAGCGAGTTGGACTGCGAGGCCGCCCCCTTGCCCGCGAAGCCCTGATCGGTCGAGTTGTCGAGCACCCCGTCGTCGAGACCGAGCGTGATCGCATCGGGCAGGTCGATCGAGTAGTCGTTGCTGCGCGAGCCCGAAGCGCTCTGCGACTTCGAGGCCGAGAACTTCTCGTCGAAATCGACGGTCACGATGTCACCCACCCGCGCCGCGCGCCGGTCCGAGACGAAGAGGCCACGGGCGCTGGCGCTGTAGATCCCGCCGGTGGGCAGGCTGTCGAGGCGCGCGGGCTCCTCGACCGGATAGACCGGGGCCCAGGCCTGGGAGGCGCGGTCCTCGACATAGGTCGAGCAGGCGGCGGGCGCGAGCAGCAGGGCCAGCGCGGGAAGGGACATGCGGCGGGACATCTGCGCCTCAGAGCTTGTTGGCAAGGAACTGCATCATCTCGTCGGAGGCCGAGATGGACTTGGAATTGACCTCGTAGGCGCGCTGGGTCTCGATCATGTCGACCAGCTCCTGCACCACGTTGACGTTCGAGGATTCGAGCGAGCCCTGCACGAGCTTGCCGAAGCCGGGCTCGACCGGGTTGCCGATCACGGCCTCGCCCGAGGCCGCGGTCTCGACCGCGAAGGTTTCGCCCACCGGCTGCAGGCCGCGCGGGTTGGCGAAGGTCGCAAGCGTGATCTGGCCCACCTCCTGCGCCTCGGTCTCGTCGGGCATCAGCACCGAGACGATGCCGTCGGCCGAGATCGTGACCGAGACGACGCCTTCCGGGATCTGGATCTCGGGTTGCACCACGTAGCCGGACGAGGTGGTGATCGTGCCTTCGGCATTCTGCGAGAAGGTGCCGTTCCGGGTGTAGCCCATGCGCCCGTCGGGCATCAGCACCTGGAAGAAGCCCGGCCCGTCGATGGCGAGGTCGAGCGCGTTGTCGGTATTGGCAAGCGAGCCCTGCGTATAGAGCTTCTCGGTCGAGACCACGCGCACCCCGGTGCCCACGGCCGAAGGAGAGGTCATCGCCGTCGCCTCGGAGGTCTGTGCCCCGCCCGGCTTCCAGGTCTGGTAGAGCAGGCTCTCGAAATTCGCGCGGTCGCGCTTGAAGCCCGTCGTGTTGACGTTGGCGAGGTTGTTCGAGATCACCTGCATCCGGGTCTGCTGGGCGTTCAGACCGGTCTTGGCGACATGCATCGCATTGGTGGACATGCGGGGCTCCTTCAGGCGCTACAGCCTGTCTGCTGCAAGCCCCGTGCCACGCGTCACTCCGGCGGGCGCAGGAGGCGCGAGCCGCTCTCGTCCAGTTCCTTGGCCGAGGAGATCATGCGGAGGTTGAGTTCGAAGGTGCGCTGCAGTTCGATGGACGAGACGAGTTCCTCCATCGTGTTGACGTTCGAGCCTTCGAGCACGCCCTGCAGGACGCGGGCGCGCTGGTCGGGGGCCGGCAGCGGATCCTCGCCCGCCCGGATCTGCCCGTCGGGATCCTTGCGGAGCGTCACGCCCTCGGGGATCACCGTGGCGAGCATCGGCCCCTCGACCCGCTCGCCTTCGGCGCCGTCCTGCGGCTCGTAGAGGATGCGGCCCAGCTCGTCGATCACGATCGAGCGCACCGGCGGCAGCTGGATCGGCTGCATCCCCTCGTCCAGCATCGCCTCGCCCGCCCCGTTCAGAAGCTGACCGTCCGCCGTGAGCCGCAGGTCGCCCCGACGCGACAGCGCCGGCTCGCCGCCCTCGGGCTGGACGAAGAACCAGCCGTCCTCGGCGATGGCCACGTCCATCGGTTCGCCCGTCTGGTTCAGAAGGCCCGGCGCGGTCGAGAAGAGATGCGGACCCCGCTCGGTCTGGAAGGCGCGCGCCGAGGCCGTCTCCATCGCCTTGAGGAACCGCGCGTCGCCCTCGTTGGTCAGGTCGCGCCGGAACCCCGGCACGGTCTGGTTCGCGAGGTTCTGCGCCTGGATCACCCGCGTGTCGCGCAGGTTGGCCAGCGAGTTCAGGGCGGTATGGATCAGCCGGTCCATGATCCGCCTCAGCTGCGGATGTTCATGATCGTCTGCATCAGCGAGTTCGAGGTCTCCATGGCCTTGGCCGAGGCCTGGTAGTTGCGCTGCGCGGTGATCAGGTGGACGAGTTCCTCGGTGAGATCGACGTTCGCATGTTCGAGTGCGCCGGCCCGGATGATGCCGAAGCCGGAATCGCCCGCCGTGCCCGCCACCGGCAGGCCGGAGTCGGCGGTGGCCGCGAAACCCGATGCGCCGAGCTGGCGCAGGGCCTGCGGGTTGGCGAAGGTCACGAGCACCACCTGCCCCATGGCGACCGGCGTGCCTGCGCCATAGGCTGCCCAGACCGTGCCGCTCGCATCCACTTCGAGGCTCGTCAGCGCCGAAGCGCTCTGGCCATCCTGCCGCACGGTGTTGACCTCGAAGCTGTGGTCCGCAAGCTTCGTGCCGGCCAGGTCGAGCGCGTAATCGGTGCCGACGCTGGTGGTGAAGCTGAGGCTGCCGGTGCCGCCGCCGAGCGCCCCCGTCGCGTCGAAGCTCAGGTCGCCCTCGGCCGGCGTCAGCGTCTCGCCGCCCACCACGAGCCGCACCGCCCAGCCCGTCTCGGGCGTGCCGGCGGTCGGGTTCGAGGTCTTGATGAAATAGGCGGCGGCCTCGACCGCGTTGCCCTGTGCGTCGAAGACGGGGATGGCCGTCACTGCGGCATAGGTGGTGGGATCCGTCGCATCGAAGGCCGCCGGCGGCACCGACGCCTGCTGGCCCAGCATGGCATCATCGGTCGGAAGGTCCACGGTCATGGCGACAGCGCTCGTGCCGATGGGCGAGCCCATCGTCAGCGGGATGGTGAGCGGCACGGCGGTGCCCGGCACCTGGCTCAGCGCGTCGCCCTCGACGCTGACGGGCCAGGCGAGGAGCTTCTGCCCCGAGGCGTTGACGGCGATCCCCTCCGCATCCAGTCCGAAGGCGCCGGCGCGGGTGTAGATCGGTTCCGGCTTGGCCGAGTTCGGCCCCGTCGCGGGCTCGGCCGCGAAGAACCCCTGCCCCTCGATGGCGAGATCCAGGGTGTTGCCGGTGGCAACCACCGATCCCTGGCTGAACTGCATCGCGGTGCGCAGCGTCTGGACGCCCGAGCCCACCGCGGTCCGCGCGATGCTGTAGGGCGAAGAGTTGAACACGTCGGCGAACTCGGCGCGGCTGCCCCGGAAGCCGATGGTGCCCACGTTCGCGATGTTGTGCGAGGTGGCGGCAATGTCGTGCTGGGCGGCGGCGAGACCCGAAAGGGCGGTGTTGATCGACATGAGAAGGGTTCCTTTGGGGCGAGATCAGCGGAAGGACGTGATGGTGTCGGCGGGGACGCTGCCCTGGTCCTCGACCTCGAGCATGGTGCTCTGGCCGTCGGCGCTGGTGCCGACCGAGAGGACGCGGGCATAGACCGAGGGCGAGAGCGGAACCGAGGCGTCGGCCGAGGTGGCCGTGACGCTGACCCGGATCGGCACGCGCGAGGAGACCAGCGAGGACGGAACCTCGTCCCAGCCGAATCCGACCTGCCCCGCCTGCTGCGCACCGAGGGTCTGGGAGTGCAGGAGCTGTCCCGTGACGCTGTTGGAATAGGTCACGACCACGGCCTCGGCCGGATCGGCGAGCGTGGCCGCGCCATGGACCGAGCCGGAGGCATCGGCCCGCGCAAGCGTGCCCGGAACCAGCACGCTCCGCCCGATGAGCGAGGCGGCCGTTGCCGTGCGGAACGAGCCCATGCCCTCGCCGATCCCGCTCAGGGTGGTGTTGAGCTGCTCGATGCCCGAGACGGTCGAGAATTGCGCCATCTGCGCGAGGAACTCGCCATTCTCCATGGGCTGGAACGGGTCCTGGTTCTGGAGCTGCGTGGTCAGCAGCGTCAGAAAGTCCTCCTGACCGAGGTTCGAGCTGCCCTTGGACTGGCTCGCCGACTGCAGCGCGAGCCCCGTGGCGTAGGAAGTATCAACCGGCGTCGTCATGTCACTGTCCCATGTTGGCGGTGCGGGCCATCAGCGAGCGCAGCGTGGACACCGCCTCGAGCGTGTTCTGGTACTGCCGGCTCGCTTCCATCATCTCGACCATCTCCTCGTCCACCGAGACCGGTGCTTCCCAGACGTAGCCCTCGGCATCGGCCTGCGGATGATCGGGGCGGTAGACACGCGCGGGCTCGCGATCGAGGCTGACGACGCCCGCCACGTCCGTGGTCGAGAGGCCGCTCTCGCCGGCCGCTTCGGCGTAGACCGTCTCGAACACCGGGCGAAGCGGCCGGAATGCCGTCTCGGCCTTGTCCGACACCGTCCCCGCGTTGGCCAGGTTGCTCGCTACGGTGTTCATGCGCACCATCTGTGCCGAAAGCGCCCGCGCGCCGACGTCGAATACGTTTCCGATCCCGCTCATTATTCCCCCTTGATCGCCGTCATCAGGCCCGAAATGCGCCGGTTGAGCAGCGCAAGGCTCGTCTGGTAGCGCAGGGTGTTCTCGGCGAATTCCATCTGTTCCACGCCCATCTCGACCGTATTGCCGTCGAGCGACGGGGAGACCGGATCGCGGTAGAGCGCCTGTCCGGTTCCCGCGGGACCCCCCACCGGGATGTGGCGCGCCTCGGTCGTCATCAGCGTGCCGCTGCCCGTCGCCCGCGCGAGTTCGGCACCGAAGTCGATGTCGCGCGCCTTGTAATGCGGCGTGGCCGCATTCGCGATGTTCGAGGTCAGCAGGTTGTTGCGCGTCTCGCGCAGCACCAGCGCCTCGGCATGAAGCCCAAGCTGATCGCGGAACCCGGAAACCGACATGCAAACCTCCGTCACCCTGCCGCCGTCGCGGCATCTGGACCGGGACTTGCAAGGAAGATGCCAGATGCCCGTCCCTGCGAGGAGAAAGCGATGAGCACCCCGCCTGCCCTTGCCCGCCACGCCCTGATCGACGCCTCGGCGCGCGAGATCGTCGAGTTGCTGGAACCGCTCGGCCGGGCCGCGGCCCTCGCACGGCTCGAGGCCGATCATGCCGCCATGGCAGCCGGACCGGCGCGGCGCGCCCTGCTGGCGGCCCGGGTGGCGCTGCTGCAGGACGGGCCGCGTTTCACCCTGCCGCCCGCCTGCGAGCCGGTGCCGGAACCTGAGCCGGAACCGGAACCGGAGGCTCCGGCGGCGCCGGTGCCGAAGCCGGTGGTGATCCCGCAACTGAACCTGGCCGCCATGATGGCGCTTTTCGACGAACCGGAGGAAGAGCCCGAACCCGCCGCCGCGCCGGAGCCGGAGCCGCCGGCTGCGTCGCCGGGTCCGGAGGACGGCTGGACCCGGATCAGACTGACGGAGGACGGTCCCCGCGGCCTCGCCGCGTTCCCGAAGGGCGCCGCGCTGACGGTCAGGCTGGAAGACGCAGCGCGGCTCCTGATGGCCGGGATCGCCGAGGAACTGGAGGACGACGGCTCGCCGGCGCCCGACTGGGACAACGTCTTCGCGGCCGGGGATCTCGACAGTCTTGCCGATCCCTCGGGCGGGGCCGACGCGGTGCCGGCGGACGCGCAGGACGAAGACTCGACCGATACCGAACCGGCCGACCTGCCGGCTCGGGTGGCATCCGGTCGTCCCGCGCTGGATCTCACCGCACTGGCTGCCCTCGAATCTCTCGACGATGCCGAACCAGCCGCCGTTGCGCCGCAGGTGCCGTCCGGTCGTCCCGCCCTGGATTTCTCGGCGCTCGCTGCCTTCGACTCCCTCGATGATGCCGAACCAGCCGCCGTTGCGCCGCAGGCCCCATCCGGTCGTCCCGCCATGGATCTCTCGGCGCTCGCTGCCCTCGATTCCCTCGACGATGCCGATCCCGCCGAAGCGGCCGACGCACCCGCGGAGCCCGAGACGCCGGCCCCGCCTGCGAAGAAGGCGCCGCGCAGCCGCCGGTCGCCGCGTCGCAGTTCGAGGAAGAAGCCCGCCTCGGGCGAGGCTGCCGAACCGGAAGGTCAGGATTGAGAGCTGGCCGGCGGGATCCGGTCGTCAGGCGGCGGAGGCCTGCATGGCTGCGGCGGTGAGCTCGATGGTGGCGGGCAGCGATTCAAGCGCCCGGCCAGCCGCAGCCGCGTCGGACGCATCGGCCGCGGTCTCGTAGCCCGAGAGCGTGCGGTGGAGTGCTACGAGGCCGACGGCTGCGGCTGCCCCTGCCGTGCGATGGGCGAGCTTCGCCGCCGCCTGATGCTGTCCCGCCTCGTGCAAGCGGCGCATCTCGGGCAGCGCGGCTCCGGCCTCGGTCAGCACGCGGCCCATCATTCCCGCGATGTAGTCGGGCCCGAGGTTGCCCTCGAGATCCGCGCGAAGTTCGGCATCGATCAGTGGCGTGTCCGAGGGGGTCGCTTCTTCCGGCACGGGCTTCTCCTCTGTCGCGGTCTTGCCCTCGGTGAAGTGGCGGATCGCGCGGAACAGCGCCGCCCGCGTGATCGGCTTGACGAGAACGTCATTCATGCCCGCCGCGAGAAACTCGGGAATCCGGTCGGGGTCGGCATGGGCCGTGGCGCCCACGATCGGCGCATCCGCCGAAGCCCCGCCCTGCCGGATCTGCCGCGTCGCCTCGAGACCGTCGACCCTCGGCATCGAGACATCCATCAGGATCAGATCGAACCGGCGAGCCGTCGCGGCCTCTGCCGCCTCGGCGCCGTCCTCGGCCAGCGTCACCTCGTGCCCCGCCATGCGCAGGATCTCGGCCAGGAGCTGGCGGTTGATGGCGTTGTCCTCGGCCACGAGGATCGAGCAGCCCCCCGCCTCGCCCACCGACGCCTCTTCGGAATATTCCTCGTCCGAGACATCGGCCTCGTCCGCAAGCGGCACCGTGAGGCGAAGGGTGAAGACGGAGCCAAGCCCCAGCTTGCTCTGGACGGTGATCTGCCCGCCCATCGTCTCTGCCGCCAGCTTGGCGATCCCGAGGCCGAGGCCCGTGCCTTCGCGGATCCGTCCGTAGGAGGAGTCGAGCGTCTCGAAATTCTTGAAGATCGTGTCGAGATGCTCTTCCGCGATGCCGATGCCCGTATCGTTCACATGGACGCAGAGGTCGACCGTGCCCGGCACCGAGCCCATGTGCCACAGGAGTTCGACAGAGATCTTGCCGTTGTCGGTGAACTTGATGGCGTTACCGATGAGGTTGTACATCACCCTGAGGAAGAGATGACGCTGCGCCATGACGAGCGGCACTTCGCCCTTCGGTGCCGCGAACCAGAGCTTGTTGCCGCGCTTGGCGGCCTGGGGCTGGTTCTGCCGCATCAGCCCCTCGATGACCTCGACCGGCGAGAAGGCCGAGCGGGCATAGCTTGCCCCGTCCCTGTCCGAGAGCCGGGTAAGCTCGAGCACGTTGTTCACCTGATCGAGCGCGGCCGAGCCGCAGCCGATCACGATGTCGGTCAGCCAGCGCTGGCGTTCGGTCAGTTCGGTCGAGCTCTGCAGCAGGTCGGAGGCCGCCATCAGCCCGTTGAGCGGCGTGCGCATCTCGTGGCTCATGACCGCGAGGAAGCGCGACTTCGCCTCCTCGCCCTTGAGCGCATCGTTGCGGGCCGTCTTCAGGCTTTCCTCCCGCTCCAGCCGCTCGGAAATGTCGCGGATGAAGGAGATGAAGAACGGATCCTTCGAGGCACCCTGCGCCTCGGCCACGGAGACCTCAACCGGGAAGGTCGAGCCGTCGGTGCGCTGCGCCATCATCGTGATGCGCCCGTCGCGGCCCGTCAGTCCGGACTCGGTCTCGCCCTCGCCGCGCGGCTGCGGACGCAGCAGGTTGTCGGCATCATCCGTGCGGATGTAATCGACGAAATTCGAGCCGCGGGCGACCCCCGGCGTCCAGCGGAACATGTCGAGCGCGGCCCGGTTGCATTCGACGACGCGACCCATGTGATCCAGCACCACCACCGCGTCGAGCGAGGATTCGATCGTCGCGCGCAGGTTATGGACCGACCTCTCGAGAAGGACCCCACGGCGACTGCGGGCGTTGCTCTGCACGATCACGACCGCGATCAGCACCCCCATCAGCGCGAGCAGCCCGAGCGACGCCAATGCGAAGGACTGCAGCGAGTTCCGCAGCGTGGCCCGGCGTTCGTCCGAGATCTCCATCAGATCCCCTAGCGTCTTGACGACCCCCGAGCGGACGATGCCCGTATCGCTTTCCAGTTCATCGATCAGCCGCGGCAGCGCCGCCCGCAACTCGGCGTCCGGCCCGTCGATGACCGGGATCCAGCGCTTGAAGAAGCCGTCGGGACCGTCGAACATCGGCAGGACCGTCCTCTCGAGCTCGGCAATGGTGCCGGCCTCGGAGCCGCGGACGATGTCCACGCGGCTGAACAGGATGTCGAACTTCTGGCGGACGGCCTCGAGCCGCGCGGGATCTTCGGACCTGTAGGCGGCCATCTGCGCTGCCGAGGCGAAGTTCAGGACGTCCACCTCGAACTGGGAGAGCACCCAGGTGCGATTGTCCAGATGGGCGATGCGGTTGGCCTCGAGCTGATGATCGATGTCCGAAAAGATGAAGATCGCGCCGACGAGGGCGCAGACGCCCACGGCAAGCACGAGAAGAAGTCCCTTCCACCGCTCGAAGGGACCGCCGGGGGCGGCGTCGCGGGCTTCGCTGAACATGGCTTTGACCTCGGTTTCCCGCTCGCCCGATACCGGATTGCGGGGCGCCTCTGTCATGGGTGCACTGTCAACCTGTCCAGCTGCCAGATGCTTTGCCCATATTTGACCTCCGTGCGGTATCGCTCGCTCAGGTCGAAGGGAAAGACAATCCACAGCGGCCCCTTCTCCCGGCGCGAGAAGGCGGCTCCGTCGATCTCGTAGGCGATGATCGGGGCATCGTCCTCGATGGCTTCGGCGGGGATCTCGACGGCGTAGTCGTTGATCGCGGTGGCCGAGACCGACGCATCCTCGGCCACGCCGAGACTGTCGAGGAGCGCCCTCAGCGGCACCCCGGCAAATTCATGAACACCTTCCGTCCAGACCGTGGAGGTGCTGAACTTCTGCTGCGGCAGGCTGCGGAGCATCGGCAGATCGAAGACGGCTCGCGTACCATCGCTGGTCACGGCGATCTCGCCATCCACGGTCAGGAGAGGCGCTTCGGACGGGGGCGGAAGCTCCGTCGAAGCGGCCATCGATCCCACGCCGACGGACAGAAACAGGGCTGCACAACTGAGGCGCAGGAAGGTCCCCGCACGCACGGTCATTCCACGACTCCCTCAACTTACGCCTCCCGGCATCAATAACAGCAAAATCTCAATGAAACATCACCGCTTAAGCATGCGGTAACATACGAAAGCATATATACTTCGCCAACCAATGTCAGGAAATCGGCGCGGGAGTGTGGATACATGCCATTCCACTTGTCTCTTCCCAAATTTTTGGGATGTGTGCAACCTAGAGATGCCGGCTCCTCTATTCGGAGGGCCTCCCTCCGGATGAGTCAACAGTTCCGCAGGAATGCGTGCAAGACAGAAGCGAGCGTACAATGACACAGATGCCCCAGAAGCTCAGCGTTCTCATTGCCGACGATCACGAGATGGTCGTCGAGATGTTCTCGCTCTTCCTGACCGCCTCGTCCGAAATGACCGTGAAGACGGCCAAGAGCCTCGACGAGGCGCTGGAACGCATCAAGGAGCACGGGCCCTTCGACGTCACCCTGCTCGACCTGAACATGCCGGGGATGAACGGCGTCGCGGGACTGACACGGGCGATCAAGCTCTCCGCGGGCAAGCCGGTGGCGATCCTGACCTCGAACCCGACCCCCCGCATGGTCGACGAGATCCTGGCAGCCGGCGCCTCGGGCATCGTGCTGAAGACGACGCCGGTGCGCAGCCTGGGGAACGCGATCCGCTTCATGTATGCGGGCGAGCATTACCTGCCGCTCGAACTTGCGCGGGATCGCCGCCAAGCGGGCGACAGTTCCGGCGGGCGGCTGACCGAGAAGGAGATGCTCGTGATGTCCTATCTGGCGGAAGGCCGCCAGAACAAGGAGATAGCGCACGGCCTTAACCTTGCCGAGCCGACGATCAAGATGCATGTGAAGTCCATCTGCAAGAAGCTGGGCGCCACGAACCGCACGCAGGCTGTCGTCACGGCGCGAAACCTCGGCATCATCTGACGGACTGGCCCGCATCTTGCAGGAAGCTTCCTGACGGCGGAAGGAGCGGGCGATGGGTTACGACAGGATCGATATCGACGGCGGCGAAAGGCTTCTTGCCGAAATGGCGGACGAGGCGCGTCGAAGGGCCGGAAGCAACTACTTGCTCGACAACCGCTGGTTTCCGCCCGAGGCCTATGCAAGGGCCGAAGCCGCCGCGCTGGACGAGGATCGTGTCCGCGCCATGATCCTGCTGCCTGCGGGCAAGGGCTGGATCGTCGACATCCTCATTGACGGCGTCGAGACCGAGTCGGTCTTTCCCTCGCTTCCGGCTTTCGTCCGGACCGAGGAAGAGGCGCGTGACAAGGGCTTCATCTGCCTCTGCGCGCTTTTCCAGACGATCTTCGCCCGACGCGTGGCCGAACATGGCGACGGCGGTCTGCCGGTGCGCCGGTTCGACCTCATGGGACAGACGCTGCGCGTCACAGGCGCGATGCAGGCTCGCGCGAGCCTTCTGATCGATTATTTCGGCGGCACCGGCGACGGCGAGGATCCGGCCGCCCGACTCCGTGTCGCGGTTGAACCCTTTCTCGAGAACGGCCGCTTCTCGCCCGAGAAGTGGCAGGCCGCGAAGAAGGGCGAACGCTCGCTCACCTACTTCTACGCCGCGGCGCTCATCCTGAAGGGCGTCGAGGCGCTGCCGGGCCCCGCCGAAATCCTCAACTGACGAGAAAGCGGCGGACCGAGGGTCCGCCGCTTCGCCCTGCCGGATCAGCCGGCCGGATTTGCCCCGCGGCTCAGGCCGCGCGGTTCAGGCGCGCTTCCGCGAGCTTCGTGAGCTTCATGTCGGCCGCCTTCTCCTCGGACAGCGTCTGCTCCAGGATCTGCGCGACTTCCGTCCGCCCCAGTTCCTTCGACCACGCGATCAGCGTGCCGTAGCGCGTCATCTCATAGTGCTCCACCGCCTGCGCAGCCGCGGCGAGGGCCGCGTCCAGCACGTCCTGCTCGGCGATGTCGCCGGCCACCTCGTTGGCTTCCTTGATGATGCCGTCGATGGCGGGGCAGGTGGTGCCCTTCGCGTCCTGACCGAGCAGTGCGAAGACCCTCTCCAGCCGCGAGACATGCCCGCGGGTTTCCTCGAGATGGTGCTCGAACCCTTCGCGCAGGCCGGAGTCGCCGGCTTTCTCGATCATCTTCGGCAGCGCCTTCTCGATCTGCATCTCGGCGTAGTAGATATCCTGCAGCATGTGCGTGTAGAGATCGTCCATCGAGCGGATGTCTTTCGAGAACAATGCCATGGCGTGTCTCCTTCATGTTGTTCCAGATCCCCCGGCGGTCTCGTTCCACCGGATCGGAACACGAACAAAGGCGTATGGCGAATGTTCCCGGCCAAGGCGCCGTCCGGCCAGACGGCAGCCGCAAGCCGCTCATCTTGCCGCTTTACTCGGCAAACCGCGCTCGCCTACTGTCGGCGCATGGATATCGGGCTGGTCATCTTCGACTGCGACGGGGTTCTGGTCGATTCGGAAGTCCTTGCCGTAGCGGTCCTCATCGCAGAACTGGAACGCGTCGGCGTGACGGTGGACGAGTCCTTCGTGCATCGCAACTTCCTCGGACGCAGCTTCGCGGTGGTGCGCGATGTGGTGCTGCGGGAATTCGGGATCGCCCTGCCCGAGAGCTTTCAGGAGGAGGAGCGCGCAAGGCTGCTTTCGGCCTTCGAGACGGGCCTGCATCCCGTTCCGGGCGCCATCGAGACAGTCATGGCCTTGCGTGTGCCCTACTGTCTCGCCACGTCCAGCACCCCGGCCCGGCTGGCCCGCTCGCTCGAGCTCACCGGGCTCGCGCCGCTCTTCGAGGGACGCTGCTTCACCTCCGGCCAGGTGGCGCGCGGCAAGCCTGCACCGGATCTCTTCCTCTTCGCTGCGGCCTCGATGGGCGTCGAGCCCTCCCGTTGCCTGGTGATCGAGGACGCGGAGCCCGGACTGCGCGCCGCAATCGACGCCGGCATGCAGGTCTGGCACTTTACCGGGGCAAGTCACCTTGCGGGCCGCAGCCTGGAGGCGACGCCCGGCTTGCGCCCACACCGGCGCTTCGACAACTTCGCGGATTTCTACACGACGATGCCCGGCTTGCGCCAAGACTGCTGCGAGACCCTGACATGATCGACCGGCCGGAGATCGAACCGACGCCGCTGGACGATGCCGCCCGCGCGGGATGGCTCTATTATGTCGCGGGTCTCACCCAGGACCAGATCGCGCGCGAACTCGGCACGTCGCGGCAGCGCGCCCAGCGGCTGGTCAGCCGGGCGATCTCCGAGCGGCTGATCCACGTCCGGCTCGAGCACCGTGTCTCGGGCTGCCTCGAACTCGAAGCGGCCCTTGCGCGGCGCTTCGGGCTGAAGCTCGCCCGGGTGGCCCCGAGCCTCGGGGCCGCGGTGGACCCCCTGCCCTCGATCGCGCCCACCGCGGCGGCCGAGGTCGAGCGCGTGCTGCGCTCCGAGAAACCGATGGTGGTGGCCTTCGGCACCGGCCGCTCGCTTCGCGCCACGGTCGAGGAGATGACCTCGCTCGTCTGCGAGCATCACAAGATCGTCTCGCTGAACGGCAACATCTCGGCCGACGGCTCGGCGAGCTACTACGACGTGATCTTCCGGATCTCGGACCGCGTGCGCGCACCGCATTTCCCGATGCCGATGCCGGTCATCGCGCAGGACGCGGCCGAGCGGGAGCTCTTCCATGCGCTCAAGCCCGTGCAGTCTGTCCTGCGGCTGGCGCAGAATGCCGACGTGACCTTCGTCGGCGTGGGCCAGATGGGCGAGGATGCGCCGTTGCTGAAGGACGGATTCATCACCGGATCGGAACTGGCGGAGATGCAGGCGCTCGGCGCCGCGGGAGAGGTCGCGGGCTGGGTCTTCGACTCGGAGGGGCGCTATCTCGAGACCAGCATCAACCAGCGGGTGGCGGGCGTGAGGGTCGAGATTTCCGGCGACCGGATCGCCATCGCCATCGCCGGGGGCAGGCGCAAGCTTGCTGCACTGCAGGCAGGCCTGAAGGGCCGCATTTTCAACGGCCTGATCACCGACGAGCTTACCGCGCAGGCACTTCTCGCCTGAGCGAGCGGAATGGATCGGCAGAAAGTGTTTGACTCATTGCCGCCCCTCGGTGAGAAATTATTCGCCGCACGAAATAATGCTCACCGTGCAGGCCAGGGAGGATACTGATGACCGCAAGATTTCGCGCCCTGATGGGCGCGTGTGCCGTGGCTGCGCTCTCGTCCGCCGCCGGCGCCGAAACCATCACCGTGGCGACCGTGAACAACGGCGACATGATCCGCATGCAGGGACTGATGTCCGAGTTCAACGCGCAGCATCCCGACATCACCGTCGAATGGGTCACGCTCGAGGAGAACGTGCTGCGCCAGAAGGTCACGACCGACATCGCCACCAAGGGCGGGCAGTTCGACGTGCTGACCATCGGCACCTACGAGGTGCCGATCTGGGGCAAGCAGGGCTGGCTCGTGAGCCTCAACGACCTTCCGCCGGAATATGACGCCGACGACATCCTGCCCGCCATCCGCAACGGCCTGACCGTCGACGGCGAGCTCTATGCCGCGCCCTTCTACGGCGAGAGCTCGATGATCATGTACCGCACGGACCTGATGGAGAAGGCGGGGCTGACCATGCCCGACGCCCCCACCTGGGAGTTCGTGAAGGAAGCCGCCGAGAAGATGACCGACAAGGATGCCGAGGTCTACGGCATCTGCCTGCGCGGCAAGGCGGGCTGGGGCGAGAACATGGCCTTCCTGACCGCGATGGCCAACAGCTACGGTGCGCGCTGGTTCGACGAGAACTGGCAGCCGCAGTTCGACGGCGAGGCCTGGAAGGCGGCCCTGACCGATTACCTCGACATGCTGACGAACTACGGTCCGCCCGGCGCCTCGAACAACGGCTTCAACGAGAACCTCGCGCTCTTCCAGCAGGGCAAGTGCGGGATGTGGATCGACGCGACCGTGGCGGCCTCCTTCGTGACCAACCCGGCCGAATCCACCGTTGCCGACAAGGTGGGCTTCGCTCTCGCCCCCGATACCGGCAAGGGCAAGCGCGCGAACTGGCTCTGGGCCTGGAACCTCGCGATCCCGGCCGGCTCGCAGAAGATCGATGCCGCCAAGCAGTTCATCGCCTGGGCGACCTCGAAGGACTACGCCGAGCTGGTGGCCTCGAAGGAGGGCTGGGCGAACGTGCCTCCGGGCACCCGGACGTCGCTCTACGAGAACCCGGAATACCAGAAGGTGCCCTTCGCGCAGATGACGCTGGAGAGCATCAACGCGGCCGATCCGACCAATCCTGCGGTCGATCCGGTGCCCTATGTCGGCGTGCAGTTCGTGGCGATCCCCGAGTTCCAGGGCATCGGCACCGCCGTGGGCCAGCAGTTCTCTGCCGCGCTCGCGGGCTCGTTGTCGGCCGAGCAGGCGCTGCAGGCGGCACAACAGTTCACGACGCGTGAGATGACGCGCGCGGGCTACATCAAGTAAGTCATCGCGTTGCGGGCCGGAGCGGATCCGGCCCGCAACCCCTTCCGCGGACGGGCCCGACCTGTCCGCCGCCTGCCGCCCCGCCCCATCCCTCGAACAGCTCAGCCTCGGAGGTTCGCCATGGCGACCGAGCATTCCAAGACTGCGGCGCGTCTGATGATTTCCCCGGCCGTGATCCTCCTGTTCCTGTGGATGATCGTGCCGCTGTCGATGACGCTCTACTTCAGCTTCCTGCGCTACAACCTCCTCATGCCGGGCATGGAGAGCTTCACCGGCTGGGACAACTACTATTACTTCCTGACCGATCCGGCCTTCTCGGCGGCGCTGACCAACACGATCCTCCTCGTGGTGGGGGTCCTGCTCATCACCGTGGTCGGCGGCGTGCTGCTGGCGCTGCTGCTCGACCAGCCCTTCTGGGGCCAGGGCATCGTGCGGGTGCTGGTGATCGCCCCCTTCTTCGTCATGCCCACCGTCTCGGCGCTGGTCTGGAAGAACATGTTCATGAACCCCGTGAACGGCATGTTCGCCCATATTGCCCGCGGCCTCGGGCTTCAGCCCTTCGACTTCCTGTCTCAGGCGCCGCTCGCGTCGATCATCGGGATCGTCGCCTGGCAGTGGCTGCCCTTCGCGACGCTGATCCTGCTGACGGCGCTCCAGTCGCTCGACCGCGAGCAGATGGAGGCCGCCGAGATGGACGGCGCGTCGCCACTCGCGCGGTTCTTCTACATCACCGTGCCGCACCTGACCCGCGCGATCACCGTGGTGGTGCTGATCCAGACCATCTTCCTCCTGGGCGTCTTCGCCGAGATCCTCGTGACAACCAACGGCGGCCCCGGCACGGCCTCGACCAACATCACCTATCTCGTCTATGCGCAGTCCCTCCTGAACTACGACGTGGGCGGCGGTTCGGCCGGCGGCATCGTCGCGGTCATCCTCGCCAACATCGTGGCCATCTTCCTGATGCGCATGATCGGCAAGAACCTGGACGCCTGACATGTCACGCCGCATCACCCCCCGCCGCACGCTGATCGTCACCATCGCCGCCTGGACGGTCGCCTTCCTCATCTTCTTCCCGATCCTCTGGACGGTGCTGATGAGCTTCAAATCGGAAGGCGACGCCATCAAGGCGCCCTTCGCCATGCTCTTCTCGGACTGGACCTTCCATTCCTACGCCGAGGTGCAGGAAAGGTCGAACTACTCGCGCCACTTCATGAACTCGGTGGTGATTTCGCTGGGCTCCACCCTCGTCGCCCTCGCCATCGCGATCCCGGCCGCCTGGGCCATGGCCTTCGTGCCGGGCAAGCGGACCAAGGACGTGCTGATGTGGATGCTGTCGACCAAGATGATGCCGGCGGTGGGCGTGCTCATCCCGCTCTATCTGATCTTCCGCGACACGGGGCTTCTCGACACGCGCACCGGCCTCGTGATCGTGCTCACGCTGATCAACCTGCCGATCGTGGTCTGGATGCTCTACACCTACTTCAAGGAGATCCCGGGCGAGATCCTCGAGGCCGCACGGATGGACGGAGCCACGCTGCGCTCCGAGATCCTCTACATCCTCACGCCGATGGCCGTGCCGGGCATCGCCTCGACGCTGCTCCTCAACGTGATCCTGGCCTGGAACGAGGCCTTCTGGACGCTGCAGCTGACCACCTCGCGGGCCGCGCCGCTCACGCAGTTCATCGCGAGCTACTCGAGCCCCGAGGGCCTCTTCTACGCGAAACTCTCGGCGGCCTCGACCATGGCCATCGCGCCGATCCTGATCCTTGGCTGGTTCAGCCAGAAGCAACTCGTCCGTGGCCTGACCTTCGGCGCGGTGAAGTGAGGGACCCATGGGAAAGATAACCCTGCGCAACGTCCAGAAGCAGTTCGGTGAGGCGGTCGTCATCCCCTCGCTCGACCTCGACATCGAGGATGGCGAGTTCGTCGTCTTCGTCGGCCCATCGGGCTGCGGCAAGTCCACGCTCCTGCGCCTGATCGCGGGCCTCGAGGATGTCTCGGACGGGCAGATCCTGATCGACGGCCGCGACGCGACCGAGATGCCGCCGGCGCGCCGGGGCCTTGCCATGGTGTTCCAGAGCTACGCGCTCTATCCGCACATGACGGTCAGGAAGAACATCGCCTTTCCGCTGAAGATGGCGAAGATGGAGCAGGGCGAGATCGAGCGGCGCGTGTCGAACGCCGCCAAGATCCTCAACCTCACCAACTATCTCGACCGCCGCCCCGGCCAGCTTTCAGGCGGCCAGCGGCAGCGGGTGGCCATCGGGCGCGCCATCGTGCGCGAGCCGGCGGCCTTCCTCTTCGACGAACCGCTCTCGAACCTCGACGCGGCGCTGCGCGTCAACATGCGGCTCGAGATCACCGAGCTGCACCAGTCGCTCGAGACCACGATGATCTACGTCACCCACGACCAGGTCGAGGCCATGACCATGGCCGACAAGATCGTGGTGCTGAACGCCGGCCGGATCGAGCAGGTGGGCTCTCCGCTGACCCTCTACCGCAATCCGGCGAACCTCTTCGTGGCAGGCTTCATCGGCAGCCCGAAGATGAACCTGATCGAGGGGGCCGAGGCGCAGAAGCTGGGGGCAACGACCATCGGAATCCGCCCCGAGCATGTCGACATCTCGCGCGACGCGGGCACCTGGGAAGGTGAGGTCGGCGTCTCGGAGCATCTCGGCTCGGACACGTTCCTGCACGTCCATGTCGCGGGCCTGCCCACCCTGACGGTGCGGGCCGGCGGAGAGTTCGGCGTCCATCACGGCGACCGGGTCTGGCTCACGCCGCAGTCCGACAAGATCCACCGCTTCGGCCCCGACGGCAGGGCGCTCTGACCCGCCGGACCGCGGATGGCAGGGCCAGTCGAGGCCCCTCCCCGCCGCCGACCTTTGCGCCCCGGACGCGGGCGTTCCCTTCACGAGGTACTGCAAAATGAACCGCACCGTCGCCCGTCCCGCCTATGACCGACAGGCCCTCACCCCCGGTATCGTCCACATCGGCGTGGGCAATTTCCACCGGGCGCATCAGGCGGTCTATCTCGACGACCTCTTCGCGCTCGGCGAGGGACATGACTGGGCGATCCTCGGCGCGGGCGTGCGGCCGACCGATGCCCGTATGCGCGAGGCCCTGGCCGCGCAGGATCATCTCTCGACCGTGATCGAGCTCGACCCCGAAGGCCATCGCGCGCGGCAGGTGGGCGCCATGATCGGCTTCCTGCCGGTCGAGGCCGACAATGCGGCCCTGATCGAGGCGATGTCCGACCCCCGCATCCGCATCGTCTCGCTGACGGTGACCGAGGGCGGTTACTATGTCGACTCGACCGGCACCTTCGACCCGACCCATCCCGACATCGCGGCCGATGCCGCGCATCCGAAGACGCCGGCCACCGCCTTCGGCGCGATCCTCGCGGCACTCCGGGCGCGCCGCGATGCGGGCATCGCGCCTTTCACGGTCATGTCCTGCGACAACCTGCCGGGCAACGGCCATGTGACGCGGAACGCCGTCGTGGGCCTCGCCGAACTCTACGACGCCGACCTCGCGGGCTGGGTGAAGTCGCATGTGGCCTTCCCGAACGGCATGGTGGACCGCATCACCCCGGCCACCGGCCCGCACGAGCGCGAGCTTGCGCAGGGCTTCGGCCTTGGCGATCCCGTGCCCGTGACCTGCGAGCCGTTCCGCCAGTGGGTGATCGAGGACAACTTCCCCTCCGGCCGTCCCGCGCTCGAGAAGGTGGGCGTGACCTTCACCCCGCATGTCCACGCCTACGAGGCGATGAAGATCCGCATCCTGAACGGCGGCCATGCGGTGATCGCCTATCCTTCGGCGCTGATGGACATCCTGCTCGTGCACGAGGCGATGGCGAACCCGCTTGTCTCGGCCTTCCTGCACAAGGTCGAGGTCGAGGAGATCCTGCCTCATGTCCCCCCGGTGCCCGACACGAGCATCCCCGATTATCTCACCCTGATCGAGAGCCGCTTCTCGAACCCCGAGATCGCGGACACGACGCGCCGGCTCTGCCTCGACGGGTCGAACCGGCAGCCGAAGTTCATCGTGCCCTCGCTGCGGGACAACCTTTCGGCAGGCCGGATGCCGAAGGGCCTCGTGCTGCTCTCGGCCCTCTGGTGCCGCTACTGCTTCGGCACCACGGACTCGGGTCTCGTGGTCGAGCCGAACGACCCGAACTGGGAGGCGCTGCAGCAGAGAGCTAAGCGGGCCAGGACCAACCCGGCGGAATGGCTCGCGATGACCGAGGTCTACGGTGATCTCGGCCGGAACGAGGCCTTGGTGGCCGAATTCGCGCAGGCGCTCGAGTCAGTCTGGCGGGACGGTGCCGAGACGGTTCTGCAGCGGTATCTCGCCGCCTGAGCGATCCTGCGGGCCACGGACTTGGTGGCGGCCCGAACCGGTCGCGCACTACAGACCTGCCGCAGGATGGCGCCCTCTCCCAGCAGATCGGCGCGCCGGACCGCGTGAGGCGAGTGCATCCGCTTCGCCCCCACGGCTTGCAAGAGGCAGCGGAGCCACGCCACACGCGGCCAGGCCGAGCGCCCTGGAGCTGGGCAGATGCCTGTCGGGCGAGCAGGAGCGGGCCGCCCGCAAGAGCAGGGCCAAGCTGACGCAACCGTTTGCGCGGGCTTGCGGAAAGCCGCGCGCCTCGGTTCTGGACAGCAGCCCATCGCGGTGTAATCTGCGCGCAGCGCGCGGCCGACGGAAAGAAGCCGGCCCGCCTCGTCCAGCAGGGAGGAATACCATGGACCGTCGCTCATTCATCACCAAGGCCGCCGTGGGGGGCGCCGCGGCCGGCGCGCTCGCCGCGCCCGCCATCGCCCAGACCGCACCCAAGGTCACCTGGAGGCTCACCTCCTCCTTCCCGAAATCGCTCGACACGATCTATGGCGGCGCCGAGGTCCTCTCGAAGATGGTTTCCGAAGCCTCCGACGGGAACTTCCAGATCCAGCCGTTCTCGGCAGGTGAGCTGGTTCCGGGCCTGCAGGCCGCCGATGCCGTGACCGCCGGCACCGTCGAATGCTGCCACACGGTCGGCTACTACTACTGGGGCAAGGATCCGACCTTCGCGCTGGCCGCGGCGGTGCCCTTCTCGCTCTCGGCGCGCGGCATCAACGCCTGGCACTACCATGGCGGCGGGATCGACCTCTACAACGAGTTCCTCGCGCAGCACAACATCGTGGCCTTCCCCGGCGGCAATACCGGCGTGCAGATGGGCGGCTGGTTCCGGCGCGAGATCAACACCGTGGCCGACATGCAGGGCCTGAAGATGCGGGTCGGCGGCTTCGCGGGCAAGGTGATGGAGCGCCTCGGCGTCGTGCCGCAGCAGATCGCGGGCGGCGACATCTACCCGGCGCTGGAAAAGGGCACGATCGACGCCACCGAATGGGTCGGCCCCTATGACGACGAGAAGCTCGGCTTCTTCAAGGTCGCGCCCTACTACTACTACCCCGGCTGGTGGGAAGGCGGCCCGACCGTCCACTTCATGTTCAACAAGGGCGCCTATGACGGGCTTCCGGCGCAGTATCAGTCGCTGCTGCGCACCGCCTGTCAGGCGGCCAACGCGAACATGCTGCAGATGTACGACTACAAGAACCCGACCGCGATCAAGTCGCTCGTGGCCCAGGGCACGCAGCTGCGCCCCTTCAGCCCCGAGATCCTGCAGGCCTGCTTCGAAGCCGCCAACGCGGTCTACAGCGAGATGGAAGCCTCGAACCCCGCCTTCAAGAAGATCTGGGACTCGATCAAGGCCTTCCGCTCCGAGCACTACACCTGGGCGCAGATCGCCGAGTACAACTACGACACCTTCATGATGGTGCAGCAGAACGCCGGCAAGCTCTGATCCAGAGAAGCCGGACGAAGGAAGACCCCGAAGCGACGCGCTTCGGGGTCTTTTTCGTGGAACAGCGGCGCACGTCGGCAAATGGCAGACGCGGCCAGCATCCTCGCGGTCCGGAAGTGAAACGGCGGCACCCGAAGGTGCCGCCGTCTGTCAATTCTGCGCGGGCGGGGACAGACCCGGCGGCGGTCCACCCGGCGCAAGGCCGGGCGGCGCGGCCGGGGCGGTGCCGGGCGAAGGTGCCGTCGGAGCGGGGGCGGCAGGCACTCCCGGTGCGCCCGGTGCGGGCGCGTCCCCGGGTGCCGGGGCCGGAGTGGCCGGCGCGAGACCCGGAGGAAGCCCGAGCCCGCCCGGAGCCGGCGCCGAACCAGGAGCCGGAGTTGCCGGAGCAAGGCCCGGAGCGGCGCCCAGTCCGCCCGGAGTCGGGGCAAGACCGGGAGGAGCCCCCAGCCCGCCCGGTGCCGGGGCCTGTCCCGGCGCGAGGCCCGGAGGCGCCCCGAGGCCGCCTGCGCCCGGAGCGGGCTGCGCACCCGGAGCGCCAAGCCCTCCGCCCAGTCCACCCCCGAGGCCTCCGCCCAGTCCGCCCCCGAGACCCGGCATCTGCGGCAGGGTGATCGTCACGTTCGACGTATCCACGGGCGCGCCCTTGTAGTGCATGACCATCTGCGGGAACAGGATGACCAGCGCCACCATCAGGATCTGGATGAAGACGAAGGGCACCGCTCCCCAGTAGATCTGGCCGGTGGTGACCGGGGCCATGCGCGCCTTGGTCACCGGATCCTCGTAGGCCTGCCGCGGCGCGACCGAGCGCAGGTAGAACAGCGCGAAGCCGAACGGCGGGTGCATGAACGAGGTCTGCATGTTGACCCCGAGGATGATCCCGAACCAGATCAGGTCGATCCCCAGCGCCTCGGCCGCGGGCGCAAGCAGCGGCACGATGATGAAGGCCAGCTCGAAGAAGTCGAGGAAGAAGGCCAGCAGGAAGACCAGCACCGAGACCGCGACCAGGAAGCCGTATTCGCCGCCCGGAAGCGAGGTCAGCAGATGCTCGACCCAGACGTGACCGTTCACGCCGTAGAAGGTCAGCGAGAACATCCGCGCCCCGAGCAGGATGAACATGACGAAGGCCGAGAGCCGCGTCGTCGAGGCCAGCGCCTGCGTCACCACGGGAAGGTTGAGCCGCCCCTTGACCGCGGCGAGCAGCAGAGCGCCCACGGCCCCCATCGCCCCGCCCTCCGTCGGAGTGGCGATGCCGAGGAAGATCGTGCCCAGCACGAGAAAGATCAGCGCGAGCGGCGGGATGAGGACGATGATGACCTGCTGCGCGAGCCGCGACATGAGCGGTCCACCCGCCGCACGGTCGAGGATGGCGGCGATGTAGATCACCACGATCCCGGCCACGGCCCCGAGGATGTCGGCGTTCTTCGCGCCCTGCGCCTCGGCCAGCCAGTAATGGGCACCGACGGCGATGCCCACGGCCACCGCCAGCGCCACCACCAGCGACATCACGCCCGAACCCAGCGTGCGTGCCTCGAGCGGCAGCGCCGGCATCGACGCCGGCCGGAAGATCGACATGATCAGCACGTAGCTCATGTAGATCCCGGTCAGGATCATGCCGGGGATGAGCGCCGCCTTGTACATGTCGCCCACGGACCGGCCGAGCTGGTCCGCCAGAACGATGAGGACGAGGCTCGGCGGGATGATCTGCGCGAGCGTGCCCGATGCCGCAATGACGCCCGAGGCGATGCGGCGATCGTAGCCGTAGCGCAACATGATCGGCAGCGAGATCAGCCCCATCGCGATCACCGAGGCCGCGACGACCCCCGTCGTTGCGGCGAGCAGGGCGCCCACGATGATCACGGCATAGGCGAGCCCGCCCCGGATCGGCCCGAAGAGCTGGCCGATCGTGTCGAGAAGATCCTCGGCCATCCCGGATCGTTCCAGCACGATCCCCATGAAGGTGAAGAAGGGGATGGCGAGGAGCGTCTCGTTCGACAGCACGCCCCAGAACCGCTCGGGCATCGTCCCGAGAAGGTTCCAGCCGAGCGTGATGGTGCCCTCGGACAGCGGGGCAAGCTCGACGCCGATGAAGAAGAACAGAAGCCCGTTCGCCGCCAGCGCGAAGGCCACCGGATAGCCCAGCAGCAGGAAGACGACGAGCGAGGCGAACATGATCGGCGCCATGTTCCCCGCGATGAATTCCATCATTTCTTCACCTCGCTGCCATGCACCTCACCGGCGAGCAGCTCGCCCTCGCGTTCGGCGGCCTCGTGGGCCGAGACGAAGGGCGTCGGATCGGGGATGATGCCCCGCATCACGGCGATCTTCTTGACGATCTCGGATACACCCTGCAGGGCAAGCAGGAAGAAGCCGACCAGCAGCAGCGCCTTGGCCGGCCAGATGATCAGCCCGCCCGAATTGGTCGAGACCTCGCCCATCATCCACGACCGCTCGACATAGGGCCCGAGGTAGAAGAGCATCAGCAGGACGAAGGGCATGAGGAAGACCACATGGCCGAAGAGATCGATCCAGTGCTGCACCCTGCGTGAGAAGAGCCCGTAGACGATGTCAATGCGGATATGCTCATTCTGCTTCAGCGTGTAGGCCGCGGCGAAGAGGAAGGCGGCACCGAACAGATACCACTGAAGCTCGAGCCACGCATTGGACGAAGTGTTGAGCACCTTGCGGACCGTCGCATTGCCCGCGCTGATGAAGATCGCGATCAGGATCAGCCACGACACCCCGCGACCAATGATCTCGTTCATGCGGTCGATGAACCGCGCCAGGCTGAGTAGCCCTCCCATGTTCCTCCCTTTCCGGTTTCGTTGTGGAAAAGTACCGGCTCTCGCGGCTACCTATGTCGAAGCGACCCCCAACCGTCAATGCGCGGCCCTGCTCCGACGGGTCTTTCGCGCCTGCGGAAAGCCGCATTCCGACCGGCCTCCGCGCCGGATGGCCATATGGGTCGGGCGGTCCGCTGTCGCCGCCTTGATGCGTCAGAAGCCGCGGCGATATGGCGCGGGCCGCGCATCTTCAACAGGCGGATCATGGCTCTAACTGAGAATTACTGATACAGATCAAGGCGCCTGCGTTACACCAATGGTTAATCGGCAGATGATACAGTCGGACAGGATCACGCGGGTCAGCCAGGACCCACCGATCCCGCCGGCCCGGAAGGACGCAGACACATGCTCGACCTGATGAACAGCCTCGATCCACGGGCCGCCCTCGGCGTGCATCTGGCCATCGTCGCGGTTACCGTGGCGGCGATCCTTCTGGTGGCGGGCGCGCTGCGGGAACCTTCGCGCGATGGCTTTGGCACCTACGAGAGCGGCGCCCCGTCCGGCCGTCCGCTGCGGGGGCGGGTTGCGACGCAATACTTCCTGATCGCGGTCTTCTTCATGATCTTTGACGTCGAGGTGGCGGTGCTCTTCGCCTGGGCAGTGTCGGCGCTGGACCTGGGGACGGGGGGGCTCATCGCCGCCACGGTCTTCATCCTCGTGCTGCTGGCCGCCCTTGGCTGGCTCTGGATGGACGGCGCCCTCGAGACCGGACCGGGGAAGGACCGGGCATGAGCTGGAACATCGCGCGGCCCGGCGCGGAGGCGCCGGAAAGCCGCATGGCGGCGTCGCATCTGTTCACGCGCCTCGACGATCTCGTGGCCTGGTCGCGCAAGCACAGCCTGTGGCCGTTCAACTTCGGCCTCTCCTGCTGCTACGTGGAGATGGCGACCGCCCTCACCCCGGTCTACGACCAGGCGCGCTTCGGGGCAGAGGTCATCCGATCGACGCCGCGTCAGGCGGACCTTCTGATCGTCTCGGGCACCGTCTTCCGCAAGATGGCCGTGCCGCTCTACCGCCTCTACCAGCAGATGCGCGAGCCGCGCTGGGTGATCTCGATGGGCGCCTGTGCGAATTCGGGCGGCATGTATGACATCTATTCCGTGGTTCAGGGCGTGGACAGCTTCCTTCCGGTCGACGTCTACATCCCCGGCTGCCCGCCGCGGCCCGAGGCGCTGATGGAGGCGCTGGTTCTCCTGCAGTCGAAGATCGCAGCCGAGGCACGACCGCTCCAGATCCGCATGGGCGAGACCGGGCCCGCGCGCCCCTTTGATCCCGTCCCACGCCGCGACGCGCTGCGTGAGACACGCATGTCCGTCACCCGTCTGGCCGATCCGGAGGCGAAATGAGCCTCGACCACGGCAGTCCCGACGCGCTTCAGGCGCTGCGGTCGCGCTTCGGCGACGGCATCCTGTGCGAGCAGCCGACGGGTGAGGCCTTTCCGGTGGTCTGGCTCTCGGTCGCCGTCTGGCAGGAGGCGCACCGCTTCCTGCGCGAGGAGATCGCGGCGGGTTTCCCGCTGCTGGCCGATCTCTGGGCGATCGACGAGAGTCGCCGGGCGCATCGCGGGGGCCAGCCTGCCTCGCGGATCACGCTCTGCTCGCATCTCGTCTCGCTCGCCCGCAACGCCGACCTGCGCCTCAAACTCGCGACCGACGGTCATGCGCCCTCTGTGGCCGGGGTCTATGCCAATGCCGACTGGTACGAGCGCGAGGCCCACGACATGTTCGGCCTCGACTTCGGCCGCGAGACGCGCCGGATCCTGATGCCGCCGACCTGGGAGGGGCACCCGCTTCTCAAGACGCACTACGCGCGGGCGACCGAGAAGCCGCCCTTCGTGCTGACCGACCGGCTGTTCGAGGCCGAGGAGCGCGCGACGATCACCGATCCGGACCTGCTCGGCCTGCCGAAGCAGCGCGACGGCGAAGAGCTGATGGTTCTCAACTTCGGCCCGCATCACCCTTCAGCACATGGTGTTTTCCGGATTCTCCTTGGCCTCGACGGCGAGGAGGTCGTCTGGGCCTCGCCCGACATCGGCTATCACCACCGCGGCGCAGAGAAGATGGCCGAGCGTCAGACGTGGCACGGCTTCATCCCCTACTGCGACCGGATCGACTATCTGGGCGGCGTGATCTCGGAGCTGTCCTACCTGCTGGCGGTCGAGCGGCTCTGCGGCATCACGGTGCCCGCCCGCGCGCAGATGATCCGGGTCATGCTCTGCGAATTCTACCGGATCATGAACCACCTGCTGTTCTACGGCACGATGGCGCAGGACGTGGGCGCGATGTCGCCCGTGTTCTACATGTTCACCGACCGTGAGAAGGGCCACGAGGTCCTGAACGCCATCACCGGCGCGCGGATGCATCCGGCCTTCTTCCGCATCGGCGGCGTGGCGATGGACCTGCCCACGGGCTGGGACGGAATGGTGCGCGACTTCCTCGACTGGATGCCCGCGCGGCTCGATGAATACGAGCGGATGGTGCTGCGCTCCGAACTCTTCCGCGCCCGCACCGTGGGCGTGGGCAGCTACGACACCGACATGGCGCTGACCTGGGGCACCACCGGTCCCGGCCTCCGCGCGACGGGCTGCGACTGGGACCTGCGCAAGAAGCGCCCCTATTCCGGCTACGAGCAGTTCGATTTCGACGTGCCCGTGGGCCATCGCGGCGACACCTTCGACCGGACGCGGGTGCGGGCCGACGAGATGAGGGAATCTCTCAAGATCATCCGCCAATGCCTTGAGAACATGCCGGAAGGCCCGGTGAAAGCCGACCATCCGCTGACCACGCCGCCCCCTCGCGGCGCGATGCAGAAGGACATCGAGACGCTGATCGCCCATTTCCTGCAATCGAGCTGGGGCACGGTCGTTCCCGCGGGCGAGGCCACCGGACAGATCGAGGGCCACCGCGGTCTCACGCAATATTCCATCGTCTCCGACGGCGGCACGCAGAGCTACCGGACGCGGATCCGCACGCCCTCCTTCGCCCATCTCCAGATGATCCCAAAGATCGTGCCCGGCATGACCGTGGCCGACCTCGTGGCCCATATCGCGAGCATTGATTTCGTCATGTCGGACGTCGACCGATGAGCCTGTCTCCCGATCTCATCGCCCGCATCCGCGCCGCCTCGGACGAGCACGGCGGACCCCGCGCCGCCATGCTTGAGGCGCTGAAGCTGATCCAGTACGAGCACGGCTGGGTCTCGGACCCGCATCTGGCCGAAGCGGCGGCGACGCTGGGCGTGCATCGCGCGGAAATGGAAGCTCTGGCAAGCTTTTACTCGCTGATCTTCCGCCATCCGGTCGGGCGGACGGTGATCCTTCTGTGCGACGGCGCCTCCTGCTGGCTGAACGGCGCCGAGGAGGTCCGCGAGGAACTCAAGCGCCGCCTCGGCATCGGCTTCGGCGAGACCACGGCCGACGGGCGCTACACGCTTCTGAACGTGGCCTGCCTCGGCGGCTGCGACCGCGCGCCCGCGGCCGTCGTGGGCCGCGACCGGCGCCTCGTGGGCCCGCTCTCGCCCGCGGGCGTGGCGGCGCTGCTGGAGGAGGGATTGTGACCGACCTGCCCCTCACCGGCCGCGCCCGCCCCGACCGCCGTCCGCATACGCTCGCCGAATGGCGCGCGGAAGGCGGCTACGAGGCCGTCGAGCGCGCACGAACGATGACCCCGTCTGAGATCATCGACATGGTCGAGGCCGCGCATCTGAACGGCCGCGGCGGCGCGGGCTTTCCGGCCGGGCGCAAGTGGCGCTTCATGCCCGAGCGCGGGACCTCTCCCGGCGAGGGCCCGAGCTATCTGATCGTGAACGGCGACGAGATGGAGCCCGGCGCCTTCAAGGACCGCTTCCTGCTGGAAGCCATGCCGCATCAGGTGATCGAGGGCGCGATCATCACAGCCCTCGCCACCCATGCAGACGAAGCGATCGTGCTCATCCGCGACGAATACCGGCCGGGCATCGCCGCCGTGGAGCACGCCATTCACGAAGCGCGGGATGCGGGCCTGCTGGGCGACCTCGCGATCCGGGTTCATCCGTCGGCGGGGCGCTACATCGTGGGCGAGGAGACCGCACTCATCACCGCGCTGGAAGGCCACCGCGCCGTGCCGCGCAAGCGCCCGCCTTTCCCGGCGCAGTCGGGCCTCTGGGGGCGGCCCACGACGGTCAACAACGTCGAGACCATCTCGCTCGTCCCCCATATCCTCTCGCTCGGACCGCAACGGTTCCGCGCCCTCTCGCGCACGGAAGAGGGCGGCACGAAGCTCTACGGCGTCTCGGGCCGGGTGAAGCGCCCGGGCCTTTTCGAGGCGCCGATGGGCACCACCGCGCGCGAGCTGATCGAGCGGGCGGGCGGTGTCTCGGGCGACGGGCGGCTCATGGCCTTCCAGCCGGGCGGCGGCGCCAGCGGCTTCTTCGGGCCGGACCAGCTCGACCTTCCGCTCGACTTCGGCCATGTGGCGAAAGCGGGCTCGATGTTCGGCACGGGCATGCTGATCGTCCTCGACGGCACCGCCTGCCCGGTGGGCTTCCTCGCCCGCCACATGCGCTTTTACGCGCGCGAAAGCTGCGGCTGGTGCACCCCCTGCCGCGAGGGGCTGCCGCTGGTGGCGAAGATCCTCGACCGCTTCGCTGCGGGTCAGGGCCGCCGCGCGGATCTGGAGCTGTTGCAGATGACCGCCGCCGAGGCCGCCCCCCGCGGGCGCAGCTTCTGCGACCTGATGGGGGGTGCCATGGCGCCGCTCGCCTCGGGGCTCAGGATGTTCGCGGCCGAGTTCGAGGCGCGTCTGGCGGAGGGAGAGCGGGCATGAGGATCACCGTCAACGGCCGCCCGCTCGACGTGGAGGGCACGAAGGACCTGCTCACCACCTGTCTCTCGGCGGGCATCGAGATCCCGCATTTCTGCTGGCACGGCGATCTGGGCTCGGTCGGCGCCTGCCGGCTCTGCGCGGTGCGGGTGCATGACGGGCCCGAAGATACCGAGGGCCGGATCGAGATGGCCTGCATGACGCCCGTGCGCGAGGGCCAGCGGATCGAGGTCATGGATCCCGAAGCCGAGCGCTTCCGCGCCCGGATCATCGAATGGCTGATGGTGAACCATCCCCACGATTGCGCGGTCTGCGAGGAGGGCGGCGCATGCCACCTGCAGGACATGGTCGTGGCCTCGGGCCATCATCGACGCCGGGCGGAGGTGCCCAAGCGCACCCACCGCAATCAGGATCACGGACCGTTCCTCACGCAGGAGATGAACCGCTGCATCGGCTGCTACCGCTGCCTCCGCTTCTACCGCGACTATGCGGGTGGCCGTGATTTCGAGGTGCTGGGCGCCCATGACCGGGTCTGGTTCGGCCGGACCGAACCCGGCGCGCTCGAGAGCCCCTTCGCGGGCAACCTCGCCGAGGTCTGCCCGACCGGGGTCTTCGACGACCGCTGGTGGTCGCGCCACTACGCGCGGCCCTGGGACATGGCCGAGACGCCCTCGATCTGCGCGAACTGTTCGGTCGGCTGCAACATCACCCTCTTCGAGCGCGGCGGAACGCTCCGCAAGGTGCAGAACCGGACGCATGGCGCGATCAACGGCTCGTTCCTCTGCGACCGGGGCCGGTTCGGGGCGCTTGCGGCCGAGGCGGCCCGTCCGACCCATCCCACCCGCAAGGGCGCCGAGATCCTCTGGTCCGATGCCATCGAGGCCGCCCGCGCCCTCGTCGCGCGCGGCGCGGTGGGCATCGGATCTCCCCGCGCTTGTCTCGAGACCAATTTCGCGCTGCGCAGGCTCGTGGGCGAAGACCGGTTCTTCGCCGGATGCAGCGCTTCCGAGGCGGCGTTGGTGGCCCGGATGGCCGCGCTCCTGCGGCAGGGGCCAGCGGGGATCGCCTCGATCCGTGACATCGAGCGGGCCGATGCGGTGCTCGTTCTGGGCGAGGATCTGACCGGCACCGCGCCGCGCGCCGCGCTTGCCCTGCGACAGGCCGCGCGCGGGGCCGAGCGGCGTCTCGCCGCCGAAAAGGGCGTGCCGGAGTGGATGGATGCCGCCGTGCGGGTTGCGGGCGAAGGCCGCCGCTCGCCGGTGGCGCTGGTCACACCCCTGCCCGACGCGCTCGACGAGGTGGCGCTCTGGCCGCTCCGCCGCACGCCGGCAGAGGTGGGCGCCTTCGGGCAGGCCGTGGCTGCGGCGCTCCGCGGCGAGGAGACTGCGCCCGAAGCGCGTGCGGTGGCCGAGGCGCTGGCCGCGGCCGAGGCGCCGGTGGTGATCGCGGGCGCGGGTCTCGGCCTCGCAGGTCCCGCCGAGGCTGCGGCTGCCGTCGCCGCGGCGCTGGGGCCGCGCGCCCGGATCGCGCTCTTTCCGCACGAGGCGGGCAGCCTGGGCCTCGCCCTTCTGGGCGGCACCGGGCTCGAACGGGCGGTCGCCGAACTCGAGGCCGAACAGCGCCCCGTGATCCTGCTCGATGCCTCCCTGCCCGACCGTGCCCCGACCGAGCTCGTCGAGCGGCTGATGGCCGCCGCAACCGAGGTGATGCTGCTCGACTGGCTCGACGGGCCGCTCGCGCCGCGGGCTGATCTGATGCTGCCGGTCACGGCCCCCGCCGAGACCGCGGGCACCTACATCAACCACGAGGGTCGGGCGCAGCGCTTCTTCACCGGCCGCCCGTCCGATCTGGTGCCCGCCTGGCGGCTGCTGTCGCCGCTCTGCGGGGCGACCGAGACCACGCTCGACGAGATCCTGGCCGCGCTTGCCCATGATTGCCCCGAGCTTGCTGCGGTGGTCGATGCGGCACCCGGCGCCATGGCCGGGCCGGTGCCGCGCCTGCCGAGTCGCGCCTCCGGGCGCACCGCCTTCGATCTGGCAGGGCGCGTGCCCGAGGGCGAGCCCCGCGCCGACGCTGATTCCGCCCTTGTCTGGTCGATGGAAGGGGCGCAGGGCCTCGACGTGCCGCCCGCGCTGCGCACCCGCGCCGACCGGCCGGGCCTGCATTCCGCGAGCAGTGCCTGGACGGGGACCGAAGGCGTCGGGTGTCCGGTGCGCGGCGGCGATCCGGGCATTCGGCTCCTCGTGCCGGGTTCAGGCACCGCCAGCCTGCCACTCGAGGATGCAGACGGCGACGGCTTCCGCACCCTGCCCCTTCACGATCCCTTCGCCGCAAGTTCAGCCGACCGCGCGAGCCCGCCTCTGGCCGAGCGCGCGCCCCCGCCCCGGCTCCTTCTGCACCCCGAGGATGCCCAGGCGCTGGGTGTCGCGGAGGGCGCGATGCTCCTGATCGACGGCCGGCCCGCGCCGGCGCCGCTGACGGTCGATGACAGGGTGCCACGCGGTCATGTCGCGATCTCGGGCTCAAGGGGCCAGGCGGGCTTCGTCACGCTGGAGGTGGGCCCATGATTGCTCGGAAGACGCGCCTCCCGGCGAGACATGCCGTCCCGGACCCGCATCAGGTCCCTGCCCGCGCAGCCGCGGATGCGGGACGCGTCGGACCAGGCGCGGCTCACCACGACGACTGCTGCACAGCGGGGCTAGGCGCCGCGCCGTCCGCCCCGGGGCGGGAAGCGGAGGGCGCGGCATGAGCGTCCTTCTCGTCACCCTCTTCTCGCTCATCCTGCTCATGGGCCTTCTCGCCACGGCCGGGGTCTTCACCTGGGCCGAGCGGCGGCTTCTGGGCTTCCTGCAGGAGCGGCTCGGGCCGAACCGCGTGGGACCCTTCGGCTTCCTGCAATGGGTGGCGGACACCGTGAAGCTGATCACCAAGGAGGACGCGCCGCCGGCCGGCGCCGATCTGGCGGCCTACAGGCTCGCTCCCGCGCTCGCGGCCTTCCCGATGCTCGCGGGGTTCGGCGTGGTCGGCTTCGCGCCGGGCCTCGTGATCTCGGACCTCGACATGGGCGTGCTCTTCGTCATGGGCATGCTCGCGCTGACCGTCTGGGCGCTGGTGCTGGGGGCCTGGGGGTCGCGCAACCGCTATGCGATGCTGGGCGGCCTCAGGGCCGCGGCGCAGATGCTGGCCTACGAGAGCTTCCTCGGCCTCTCGCTCATGGGGTGCGTCCTGCTCGCGGGAAGCTTCCGGATGGGTGACATCGTGGCCGCACAGCAGACGGGGCTGTGGTTCATCCTGCTCCAGCCACTGGGCGCTGCGCTCTTCTTCATCGCGGGCCTCGCCGCCGCCCACCGCCTGCCCTTCGACCTTCAGGAATCCGAACAGGACCTCGTGGCCGGCTTCATGACGGAATATTCGGGGATGAGCTTCGCGCTCTTCTTCCTTGGCGAATATCTCGCGATCCTGCTGGTGGCCGCACTTTTCACCACGCTCTTTCTCGGCGGCTGGGCCGGACCGATCCTGCCGGGGCCTGTCTGGTTCGGGCTGAAGATCGCGGCGATCTCGGTCCTCTTCGTCTGGCTGCGGGCCGCCCTGCCGCGCCCGCGCTACGACCAGCTGATCTCCTTCGCCTGGAAGGTGGCGTTGCCGCTGGCGCTCCTGAACCTGCTGGCGACGGCATGGATCGCGGTGGGGAGGGCGGCATGAGGGGCATCCTCGACAGCATCCTGCGCGTGGGGCGGATGATCTTCGCGCCCACGAAGACGGTGCAATATCCCGAGGAGAAGCTGCCCCTCGCGCCCCGCACCCGCGGCCGGATCGTGCTGACGCGCGACCCCGACGGGCAGGAACGCTGCGTGGCCTGCAATCTCTGCGCCGTCGCCTGCCCCGTCGACTGCATCGACGTGGTCAAGGCCGAGACGCCGGACGGGCGCTGGTATCCCGAGACCTTCCGCATCAACTTCGCCCGCTGCATCTTCTGCGGCTATTGCGAGGAAGCCTGCCCCACCTCGGCGATCCAGCTCACCCCGGACGTGGAGCTGGCCGATTACCGTCGCGGCTTCCTGCAATACGAGAAGGAGGACCTGCTGATTTCCGGAGAGGGCAAGCATCCCGGCTATCGCTACTGGGACGTGGCGGGCAAGGCCATCGCCGGCAAGGCGGGCGATCCCGTCGATCCGAAGGACCTTTGCCCATGAGCAGCCTCGTCGCCATCTGGTGCGCCTCGGTGGCGCTCGCCTGCGCGATCCTCGCGGTCACGCGCCCCTCGATCGTCCATGCCCTGATCTGGCTGGTGGCGGCGCTGCTGTCGCTCGCGGCCTGCTTCTTCGCCCTCGGCGCAAGCTTCGCAGGTGCGGTGCAGGTGCTGATCTACGCGGGCGCCATCGTCGCAGTCTTCGTCTTCGTCGTGATGACGGCCGACGCCTCGCCCGAGGCGCTGGCACGCGAACGCGCGCGCCTCGCCGCAGCCTGGCGCCGGCCGGCCGCGGCGGTCTCGCTCGTGGCCGTGCCGCTGGTGCTGGGCCTGCTGTCCGCAGAACCGGAGGCCGCCGCCGCGAACGAGGACGCCGGCCTCGGCGCCATCCTCTTCGGCCCCTGGGCGCTCGCGGTCGAACTTGCCTCGGGGCTCCTGCTCGCGGCGCTGATGGGCGCACGCCACCTCGGCCGGAGGAGGCAGGAACCATGAGCGGCACCGCCCTTCTCATTCTTCTGGCCCTCGCAGGCGGCATCTTTGCCACCGGCTTCTTCGGCCTCCTCGCCCGCCGCGCGATCCTCTTCCAGCTCATCTCGCTGGAGATGATGCTCGCCGGCCCGGCGCTCGCCTTCCTCGTGGGTGGGGCCTATCACGGCAGCGGGCAGGGACAGGCGATGTTCGTCCTCATCGTCATCCTCGCGGCTGCCGAGGTGGCGCTGGGTCTTGCGCTCTATCTCGCATTGCGCCGGGGCGCGGATGTCGAGGACAGCGACTCGATCACGGGGCTGCGCCATTGACATGCTGAGCCCGTATCTCCTCCTTCTGCTCGTTCCCTCGCCGCCGCTGGCCGTCTTCCTGATCCTCGGGCTCGATCCGTTCTTCCTGCGCCGCAAGGCGGTGCAGGCGCTGGCGCTTCTGGGCGGCGTCGCACCGTTCTTCGTGATGCTTCCACTCCTCGGTGTCTGCCTCGGGACGGAATGCCAGGGCATCGTGCCGGTCTTCACCCTGGTCTTCGGGCAGTCGGAAGTGGCACTCGCGCTGCTCCTCGACCCGATGAGCACGCTCGTGGGGCTGACGGTCGCCGCCGTGGGCGCGATGGTGATGACCTATGCCATCGACTACATGTCGGATGCGCGGATCTCGGATCTCCGGCGCTTCTTCGCGCTGATGAACCTGTTCCTCGCCGCCATGCTGACCATGGTGCTCGCCGGGGACACGATCACCTTCTTCTTCGGCTGGGAGCTGATGGGGCTCTGCTCCTTCTTCCTGATCGCCTACAACACGAGCCTGCCGCAGGCCGTGGCCGCCGGACGCAAGGCCTTCATCATCACGCGCTTCGCCGACGCCTTCCTGCTTGCGGGCCTCCTGCTGCTCTTCCTCGAGGCGAATTCCGTGCGGCTCGACGTGCTGATCCCGGCCGGGTCCGCGATGACCGAGGACCGGCACGTGGTGATCGCGCTCCTCCTGCTGGCGGGCGCGCTCGGCAAGTCGGCGCAGGTGCCATTCCACACCTGGCTTCCCTCGGCCATGGCGGGTCCGACGCCGGTCTCGGCGCTGCTCCATTCGGCGACCATGGTGGCCGCGGGCGCCTTCATGCTGGCCCGCTTCTCGCCCATCGTCATGTCCGAGCCTGCCGTGCAGACCATCGCCGCCATCTTCGGCGTGGGCACGGCGGCCTTCGGCGCGCTTTCGGCGATCTTCCAGGCGGACGTGAAGCGGCTTCTGGCCTATTCGTCCATCAGCCAGATCGGCTTCATGGTGCTGGCCGTGGGCCTCGGCGCGCCGCAGGTGGCCATCGCCCATTTCGTCGTCCATGCGATGTTCAAGTCGCTCCTCTTCCTTGCCGCGGGCGACATCACCCACGGCTCGGATCTGGGCACCAGCATGATGGCGATGCGCGGCGCGCTGCGCAGGCGGCCCATCGCCTTCGTGACCTATGTGGCGGGTGCCTCATCGCTCGCGGGCCTGCCCTTCGTGACCGCGGGCTGGTGGTCGAAGGAGGCGATCCTCGCCACCGCGTGGCAGGGCGGGGCGTTCGGGATCGTGATCTGGACGGTCGCGCTGCTGACCGCGACCTGCACCGCCGTCTACGCCTTCCGGCCGGTGTTCGAGGCGCTCCAGCCCGAGCCCGAGCATCTCAGCCGCGCGCGCCATGGCCATCCGGTGGCGCTCGACCTGCACTACCGCAAGCGCTGGGGGAGCGGCTTCATCACCCTCCCGCTGGTCGTGCTGGCGTCGGGGTCGCTTCTGGGCGGCGTGCTCGTCGGTCCGATCATCCGCTTTCTGGGCGGCGAGGCGCCGCATGCCGCGCACCTGCCCGAACTCGTGGCAGCCGCGGCGCCCTTCGTGGGCATCCTGGGCGCAACGGCCCTGACCTTCGTGCCGTCGCTGGCCGCGGTCGTGGCCGGCGCGCGCGACCTGCGACGGCCCACGCGGCTCGACCGCAAGTTCCAGCGCTGGATCATCGAGCCTTACGTCCGGCTCGTCCGATTCCTTGCCGGGAACCGAATGGGGGCACGCGCCGAGGCGGAACTCGAACTTCGCCACGTCCAGATCGTGCGGTGGCTGAGCCGCGGCGCCCGGATGGACGGCATCTATCAGGCGCTCTTCGTGCGGCCCTTCGTCAATATCGTCCGCTGGCTGAACGGCCATCGCGGCGGGACCATCGATCCGGTCGGCAACCTGCCGGTGACGCTTGCACAGCGGGGCATGCAGGCGCTGGTCGACCGGCTCGCGCATGACAACTTCGACCGGTTCTGGATGCGCTCGGCCAACCGCCTCGTGCGGCTCTGGGTGCTGGCCGCAGCCATCCAGACCGGACGGAGCCGGGATTATGCGCTCGGCGCGGCCCTCGGGACGGCCGCCCTTCTCGTGATTGCATGGGGTACGACATGGAACTGACCGCGCTCATCCTGCTGCCGTTCTTCGGCGGGATCGCCGCGCTTTTCGCCGGGCGCTGGGGTCGGGACGCAGAGCGCTGGGTGGCCGTCGCAGCCCTCGGGCTGGCGCTGCTGATCCTGATCTCCACTTTCTTCTCGCCCGACGACGCGCGATGGATCGCGCTCGAGCGGTATGACTGGGCACCCTCGCTGGGCATGCAGGTCATCCTGGCCATGGACGGGCTTTCCGGTGCGCTCCTCGTGGTCTCACTTGCGCTCGGGATCGTCTCGGTGGTGGTCTCCTGGAAGATCACCGAGCATTCGGGGCTGTTGAACGCGGCGCTGCTGTGGACGGTCGCGGCCTCGAACGGGGTGTTCCTGTCCTTCGACCTCCTCGTCTTCGCCTTCTTCTGGGAGCTGATGCTGGTTCCCGCCTTCCTGCTCATCTCCGTCTGGGGTCATGGCGATCGCGAGGCCGCTGCGCTGAAGTTCCTCGTCTTCAACGCGGTGGCGGGGCTCGGGCTGCTGGCCGCGGTCTTCTATCTCGGGGCCTCCGGCGACACCGTGACCTTCGACGCCTTCGAGGTGGCCGAGCGGCAGATCCCCCATGGGGTGCAGGTCATGCTGCTTCTGGGCTTCGCGGGTGCCTTCCTGGTGAAGCTTCCGGTGCCGCCGCTCCATGCCTGGCTGCCCGACGCCCATACGCAGGCGCCGACCGCGGGTTCGATCCTGCTCGCGGGACTTCTGCTCAAGACCGGCGCCTACGGGCTGTTCCGCTTCCCGCCGATGCTCTTCCCCGAGGGCTTTGCCACGCTCGCGCCCTTCGGCCTCGCGCTCGGTGCCTTCGGCTCGATCTACGGCGCGCTCCTGGCCTGCGGGCAGACGGACGCCAAGCGGCTGGTGGCCTACACCTCCGTCGCGCACATGAGCATCGTGCTGATGGGGATCTGCGGCGGGGTCTATTTCTCGCTGATGGGGGCGGGCGTCGAGATGGTGGCGCATGCCTTCTCGGCCTCGGCGCTCTTCCTGCTGATCGGCGCGCTCTATGACCGCACGGGCACGCGTGACCTGCGCGAGCTCGGCGGCCTGCAGCAGAACGCACCCCGCTTCGCCGCGGCCTTCGCGGTCTTCTTCTCGGCGGCCCTCGCCATGCCGGGCACGGCGAACTTCCTCGGCGAGGCGCTGGTCATCACCGGCATGTTCCAGGTCAACTGGATCTTTGCCTCGATCACGCTGATCTCGCTGGTGGTGTCGGTCGTCTACGCCACGCGGCTCTTCAAGCGGGTCGTGTTCGGCAAGTCGCGACGGACGGAGACGCTCGAGGATCTGACGCTGCGCGAGATGGGGCCCATCGTGCTACTCGCCGTCGCCACCCTGCTTTTCGGCATGCTGCCGCAGCTGCTGATGGGGGCGCTGGAAGGCGCGGTCGAGGCGTCGCTGACGCCGGTGATGGTCCCCTGATGCCGAGCCTCCCCGCCCTTCTGCCCTTGATCGTCCTGGGCCTCGGCGCGGTGGCCGCGATGCTCGCCGCGCCGCGCCTGCCGGGCGTGTCGCGCTGGATCGCCGGCACGGCGCTGATCGCCGCGAGCCTGGCGCTCGGCACGCGCCTCGGCGCCCCGGAGGGTCTTTCGCCGCTCCTCGTAGATGACCGGCTCGCACGTCTCTCGGGCCTTGTCGTCTGTCTCTCGGGGCTCGGCAGCCTCGCCTTCCTCAAGCCGGAGGGACCGTCGAAGGAGGGGCCCGCGCTCCTCCTCCTCGCCACGCTCGGCGGCACGGTCCTTGCGGGCGCGATCCATGCGGCGAGCCTTTTTCTCGGGCTCGAGCTCATCACGCTGGCGCTCGTCGCGCTCTTCGTGCTGCCTCTCGACAGGCCCGCGCTCGAGGCGGGCTACAAGTTCCTGATCCTCGGGGCGGCGGCGGCGGCAACGCTGCTGATGGGTCTCGCCCTCGCCCATGCCGCGACGGGTTCTCTGGCGCTTTCTTCTCTCGGCGGTGCCGACGATCCGCTCCTGACCTTCGCGGCTGCGCTGCTGCTCGCGGGCATCGCCTTCAAGCTGGCTCTGGCCCCCTTCCACATGTGGACCCCCGACGTCTTCACCGGCGCGCCGGGGGCAGCGGCCGCCTTCGCCGGCGCGGCGTCGAAGGTCGCGGTGGTCACGGCCATCGTGCGGATCGGGGCCATGGACCTGCCCGAGGTGTGGTTTCTCGGCCTCGGCACCTTCGCGGGCGCCTCGATCCTGATCGGCAACCTCGCCGCGCTGCGTCAGGACGGCGTGGCACGGATGCTTGGCTACTCCTCGGTCGCCCATGCCGGCTATGTCGCAGCCGCCCTCGGCGCAGGCGCCGCTTCCGCCCCTGCGGCTTCCGTCTTCTACATCATGGCCTATGCACCTGCGCTGCTTGCGGCCCTGTGCGCCGCGGCGCTCATCGGGCGCGGGACGCGGATCGGCGACCTGCGCGGGCTCGTCTGGCGCCGCCCGCTGGCTGGCGGGGCCATGGCGATCGCGCTGATCTCGCTCGCCGGGCTGCCCGTCTCGGCGGGCTTCTTTGGCAAGTACGTCATCTTCACCTCGCTGATCGACGCCAAGGCCTGGGGCTTGCTCGGGCTGGCGATCGCGGGCTCCGCGCTCGGCGCCTACTACTACCTGCGGTTCGTGGCCCTGATCTTCCGCCGCGCGCACACCCCCGCCGATCCGCGCGTCCGCTGGCCCGAACAGGCGCTTCTCTCGGCCGCGACCGTCGCGACCCTCGGCCTCGGCATCCGCCCGGATCTTCTTCTCGAGGCCGTGCGCGCCGCCCTGCCCTGACGCTCCGTCGCCGGTCAGGCAGCGTGCCGCCCACCGCCTCCCGGCGGTGCGGGGGCCGTCCTCCGCTCCTCGATCCCGCGGCACCGGCTGTCGCAGCCGCTGCATCCGGAACCATCCCCCGGCGGCGTTCATTGGAACGGGAGTGTCAGGAGAGCCCGGAGCATGAGCCCACACCGACCCATCCTCAGAAGCGGCGAGACTTGCTGGCGGATCGAGCGCGCCGACCGGCTCGCCGTCATCATCGATGCGGCCGACTATTTCGCCCGGGTCAAGCAGGCGATCCTCGAGGCGAAGCACTCGGTCATCATGGTCGCCTGGGACTTTGATGCGAGGATCCGTCTCGATCCGCGTGCGCCGCGCGGGAAGGCGCCGGATCGCCTCGGCCGCTTCCTCAACTGGGTCGTCCGGCACCGCCCGGAACTCGAGATCCGCGTGCTGAAATGGGATCTCGGCACGATGAAGGCCCTTGGCCGCGGATCCACACCCCTCTTCGTGCTCGACTGGTTCAGCGACAAGCGGATGCACTTCCGGCTCGACGGAGCTCATCCGCTCGCCTCTGTCCACCATCAGAAGATCGTGGTGATCGACGACGTCCTGGCCTTTTGCGGCGGGATCGACATGACGGCCGACCGCTGGGACACGCGCGAACATCTCGACGACGATCCGCGCCGCCGCCGCCCGACAACGCGTCGACCATACGGGCCGTGGCACGACGTTACCACGGCAGTGAACGGCCCCGCGGCGCGGGCGCTGGGCGAGCTGACGCGGAACCGGTGGGAGCACGCAACGGGCGAGCGGCTGGAGCCACCGCCCGACTGCGAGACGCGCTGGCTCGACGGGCTGGAGCCGCTGGTGGAGTGCGCGGAGGTCGCCATCTCGCGCACACTGCCCGAATATGGCGAACGAGCGGGCGTGCACGAGATCGAGAAGCTCTACCTCGAGATCATCGGCCGCGCCGAGCGCAGCATCTACATCGAGAGCCAGTATTTCGCGTCCCGGCGCATCACCGATGCCATCGCGGCGCGGCTTCAGGAAGAGGACGGACCCGAATTCGTCATCGTCAATCCCCTGACCGCCAATGGCTGGCTCGAGGAGACGGTGATGGGCGCCTCGCGCGCGAAGCTGCTCGGGATGATCGAGGAGGCGGACCGCTACGACCGCTTCCGCATCTACCACCCGGTCACGATGCAGGGGCAGCCGATCTACGTCCATGCGAAGGTCCTGGTCATGGACGAGCATCTGCTGAAGGTCGGCTCGTCGAACCTCAACAACCGCTCGATGGGCTTCGACACCGAATGCGATCTGTCGATCGAGGCGCAGGCCGCAGAGACCGGCCTGCAGGACCGCATCACGGGCCTGCGCGACGACCTGATCGCCGAGCATCTGGGCGTACCGCGCGAGACCTTCCAGGCCGTGCTGCGGGCGAAGGGGTCGCTGATTGCGGCCATCGAGTCGCTGCGGGGTCCGGGACGGTCGCTGCGCCCGTTCGAGAGACCCGACCTGGGCGCGGTCGGAGAGAACGTGATCGCCGACAACGAGCTTCTGGACCCCGAGCGCGTCTCGCGGTTCTGGCGCGCGTTGGGCGGTCGGGCACGTCCGAGAGGAGCGACATGACCCCTGAGGAAATCCATGCCGAAATCCGGCGGCTCGACCGTCTGTCGAAACTCCTTGATGCGCGCTTCCGCGTCCTCGGGATCCGCTTCGGCTGGGACGGGATCGCAAGCCTCATCCCCGGCGTGGGCGATGCGGCCACGCTCCTGCCCGGCGCATGGCTCATCTGGCGGGCGCACAAGCTGGGCGTGCCGACGGCGGTGATCCTCAGGATGGCTGCGAACTCCGGGCTGGATTTCGTGGGCGGCAGCATCCCCGTTCTGGGCACGATCTTTGACGTGGCCTTCAAGTCGAACCTGCGCAACATGGCCCTGCTGCGCCAGCATCTCGAGACCGGGCGGCGCAGCTAGTCCCTAGGGCGCAGCGGCCGGGAGCGAGGCGTAGTAGGCGGCCAGCGCGACAATCTCGTCGTCGCTCAGCCGCCGGGCAGCTTCCGTCATCAGCTCCGCCCGCGGCCCGCCGCCGCGCGTGCCGTCGCGCCAGAGCCTGAGCTGAACCTCGAGATAGGGCCGATACTGGCCCGAGAGCGACGGTGTATCGGCACGTCGCTTCTCTGCTTCGGGGCCGTGGCAGGACTGACAGGCGGGCACGTCGCGACGACCCGTCAAGGCGAAGGCGAGCGCGCGTCCCTGCTCGACCGGGTCGAGCGGAGGCGCGGCGGCCCGTGCGGCCCCCTGCATAGCCCCTTCGGCGTCGGACATCAGGGTTGGACCGGTCTCCGGACCCGATCCGGCGTCCGCCGTCGGACTGCCCGGCGTCGGACCGGTCATTCCGGCATCATCCGCTTCGGCCTGATCGCGCGTCATGGCACCCTCCGAAGCGCCTGCCACGCCAGCCGCCACCGTGGACTGCGCGTCGTTCGCCGCCGGGCTGCCCCCGCCGCCTTCCATCGCGTCTTCCGCAGGCACGGCCTTCTGCTCATCACTCCCATGGCTCGCGCCAGCCGCCTGCGAGGTGAGTGGTGCGGCACCGCCCGCCGCTGCGGCATCGAGCCCGGCGGCCTCGCCCGCTGCCGGGCGCACATCGCTCGCGCCACCGGATCCGGCGGCCCCGGCAGCGAAACGCTGGGCAAGTGCCCGGAGCGTCTCGCCGGGGACGGCACTTGCCGCGTGTGCCATGTAGCCGCTTTGACGACGGCCGGCGCGATAGGTCTGCAACGCCATCTCGAGATACTCCGGCGTCTGTATGTCGAGCCGCGGAATGCGCTCGTTGCCGGATACGCCGTCGGTGCCATGACAGCCCGCGCAGTATCCGAAGCCCGGCGGTCCGTCCGCGGCGGCGGACCCCGTGAGCGCGGAATATTGCTCGGGCGTCATCGTCTGCACGCGGGTGAGGAAGGCCACCACGGGCCAGACCTCATCGTTGCGCACCGAGGGCCAGCCTGGCATGCCGGACATCTTGACCCCCTCGCGGACGATCCATCCGAGTTCGTTCGGCTTCCAGTCGCCGACCGCCTGCGCGATCGGCGGTGGGGCGGGCAGCATCGCCCGGACCGTCGCGCTCTGCAGGACGCCGGGTGCGCCGTGGCACATGCGGCAGGCCGAGTCGTAGTGCCGGGCACCGAGCCGGGCCATTCCGTCGGTGAGCTCGGGCACCTCCCCCTCGGGCGGAGCGCGCAGTTCCACGGAATTGCGGAAGGTCGTGTGCAGCGCCCAGCTGACGATGGGCCAGTGACCGTGCCGAGCCGAGGTATCGTAGAGGCCGAGGAAGATGACGGAGGCCCCGGCCAGGGCACCCGCGGCGGCCAGCCCGCCCAGCAACATGGTGGCTCTCATGCGCGACCCTCCCCTTCTGCGGCCCTCATCGGCATGTCCCCGTGAAGATCGCAGGAAGGGCCGTGTAGACCGTGCCGACGAAGGACACGATGGCGAGCAGGAATGCCGCATGGCCGAGGAACTCGTGCCGGTCCTCGCTGTTGCCGCCCGCGTGGCCATAATCGTAGTCGTCGAGGAAATCCCACTGTCTCCAGGCGCTCACGCCGACGAGGACGATGCCCGCGAGAGCCAGAACCGTCACGCCGGCGATGGCCCAGCGCAGCAGATCCACCTGACCCTCGGCCGAGGCGACCTTGGCGCAGAAGACGGCTGTCGCGCCGTAGCAGGCCACGAAGTGGGCGGCCCAGATCGTCGGCGCGAAGGTGATCTTCCAGAGGCTCGCGCTCTCCTCGGAGAATTCCTGTTCCTGCGAGATGTTCGGTTCGTCGTTCATCCGCCCTCCCTTCATCCGAGAACCCGCGGCGCACCCGCGATCATGGCGACGGTGACCAGCACCGTCAGACCAAGGAAGTGCCAGAACAGGGCCGAGTTCCACAGCGGCGCGTCATGTCTGGGGGTGATGCGCCCGTAGACGCTCCCCGCGAGGCCATAGAGCTGAAAGAGCAGGCCCACGATCAGATGCGCCGTCGTCCACACGACGAGAACCCACATGCTGGCCGGATAGACGTGCGAGGTCGGCTCCAGCCCCGCCACCCAGGGCGAGGCGATCAGTGCGGCGCCCGTGCCGATGGTGCAGAGCGGCGCCACCGACAGGCAGAGCCGCGCCGTGCCGACACGGCGCCTGCGGTTCGCCTCGCGTGCGGCAAGCGTCAGGGCCCAGGCGGCGGCGCCGAGAGCAAGCGCCGTCAGCGCCAGCCGCCAGTCGGCATGGGAGGCTCCGGCGGGCGGGTAATCGGTGCCTGCGGTCCAGTAGAAGAATACGCCGAAGACGAGGCTCGCAAAGGCCGTCGCATCGCCGAGCATGGTAATCCAGACCGCCCACCAGCCGACCGCCGCCGGACCCGAGACGTAGATCGGCAGGCGAAGGCCCAGGCCAACGTCGGCCGTCTCCTTCTCGGGGATCTCGGCCGTGCCGGTCCAGAGCCACCAGAGGACAACGCCAGTGGCGAGGATCGCGCAGAGGATGGCGGGAAGATACCAGGAAAAGGTCGGGAAGATGAAGGCGCCGCCGGTGAAGATCGCGGCCCAGATCGTCTTCCACGTCGGCCCGCCGATCCGCAGAAGCTGCAGCGGTCGCCCGTCGATCACCGAGGTGACGAGGGTCTCGCGCTTCATGTACTCCGAGTCCGGCAGGTAGAAGCGGCCGGCGTCCATCCGCTCCACCACCTTTTCCTGCTGCCAGAGCGGATAGCGCGTGTCGATGAAGGGGATCGAGCGCACGCCCCAGGCCTCGCCCTCGAGATCGTGGCTCCACTCGATGGTGCCCGCCTGCCAGGGATTGCGCTCGGTCAGCTTCGCGCGCTTGGGGCGCAGCAGATCCCAGACGAAGACGAGGAAGCCCGCGGCCATGACGAAGGCGCCCAAGGTCGAGATCAGGTTCAGCCAGTCCCAGCCGACGTGGCCGGGATAGGTGAAGACGCGCCGGGGCATCCCCTTCAGCCCGGTCAGGTGCATCGGCAGGAAGGTGACGTTGAACCCGGTGAAGAGCAGCCAGAAGGACCAGCGGCCGAGCCGCTCCGAGAGGGCCTTCTTCGCAATGACCGGGTAGAAGTAGTAGACCCCGGCGATGATCGGGAAGACCATGCCGCCGAAGAGCGTGTAATGCAAGTGGGCCACGATGAAGTAGGTGTCGTGCACCTGCCAGTCGAAGGGCGCGACGGCCACCATGACACCGGTAAGCCCGCCCGCGGTGAATACGGCGAGGCCGCCCGCGATCCAGAGCATCGGCAGGATCATCGTCACCCGACCCACCATCAGCGTCGCCACGAAGGCGAAGAGCTGGATGCCGGTCGGGATCACCACGGCCTCGGAGGCGGCCGAGAAGAAGCCGAGCGAGAGTGCGGGCAGCCCGGTGGTGAACATGTGATGCACCCAGAGGCCGAAGCTCAGGAAGCCCGTCCCCACCGCCGAGAGCACGATCCAGGAGTAACCCACGATGGGCTGGCGCGCGGCCGTCGGCACGATCATGGCGGCAAGCGCGATCGAGGGCAGGAAGATGATGTAGACCTCGGGGTGGCCGAAGATCCAGAACAGGTGCTGCCAGAGAAGCGGATCGCCGCCGCGCTCGGGATCGAAGAAGGGCCAGTCGAAGCCGCGCTCCATCTCGAACAGAAGGTCGCCCGCGATGAGCGGCGGGAAGGCGAAGAGGATCATCCCGCCCACCACCAGCACATACCAGGCGTAGAGCGGCATCAGGTTCACCCGCATCCCCGGCGGGCGGCACTTGAGGACGCCCACGATCAGTTCGACCGCAGCCGCGATCGAGGCCACCTCGATGAACGACAGGCCGAGAAGCCAGATGTCGGAACCGAGCCCCTCGTCCTGCGTGGCCAGCGGCGGATACATGAACCAGCCCGACCGCGGGGCGCTGTCGAAGAGGATCGAGCCCAGCACGAAGACGCCTCCGATCAGGAAGCACCAGTAGCCGTAGGCCGAGAGGCGCGGGAACGGCAGGTCCCGCGCGCCGAGCAGCGCGGGCAGCAGGATGATCGAGATCGCCTCGAACATCGGCACGGCGAAGAGGAACATCATCGCCGAGCCGTGCATGGTGAAGAACTGGTTGAACCGGTCTGCCGAGAGGAAGTCATTGTCGGGCACGGCGAGCTGCACCCGCATCAGAAGCGCGAGCACGCCGGCGCAGAGCATGAAGGCGAGCGCCGTCAGCGCATACCACACGCCCACCTCTGTGTTGTTCACCGCCGAGATGTAGCGCCAGCCCTTCGGCGTGGCCCAGACCTTCCGCAGCCGGTCGGCCTGCGCCTGGGCAAGCTCGGGCGGCACCGGCTCGGACAGCATCGCCTCGGTCGGCGGGAACGGCCCGTCGGGCACGGGCGCGTCGGTGTCGCGGGGCGTCGTCATTCGAGTTCCTCCAGCCAGGCGGCGAGCGTCTCGAGGTCGGTCCTCGACAGATGGTCGTAGGCAGGCATCCGGGCGCCGGGCTTGTGCGCGCCGGGATTGGCAATCCAGGACACGAGGGCCTCGCGCTCCATCGGCAGGATGCCGGCCGCGAGACTGGTCCGGCTGCCGAAATGGGTGAGGTCGGGCCCGACGGCGCTGGCAGCTGGTGTGCCGCGCAGCGCGTGGCAGGCGCCGCAGCCCTCGCGGAAGAAGATGGTGCGGCCCGCGCCTTCCGGCGCGTTTGCAGGCGCCGCCTCGGCCCTGAGCCACTGCTCGAAGCCGCCCCTTTCCAGCACGACCGCGTTGAGGGCCATCAGCGCATGCGAGGCCCCGCAGAATTCGGCGCATTGCCCGCGGTAGATGCCGGGCGTCAGCGGTTCGAGCGACATGCGCGTCACGCGGCCGGGAATCATGTCGGTCTTGCCGCCCAGCCCCGGCACCCAGAAGGAATGGATGACCCGCCCGGCCCTCAGCTCGATCTCGGTCCGCGCGTCGGCGGGCAGGCGCAGTTCGTTCGCCGCGACGATGGGCGTTTCCGAGCCCGGAGGAAAGTACTCGACCCGCCACCACCATTCCTCGCCGGTGATGCGCACCGTCAGTCCCTGCCCCTGCGCGCGTTGCTCGGGCATGATCGAGAGCCCCCAGGCGAGGAGCGAGGTCAGGACGACCATCGGCAGGACGATGCCGCCCCCGATGATCACGCCCTCCGCCAGCTTGCGCGACATGCGCTCGGGGCGGCGCCGGGTGACGTAGAGAAAGAGACCGTTGAGGCTGACCCACAGGACGACGGCGCCGGCGAGCATGACGGTGAACAGGTGGTTGAGCTGGATGGCGTCAGCGCCGCCGGCCGAGAAGACCGACTGGGGCCCGTCGCAGCCGGCGAGCACCGACAGGATCAGAAGGCCGAGGCCGACCTGGTGTCGCTGACGCATTCCGCTCCTCTGGCCTCTTCCTGGTGCCGTCCCGCCACGCGTCCTTGATGGGCGCGATCACGGCTCCGTGAGGGCGAACGTGCAAAGCGCGATCTCGTTCCCTGCGGACGAACTTCGGCCGGGCAGACGAGGCACGACCCTCACGGATGCCTTCGGCGCGACGACTCCCTCGGTGTCCTGCCGTGCGCTCCGCCAGCGCGCTTGGCCGGGTCCGGCCGCGGTGCCGCGTGAGCGTTCGCGGCCGGCTCGATCATCTGCCGCTGACGCAGCCAGCGGGCCACGAGCAGGCAGCCGAGCGCCCAGGCGGCCCCCGCAGTCCAGCCAGCCAGCACATCGGTCGGCCAGTGGACGCCCAGATAGACGCGGCTGAGGCCGATCATCACCGTCACGAGCACCGCAAGCCCCAGGATGTAGGCCTTCACCCGAAAGAGCGGCTGCGTCCGTGCCAGCAGCGCCGCCAGCGTGAGGTAGGTGACCGCCGCCATCATCGCATGGCCCGAGGGAAAGCTGGCGGTGTAGGTGAAGGTCTCGTGCGGGACCAGGTCGGGGCGCGGCCGGTCGAAGAGGCGCTTGGCGGTGAAGCTCAGCGCCTGCCCGCTGCCCGTCGCGATCAGCACGAACCACATGGTCCGCCAGCGTCCGCTCAGGCTCAGGAACACTGCTACGGCAAGGGTGAAGAAGGCGAGGATGCCGACGCCGCCAAGGGCTGTCACGTCGCGGGCAAGTTCCTCGAACCAGGGCGGCCCGATCGGATCCGCATGGTCGGCCGGGCTGCGCATGAGCAGGAGCAGCGCCTCGTCGAAGGCATGGGCGTCGCCCTCGATGATCTCCTCGGCCAGTTCCGCAAAGGCCCAGCCGAGGGCGGAAATGACGAGGAGCACGGCCACCGTGCGCCGCTCGATCCAGGCGCCGAAGCGCAGGAGCCGCCCCGGCTCGGCCAGACGTGTCCATCTTCTCATGCCGGATAAAGTCTGCCGCCACGGGACGGGTTCCCGCCAGGTGCGGCGAGCGGAGCTGAATTGGCGGCAGATGCCGCGCTCGCCGCGCCGCCTCAGTCCAGGGTCTGCCGGTAGCGGCGCAGCGCAACCGTGACGATCACCAGCATGATCACGAGAAGCGCTCCCATGTCCGGCAGGATGTCGAACAGGCCCGCGCCCTTCAGCAGGACCTTGCGCGTCAGGCGCAGGAAATGCGTGGCGGGAATGACCGAGCCGATAGCCTGCGCCCAGCCCGGCATGCCCGCAAAGGGAAACATGAACCCCGAGAGCAGCACCGAGGGCAGGATGGTGAAGAACGAGATCTGCATCGCCTGCATCTGGTTCCGCGCCACGGTCGAGACGAGGAAGCCGAGCGCGAGGTTGACCACGACATAGAGGTTGAAGCCCACGAAGAAGGCGAGCGGCGAGCCGAGGAAGGGCACCTCGAAGAGCACCCGTGCCGCGGCGAGGAAGACCGCGGTCTGGACGTAGCCCACGAGGATGTAGGGCGCGATCTTGCCCAGCATGACCTCGAGCGGGCGGACGGGGGTGGCGAGCAGCGTCTCCATCGTCCCCTTCTCGCTCTCGCGCACGATGGCCACGGCGGTGATCATCACCATGGTCATCGACAGGATGATGCCGAGAAGCCCCGGCACGATGTTGGTGGCGGTGCGTGCTTCCGGGTTGAACTGGCGGTGCACGGCGATGGTGAAGGGCTCCGCCCGCGGCGCGCCGGGGGCGAGAGCGCCTGTCAGGCTCTGGCTCACCGCCGCCTCAATGATGCCGCCGAGCGCGGCCACCGCCCCGCCTGTCGCAGTCGGGTCCGACGCATCGGCTGCAAGCAGGATCTCGGGCGAGAGGCCGCGCACCACGTCGCGCTCGAAGCCGGGCGGGATCAAGACGACGAAATTCGCGCGCCCGTCGCGGAGCGCCCTGTCCCCCTCCTCGCGGCTGGTGACCGTCCCGCGGAAGTCGAAATAGTCCGAGCTTTCCATCGCGACGAGCACGGCGCGGGTGACGGGGCCGCTGTCGGCCATCTCGACCAGCGTGGGCAGGTGGCGGGGGTCGGAGTTGATCGCGAAGCCGAAGAGGAGGAGTTGCATGATCGGAACGCCGATCATCATGCCGAAGGTGATGCGGTCGCGCCGCATCTGGATGAACTCCTTGCGGAGCACGGCTAGGAAGCGCGAGATCGAGAAGCTCATGTCCTGCCCGCCTTTGCCGCGTTTCTCATGGTGCGGCCCCCGCGAAGTTGTCCCGGGCCGATGCCATGAGCCAGATGAATGCCTCCTCGAGCCCGCCCTGCTGCTTCTGCCACAGATGCGTGCCGCGCGCCGAAAAGCGCCGCGCCAGCGCGTCGAGCGCCCCGGCATCCGTGCCGGAGACATGGAGGACCGAGCCGAAGCGCGCGACCTGCTGCACCTCGGGCAGGCGGCGGAGTTCCTCCTCGAGCGCGGCGATGTCCGGCCCCTCGACCCGCCAGGTCACGAGGCCGAGCCGCTCGGGGATCTCGGTCGCGGGCGCGTCGATCAGCTTCCGGCCATAGGCGATGTAGGCGATGAAGTCGCACTGTACCGCCTCGTCCATGTAGTGGGTCGAGACGAGCACCGTCACGCCCTCGGCCGAGAGCCTGCGGATCTCGTCCCAGAAGTCGCGCCGGGCCTTCGGGTCGACACCCGCCGTCGGCTCGTCGAGCAGCAGGAGGCGCGGCTCGTGGATCATGCAGGCGGCAAGCGCGAGACGCTGTTTCCAGCCGCCCGAGAGCGTGCCCGCAAGCTGCCCCGCCCGGTCGGAGAGCCCGAGATCCGCAAGCGCCCGCGTCACCCGGCCGCTGCGGTCCGAGAGGCGGTACATGCGGGCGATGAAGTCGAGATTCTCGCGGATGGTGAGATCCTCGTAGAGCGAGAAGCGCTGGGTCATGTAGCCCACGTTCTCCTTGATGCGCTGGCTTTCGCGGCGGATGTCGTATCCGAGGCAGGTGCCCTCGCCCGCCTCGGGGGTCAGCAGGCCGCACATCATGCGGATGGTGGTGGTCTTGCCCGATCCGTTGGGGCCGAGGAAGCCGTAGATCGCACCCTTCGGCACATCCATGTCGAATCCGTCCACCACCTTGCGGCCGTTGAAGACCTTGGTGAGGCCACGGACCGAGATGGCGGGCGCTGTCATCGCAGAGGGACCACGGTCAGCGGCTGGCCGGGCAGGATGCCGGAGCCGGCGGCGATCTCGGCCTCGGCACGGAAGACGAGGCGCGCGCGCTCGTCGCGGCTGTAGAGGATGGGCGGCGTGTATTGCGGATCCGTGGCGAGGGTCGTGACGGTGGCGGTCAGCGTCTCGGGGCAGCCGGTGCAGGTCACCGAAAGACGCGCGCCGGGTGCGATGCGGATCCGGTCGGCCTCGGGCAGGAAGAAGATCGCGTGGAGCCGCTCCGGGTCGTAGAGCGACAGGATCGGCGCTCCTGCCGACGCCACCTCGCCCGGGTCGTGGTAGCGCACCTGCACAAGACCCGCGATCGGCGCCTCGAGGGTCCGGTCCTCGAGCGCGACCCGCGCCCGGTCGCCTTCGGCCTCGGCCTGACGCAGCGCCGCCTCGGCCGCCACGCGCTCGGCTTCGCGCGCGGGAAGCCGAGCCACTGCCAGTTCGGCGCGCAGCTGCTCGACCTGCGCCTCGGCCGATTTCAGTGTCGCCTGATCCTGATCCACCGTCGCCTGCGGCACCCTTCCCTGCGCGAGCAGCAGCGCCGAACGCTCGAGCGTCACCTGCGCGAGGTCGAGATCCGCCTCGGCCCGGTGCAGCGAGGCCTCGGTGACCGCGATCTCCTCGGCGCGCAGTCCGGTGCGAAGGTTGTCTAGATTGGCCTCGGCCATCGCGACAGCGGCCCGGGCTGCGGCCAGCGCGGCCCGCTGCCCGTCGCTCTCGAGCACGACGAGCGGCTGGCCCGCCGTAACCCGTTCGCCTTCGTCGGCCGCGATCGAGAGGATCCGGCCGCCGTCCACGGGCGCCACGATGATCGTGTCGGCCTCGGCATAGCCGTTCCAGCCCGCAGGCTCGCTTCCGCCGAAGACTGCCGCGAAAAGGCCGAGGATGGTTTCGGAAAGGGTCATGACGGACGCTCCGGTTCCAGCCCGGCAAAGAGCAGGGCAAGATGGGTGTCGAGCAGCGGTTCGAGATCCGGATCACCGATCCCGAAGACGTTGAAGAGCAGAAGGTGGATGAAGATCGGCCCGACGAGGCTGCGCACGGCCAGTTCGGGATCGACAGGGCGGAGGTGGCCCGCGTCGATCCCCTGCGCGATCAGGCCGGCCAGCGCGGGCAGCATCCGGTCGAGCACCTCGGCGCGATACATCGCGGCGATCTCGGGCGTCGCCGCCGCCTCGCGCAGGACGAGACTCGGCACGGCAAAGACCTTCGGATCGGCGAGCTTCCCGGACAGCAGCGACGCCAGCCGCCGGATCAGCGGGCGCGGATCGCCGCGGTAGGCCGAGATCCAGGACAGCGCCTCGTCGGCAACGGGCACGATGGCTCTGCGCACGAGGCCGGTGAGCAGGGCCTGCTTCGACGGGAAGTAGAGGTAGACGGCCGCCTTGGACAATCCCGCGTGGCGCGCGATCTGTTCCACCGTCGTGCCGGCATATCCCTGACGGGTAAAGAGATCGAGCGCCGCGTCGAGAACCTCGTCCGGGCGCGCCTCGGCTCGGCGTCGGAACCGGGGAGCGGAGGGTGCAGGTGGATGTCGCGGGTTTCCGGCCATCCCTCACTACTAACTAACCGGTCAGTTAGTAGTGAGGGGCAAGATGTCGCACATAGCGGTGCCCGCCGTCACGGCGGGCCCCTGCCCGGCACTTTAGAGAATGCGAAAGTGCGGCTTCGGAAGGTGCGCCGCGGATTGCGCTACCGGGGCAGCACCGCACCAAGGTTGCGAAGTTCGGCCAGTTGCGGCTCGGATGCCTTGGCCAGACCCTCGGTCATGTCGTGCAGGCTCTGCACATGCGCCAAGGCGAACTGCGCCTCCTCGTCGTTCAGTTCGCGGTCGTCGCGGCAGAAGAATCCGAGCGTCCGGGCCGAGGCCTCACCTACCGACACAACGATTCCGTAGCGCAGGCCGTATTCCGCAGCCTTCTCCATCACGCCGGCCTCGTCGGTATCCTGAAGATCGCTCCACCGGCAGATCCCGGGATGCTCCAGCCCCCAACGCACCGTCGGGTCGACGAAGATCAGCGCCTTCTCGGCGTAGAGGTTAACCCAGTCGCTGGGGTAGGTCTGGTAGAGCAGCATGGGGTTGGCGAATCGGATCCTCACCCCGATGGCGAAATGCCAGTCGGAGTAAGCGGCCACCGCCGAAAGAAGATCGCGCACGCCACGAACGTTCACCATGCTTTGTATCGGCCCACAGGTTGTGTATCAGAAAGAGGCACGGCATCATGCCCTAGGACTGCTACTTTACGGTCTCTCGGATTACAATGGAACAGCACAAGCTTATGCATCTGTCGGACATGAAGGAAGCGTTCCTGCAGATCGCACAGGCGGGATTCTATGTAGCCCTCCGACTGGGATTCTACTCTCCCGAGGACGAGACGAACACCTTCCCCGACCAGTTCGTCGAACTTTACACCGCACGCGGCCTGGCCCTTCAGGATCCGCTCATGCGCTGGACCTTCACGAACCACGGCGCCCTCCGCTGGAGCGCGATCGACCTTCCGGACAATCTGGGCGTCATGGCCCGCTACCGGCAGTATGGAATGCGGTTCGGCGCCACAATATGTCTGGCCGGGCGCGGCCCGGTTCCGAAGAAGAGCTTTGGCCTCTTCGCCCGCGGCGACCGCGAGTTCACCGATGCCGAGATCGCCGACCTTCGCGAACTCCTGACGACGCTCCATGTGAACGAGCCGCAGTCCCTGACCGAAAGCCAGGTGGAGGTGCTGCGCATGCTCTCCACCGGAATGCGCTACAAGCAGATGGCCTACGCGCTCGGAATCTCGGAAAGCGCGGTGAAGGCGCGACTCAAGGGAGCCGCGCAGCGGATGAACGCAAAGACCGCCGCGCAGGCGGCCTCGGTGGCCGCGAGTCGCGGAATTCTCTGAGTCACAAACTTGTCGAAAGTTTCATGACGCTAGGTAATGCGCGTCTCCCAAAGCCTCCGGGAACGTGTTACACGATCATGACAGCTGCGATGATGGCCGGGGGAGCCGCCGCATGGATATCATCGACCTTAGCACGGTCACGAGCGACGACGCGAACTTTCTGGAGTATCTGGACCAGCTTTGCGCGAAGCTCGGGTTCGACTTCGCGTCCTATGCGACAACGAGTCCCATGACGGGCGCCGTCCAAGGCTATGCGAACTATCCCGACAGCTGGAAGATGCACTACATGCGGCGCAATCTGCACCGCGTGGACCCGACCATCCACAAGTCGGCGCAGAGCATCGCCCCGGTGGACTGGTCCCGCTTCGAGCGGGACGAGCGGTTCCGGGCCGTCTTCTTCGCCGCCGAGGACTTCGGGATCGCTCCCCAAGGGCTGACCGTTCCCGTCCGGGGTCCCTACGGCGACCGCGGGCTGCTCTCTGTCACCCGCAAGTGCGCGCGTCCCGAATGGGACCGCCTGAAGCGCGCCGTCATCGGCGACCTGCAGTTCGCGGCGGTGCACCTGCACGACGCGGTGATGCGCTCGGACGTGATCTCGCGAGCCCTGCGCCAGCCTCGCCTCTCGACGCGCGAGATCGAGGTGCTGCAGTGGGTGGCCGCCGGAAAGTCCCAGATGGACATCGGCGACATCCTGAACATCTCGCACCGCACCGTCGAGGTCCATCTCCGCTCGGCGCGCGAGAAGCTCGGCACCCTGTCGACGGTACAGGCGGTCGGGCGGGCGATCGGGCTGGGCCTCGTCTATCCGAGGTAGATTCGGATCCCCCACGGCGTCCGATCAACCTCTAAGAAAATTGCTCCAACCGGAGCAGAATACAATCAGAAATTGACAAAGCCCTACCGTCGGCTACGGGATTCCCCTGATAGCCGAAACGGGTCGTGATGCGCAACTATAGCCATATGTTACGCAACCCTAAGGGCTGAAAAATGATCTTCGTTATCGACTCTCTCAACCTACACGAGCACACCGACCTCGTAAAAGACATGTTCAGGTTGCGTAAGCGCGTTTTTGCCGATCGGCTCGGCTGGGATGTCCAGGTGTCGCAGGGGATGGAACGCGACCGTTTCGACGAACTCGACCCCGCGCATGTCATCAGCGTGGACGACGAGGGCCGCGTGGTCGGCTGCATGCGCCTGCTGCAGACGACCGGCCCGCACATGCTGTCCGACGTGTTCAGCTCCATCCTCGACGGCGAACCGCCGCTGCGCAGCGCCACCTGCTGGGAAGCGACCCGCTTCTGCGTCGACACCGAACGCCTCGTCTCGGGCCGGGCGCGCAACTCGATCGCCTATGTCACGAGTGAGGTGATGATCGGCGCCTTCGAATTCGCCATGTCGGCCGGCGTGTCCGACGCCGTGGCGGTCATCGATCCGGTGATGGACCGCGTGCTGAAGCGCTCGGGCAACGCACCGCATGGCTACCTTGGCACCCCGAAGCCGATGGGCAAGGTCACGGCGCTTGCTGCGCTGATGGACTGTTCGGAAGCCCGGGTGAAGAGCATCCGCGACTTTGCCGGGATCTATCACGACGTGATGCAACCTCAGACTGTAATGGCCTGAGAACCGGCGAATTTCCGCCGCAACCGGCGCGAGTGCGGTTGCGGGGAACGACCCTTGCAGGCAATTCGGACAGGCGGCCCGCCCGGGCCGCCCGCCGACACCGGAGGACAAGGATGGCGCAGCGCGAGCCCGAGAGGGCCAATATCACGGATCTCGCTTCCCGCCGCGCCGCGCGCGAGACGAAGGGCGAGCATTCCTGGCTGGTGCCTCATCTGATCTCGCTCATCGGCTACGCCGAGCGTCACGGTCTTGCCGAAGTCGAGCATGCGCTCACGCAAGCTGCCGAGCAGATCGCACCTTCCTTGCAGCCCGAAGCGCAACAGGGTGCATCCACCGCCGATCGCCTCGTGTATCTGCGCCGTCCCTACCCCGAGAAGCGCGACTGACGCAGCTGCGGCGGTTCGCAGGCTTCTGAAGCAGCGGGATGGACGCGCGCGTGTCTCCGTCCATGGCAGCGGCGCGTCAGCCGCCCATTGGCGTTACCCACCTTCCACAGTCCTGCGTCGGCCCCCGACATTCGAAAGGCGTAGCCAGCGACATCTCGTCCCATGCGGAACGACGCACGCGGCCCACCGCGTCGTCAGGGTACGGGCGACGCGCAGGCGACTCACCTCGCTGGAGGGGTCCCTTTGCCGAGCATCGGAGCGTTCTTTCTCTGCCTGTCTGCAGCGCAGCATCCGCATGCTGATGCCCGATGCGAGGCGCACGCCGGACCGCGCTGCGCGATGGCGCGGGAACATGCGATGTATTGCACACATCTTCGGCGAATCCGCGCTCACATGTGCACTGCGGCATCGGCCGATCTTGCAAGTCACCACGCTACAACCATATTGCTGAGCGGTGCGAATCTCGCAATTGCACCCTGCAAGCCATTGAAAACCGGACTTCGTCTTTCGGATATGACCGCACAAGCCGCCCCCTCTGCCAGACTGAACCGCCGCCTGCTGCTTTCGACGGCAAGCTCGTCGATCGCGCTTGCCGCGACGGGGCTGATCGCGCTTCCCCTGCGGGCCCAGGACGCCCCGGCCGAGGAGCCCCCGGCTTCCGTTCCGGACGCTGCGCCGCAGCAGTTCAGCTTCGACTGGCTGACCGAGGAGATGCGGGTCGCGGCCACGCAGCCCCATGCGGAACCCGAGAACCTGACCGGCTTTCTCGGCGAACTTCAGTACGACGATTACCGCTCGATCAACTTCCGGACCGATCGGTCGCGATGGGCTGATACGGACAGCATGTTCCGCATCCAGGCCTTCCACCTCGGCTGGCTCTTCGGCGCGCCCGTCCGGCTTTATGACGTCACCGACGGCTTCGTCCACGAGATGAAGTTCTCGACCGACGACTTCGAGTACCGCAACGATCTGGCCACCCGGGTGGCTGCGCATGTGGACCTGCCCGGCGTCGCCGGCTTCCGGATGAACTTTCCGCTGAACAGACCCGATGTCTATGACGAGCTGGTGGCCTTCCTCGGCGCCAGTTATTTCCGCGCGCTTGGTCGCGGCAATGGCTACGGCATCTCGGCACGCGGGCTGGCGGTGAACACCGCTACCTCCTCGCCCGAGGAATTCCCGCGGTTCTCGCGCTTCTATCTCGAGCGTCCACGGGCCGGCGGGCTGTCGGCCGAACTGTTCGCCGCCATGGAAAGCCCGAGCGTGACCGGCGCCTACCGCTTCGTCATCACGCCCGGCATCGAGACCGAGATCGAGGTGACGGCGAGGCTCTTCTTCCGCAATGCGGTGACGCAGCTCGGCGTGGCGCCCCTCACCTCGATGTTCCTGTTCAGCGAGAAGAACCGCGCCTCCTACGACGATTTCCGGCCGAACGTGCACGACAGCGACGGGTTGGCCATCCGCCGTCACGACGGCGACATCCTCTGGCGGCCGCTGAACAACCCGCCCCGCCTCGCGAGTAGCTACTTCGGCGAGGAGAACCTGCAGTCCTTCGGGCTGCACCAGCGGAAGCGGTCCTTCGAGGACTATCAGGATGCCGAAGCCCATTACGAGCTTCGGCCCTCGGTCGAAGTCGAGCCGATCGGCGACTGGGGAAAGGGCGTGGTGCGCCTGGTCGAGATCCCGACGCGCTACGAGACGAACGACAACATCGTGGCCTTCTGGGTACCTGAAGGGCAGATCTCCGCCGGCGATGCGCGCGAATATGCCTATCGTCTGCGGTGGGGAACCCTGCCGGTCGAAAACCCCTCGGACGTGGCCCACATATGGGAGACACGCGCCGGACACGGCGGTGTGTCGGGGGTCGAAAATGCCGGGGAAACCCGCAAGTTCGTCATTGATTTCAAGGGTGGCCTGCTGGGTGGATTGCCGGGCGACGCCGAAATCGAGGCGATCTCTTCGGTGCAGCACGGACAAATCGTGACGCAGACCCTTGAACGACTCGACGGGATGGACATATGGCGTCTCGTCCTCGACGTAGCCGCGGCGGAAGGAGCCACGGTGGAACTGGCGGCACATATCGCCGGTTATGGACGCAAGCTCTCAGAAACATGGCTCTATCAGTGGATCAAAGCCTGATGCTTAACACTGCCGACCTTTTGCGTGCCGAGGCCCTCGAGGCCAACTCGGTCGAAGATATCGCGGCTCTCGTAGACCAGCTCGGCGCGCCTCCGGCCGCGCCCTGCCCCATGCCCAAGCAACAGCTCGAGCCGAACGCCACCGGCCTTCTGTCGATGCTGCGGCTGTTCGGGGTCCGTGCCCCGAGGCCGGGGCACTGAGCCATGCCTCCGGAACGGCGCCTGCGCGCCGTCACGCTGGCCTCGCGTCTCGTCGCAGCGGCTATCAGCCTCATCGCGGCGGCCGGGGCCTTCTTTCTTTTTCTGCAGTTCGGCTCGACGGACGGTCTGGACTCGATGGACATCACGCGCAGCGTGCTGATCCTCGTCTCGACCTCCTGGCTGGGCTGGGGTGCGGCGCATGCCGTGCTCGGCCTCTTCACGCGTCCGCGCCGCCCGCCGGGCGTCCGGGCCGATGCGCCGATTTCGGCGCGGACCGTCATCCTCGTCCCCGTCTACAACGAGGATCCCGTCTCGACCTTCTCGCGGATCGCCGCCATGGATGCGTCGCTTGCGGCCACCCCGTGGCAGCGCAAGTTCGACTTCGCGATCCTCTCCGACACGCGTGACGAAGGCGTCGCCGCGCGCGAGCGGTTCTGGTTCCTGCGCCTGCTGCGGGAACGGGATGGCGAAGGCCGCATCTTCTACCGCCGCCGCGCCGTGAACCGAGGCCGCAAGGCCGGCAACATCGAGGATTTCATCCAGAAGTCCGGCTCGGCTTACGAATTCGCCGTCATCCTCGACGCGGACAGCCTGATGGAAGGCGAGACGCTCGTCGACATGGTGCGCCGCATGGAGGCGGAGCCGAAGCTCGGCCTGCTGCAGACGCTGCCGGTCGTCACGAAGGCGCGCGCGCGCTTCGGCCGGTCGATGCAGTTCTCGGCCGCCCTTCATGCACCCGTCTTCGCCCGCGGTCTCGCCATGATGCAGGGCAGCACCGGCCCCTTCTGGGGCCACAACGCCATCGTGCGCGTGCAGGCCTTCGCAGAGAGCTGCGGCCTGCCCGAACTGTCCGGCCCGCCGCCCTTCGGCGGCCCGGTGATGAGCCACGACTACGTCGAGGCCGCGCTGCTGGCCCGCGCCGGCTGGCTCGTCCGCTTCGACGACGACATCAAGGGCTCGTACGAGGAGGGTCCGGAGAACCTCGTGGACCACGCGAAGCGCGACCGTCGCTGGTGTCAGGGCAACCTCCAGCACGGCCGCATCCTGTTCGCGCCGGGGCTGCGGGCCTGGAACCGCTTCGTGTTCCTGCAGGGGATCATGGCCTATATCGCGCCGCTCTTCTGGCTGGGCTTCATCGGGGCCTCGATCGCGGCGCCCTTCTTCGCCCCGCCGCTCGACTATTTCCCGGTGCCCTACTGGCCGTTCCCGGTCTTCCCGTCCGACGAGACATGGAAGGCGATCGGCCTGGCCGTCGGCATCTTCGGCCTCCTGCTGCTGCCCAAGCTGATGATCGCCATCGATGCGATCCTTACCGGTCGGGCGGCGGGCTTCGGCGGCGCGTTCCGGGTATTGGTCTCAACCCTCGCCGAGCTCGTCTTCTCGAGCATCATCGCACCGATCCTCATGGCCTTCCAGACCCGCTCGGTGCTTCAGGTGCTGCTCGGGCGAGACGGGGGCTGGCCGACCAACAACCGCGGCGACGGCAGCCTGTCCATCGGGCAGGCGTGGATGGCCAGCCACTGGATCGTGACCTGGGGTCTCCTGGGCATCGGCGCCACCTATTATTTTGCGCCGGGCCTCGTGCCCTGGCTGCTTCCCGTGGCACTTCCCATGATCTTTTCTCCCCTCGTGATCGCGGTCACGTCAAAGCGCAGCCGATCGGCTCTGTTCACGATGCCGCTCGAGATCGCGCCTACACCCGTGCTGCTCGCACATCAGGCCATCCTCGCGGACTGGGAACGCAATCCGGCGCCGGAGGCCGTGCCGGCCATGGCGGTGAGCCATGCGTGAGCAATCGCCGCACGGCGCCGGGCGCGACAAGCGTCTCGACATGTTCCGCGGCCTCGCGCTGGTGATGATCTTCATCAACCATGTGCCGGGCACGATCTGGGAGAACTTCACAAGCCGCAACTTCGGCTTTTCGGACGCGGCCGAGGGCTTCGTGCTGATGTCCGGCATCGCCGCCGGCCTCGCCTATTCCAAGGGTTTCTGGGAGCCGAGCTGGGCGGCCGCCCGAAAGGTGTGGCGGCGGGCCTGGACGCTCTATCTCGTGCATCTTCTCACGACGATCTGGGCCATTGCGATCTCGGCGATCTACGCGTTGAAGTTCGCCTCTACGCAGCTTCTGCACGAGAACCAGGTCTGGGTGCTTTTCCAGAAGCCGCTCGGCTTCCTGATCGGCGTGCCCGCGCTGACGCATCAGCTCGGCTACACCAACATCCTGCCGCTCTACGCCACGCTCCTGCTCGTCACGCCGCTCCTCATCATCGCGGCGCTGCGCTGGCCCCGGTTGCTGCTCGCCGGTTCGATCCTGTTCTGGGCGCTGACGGGGCAGTTCCGTCTGAACCTGCCGAACTACCCAAACCCCGGCGGCTGGTTCTTCAACCCGCTGGCCTGGCAGATCATCTTCGTGTTCGGCCTTCTGACTGGGGTGGCTCTGAAGAAGGGGCGGCGGTTCGTGCCGATCCTGCCGTGGCTGCAGGCACTGGCGGCGGGCTATCTCATCCTCGCGCTGCTCTGGCTGAAGGTGCCCTTCATCTACGACACAATGAACCACTTCATGCGCGTGCTGAACCGGGACCTCGGCCTGCCCTTCTACATCACCGCCTTCGACAAGACCTTCGCTACCGTGCCGCGGCTGCTGCATGTGCTGGCACTGGCTTACCTGCTCAGCACGCTCGCGTCCGTGCGGAGGCTCTCCGCCTCTTCCTGGGCCGAGCCCTTCGCGCTGCTCGGCCGGCACGCGCTGCAGGTCTTCGCGACGGGTACGATCCTGTGCTTCGTGATGCAGGGCGTGAAGGACGTGGCGGGCGACCGGTTCATCCTCGACACGTTCCTTCTGTCGGTGGGCCTCTCCATCCAGTTCCTGGTGGCCTGGCTTGCGGATCGCTGGAAGGCGGAAAGCGCCGCGAAGGCCGCGGCAAAGCCGGCTGCGCCCGCACCGCAGGCGGCTCCTGCAGTCCGGGCGCACGGCGCGCTGTGAGTGCGAAATAGCCTCTTGCAGCCGCCCGGCGCCTCCGCTAATACGCGGCCACGGAGTGCGGGCGTAGCTCAGGGGTAGAGCATTACCTTGCCAAGGTAAGGGTCGTGAGTTCGAATCTCATCGCCCGCTCCAGATGACCAGAGGGGCACCTGCACGGTGCCCCTTGTCATTCCGCCCCCTTCGGATGCAGTGATCGACGTCAGCCGCGGCCGCCGTCCTGGCAGCACAGCACCCGCCTCGGCCATGGCGGCGCGGAACTCGGCGTCCGGATAGGATCCGCGCCCGGTGTATCGGGAGGGGAATGCCGGGGGCGACGGCCAGCGCCTCCACGTGGCACTCCGCCTCCTCGAGGAAGCGACCGGGCGGCCCGTCCGTCAGCATCTCGCGCCGGAACCGGCGGCGCGCGACGAAGCGTGCGCGGCAGATGGACACGTTTCCGGTTCCTTCGGCCGCCTCGATCACGAAATCCGGCGAGGTCCCGTTGCGAAGGTTTCAGACATAGCCTGCCAGCGTCGCCGCGGCCGCGGCCAGCAGGACCGGAGGACCGGAGGACCGGAGACCTGCAAGTGCGCATCCCGGTTGAGCAAGAGCCTCAGCAGCCGGTCGAAGCCGACGAAGTGGTCCATGTGGAGATGCGAGACGAAGACATGCCTGATCTTGCGCATCTCGCGCAGAGCGAGAGGTGCGAGATCTTTCAGTTCGGGCAGGATCGAGCGCGGCCGGAACCGGAGCTCGGGCAGGAGGCCCGGGTCCCCGAACGGCGGGTGAATCAGTCTGGGGGCGACGAGCGAGACCAAGCGGAGGCATCCCGGCTGCGAAGGCGCCACGCTGACACTCAGCAGGCCCAAGAGCAGAAGGCACATCCGGGGGATGCTCTGGAGGCGGGTACCGGAATCGAACCGGTCTTCACGGATTTGCAATCCGCTGCGTAACCTCTCCGCCAACCCGCCGGAGCGCGTTTCGTGTAGTGGCTCGCGCGGGGGCCGTCAAGAGCCCCCGCGCCGCCTTCGCGCTTGCGTCCGGCGTCCAGACCGCTATAAGGCCGCATCCTTCCGCACTCATGCGAACCGGCGCAGACTCTCGTGGACGGGCCGCGGAAGGAATGGCCCGACCTATGAAATGCGCCCGACAGATCGGAGCTTGCATGTCTCTCTACGAGCATGTCTTCATCGCGCGTCAGGACCTATCCAACGCGCAGGCCGAAGGCCTCATCGAACATTTCTCCACGGTCCTCGCGGACAACGGCGGCAAGGTCGTCGAGCGCGAGTACTGGGGCGTCAAGACGATGGCCTACAAGATCAACAAGAACCGCAAGGGCCACTATGCCTTCCTGAAGTCGGATGCCCCCTCGGCTGCCGTTCAGGAAATGGAACGCCTGATGCGTCTTCATGACGACGTGATGCGCGTGCTGACCATCAAGGTCGACAAGCACGCCGAAGGCCCCTCGATCCAGATGCAGAAGCGCGACGAGCGTGAGCGCGGCGACCGTGGCGACCGTCCCGATCGTGGCGACCGCGGCGATCGCGGTGACCGCGGCGGCTTCCGTCGCTGATCGAGCAGAGGAGACATTCCCATGGCCAACAAACCCTTCTTCCGCCGCCGCAAGGTCTGCCCCTTCTCGGGCGACAACGCCCCGGCGATCGACTACAAGGACACCCGTCTGCTCCAGCGCTACATCTCCGAGCGCGGCAAGATCGTGCCCTCGCGCATCACCGCCGTCTCGGCCAAGAAGCAGCGTGAACTCGCGGCCGCCATCAAGCGCGCCCGCTTCCTCGCCCTGCTCCCCTACGCCGTGAAGTGAGGAGCTGATCCCATGCAAGTCATCCTTCTCCAGCGTGTGGCCAAGCTCGGCCAGATGGGCGAGGTCGTGAGCGTCAAGGACGGTTACGCCCGCAACTACCTGCTGCCGCAGGGCAAGGCGCTGCGCGCGAACGAGGCGAACATCAAGTCGTTCGAGGCCCGCAAGGCCCAGCTCGAGGCGCAGAACCTCGAGACGAAGCAGGAAGCCGCTGCCGTCGCCGAGAAACTCGACGGCCAGAGCTTCGTCGTGATCCGCTCGGCTTCCGACGCCGGCGCGCTCTACGGCTCGGTCACCACGCGGGACGCTGCCGAGGCCGCCACCGAGGCCGGCTTCACCGTCGGCCGCGGGCAGATCGTGCTCGACCGTCCGATCAAGGACCTGGGCCTGCATACCGTCACCGTGACGCTGCACCCGGAAGTCGTGGTCAAGATCACGCTGAACGTGGCCCGGTCTGCCGAGGAAGCCGAACTGCAGGCTTCGGGCAAGTCGATCCAGGAGCTCGCGGCCGAAGCGGAAGCCGCGGCCGATTTCGAGATCGCCGAACTCTTCGACGAGATCGGCGCCGCCTCGCAGGACGAATAATCGGTTCGACAGGACCGACCGAAAGCCGCGCCTCCTGGCGCGGCTTTTTCATGTGCCGCGGTCTGTCCGAACCACCTCGCCGCCTCCCGCCCGGCCGGTGCGGCAGACGGCGACCCTTCCCTGCCACCGGCAAGAGGCAAGGCGGCCTCATCCCCCGGATGCGGGCAGAGCGTCGGCCTCGTCCCGCCGTTCAGGATCGGCATTTCGGGCAAAGGAGGTTCCCGGGAACTGTGGCTTCCGTCGTCCCCAAGTCTCGGGAAGGGCCCGCGGCCCTCGAACGAGCGGAACCTCTCCCCCTTCCCGTTCAGGATTGTCTGCTTGCGCAACGAAAAAGGCCGCCCCAGAAGGAGCGGCCCCGATGTCGCCGTGGCGGCGGATCACATCTCGTCGAGAGCCTCGATGGCCTTCTGCAGGTCGTCCTTGCCGACTTCCTTCTCGGTCACCGTCGCGCCCTCGAGGATCAGGTCCACGACCTTGTCCTCGAAGATCGGCGCGCGCAGCTGCTGCTGAACCTGCGGGTTCTTCTGCACGAACTCGAAATAGGCGCGCTCCTGGCCCGGATACTGGCGGGCCTGGGCGAGGACCGCCTGGGTCATCTCGGCATCGGTCACCGTCACCTCGGCCTTGCGGCCGATCTCGGCCAGCAGCAGCCCGAGGCGCACACGGCGCTCGGCCAGAGCCTTGTGCTCGTCAGTGGGCTCGATGCTGCCGTGGTTGTGGCCGTGCTCTTCCGGGTGCTCCTCGTGCCAGAGCTGGTGCGCGATCTGATGCGCCTCGGCTTCCACGAGCTTGGAGGGCAGCTCGAAGCTCACCATCTTGTCGAGCTGGTCGAGCAGCGCCCGCTTCAGCACCGCGCGCGAGGCGCCCTTGTATTCGGCCTCGAGCCGCTCGGAGATCTGGGTCTTGAGAGCCGCGAGATCTTCGGCGCCGTATTTCTTTGCCAGCTCGTCGTCGACCTCGGCCGGCTTCGGCGCCTTGACCGCCTTGACCGTGCAGGCGAACTCGGCTTCCTTGCCGGCGAGGTGCTTCGCGCCGTATTCCGCCGGGAAGCTGACCTTGACCGTCACCTCGTCATCGACCTTCGCGCCGACGAGTTGCTCCTCGAAGCCCGGGATGAACGAGCCCGAGCCCAGCACGAGGGGATAATCCTCGGCAGAGCCGCCCTCGAACAGTTCGCCATCGACCGAGCCCTTGAAGTCGATGACGATCTGGTCGCCGTCCTTGGCCTTCGAGCCCTTGCGGCGGTCCTCGAAGTTCTGCGCCGACTCGGCGAGGTTCTTCAGCGCCTCCTCGATGGCGGCATCGTCGGCCTTGACCACGAGACGCTCGACCGTGACTTTCGAGGTCTCGACCTCGGGGATCTCGGGAAGGGCCTCGTATTTCATCTCGACGACGACGTCGGTGCCTTCCTTCCAGGTCTCGCCGTCGAGCATGCGGACTTCCGGCTGCATCGCCGGACGCTCGCCCGAGGTCTCGAGATGGTCGCGCATGGCGCCGTCGATGGCATCCTGCATCGCATCGCCGAGCAGACGCGCGCCGAACTGCTTCTTCAGCATGGCGAGCGGCACCTTGCCCTTGCGGAAGCCCTTCATCTCGATGTCGGGCTGCGCCTCGACGAGCTTTTCCTGGACCTTGGCGTCCAGTTCGGCAGCGGTCACCGTGATGGTGTACGCGCGCTTCAGACCTTCCTTCTGGGTCTCGGTGACCTGCATGTCTCTCCGTCCTTCTTGTTCCTCTGGTGCGGGTGAAGGGACTCGAACCCCCACGCCTTGCGGCGACAGGACCTAAACCTGCTGCGTCTACCAGTTCCGCCACACCCGCCTTCGGGGCCGCACCGCGGTGCGCCCCGAAAATCCGCGCCCTTCTAGCAAAGGGCCCGCCCCGATGCGAGAGGAAAAGCGAGCGGAGGAAAGGCAGGGCTGCCCCGCATTCGCCCCAAACTGTCCCCTCTTCGCCTTAGAATCGCACCATGCCCGGTGTTGTTTCGGGACGTGCCACCGAAGCGCAGGAAAGGGCGAGAGATGAGTGCCACCCCTTCGACCGGAACCGAGCTTCTGCATCTCGTAAGGCTCGCCGCCGAAACTCCGGTTCACACGCTGAAGGGCACGATACCGGCCGGAGACCTGCAGGAAGGCGACCGGCTGATCGCACGCTCCGGCGCCGTCAGGCTCGCACGGGTGCGCCGCGAGGTCCTGTCCGACATCGACATGGTGCGCGTGGGTGCGAGCACCATGGCGCACAACCGGCCGGAGGCGCCGCAGATCATGCCCGCCGAGCAGCCGCTTCTCCTGCGCGGCGAGCGGGCCGACATGGTCTACGGCAGCATCCCCGCGAAGGTTCCGGCGGGACGGATCGCGGACGGCAAGCTCACGCGGATCGAGCGCATGAAGGAGCTGCGAGTGGTCACGCTCGGTTTCTCCGCACCGGCCGCAATCTACGCAGGCGACCTTCAGCCCGTCACGCGCCCCGAGGAAGTGCCCGTCGAGGCCTGATCGGGCGGGCGTCGGACCGGCACGAGGGCCGCACGCTCCGCGTCTAGAGGCCGAGGCGCGCGAAGACACCGGGCAGCGCCTCGGGCAGGTCTTCGGCGATGAGGCCGGCACCGAACGCACGCGCGGCCTCGACATGCAGCCAGACGCCCGCTTCGGCGGCCTCCTGCGGCGAGAGACCTCTTGCGAGGAGTCCCGCGATGAGGCCGGCCAGAACGTCCCCGGCACCCGCCGTGGCGAGCCAGGGCGCAGCCCGCACACCGGTCGCAGGATGGACCGCCGGACCACCGGGACCGGCGATCACGGTCTCGGCTCCCTTCAGAAGCAGGATGCAGCCCGCACGGTCGGCGGCGGCGGCGGCCGCAGCCGCGCGGGCCGCCCGATCGCCTGACGGGTCAAGGTCGGGAAACATCCTGCGGAACTCGCCCGCATGTGGCGTCAGCACGCAGCAGGGATGGAGATGCGCCGCGAGAGCCGGATCGCGGGCCAGAAGCGTGAGCGCATCGGCGTCGAGGACCGTCGGGCGTCGCGAGGCGAGCGCTGCAGCGACAAGCTCCGCCCGCTGCTCCGCAAGCCCCAGCCCCGGACCGAGGCAGAGCGCGGACAGACGGTTGTCCTCGAGCAGCCGCTCGAGATCCCCGCCCCCGTCGATCGCGCGCAGCATCACAGCGTCGAGCCGTGCCGCGTTCTCGGGAACGGCGGCCGCCGGACATCCGAGCGTCACCAGCCCGGCGCCCACGCGCAGGGCCGCACGCGCTGCAAGCCGCGCCGCGCCGCCATGACCGGGCGGGCCGGCAAGGACCAGCGCGTGACCGTGGTCATACTTGTGCTGCCCCTCATGCTTGGCGAGGCGCTGCGGATCCGGCGCACCGATCTCCCGCAGGGTCATGCCGGCAGCCCGATGTCAGCCACGACGACGCGTGTGCCGCCGGCGCGGAGCCGGGCGTGAACGGGCTTTTCCGCATGGAAGGTCACGATCAGGTCGGCTTCGAACGGGCGCTGTCCCAGCATTTCGCCGGTATCGCAGTCGTAGCCTGTCGGCACGTCCACGCTGACGGTCCGGATCTCCACCGGGTTCGGGGCGGCGCTCCACCGGTCCCGCGCCATCCAGAATGGCCGCAGCAGGTCGTCCGACGGGCGGTTCTGCCCGATCCCGAGAAGGGCATCGACGACCAGAAGCGGCTCGCGGATGTGCTGATCGGGCAACGCCTCGAGGTCTTGACAGCGTCCCCCGAGGTCGCGCCACCGCAGTGCATTGGTCCAGGCATCGCCGCCGGAACGGCCTGCGGGCTCGCCCGTTGCGCCATCAGGCGGGAACAGCGCCTCCCAGCCTCGGGCGTAGACGGTGACCTTCCAGCCGCGCGCCGCGAGCAGGCGCGCGACGACGAACCCGTCCCCACCGTTGTTGCCGGGGCCGCAGACCACCACGGCCTCGGCCGAGCCGTCGAGGTGCGGCCATTCGGCCAGAACGGCCTGCACCACGCCCTCGCCTGCCCGCTCCATCAACTGCAGCCCGGTCACCTGTCCCGCCTCCATCGCAGCCGCTTCGATGGCGCGCATTTGAGCAGAAGTGACAAGTTGCACCATTTTACGCCTCAAGACGTTCTTACTCTGCTTATTATTCAGGCTCCTCGCCACTATCTTGAGCGGTGCGACGAGATTCCCATGCCCCGGCCGTCATGCCCGATCCTAGCCAATTGTTCCTGCCTGCGAGAAGTGGTCAGTGGCTTTCGGACAAGGGCAAAGGGGGAGTCGAGCCGTGAAGAAGATCGAGGCGATCATCAAGCCTTTCAAGCTCGACGAAGTGAAAGAGGCGCTGCAGGCCGCCGGCGTGCAGGGGCTTTCTGTCACCGAGGTGAAGGGCTTCGGACGCCAGAAGGGCCACACCGAGCTCTATCGCGGAGCGGAGTATGTCGTCGATTTCCTGCCGAAGGTGAAGATCGAGGTCGTCATCGCCGACGACATGGTCGAAACCGCCGTCGAGGCAATCGTCTCGGCCGCGCGCACCGACAAGATCGGTGACGGCAAGATCTTCATCAGCCCCGTCGAGCAGGCGATCCGCATCCGCACCGGAGAAACCGGAGAAGACGCGGTCTGACCCCCGGGAACGGGGCCCCCAAGGACAGGGGCCGGCACCGCAGAACCGGCCCTCCGACAGCGATCCTTCAGCAAAGGGAAGACAATGAGCAAAGTAGCTGATGCTCTCAAACTGATGAAAGACGAGGAAGTCGAATACGTCGACATCCGCTTCACCGACCCGCGCGGCAAGCTCCAGCACGTGACGCTGGTGGCCGACCTCGTCGACGAGGACTTCTTCGAGGAAGGCTTCATGTTCGACGGTTCGTCCATCGCCGGCTGGAAGTCGATCGACCAGTCGGACATGAAGCTGATCCCGGATGCGGGCTCGGTCTACATCGACCCGTTCTATGCCGAGAAGACGATGTGCGTCCACTGCAACGTCGTCGAGCCCGACACCGGCGAGCCCTACTCGCGCGACCCGCGCGGCACCGCGGTGAAGGCGGAAGCCTATCTCAAGGCCTCGGGCATCGGTGACGCGGCCTACTTCGGCCCGGAAGCCGAATTCTTCATCTTCGACGATGTGCGCTACTCGGTGACGCCTGCGAAGGTGGCCTACCAGATCGACGCCGATGCGGCGGCCTGGAACACGGACTCGGAATACGAGATGGGCAACCTCGCCCACCGCGCCGGCCACAAGGGCGGCTACTTCCCGGTCAACCCGATCGACGAGGCCCAGGATCTGCGCGGCGAGATGCTCTCGACCATGAAGCGCATGGGCATGAAGGTCGACAAGCACCACCACGAAGTGGCGACCTGCCAGCACGAACTCGGGCTGATCTTCGGCACGCTGACCCAGCAGGCCGACAACATCCTGAAATACAAGTACGTCATCCAGAACGTCGCGGCCGCCTATGGCAAGACCGTGACCTTCATGCCGAAGCCCATGAAGGGTGACAACGGCTCGGGGATGCACGTCAACATGTCGATCTGGAAGGACGGCAAGCCGCTCTTCGCCGGCGACAAGTATGCCGACCTCAGCCAGGAAGCCCTGTGGTTCATCGGCGGCATCCTGAAGCACGCCAAGGCGCTGAACGCGCTGACGAACCCGGCGACGAACAGCTACAAGCGCCTGATCCCGGGCTTCGAGGCCCCCGTCCTGCGCGCCTACTCCGCCCGCAACCGCTCGGGCTGCGTCCGTATTCCGTGGACCGAGTCGCCGAAGGCCAAGCGCGTCGAGGCCCGCTTCCCCGATCCCTCGGCGAACCCGTATCTCGCCTTCGCGGCCCTGCTGATGGCCGGCCTCGACGGCATCAAGAACAAGATCGATCCGGGCCCGGCTTCGGACAAGGACCTCTACGACCTGCCGCCGGAAGAACTGGCCGCGATCCCGACCGTCTGCGGCTCGCTCCGCGAGGCGCTGGAAGAGCTGGAAAAGGACCACGACTTCCTGCTGGCCGGCGACGTGTTCACCCGCGACCAGCTCGACGGCTACCTCGCCCTGAAATGGGAAGAGGTCTATGCCTACGAGCACACGCCGCACCCGGTCGAATACCAGATGTACTACAGCTGCTGATCAAGGCGGCGAGGGACAGGAAAGGGCGCCTCCGGGCGCCCTTTCGCATTCCGGATCACCTTCCCGCGGGGATCATCCAGTGCTTGGCAGCGACACGGCTCAGCCGACCGTCTCGCACTCCGTCTCGAACTCGATGACGACAGTGGTACCCCGGGCCGTATCCGGCTGCTCGACGGTTCCGCCAAGCTGGTCCACCATCGCGCGCATCAGGCGGCGGCCGAGGCCGGTGCCGCGGCTCTCCGACAGGGGCGAGCTGCCGATGCCGTCATCGGCGACGACAAGCCGCCCCTTCCCGTCCCGCCCCTCGGCAAGCGTCACCGAGAGACGACCGCCGGTCCCCCCCGGCCACGCATATTTCGCCGCATTCGTGACGAGTTCCGAGACCACCACGCCAAGGCAGACCGCGCGATCCGCACCGATATGGACCGGCACGGTCGCAACCTCGAGGCGCACCTCCGACGGCAGGGTCGCCGTAAAGTCTGACAACATCGTGCGCAGATATGTGCCGAGTTCGACCTGCCGCCCCTCATTGCCGAGATAAAGGCTCCGATGGACAGCGGCCACGGCCCCGATCCGTCCCTGCGCCTCGGCCAGCGCCGTCCGCACCTCCTCCGAGGCCGAAGCCTGCGCCTGAAGCCGAAGGAGCGACTGAACCATCGCGAGACTGTTGGCGACCCGGTGATGCACCTCCGAGAGAAGCATCTCGGCCCTCGCCCGCGCGGCATGGGTCTCGGCATCCGCGCGATCCCGCGCTTCCTCGAGCTCGAGCTTGACGATGGCCTGCCGGATCGAGCGTTCCAGCAGCGGCAGGAACTCCTCGGTTGCGCTCTTGATCACGTAATCGTCGGCGCCTGCCTTCAGCGCCGCGACGGCGACGGTCGCCTCGCTCGAGCCCGTGACATAGATGGCCGGAACCTTGCTGCCCGCGGCGCGCATCCGCGCGAGGATGTCGATCCCGGTGCCGCTCGGCAGGTAGTGATCGAGCACGACGGCGCTGAACTTCTCTCCGAGGAGAAGTCGGTCGGCCTCGGTGGCGTCGGGCGCATGAACCACCTCGATGCCAACCCGGGCGAGCGCCTTCTGGATCAGGCGCGCAAGAACCGGGTCATCGTCGATGTAGAGGATCCGCGACCGTGTCGGCGCGTCGCTCATGGAACCTGGATCACCGAGAAGAACAGGCCGAGTTGGCGGATTGCATTCGCGAAGCTCTCGTATTCCACGGGCTTCGTGATGTAGACGTTGGCTCCCAGATCGTAGCATCGCTTGATCTCGCGCTCGTCATCGGTTGTTGTCAGGATCACGACGGGCAGGTGCTTCACGTGCGGGTTGGTCTTGATCTTCTCGAGGATGTCGATGCCGGTCATGTCAGGCAGGTTCAGGTCTAGCAGGACGAGCAGATAGCGGTCGCTCATCTCTTGGCCAGTGCGGTCTGCACCGAGGATGTAGTCGAGCGCCTCCGTGCCGTTCACGAAAGGCACGATCTCGTTGTGGACCCCTGCCCGCCGGATGTTCTTCTCGATCAGCCGGGCGTGGCCCTCGTCATCCTCGACCATCACGATGGTCACTTCACGCCCCAGCGCCTTCATGCCTTCACCTCGTCCAGAACCCGGCGCAGATCGGTCGGAACGTGCAGGATGAATGTCGCCCCCTGACCTTCGACCGACCGCAGGGTAATCTCGCCGCCGATATTTCGCATCAGTGTGCGGACATGTGCAAGACCAATTCCCTCGCCCGGCTTGTCCTGGGCGCCCGAGCGGCGGAAGAGGTCGAAGACGCGGTCATGGTCGTCCGCCCGGATGCCGCGGCCATTGTCCTCGACCTCGATCACCACGAGGCGCGGCCCTTCCGGCCGCACCCGCACATAGAGACGCAGCGGGCGGCCGGGCTTGGCATATTTCACCGCGTTGTCGAGCAGGTTTCCAAGCGCCTGCTCGAGAACCAGCCGGTCCGAAACGATCTTCGGAACCTCGACCGACATCTGCGCCTCGCCCCCCGCTTCGACGATCTGATGCTGCACGGTGTCCAGCGACTGCCGCACCAGCGCTTCAAGGTCGAGCGGCGCCGGTCGCAGTTCACGCCGCCCGTCACGCGAGATCTTCAGGATCGCATTGATCAGGCCATCCATCTTCCGGGTGGACGAGCGGATGAATTCGAGCGCCTCGGGCAGATCCTCGGCCGCCGCCGTGCGCGCGTCGTGAATGTCGCTCTCGCTGACCGGGGCACCGTCCGCCAGCACATAGGCCTGCAGGGGCTTCAGCGCGGTCTCCAGTTCGCTGGTGAAGCCCATGATGTTCACGAGCGGAGCGCGCAGGTCGTGGGTGACGATATAGGCGAACCGCTGCACTTCCTGATTGGCGGCGATCAGGTCGACGGTCCGCTGCTGCACACGTTCCTCGAGACTCGCATTCAGCCTGCGCATGTCTTCATCGGCCTTGCGGAGCGCGACGATCTGGCGCCTGAGGACGAGGACCGCGGCCCCGATGATGGCCAGCGTCGCCAGGCCTCCCAGCACCGAAAGCGCTTGCAGCAGGACGTTCAGCCGGTGCTGTGAACCGATGCCACGAGCGTTCCGTGCGTCCGACTCGTCGATCACCGTCGTCAGGATCTCGCGGATCCGGTCCATGACCGCACGCCCCTCGCCATTCGCCACGATGGCCCGACCGCCCTCGACATCGCCCGCACGGGCGGCCTCGATGGTTCGCGCGGCGATGGCGAGGCGGCGCTCGACCAGATCCCTCAATTCGTCATTCCCCTCGCGGCCCAGTTTGAGACGGTCCGTCTCGAGCGCTTCGAGCTGCAGCGGCACACTTGCCAGCGATTGCTCGTAAGGCTCCAGGAATGAGGAATCCGAGGTGATGAGGTAGCCGCGCTGCCCGACCTCGATATCCTGCAAGGCCGACAGCAGATCCGCCGCATGACGACGCGTCGCCCTCTCCTGCACGATGGCTTCGAACGTGCGTTCGGCTCTGAGGCTGGTGAAGGTGGCAGACCCGGCCAACAGCGCGATAAGCACTCCGCCGAGAAGAAACAGCCATGTCGTCGTGCTGTCGCGTCCTGTCCGAAACGGCAATTGAAAGATCCTGCAGGAAATCTAGTTGAAGCATAGGCTAGCACGGCACAACGCGCTGCCAATGGGCGAGCCGAAAGATCTTCTTCATCTTCGTCCCGCCCGATCCGCAACGCCCCGCGCAAGGGCTTGCGGCCGGGGATTCGCCCAAATTTGCCTCATACCTGAAAGTTACTGTCAATGCGACAAATTATCGCATGACATGGGAACTTTTCGTGCCATCTGCTCTTGAGAAACTGCGCGAAGCGAACGAACCGCCCCGCGCATGCCTTCCCCACCGGCCCCTCGGGCCGTTGGCGGTCCCTTTGCGATGGAAGTGAAAGGAACAGTAATGACCGTCAATACCATGAATGTTTCGGCCGGCCAGGCACAGCAGGTGCTGAGGGAGGGCTGGGCCGCGCAGCGGGCGGGGGCTCTCACCACGTCGTGGATGCTCCATGGCAGGCCCGGCGTGGGCAAGACCGAGATCGTCCGGCAACTGGCCGCCGAACAGGGTGCGCACTTCTACGACCTGCGGCTCACCACGATCGAGAGCCAGGATCTGCGCGGCCTTCCCTATTACGACCACGAGACGAAGAAGACGCAATGGTATCGGCCGGAGGATCTGCCGGACGATCCCGACCAGCCCTCGCTGCTTTTCCTCGACGAACTCACGGCGGCGCCGCCGCACCTTCATCCGGCGGTGTACGGCCTCCTGCTCGAGCGCCGCGTGGGCCCGCATCACCTGCCCGACAATGTCTTCGTCGTCGCGGCCGGAAACATGATCGAGGACGGCGCGGTTGCCTACGAGATGGGAACGGCCTTGTCGGACCGGCTTGTGCACCTTCAGGTCCGGGCCACCGCGTCCGACTGGCTCGAGAACTATGCAATTCCGCGTGCCTTGCACCCGGCGGTGCTGGCCTTCATCCGGATGCGGCCCGACCTGCTCGAGACGACGGCAGAGGCGCTCGACCGCGGCGTGATGATCTCGACGACTCCGCGCAGCTGGGAGCGCGTGAGCCGTATCATGGGCGCCGTCCCTGATCGGGCGCTCCGCCGTATCATGATCTCGGGGACGGTCGGCGAGGCTGTTGCCGCCGAATTCATGCTTGTCGCCGACGACATCGAGACTTCGGTGTCGGTGGAACGCCTGCTGACCGCGGCCCCGCACGAGCGGATCATGCTCTACCCGGACTCGATGCACGGACTTCACGCGCTGATCTATGGCCTCGTGGGTGCGCTTGGCCCGCAGACCGCAGCGCCGGTGATCGACGTCATGGCCGGCATCCGCACTCTGGATATTCATCGCACCGACAGCGGCTTTGCCCGCATGCCGCTCGCCGAACTCTGCACCCACGGCTTCGAGATGGCGATCCGGCGTGGCCTGGAGCAAGGCCTTGCAGATGATTTCCTCGGGCATCCGGCCTACGCTGCCTATGCCAACGAGCGGCAGGCCATGGGTCTCGAATGAGCATTCGGCATTCCCGCCGCGCCGGAGCGGCATTGCGCCGGCTTTCCGAAGAAGACCCGGCGCTCGGTGCCTTGTCCCTCTGGTGCGCCCACCGGGACAGCGACGAGCGTGACCAGGCCGCCTGGACGGACGGGCGCTCCATTTTCTACGGCCCCGGCTTCGAGGCGCTTGCCCCGCATGAGCAGGTCGGTCTGGCCGCCCATCAGGTTCTGCATCTGGCCCTGCGCCACGGTCCGCGCGCGCAGGACATGCAGTCGCGATTCGGCGACCGCTACGACGACGAGCTCTTCAACATTTCCTGTGACGCGATCCTCAACCAGACGCTCGTCGAGGCCGGTCACTGCATCCCGCGCCCTGCGGTGCTTCTTCCGGATCTGCTGAAAGCGGCCCTTCCGGAAGAGACAAAGACGAGCCAATGGGACGCCGAAGGCCTCTACATCCGCCTTCAGGCGGATTCTTCTCGTTCCGGCAAGGGAAAAGGTGACGGTGACGGCAAGGGCCGCGGCTCCGACAGTTCCGAGAACGCACGTCCCGATGCGGCAGAAGCTGCCCGGCAGTTCGCCCGACAGAAGGGTTTCAGTTCGGATCTGGAACCCTGCCCCGGACCGGTGGAGGGAGACGAGGACGAATCGCCCGATGCCTCAGACTGGCAGGACCGCATCACGCGGGCCATGGAGGCAGGACGTTCTGCCGGGCGCGGGATCGGCACCTTGTCCCAGAAATTCTTGGACCTTCCGCAGGTCGGATTGCCCCATTGGGAACGTCTCCTGCGCCGGCTGATCTCGAAGGCGCTGGCTCAGGTTCCGCGACCCGACTGGGGCGTTCCTGCGCGGCGATGGCTGGCCGCCGACAGCGCGGCGCGGGCCGCACACGGGTTCCAGCCCGCCTTCCAGCCCTCGCGCCGCGCGGACTGCAGCCGCGCCCGCGTGGCGATCGGCGTCGATACCTCTACCTCGATCGACGATGCGAGGCTCTCGCTCTTTGCGGCGCAGGTCGCAGGGATTGGCCGCCGCACCGGAGCCGAGGTCCACATCCTGGCCTTCGACACCGTCGTCAGTGGCCATACGAAGATGCAGGGCATGTCCTGGGAAAACGAGATCCAGCGCGTCGATTTCGCTCGCGGCGGCGGAACGGATTTTCGTCCGGTCATCCAGAGCGCGCTTGAAATCGATCCGTCGGTCATCGTCATGCTCACCGACCTGGACGGACCCTGCGGGCCCGCGCCGAAGGTTCCGGTGATCTGGGCCGTGCCACAGGATGACGTTCCGAAGCCTCCATTCGGAAAGGTCATCAGCCTTGCGCGCTGAAAGATCGGGGCGCGCGGCGTGAAAGCACCGCCGCACGTCGCAGCTGACCTGTAGTCCGTCGGCACCTGCGTCCAGCGCGCGGCACTTGCGCGCGATCAAGCCGCTTGATTGCAGACACGCGTAACAGCCCAGGCAACCAGCAATCAGGCTGATGTCGGCTCGGCTTGTTGACCCGTGCTCGCGTTAGGCTCATCCTGCGCAGCAGCATCGACCGTCATCGACGCATGTCAAGGCAGACGCCTTGGACACTGATGCGGCGGAAGAGATGCAATGGAGTGGCTGATCGGGACCCGCTCCGTCCTTTGGATGGAGCACAAGCGAGCCGGCGCGGCTGGCCGCCACACGCGTCCCGCGAAAATCAGGAGCTTTGCGCGTCAGGCCCGGGCAACGGCTCGGGCCATGGCGGCCAGCCGCGCATGGGCAGAGATGCTCGACACCTCGAGCGAGACCTCTCGCATCGGCTTCTTCTGCACGAGATTGACCCGCAGCAGGGCCGCCTCGTTCAGGCCCTCCGCGAAGAGGGTCTCGCGAACCATGCGCTGCTCCTCGGCCGTCAGGTCGAGCACGCGAGCATCCGCCGTGCTTTGCACCGACACGAGGGTCATGGGGGGCAAACGGGCGAGCGAGGATTGCTCGATCACGAGGGTCAGTCGCCCCGCCTGAATGCCACGGCCCGCCGCAATCCGCGTCAGCACGTTCTTGCCCCGCAGCCGCAGGAGATCGAGAACCCGATCTACTTCGTCCTCATCGCCATTGCGGGCCTTCACCGGCGCCAGATTGCCTTCGGCGAAGAGGAGAAGGAACAGCAGGATCGGCGAAAGCGCAAGCGACGCGGTCACCAGATCCGGTGCGATCACGACGGCCGCGGGGATCGGAGCGACGACCGCCCCGTTGCGCAGCATGGACGATTCAACCGCCATTCGCCAGAACGCGCTCGACAGCATCAGACGTCGCGGCAACGGCCGCTGCGGTTCGGCAAGCCGGCCCGGAAAGCGCCGCACCTTGAGCGTTCTGCGATTGAAGATCGTGGAGGGAGCAAGAACGAAAATCATGTGTGTCACCTGCCTTTAGGCGTTCAATGCTGACACGACGCAACGGTTCCCGTTCGCCGGGTCAGAACTTGGTGACAATGCTTTTCGGGCACGCAGCGAACACGAGCCCGCGACGGATCGCACAAAAATCAGGCGATCTCCGGCACGAGGCGGTCGTGAAATCCTGGTCCTTCGATCTTCTACAGAAACCACCAGCTGGATGCAGGCTGCGTTACGGAAAACTATACCGCAAGATGCACCACGCGCAGGCTCAGCTTCGGTTACGACCCTCGAACCTTGGCAGCATGGCCGAAAAATCCTTGCCCCTGCCGTCCTCCTGCTCGACGAAAATCTCGTAGAGCTCAGCCGCGAGGCGACCCATCGGCGTGTCGGCATCTGCGCCCGCGGCCGCCTGCTGCGAAAGGCGGAGGTCCTTCAGCATCAGTTCCGCCGCAAATCCCGGCTTGTAGCCATTATCCGCCGGGCTCGTCGGCCCCACGCCCGGCGCCGGGCAATAGGCGTTCATCGTCCAGCTGTATCCCGATGAGGTCGACACCACGTCAAACATCTTCTGCCTGTCGAGGCCCAGCTTGTCGGCCAGCGAGAAGGCCTCGCAAGTGGCGATCATCGTCACGCCAAGGATCATGTTGTTGCAGATCTTGGCCGCCTGCCCTGCTCCGGGCCCTCCGCAGTGGACGGCCTTCTGACCCATGATCTCGAACAGGGGCCGAACCTTTGCGAAGGCCGCGTCGCTACCTCCCACCATGAAGGTGAGCGTGCCGGCCGCAGCACCACCAACCCCGCCGGAGACCGGAGCGTCGAGCGCACCAAGCCCCGCCGCCTCGGCTTCGGCAGCCACTGCGCGGGCGCTTTCCACATCGACCGTCGAACAGTCGCAGAGCACGGCACCCGCGGCCATCGCGGGAATGACCTCCTGCGCCACCGCGCGCAGAATGGCGCCGTTCGGCAGCATCGTGACGACCACTTCCGCACCCGCTGCCGCCTCGGCTGCCGAACCTGCGGCCTTCACTCCTTCCGGCGCAGCGGCTGCCGTATCGTATCCCGTCACCTCGTGCCCCGCCGCCAGGAGGTTGCGCGCCATCGGCCCGCCCATGTTGCCAAGACCAATGAATGCGATTTTCATTCTTTATCCTCCTCAAATGTCAGCGCGTCTGCTCCGAGAGGCGACAGCAGGTCGGCAACTTCCTCCGCGCTCACATCAGCGGCGGTCGAGTGCCGCCAGCGCGGATTGCGGTCCTTGTCGACAATCGCAGCGCGAATACCCTCCAGGAAATCGGCCTGAGCCTGCGCGCGAAAGGTGAAACGATATTCCAGTTCCAGTGCCGCGCGGATCTCCGCCCGCGATCCGAGACGGCGCAGGATTTCGAAGGTCGCGCAGAGCGCGATGGGCGAGGCAAGCCGAAGCGCCTTCAGCGCCTCCTCGGCGAAGGGCGTCCCCTCGGATTCGAGAGCCAAAATGAGGGCCGGCACGGTCTCGGCCTCGAAGAGGCGGCCGATCTCCTCGCGCAGTTCGGGCAGGCGCTCGACCGGCGGATCGTGGGCGGGAATACTCAGGTTCCCTGCCTCGAGCAGCGCGATCACGTCGGGCCATTCGGCCTCCGGCACGAAATGGTCGGCGAAACCGGCATGGATGGCGTCGCCGGGCCCGATGCGGCTGCCCGTGAGGCCCAGCCACAAGCCTACCCGCCCCGGAGCATGCGCCAGCAGGTGCGTGCCGCCCACGTCAGGCACAAGACCGATCGCGCATTCCGGCATCGCGATCCGGCTGGTCTCGCCAACGATGCGGTGGCTGGCATGGCAGCCGAGGCCCACGCCGCCGCCCATGGTGAAGCCCTGCATGAGGCTGACGACGGGTTTCGGATAGGCCGCGATCCGTGCGTTCATCCGGTATTCGTCGCGCCAGAACCTCTGACCGAAGGCGTGGTCGCCGGCGCTGCCGCGCGCATGAAGCTCGGCAATGTCGCCGCCCGCGCAGAAGGCGCGCTTGCCGGCCGCATCCATGACCACCAGTTCCACCTCGGGATCGCACGCCCATTCCCTCAGGGCAGCGTCGATGCCGAGGCACATGTCGTAGCTCAGGGCGTTGAGCGCATCAGGCCGATTCAGCGTGATGCGGCCGGCACGCCCGACCCGGCGGATCAGGACATCGCTCATGCTGCCACCAGCGAGCGGGCGACGATCACCCGCATGATCTCGTTCGTCCCTTCGAGAATCTGATGCACCCTCAGGTCGCGCACGATCTTCTCGATTCCATAATCTGCCAGATAACCGTAGCCGCCGTGCAGCTGCAGGCACTGGTTGGCCACCTCGAAGGCTGAATCCGTGACGGCGAGCTTCGCCATGGCGCAGAACTTGGTGGCATCGGCGGCATTCTGGTCGAGCTTCCATGCCGCCTGCCGAAGGAAGGCGCGCGCCTGCTGAAGCTTCACTTCCATCTCGGCGAGGCGGAACTGAAGCGCCTGGAAATCGTCGAGGCGGCGGCCGAAGGCTCGGCGCTCGGCCATGTAGGCGAGGGTCGCGTTGAAGGCCGCCTGCGCCCCCCCGAGAGCGGTTGCCGCGATGTTCAGGCGCCCGCCGTCCAGTCCCGCCATGGCATAGGCGAAGCCGCGCCCCTCCTCTCCCACCAGATGGTCGGCGGGCACGGGGCAGTCGTCGAACTGCACCTGCCGCGTCTCCTGCGCACGCCAACCCATCTTGTTCTCGAGCCCGCCGAAGCTGAGGCCCTCCGTGCCCGACGGCACGAGCAAGGCCGAGATGCCCTTCGGCCCGTCGCCGCCCGTGCGGCACATCGTGAGATAGGCGTCCGAGTAGCCGCCGCCCGAGATGAAGGCCTTCGTTCCGGTGAGGCGGTAGCCCTCGCCCGTACGTATGGCACGGCTGCGCAGGGCCGCGGCATCCGAACCCGCGCCGGGCTCGGTGAGGCAGTAGGAGACGAGCGTGGTGAGGTTGCAGATCCCCGGCAGCCATCGCGCCTTGAGCGGTTCCGCGCCATAGCGGTCGATCATGCCGGCGCACATGTTATGGATCGACAGGAAGGCCGCGACCGATGGGCAAGCCATCGCCAGGGCCTCGAAGACGAGCGTCGCATCCAGCCGGCCCAGGCCGGATCCGCCATATTCCTCCGATACATAGACGCCACCGAGGCCGAGAGCGGCGACCTTCGGCCAGAGCGTGCGCGGGATGGTTCCCGCCTCCTCCCAGGCCCGCGCATTCGGTGCGATCTCCTCGGCGCCGAACTCGCGGGCCATGTCGTAGATCGCCTGCTGCTCCTCGCTCAGCGCGAAATCCATTCTGCCTCCCCTCCAATCCCCGGGCGAGGTTAGAGCAGCCGCCGCAGAACTGTAAAGCGAGTGGGACGTTACGTAATATTCCGGCTTGATGGGGACGGACCTGCGACGCCGGACGCCGGAGGCAGTCGGTTCAGAGCGCTTGTGCGGCTGCGTCCTCCTGACGAGCGGATCCGGCATCAACTGGCGAGGCGCCCAAGCGGAAGCGCACAGCCCTGCCGGAACCCCTACGCCTCCGGCGCCGCCCCATGCCGACAGGAAGCCCTGCCCGCGTGGGGCGCGGGAGGACCTGCCTCAGTTGGCGTAGCAGCGAGAGCCGCGGCCGAATCCCGCCGGCGAGCAGATCCACGAGCCGCGGCCGATCTGCCGGCGCACACGGACCGCGTCCGATTCGAAGGCCGCGCGCGTGACGACGGGCTTTGCCAGCCAGTCGAAGGTTCCCGCGCTGCGCGTCTGGACGACTCCGCGGGCGGGCGCCTGATTGCGGGTCGTGTCGTTGGATGCTTCGGCCAGTTGCGGGGCCGCCAGCAGCAGCGCGAGCCCCAGGCGGGCAAAGATCATGCGAGAGGGCAACATGACAGTATCTCCTTCGCTGGACACGAAGGAAAATCGGTCAGGTTGAGCCTAAGGCAACCCCCACAACCGAAGATCCACGCGCCGGTAATTGTCACTACCGGCATTCGTCGCCCCCGATCACGCCCGCAGATGGGCCTGAACATGGCGTCTTTCGGGCGGGTAGGCTCGAATGGGCCTACCCTTGAGGACAGGTCGCCGCAGGGATCAGTTCTGGTCAGTCACACGCTGGTCGAGCCGCCAGTCCGGAAGTCCGAAGCCATGCGGCCAGGCGTAGACCTCCTTCTGGTCGTAGTAGACCACGCCGACGAGGTTGGGGTAGCTGCCGCCAGGCTGACGGACCGCCGCCTCCCAGGAGGCGACGTATCCCGCGCTGCCGGACACCCCGAGTTCAGCCACGACGACCGGCTTGCCGAACTGCGCCGCCCGCTGATAGCGCGGTCCCATCACGTCGACGTAGCTCCGGTCGCGACCGATCTCGTAGCGGTCATTCTCCTGCAGTCCGAAGACCGAGATGCCGACCAGATCGACATAATCGTCACCCGGGTAATAGGCTTCGAGCCCCTCCTCGCCCGTAGGCGACCACATGATCCGCACGTTCGGCGCCTCGTTCCGACAGATCGAGGTCATGTGGCGGAAGGCCGAGACGTAGTCGTCAGGATCCCACCCCGACCAGATGAACTGCCCGTCCGAGTTCTCCATCTCGTGAGCCCAGCGCAGGGTCACCGGGCTCTTCAGCACGGCAAGCACGTCGCAGACAGCCTTCATGTTGGCATCATAGTCGCCGCGGCGGATCCCCTCGCGCAGCGCCTGGGCCGTGTTGCGTTCCGACCGCGTCCATGTCCAGGGTTCGAGTGTCACCAGCAATGCGCGGTTGCGCTCGCGGGCGTAGCCGTCCGCGTCGATCAGCGAGGGCAGATACACGTCCTCCCAGGGAAGGAACAGGTGCTCGATCACCACGTCGCCGTCGTTCTGATAGTCGCCGCCGGGATCGTAGGCGCCATAGGGCAGATTTCCCGGCGGAGCCGCGAGGGCGGCCGACGCACCGCCGCAGAGGCCGACAGCCGCAGCCAGCGCCGTGACCATCACCCGCATCCTTCGCATTCCGCTCCGATCCATGATCCTACTCCTCAATCACTCACCCTCCGAGAAGGGAGCCGCCCTTCCATCCGGGCGCGAAGGTGAACCTCACGCGCGGCACCGACCCGCTGCCCGCACCCGACACGACATATTCGGCCTTCGTCAGTTGCAGCGGCTCGAGCCCGAAGGCGAGCGCCGCGAGGCTTTCGGTCCCGCGGCTGAGCCCGCCCGCCAGAACCAGCGCGAAGAGGCCCGCCACCGCCGCGCCCTGAAGTGCAAGGTCTCCCAGCTGCTGGCGCCAGAAGGCGCCGATCTGGCGCAGATGGTGCCAGACCATCACCAGAACGAGGCTGCCGTAGAGAACCGCATTCAGCAGGGCGAGCAGCAGGAACCCCCGCGCCTCGGCCAGTTCGTCCGCAAGGAAGACCGGTGCCACGCATCCGGCGGCCAGGGCGACATAGATCGCGATGATCTTCGGCGGAATGCGGCGGCTCGCCGCCGACCCCTTCGGCGTGATGCGGAAATCCACGAAGCGGCCGGTCAGGCGGTCGCGGATCGCCATGGCGCAGCCCCAGAGCACCCATGGCCACTGAAGCGCCGCGAAGAGCGCCTTCTCCCATGACAGCACGGGGGCGTCATGCGGCCGGAACAGGCCGTCGCGCTTCAGCAGCCAGGCGAAGGCGGTGAGGGCCAGCATGGCAGGCAGCGCATGGAAGACGAAGCCCGGGTAGGTCACGTCGACAAAGCGCATGTCGAGCATGAGGGCGAGCGCCGGCGCCACGTACATGAGCATCATGACCAGCGCGAACAGCGGATACCACAGCTGGCAGAAGACAAAGAGAAAGCGGAGCCGCGCGGGAAGCGGGCCGAGATAGCGTGGGGTATGCGACAGGAGCAGGGTCATCAGGCTGCGCGACCACTGGAACTCCTGCGTCGCGAGGTCGGCCACGTTGGCCGGTCCGTCCCCGAGGGCGATCGCGTCGATCGCGTGCACTCCGCGCCATCCGCCCGCGGCAAGCAGCATCGAGGTCGAGTGATCCTCGGCCAGTTCGGGGCCAAGCCCGCCCACATCCTTCAACGCCCGAGTACGCACCGCGTAATGCGAGCCGATGCACATCGGCGTCAGGGCGCCGGTGTAGCCGGTCTGAAGCGCGCCGTGGAAAGCCGCCTCGGCATGGAGCCGGGTCCGGGCGGCCCAACTCTCCCGTGCATTCGCCGAGCAGATGCTCGGCGCGCTCACGTAGCCCACGGCCGGGTCGGCGAAGGGACGGAGCACCTCGCGCAGATAGCCCGGCTGCGGCACGTGGTCGGCATCCAGCTGCGAGACGATGTCGTAGTCGCGATACCCCCACTGGTCGTAGAAGAAGGCAAGATTGCCCTCCTTGCAGCGGGTGCGGCGGGGCCAGACCGGCTGGTGGTAGTCCTGCCGGCCTTTCCGGCAGGAGATCCCGACCCCGTGCGCCGCGCACCATGCCGCGGTTTCGGGCGAGGGATCCTCGTCGGCAAGCCAGGTGTCGTGCGGATAGTCCTGCGCCAGCATCGCTTCGAGCGTGCGGCGGACCACGTCGAAGGGCTCCGATGGGGTCTTGGTCACGATCATCGCCACCCGCCAGCGCCCCGGCACCGGATCGGGCGAGGCGGAACGGCGCGCCCGGAACAGGACGACGACGAAATAGAGTTGCAGCGCGCTGAGCCAGACCAGCGGCACCGTGACCAGCAGGAAACCGCCCCAGCCGATGAAATGGGTCGGATCGAGCCACCAGGACCAGAAGAATATCAGGGCAGCGGCCCAGAGCGCGGCCACGATGGCATAGCGTCCGCGTTGCGCGTCGCTCATGATCGGCTCGAGATAGGACGGGGCACTCGCCCGCCGGCGCGCCTGCCGCTTCAGACGGGCACGGGCCCGCCGCGCATCATGCCGCTTCGACATCGGCGGACTCCAGTCCGAACCAGGGCGCGGCATGACGCACGATGGTGGCAATGTCGGAGCACTCCGTGCGAAAGCCGATCTCGGCCGCCGCAAGGCCCGGATCCGCCACGAGTTCGGGCGGATCTCCCGGACGGCGCGGCTCCAGCCGGACCGGCACGGGGCGACCCGTGACGCGCTCGATGGCGGCGACGATCCCGCGCACTGAGAGGCCGTGGCCCGTCCCGAGGTTGAGAGCGATGCTCTCGCCCCCCTCCAGCAGCCGCGAAAGCGCGAGCACATGGGCCCGCGCCAGATCGGCCACATGAATGTAATCGCGGATGCAGGTGCCGTCCGGCGTCGGGTAGTCGGTTCCGAAGATGGCCAGCGCGCCCGCTCGACCCGAGGCCGCCTTCAGCGCCAGCGGCAGCAGATGCGTCTCCGGATCGTGCCGTTCGCCAAGCTCACCCTCGGGATCCGCCCCCGCGGCGTTGAAGTAGCGCAGGGCTACATGGCGCAGCCCCTCGACGGCCAGATCGCGCAGCATCTGCTCGCAGATCAGCTTCGTGCGACCATAGGGGTTGATCGGCTGCTGGAGCGTCGTCTCGCGGATGGGCAGGGCATCGGGAACGCCATAGGTGGCGCAGCTCGACGAGAAGACGATGCGGGACACGCCCGCGGCCCGGCATCCCTGCACGAGGCCGATCATCCCGCCCACGTTGTTGTCGTAGTATCTGGCCGGATCCGCCATGGACTCGCCGACATAGGCCGAAGCGGCGAAGTGGATGACGGCCGCCGCCCCATGCGATCGCAGGGCAGCCTCGACCGCGCCCGCGTCGCGGACGTCGCCCCGCACCAGCGGCCCGTATCGCACCGCATCCGCATGGCCGGTGGACAGGTTGTCATAGCTCACCGGCCGGAAGCCTGCGCGATGCAGCGCCTTGCAGGCGTGCGAGCCGATGAAGCCCGCACCGCCCGTCACAAGGATCGTCTCACGCATGGTGCAGCCCGACCTCTCGCTCCCCGTCAACCTGCACCTCGCCCGCGAAATGCCGGATCGTGCGCGCGATCCCCTCCTCGAGCGGGACAGTCGGCGCCCAGCCCAGCCGCTCGGCCGCCTTCGAGATGTCGGGCCGGCGCTGGCGCGGATCGTCCACCGGCAGCGGGCAATGCACGAGCCGCGAGGCGGAGCCCGTCTGGCGCAGCACCATGTCGGCCAGGTGACGCATGGTGAATTCGCCGGGGTTGCCGAGGTTGACGGGATCTGTCGTCTCGGACGCCATCAGCGCCATCAGCCCGGCCACAAGATCGTCCACGTAGCAGAACGAGCGGGTCTGCATCCCGTCGCCATAGATGGTGATGTCCACGCCGGTCAGCGCCTGCACGATGAAGTTCGAGACGACGCGCCCGTCCTCGGGGCTCATCCGCGGCCCGTAGGTGTTGAAGATCCGCGCGATCCGCACATCGAGGCCCTGATGTGTTCCGAACTCCCAGAACAGCGTCTCGGCCGCCCGCTTGCCCTCGTCGTAGCAGGCACGCGGTCCCACCGTGTTCACGCAGCCCCGGTAACCTTCGTGCTGAAGCGGGATCTCGGGATCGCCGTAGACCTCGGAGGTCGAGGCCTGCAGGATGCGCGCGCCCGTCGTTCGCGCCAGCGAAAGCAGGTTCAGGACGCCTTCCGTGCAGGTGCGGAACGTGTGGATCGGATCGCGCTGATAGAGCGGCGGAGAGGCCGGGCAGGCGAGGTTGTAGATCTCGTCCAGCGGCCCGGTCCAGACGATCCGCTCCAGAATGTCCTGCCTGATGAACCGGAAATCGGGATGATTCAGGAGAGGCTCGATATTCTGCATCCGGCCTGTCAGGAGATTGTCGAGGCAGACGACCATATGGCCATCCGAAATCAGCCTCTCGCAGAGATGCGAGCCGACAAACCCGGCTCCGCCCGTGACCAGAACGACCTTCTTGCGGCGAAAGCTTGCCATAAAATGATCATGCCCGGTCAAATCGACCGGAATATTGCTTCCGTCCATTTCAGATACTCCGACGAGGCAAGAGCCGGGCAAAATCGCCCGCCGAGCCGCTTTAGGCATCGCTTTGGTCGATGTTCCGCCCTTCGCTCATGCAATACTTGCGTCGGAAAGGCAGTGTCGTTCGGACTCCATCAAACTCTTTCGATTTCGATACACTCTTAAGAATGTGGTTAAACCGTGTCAATATGGTGCCAGAGCCGGATAGAGCATGTGACGGAAGGAAGGCGAAAAAGGCCCGCCGCGCTTTTTAAATCTCAGGTTGATTAAATTTCACCCGGCAAAGCCCAAGGATGATTTACAGTTTTCAATGCGATAAAATCCGGCCGCTTGCGCATCCTGCAAGTGCCTCTGGCGGAAACGGGATTGTTGCGAAAGCGAAACGGTGCCACGAGAAGATCGCGACTTCGTGACGGCTGCGCCCGGTCATCCGGCGTCCACGGACTGGCGCCGGAGGACCGGCGGGATGCCCGCGAGGGCGCGGTGCTTCGCCACAGTGCGGCGCGCGACCCGCAGCCCCGCCTCGTCCAGCGCTGCCGCAAGGGCGCCATCATCGAGAGGCCGTCGCGCATCCTCTGCGGCGACCAGGGCGCGGATGCGGGCCTGAAGGGCCGCGGCGGTGAGTTCGCCGGTTTCGGCCATTGGCGCCGGGAACAGGGTGCGCACCGCGAAAAGCCCCCTTGGCGTGGCGATGAGCAGCCCGTTCACCACCCGACTGACCGTGCTCGGATGAAGCCCGAGCGGACGCGCCACATCGGCAAGGCGCAGGGGCGCCAGAGCCTCCGGCCCCCGGTCCAGAAAGGCCTGCTGCCGACGCACCGCCTCGGTCCCGACGGAAAGCACGGTCGTGGCCCGCCGGAGCAGCGCACGCTGCAGATCCCGGCCGCGCAGCCGGAGTGCCGCGAGTTCCGCGCTCAGCGGACCGGGAGGGGCGGCCTCCACGCGCAGCTCGGGCAGCGAGGAGCGGTTCAGCTCGACGGTCCATCCTGACTCACCGCGCTGCACGATCAGATCCGGCTCGCGCAACGGCGAGGCGGCGGCGTCGATGAAGCGGGCCCCGGGCTTGGGATCCATCCGCCGGATCGCCGCGAGACAGGCTTCCACCTCCGGTTCCGCCAGCCCCGTCCGAGCGGCGACGGCCCGCGGTCCCGCTTCCGCCAGAAGGTCTAGGCAATCGAGAACCGTCTGCATGGCGGGCGTGAGTTGATCGCGCTCGGCGGCCTGCAGGGCCAGGCACTCGCGCAGGTTGCGCGCGAAGAGGCCCGCAGGTTCCAGTTGCTGGAGCCGCGCGAGCGTGGCCCGCGCCTCGCCCTCCGATACCCCGGCGGCCTCGGCCACCGCGGCCACGGATGCGCCGAGCCAGCCCGTCGGCTCGAGCGCCTCGAGGAAGGCCCAGGCGACGGGCAGTTCCTCGTCCGGCAGGCGCAGCCCGATCTGGCGGAGGACATGCTCATGAAGTCCCGGCGCGGCGGCCGCGGGCTCGACCGGCACAGGAGCCGCTGCGCCGCCAGCGGGACGGCGCAGCCGAAGGAAGGGGTTCCGCTCGGCCTCTGCGGCCAGATGAGCGGCCAGATCCGCGCTGTCCATCCGCAGCAACGCGAGAGCAGGCAGAAAGCTTGTCTTCTGCACCTGCCGCTGACCAAGGCGCATCGCAGCCCGGCTCATCCGACCGCCCCGCCCGGCCGGCTCTGCCTTTCCGCCATGGCTTGTCCCTCAGTGACGGCTCACCGCGTCGGGCGCGCGGTCACTGATGAAGCGCGCCGCGAGGACCAGCGCGCCCACGGCAAAGTCGCGGCCATGGGCCGCGATCATCTCGTCCGACAGTTCGGCGATCCGCGCGAAGAACGCGTCCTTGCTGGCGGTCTCCGAAGGAGGCGCTTCGGTTTCAGTCGTGCGATCCGGTGTCATGCCGTTTCCTTTCGTGACGTGTCTGTGTCGATGGGCCGGCCCGGTGGCTGTCGAAGGTCTGTCAGCCGCGCGGGAAATGGCCTCACTTGAAGAGCTGGGCGGGAAGATCGAGCAGCGCGGCCACGCCGTTCTGGCTGCCCAGGGCGACATGGCGCCCGTCCGCCGACCAGCCGAGTGCCAGGATCGCGTCGCCGTCGGCCGGACGCAGGACCATCTCCTCGGGCTCGCCGGGACGCGCGATGGAGAGCCCGCCATTGGCGCGCCCGACCGCCACCAGATCGCGCGTCGGATGGACCGCCACGGCCGTGACGGCAACGAGTTCGGTGCGCCCGCTGCGCAGCGCGCCCGAGCGATCCTGCCCGAAGGGTGGACGCGACAGATCCCAGGCGACGAGACGATAGGCGCCCGAGGCGACCAGCGCCCTGCCGCCGGCCGTGAAGCCCATGGAGCCGGGCTTCATCGGAAAATCCGCAAGATGCGCGACACGGCCTTCGGTCAGGTCTGCAAGCCAGAGCCCCCCGTCCGCTGTTGCCCCGGCAGCCCAGCGGCCGGAAGGATCGGGCACCGGCGCGTCTTCGGGCGAGGCAAGCGGAATGCGCAGCCAGTCCTCTCCCGAGCCGACGAGCAGCCCCTCCGCATCGGTCACGAAGAGCCGATCGCCTTGCCACGCAAGGCCTCGGGCGGATGCGAGCGGCATGCTCTCGCGCATCTCGCCGTCCGGGCCGATCAGCCTGATTTCGTCGTCCTGAAGAAGAGCGATGGCATCCGCGCGCGCGGCGAGTGCCACGACCGTCCCCTCGCCCGCCCGAAGGCGCAGGTGCTGGCCGCGGGGCGTGATCCGATGAAGCCCGCCCGCGCTGTCGGCAACGAGCCATCCAGCCGCAGTGCCGCCCTCCACGATATCCACGGCGAGCGGCACCTCCGAGAGCGGAGCAGGCTCGCTCTTCCGGGGCCGGATGATCATGCGCCCGCTGTCCAGCTCGAGCCTGAGGCGTGACGGCGTATCCTCGGCATCGGCGAGTGGAGCAACCGCGAGCCCACCCGCGGCATCGCGGAAGGCCACCGCCCGCCCCCCCGGCTCGAAGAGCACCCGCACCACGGCGGCGGGGCGCTGCCACTGCCGGGCCATCAGTTCGAACGGCGTCAGCGCAAGCGTCTGGTTCATCGCCTCTCCTCCTCTTTGCGCGGCGCATCCGCCGCCATGGACCGGTCCAGTTCGGCCAGCCGCTCTTCCAGCCGCTCGAGTTGCCCGTCGCAGGTCCGCAGTTCCTCCTCGGCGGTGGCTGCCCGTGCCTCTGCCCCGGCATCTCCGGCCGCGGCCTCGATCTCGAGGCCCGACAGCCGCGCCGCGATCCGCTGCCGCTCGGAGATGAGTTGCGACAGCTCGCCCACGAGCGCCAACCGTTCCGCAAGCGCCGTCATTTCCGCCTCCGGCCCGCGGCGCGGACGGCGCTTTCCTCTGCCTGCAGCCGCTCGACGACCGCGCCGATCCCCTCGGCAAAACGCGCTTCCGCCATCTCGATGTGGCTTGCGATCGCGTCCCAGACGTCGATGCGCATGGTCGCCTCGGCATCGCCCGTCAGTTCCTCGATCTCGCGCAGGCGGAACTGGCGCGCCAGCGACACGCCGGTAAAGACGAAGTCGCGCAGCTCGGAGGCATGGCTGTCGATGAAGAAGGGCAGCAGCGGATGCTCGTCCGGCGTCGCGCCGGCGGCGGCGAGCCGCTCGGTCAGGAAGGCGCGGAAATGGGCCTGCAGGATGTCCTGGCTCTCGCCGAGGAAGCGCATGACGAAGATGAGGTCCTGCGGCGCGCGCGAGAGCACGCGCTCGGCCACGAGGCGCGGCGCGGCGGGAGGGTCTAGCGGCAGATCGCGGGAACCGGACATGTCTCGCCTCCGTTGTCGGTGCGGACCTCGATCCTAGCAGCAGCGGGACAGGATCCGAGCGGCGGACGGCCTGAAAATGCATATGCAAAGCATCTTTTTTCGGTCTTGCCGCCGGGCATTGTCCCAAGCCGTTACGGCGCTCCGTTACAGGCGTTTCAAGCCGTTACGGGCGCAGGCGCAGCATTCGCGCGGCGGTGCGGAAACCGTCGCCACACCTCGCGAATCGGCCAGAGGTGTTCGCCACCTGTAACGCTGAGACAGGTCAGCCGTTACAGCTGTAACGAAAGCTGCCTGCCGAACGGTCTGCCTGAAAACCGGGGGCAGGAAGGCGGCGACAAAAGCTGACTCTTCTACAAACTTTTTTGTCGAAGCGTGGCAGGCGGTTGTGCCGTGTCGCCCTGCTGTTCGGCGGGATTTTCGCCTGCACTGGTCGCCGCTGGCACCGCTCGTGCCTCCTATCCCTGCATAACCGTCCGCCGGTCCTCCGGTGGCAGAAGAACGAAGGATGGGAGGAGACGCCGCCCCGCATGGCGCGGGCGGCATGGCAGGCCCCCGAACCTTTGCCGTGATCCGAGAGACAAGGCGGCCCCGCAAGGGCCGCAAGCCCGCGGGCCATCCGCCCGCGCCACACATGGAGGCTCATGGCATGACGTCTTTGACGCTGAACAAGATCACCTCGCAACGCGGCATCTCTGTCGGCGAGGCGACGAAGAAGATCTCCGATCTCGGCTGGAATCCGACCTACGTCCAGGAGGCGGCGACCTTCCCCACCGACTACAAGATCGCCAAGGCGCCGCGCGATCCGATGAAGCAGGTGCTGCGCTCCTACTTCCCGATGCAGGAAGAGAAGGACAACCGCGTCTATGGCGCGCTGGATGCGGCACTGCGCGGAGACATGTTCCGCAACGTCGAGCCGCGCTGGGTCGAGTGGATGAAGCTCTTCCTCGCCATCATCCCCTTCCCCGAGATCTCGGCCGCCCGCTCGATGGCGATGGTCGCGCGCCTTGCCCCCGGCGAGGACCTGCGCACCGGCTTCACCATGCAGATGGTCGACGAGTTCCGCCACTCCACGATCCAGATGAACCTGAAGAAGTGGTACATGGAGAACTACATCGACCCGGCGGGCTTCGACATCACCGAGGAAGCCTTCGGCAAGTGCTACGCGACCACCATCGGCCGACAGTTCGGCGAGGGCTTCATCACCGGCGACACGATGACGGCGGCCTGCATGTATCTGACGGTGGTCGCGGAAACGGCGTTCACCAACACGCTCTTCGTTGCCATGCCGTCGGAGGCCGCGCGCAACGGCGACTACGCCCTGCCGACGGTCTTCCTTTCCGTTCAATCGGATGAAAGCCGCCACATCGGCAACGGCCACTCGCTCTTGATGGCCGCGCTGAAGGAGCCCGAGAACCACCTGCTGCTCGAGCGTGACCTGCGCTACGCCTTCTGGCAGAACCACGCGATCGTCGATGCCGCCATCGGCACCTTCATCGAATACGGCACCACGAACCGCGACAAGGACAAGGAATCCTACGCGGAGATGTGGCACCGCTGGATCTTCGAGGACTACTACCGCACCTACATGCTGCCGCTGGAGAAATACGGCATCAAGGTGCACCACGACGACGTGCACGAGGCGTGGAACCGGATCACCAAGAAGCACTACGTCCACAAGGTCGCCCAGTTCTTCGCGGTGGGCTGGCCGGTGAACTTCTGGCGGATCGAGGCCCAGACCGACAAGGACTTCGAGTGGTTCGAGGCGAAGTACCCCGGCTGGTACGCCGAATTCGGCGAGTTCTGGAAATGGTATGCGAAGCTCTCGAAGCCCGGCCAGAAGGTCATCACCTTCAACGAGGAAGTGGGCTACGTCTACCCGCACCGCTGCTGGTCCTGCCTCGTGCCCTGCCTGATCCGCGAGGACATGGTGGTGGACGAGATCGACGGCCAGCTGCACACCTTCGCGCATGAACTGGACCGCTGGACCGCCGTCGAGGCCTTCGCCGACGAATACCAGGGCCGGCCGACCCCCGCGATGGGCCGCTTCTCGGGCAAGCGCGAGTGGGAGACGCTGTATCACGGCTGGGATCTCGCCGACGCGATCAAGGACCTGAACTTCGTCCGCGACGACGGCAAGACGCTGACCCCGCAGCCGCACCTGCGCTTCGACGACAAGGACATGTGGACGCTCGACGACGTGCGTGGTCACACGCTGCTCTCGCCGCTCACGCTCCTGCGCGAGATGAGCCCCGAGGCGCGCGAGCAGCACATCGCCGACTACCGCGCGGGCTTCACGATCAACACCTGCCACTGACCAAGACCCGGGGGGCCGGCGACGGCCCCCTTCCAGACGGCACGAACGGACGGCAGGGAGGCCGAACCGAATGGGCGTTCATACCGCAGCCAAGCAAACCGAGACCGCGGTCGAGACCCACACCGTGCGGCTCGAGCCGGTCGGCGTGGAATTCGAGGTGCGCGAGGACGAGACCGTGCTCGAGGCGGCCTTCCGGCAGGGCATCGCGCTGCCGCACGGCTGCAAGGAGGGCCAGTGCTCGGCCTGCAAATGCGTCCTCGTCGAGGGCGAGGTCGATCTGCTGAAGTATTCCACCTTCGCGCTGAACGATTCCGAGCGCGAGAGCGGCCACATCCTGATGTGCCGCACGATGGTGCTCGACGACCTGACCATCGACCTTCTGAACTATGACGAGGAGGTCCTGTCCAAGTCGATCCCGGTGAGAACCTTTGCTGGCCGCATCACCGGCTTCGGCGCCCTCACCCACGACATCCGCGGCGTCGAGATCGAGATCGACGCCCCCCTGAAATTCTGGGCCGGACAGTATGTCGACATCACCGTCACCACCGAAGAAGGGGAGACGATTACGCGGTCGTTCTCCATGGCAAATCCGCCGGGCGAAACCCAGAAACTGCGCTTCATCATCAAGAAGTACCCCGACGGAAAGTTCTCAAACCAGCTCGACAGCGGCGGGATCCGGCTCGGAGCCTCCGTCTCCGTCACCGGGCCCTACGGGATGTGCTTCCGGCGCGAAGGACGCGAAGGACCGGTGATCCTCGTCGGCGCGGGATCAGGCATGTCGCCGGTCTGGTCGATCCTGCACGATCACCTGGCCTCGGGCGAGGACCGAGAGGTGCTCTTCTTCTACGGCGCCCGCACGCCCGAGGACCTGTTCCATCTGGATGAGATCGCGGCCCTCACCGAGGCCCATCCCTCGGTCCGGTTCATCCCGGTCCTGTCCCATGCCGCCGTGGATTGCGGCTGGGAGGGCGAGCGCGGCTTCGTCCACGAGGCGGTCTCTCGCATCCTGCGCGAGGAGGGGATCGAGGGCCAGGGCGACGTCTATGCCTGCGGGCCGCCGCCGATGATCGACGCGCTGCAGCCCGTGCTCTTCATGCTCGATTTCGACAGCGATCGCATCTTCTTCGACCGCTTCACCACCACCTCCGGCGCATCGGGACACTGACGCCGGCCATTTCACCAGGGAGGACGACCAATGCCAGCACTTTCGAGTTCCGTGGGCTCCGGCGCGGCAGGAGCGGCGATCTTCGCGGGCTCTGCCAGCCGGCGCTACAACTACTTCGAGCCGCGCGGCAAGCGGGCGACGCATTACGAGGACGTCACCTGTGACGTCCAGCCCGATCCCGAGCGCTACCTGATTCAGGACTGGATCATCAGCTTCTCGAACGGCAAGGGTGCCTACACCAAGGACAACACCCATGCCCGCAGCTCGAACTGGCATGCCTTCCGGGCGCCTGATCAGGAGTGGGAGCGGACGCATTACCAGCGCCAGTCGAAGATCGAGACCATGGTGCAGTCGGTGATCGCGAATGCCCGCAAGGCCGGCGCGCCCCGCGCCTTCGACCGTGCCTGGGTCAAGATCCTCCAGACCCATCTGGGCGCCTGGAAGCACGCGGAATTCGGGCTCGGCACCTCGCTGATGCAGGCGCAGCGCTACGGCTACACCCAGATGATCAACAACGCGACGCTGACCAACGCCTCCTACAAGATGCGGCTCGCGCAGGACATCACGCTCTATCTGGCCGAGATCGGCATGGACATCGAGGGCTGGGACGACGAGGCCGGCAAGCGCGCCTGGCTCGAGGATCCGGTCTGGCAGCCCTGCCGCGAGGCGGTCGAGACGATCATGGGGACCGAGGACTACCTCGAGCAGTATTTCGCGATCAACCTGATCTTCGAGCCGCTGGTGGGCGAGCTCTTCCGCTCGGGCTTCCTGATGCAGGCTGCGGCGGCCAACAACGACTTCATCACGCCTCCGGTGATCTCGGCGGCCGAGGCCGATTACGAGCGCAACCTCGCGAATACCATCGACCTGATGTATCTGCTGGTCAGCGACAACGAGCATGCCGAGGCCAACCGGGCGCTCTTCCAGACCTGGATCGGCAAGCACACAGCTCTGGCCGACAGGGCCGCGGCGGCGCTCCAGCCGATCTGGTCGCAGCCCCACTCGAAACCCGTCAGCTTCGAGGATGTCCGCGCCGTCTCGCATGAGCGGGTGGACCACATTCTCGGCGAACTCGGCCTTTCCCGCTAAGGAGACCAGACATGTCGATCGCAGCCCGCGACAGCAGCAAGTCCAACATCTTCAAGTCGATGAAGGACATCACCTTCGAACAGACCATCTCGCACCAGTGCGGGGTCACCATGAACGACTCGGTCGAGGCCCGCGCCATCGCCGAGTTCATGGACCAGGATCCGGCCGTGACCGTCACCTACAACCCCGCGCTGATCCGCATCGACGGCGAGGGCAAGCTGATCTTCAAGATGGACGAGATCAGCGAGTTCCTCGGCAAGGACATGACGGCCGAGATGTTCGAGGTGAACACCTCGACCCACTACGGCCGCATGGTGCGGGTGGACGACAATACCGTGATCCTGTTCGGAAACATGGACGAGGTCTTCGAATACATCTGACCGACCCGGGGCGGGCCTCCGGGTCCGCCCTGCCCCATCGAGATGACAGGGAGGAAGACATGTACAGAACCGCCGATGGCCGCGAGATCTTCATCGTGGATGCGCATACCCATTTCTGGGACGGCAGCCCCGAGAACCAGGCCAATATCCACGGCAAGCAGTTCATCGACTGCTTCTACGCCTATCATTCGGCATTGAGCCCGAAGGAAGAGGTCTGGGAGAAGTCCCGGTTCGAAAAGTACTCCGAGGACGACATTTATCGCGACCTGTTCGTGGACGGGCCGGACGACATGGCGATCATCCAGACGACCGTGCTCGGCGACTTCTACAAGACCGGCTTCGGCTGCATCGAACGGGCGACGAAAATGGCGTCGCGCAATCCGGGCCGCTTCATCGTGAACGGGGCCTTCGACCCGCGCGACGGCGAGAAGGCGCTGGAATACATCCACTACATGAAGGAGACGCACGACATCCAGGGCGTGAAGCTCTACACCGCCGAATGGCACGGCGACAGCCGCGGCTGGAAGCTCACCGACCCTGCCGCCTACAAGTGCTTCGAGCTCTGCGAGAAGCTCGGCATCCGCAACATGCACGTCCACAAGGGTCCGACCATCATCCCGCTGTCGAAGGACGCCTTCTCGGTGGGCGACGTGGACGATGCCGCGACGGATTTCCAGGGCCTGAACTGGATCGTGGAACATTGCGGCCTGCCGCGGCTCGACGACTTCTGCTGGATCGCCGTGCAGGAGACCAACGTCTACGGCGGACTCGCCGTGGCGCTGCCCTTCATCCATACGCGGCCGCGCTACTTTGCCGAGGTCATTTCCGAACTTCTGTTCTGGCTCGGTCCGGACAAGATCCTCTTCGGCTCGGACTATGCGATCTGGACGCCGCAGTGGCTGGTCGACCGGTTCTGGAACTTCCAGATCCCCGAGGACATCGCGGCCGAACGGGGGGTGCAGCTCACCGACGAGATCAAGGAGAAGATCCTCGGGCTGAACGCGGCGCGCATCTACGGCATCGACGTGGACGCCAAGCGGCGCGACTTTGCGGACCATCCGGTCCTGATCGCGGCGGAGTAGGCCCATGCAGGTGCCGACAACCGGAAAGGGGGCCCAGGTCTGGGCCCGCCTCGCCCGCGTGGCGGACCCCGAACTCGACGAGCCGGTCACGGATCTCGGCTTCGTCGAGCGCCTTGCGGTCCTGCGCGACCGGGTGGAGGTGGACTTCCGCCTGCCGACCTACTGGTGCTCGCCCAATTTCGCCTTCCTCATGGCCGAGGGCATCCGCCGTGAGGTGGCAGCCCTGCCCTGGGTCGCGCAGGTCCGGGTGCGGCTGCTCGACCACCTCTTCGCCGACAAGGTGAACCGCGGCGTGAACGAGGGCCTGACCTTCGGCGAGGTCTTTGCCGAGGAAGAGGGCGGCGATCTGGCCGAGCTTCGTGCCAAGTTCGAGGAGAAGGCCTTCCAGCGCCGGCAGGAGGCGGTGCTGCTCGCGCTGCGCGAGCGGCGCCTGCCCGAGGAGGAGGTCTGCGCCATGACGCTGGGCGATCTCGACCGGCTGCGCTTCGCCGGCGGCAGCGGGGCGGTCGAACTGCCGCGCTACCGGACGATCCTGCGCGACACGCTGCGTGCGGTCGAGCCGCAGGACCCGGCCTTCGTGACCTGGGAGGGTGATCCGCTGACGCCCGCGACGCTGCCGCGCCACATGGCGCGCCTGCGCTCGGTCCGGATCAACATGGAGTTCAACGGCGCGCTCTGCCGCGGCCTGCAGGCCGCGCGCTACCGCGACGCGCCCGAAGTGACCCCGGAGGAACCGGAGCTGATCGACTTCATCCTTGGCCGCGTGCCCCCGCGCGAGCCTGTCGCGAACCGCTTCTGACCGGCGCCGGCCGGGATGCCGGCCGGTCGCTTCGCACCGCACCCGCGGTGGCCACTGACGCCAGAGCCAGCCGCCGAAGGGCGGCGCGCCAACCAAATGCAGGAACGCCCCGCCCCGGCGGCGGCGCAGGGAGGAAGACATGCCGAAAAAGATGCTTCACAACCACGACGCCCGGAAGGCCCTCGCCCGCGGCGTTGCCCGCCTTGCCGCGGCGGTCGAGCCGACGCTCGGCCCCAAGGGCATGAATGCGATGATCGACCGCCCCGTGGGCACGCCGCTCGTCACCCGCGACGGCGTCTCGATCGCCTCCGAGATCGAACTGCCGGACCGCTTCGAGAACATGGGCGCGCAGGTCGTCCGCGAGGTCTCGATGCAGACCAACGAGGTCGCGGGCGACGGCACCACCACCGCCATCGTTCTGGCCAACGCGATGATCCAGCAGGGAGTTATCCTGGCCGAGAAGGGCGCGAAGCCCGTGGATCTCTGCCGAGGGATCGAACTCGCCGTGGGCCGCGTGGTGGCCGCGCTGAAGGAAACCGCCCGGCCCGCGCATGACGACGCGGCGATCCTCTCGGCCGTGGCCCGCATCGCAGCCACCGACGAGGCGCTTGGCGCGCTGGTGGCCGAGGCTCATGCCCGCGTGGGCACCAGCGGCGTCATCACCACCGAATACGGCGTCACCGTCGAGACGACCCTCGAGGTGATCGAGGGCATGTCCTTCGACCGCGGCTATCTCTCGCATCACATGGTGACCGACACCGAGAGCATGGAAGCCGTGCTCGACCGGCCGCTGATCCTGATGACCGACCAGAAGATCCGCGATCCCGGCGCGCTCGCCGCGGCGCGGGGCATCGCGAAGGAGGAAGGCCGGCCGCTCCTCGTCATCGCCGAGGAAGTCTCGCCCGAGGTGGTGATCTCGCTTCTCGAGGCGCCCGCGCCCGAGCGCTATCTCGTGGTCCATCCCCCGGAATACGGCCACTGGCGGCGCGCGATGATGGACGATCTCGCCATCCTCACCGGCGGCTCGGTGCTGGCGCGCGACCTCGGCCACCGGATCGAGGCGGTGACGCGCGCGCAGCTCGGTGCCGCCGCGCGCGTGGTGACAAGCGCGAGCCACACCACGATCCTGCGCGGCGAGGGCGATCCCGCCACCATCTCGGCCCGCCGGGCGCAGGTCCAGCGCCAGTACGACGCCGCCCCGCCGAACATCGAGCAGGACAAGCTGCGCGAGCGGCTGGCGAAGCTCTCCGGCGGCACGGCGGTGATCCATGCCGGCGGCGTGACGCCGGTCGAGCAGAAGCGCACGATCCAGCTGGTCGAGGATGCGCTGAACGCCGTCCGCGCCGCGGCCGAGGAGGGAGTCGTGCCCGGCGGCGGCACGGCGCTGGCGCAGGTGGCGCCGGTTCTCGACACGCTCACCGGGCTTTCGGGCGACGTGGCGGAAGGCGTGCGGCTGGTGCGCTCGGTCCTCAGCCGGCCGCTGGCGCGGATCGCGCTGAACCGCGGCAGCGACCCGAATGCGGTCGTCAAGGCAGTGACCGAGGCCGAGTCCGGCACGGGCTTCGACGCAGCCACAGGCCAGCACCGCGACATGATCGGGGCAGGCATCATCGACCCGGTGCGCGTGACCACCGCAGCCCTCGCCAATGCCGCATCGGTCGCGACGCTGATCCTGACGACCGAGACGCTCGTCGGCCATTTCGACGAGGTGGAGGATCCGACCGAGGGCCCGGCGCTCGGCGGCGGGGCCGAGCGGCTCGGCCGTCCCTGAGGCCCCCGCGCCCGCCGGTGCTCCCCCGGCGGGCGATCGATGCGAGACGATCCCAGAGGAGGATGCGATGAAGGCTGCACGGCTATACGAATACGACCCGGCGATGAACGTCCGGCTGAAGATCGAGGAGGTTCCCGCCCCTACCATTGACCGGGCCGACGAAGTCATCGTGAAGGTGGGCGCGGCGGGACTCTGCCGCACCGACCTCCACATCATCGAGGGCGTGTGGAAGGACATCATGGACACGGGCGGCAACCTCCTGCCCTACATCATGGGGCACGAGAACGCAGGCTGGGTCGAGGACGTGGGCTCGGCCGTGACCTCGGTCAAGCCCGGCGACGCGGTGATCTGCCATCCGCTCCGCACCTGCGGGATCTGCCTCAACTGCCGGCACGGCCACGACATGCACTGCCAGAACAACCTTTTTCCGGGGCTGGGGCTGGATGGCGGCTTCGCGGAGTACTTCAAGACCTCCGAACGGTCGCTGATCAAGCTGAACACCGGGATCACGCCGCTCTCGGTCGCCCCCATGGCCGATGCGGGGATCACCGCCTATCGCGCGGCCAAGCGGGCGGCGAAGCTCCTCAATCCCGGCGACTGGGCGCTGATCCTGGGCGTGGGCGGGCTTGGCCACATCGCCCTTCAGGTTCTCAACGAGATGGCAGGCTGCCGGACCATCGCGGTCGACCGCGAGCCGGGCGCGCAGGTGCTGGCGAAGGAACTGGGCGCGGACAAGGTGCTCTCGGGTGGGCCCGACATCATCGAGGAGGTGCGGCAGATCACCGGTGGCGGCGCGAAGGTGGTGATCGACTTCGTGGGCGAACTCGGGGTCGAGAACCTGTGCTGGAAGCTGCTGAAGAACGGCGGCGACCTGATCATGGTGGGCTACGGCGGCACGATCGAGATCCCCACGCTCGAGCTCGTGGCCCGCGAGATCCGGATCGGCGGCAGCCTCGTCGGCGACTACACCGAATTGGTCGAGCTGATGGAGCTGAACGCGGACGGCAAGGTGAAGATGCACCAGACCGAGTTTGCGCTCGACGACATCAACACCGCGATCGACGACTTCAAGAACCGCAGGTTCGCCGGCCGCGGCGTGATCGTTCCGGGTGCAGCGCCCGCGAAGCCGAAGGCGGTCGAGAAGCTGGCCGAAGCGGTGAAATGACCCGATGGGGCGGCTCCGGCCGCCCCTCGCCCGCCGATCCGGGCCGCCGCTGACAGAAGCAGATGCTGCACAAGGTCGCCGCTCCTCGGGCCGGCTCGCCCGGTCACGCGCCTCGGGGGACTGCACAGAAGGGGCGGCCCGAGGCCCATGCTGCCGCTGGCGCTGGCGCGGGGCAGCGGCCCCGCCCCAACTCAGCCAGCAGCGGCCGCGCTTCTTCTCCGTCAGCAGCGGCCGTGCACCTTCTCAGTCAGTCGTAGATCCTGCGGATGCCGTAGTGGCGCATCTTGCGGTAGAGGGTGGGCCGTGAGATCCCGAGGATCGCGGCCACCCGGGTCACGTTGCCCTCGGCGCTCGCGAAGGCGCGGCGGATCGCGGCTTCCTCCACCTCGTCCAGGCTGACCTCGGTCGCGGGCTGGGCCGGCCCCCGCCGCATCGGCTCGGGCAGGTCAGCGGCCCGCACCTCCCGACCGCGCACGAAGACATGCAGCCGGTCACAGAGGTTGCGCAATTCGCGCACATTGCCCGGCCAGTCCCATCCCTCCATCAGCGCCATCGCCTCGTCTGCGAAGACGAGCGGTTCGGTGCGCATCCGCTTCGCGGCCGCCGCGTTGAAATGCGCGACGAGCAGAGGCACGTCGCCCTTCCGCGCGCGCAGCGGCGGAACCTCGATCGTCACGGTGCTGATCCGGTAGTAGAGGTCGCGCCGGAAGGTCCCGGCCGCCACGTCCTCCATCAGGTCCCGGTTGGTCATCGCCACCACCTGCACATCGACCGGCCGCCGCCGGCTGTCGCCCACGCGGTAGATCGCGCGCTGTTCCAGGACGCGCAACAGATAGGGCTGGATGTCGAGCGGCATCTCCCCGATCTCGTCGAGGCAGAGCACGCCGCCGTGGGCAAGCTCGAACTTGCCCGGCCGCCCGTCGCGCATGGCGCCGGTGAAGGCGCCGGCCACATGACCGAAGAGCTCCGAGGCCACGAGTTCGACCGAGATTGCCCCGCAGTTCATCGTGATGAAGGGTGCCTCCGCACGACGTTCGACGAAAGAGGCATGGATCAGCCGCGCGAACAGCTCCTTTCCGGTGCCGGTCTCGCCCTGAATGAGGATCGAGGCGCCGGCCTCGGCCGCGCGCCGTGCGAGGTCGAGGGCCTCGAGAAACGCGTCGGAGCGGCCAATGATCGGCAGTGGCGCCTCGGCGGTGCCCGCGCGCGGCGGGATCCGGCCCGCGACGGCAGGTTTCGGCGGCGCCATGGGACCGCCGGGCACGCGCGGCAGATGCAGGACCGTGCCCCTCTGCTCGCCGTCGAGCACGAGCCGGCTGATGCCGGAGGGGCGCAGCATCGGCGGCAGCGCCGCTGCGATCTGGCTGTCGCTCGAATGGCGGCCGAGGTCGACCAGCGTCTGACCCAGCCGGAGCGCCACGCCCCGGTCGCGCGCCTCGGGCGGCGTGTTGCGGCTGAAGACGACGCGCCCCATCCGGTCGAGGATCACCACCCCGTCCTCGGTCCCGCGCCCGGCGCCGGTGTCGATGAAGGCCTCGAGCAGCCGCTCACGCTCCTGCCGGTGCCGCTCGGCAAGCCGCGCCTCGATGTCGCGCGCGGCGGCGGCCACAAGGGCGAGGTTGTGCGGACGGAAGATGCCCGGCCCGCCCGAGAGGTCGATGGCCCCGACCGTGCCGAAGCCGAACGGGTCGCGGATCGGGGCTGCCGCACAGGTCCAGCCCTTGATGCCCGCACAGAAATGCTCCGAGGCATGAACGAAGGTCGGCCGCCCCTCGCGGATCGCCGTGCCGATGCCGTTGGTGCCGATGGCCGCCTCGTCCCAGTTGCCGCCCACCTCGAGATTGATCTCGCGCCCGAGGTCGCGCGTGCGCGCGTCGCCGATCGCCCGGATCACCACGCTCTCGGCATCGCAGAGCAGGAGCATCGCGCCCGCCCCCTCGAGCAGCCGACCGAGCTGATCCAGCGTATCGGTGGCCGCCTCGAGCAGTTCCTGCGAGCGCGCCAGCCGCTCGCGCACCTGCGTCTCGCAGGCCTGCAGAGGCGCCTCGCCCGCTCGCGCGTCGGTGCCGACCCTGCGACAGCGCTGCCACGAGGCGAGGATCTCGGGCCGCACGCCCGGGGCTCGTGGCTCACCCGCCCCGCTGAGCAGGTTCTCCCAGGCCCGCATGGTGGCACCGTGGTCGTAGGCTACCGACGGAATGGCCAGAGCGTCCGTCCGGTGGCTTCGGGAATCAGACATCCCGTATCTCCCTGATGTCCCCTCGGGGAATAGCTGGGTCCGTCGGATCAGACGGCGAGACCGAGACGCGCCGAGAGCTCCTGCGCGAGGCGCTCCTCCGTCATCTCCGTCGTGATCCCGCAACCGTCGAGGTCCGCCAGAACGGCGGCGGTCTCGGCGTCCAGCGCAGAGATGAAGCCGTTCTCCGCACTGGCCAGGAAGAAGCGCAGACGCCCGTCGCGCCTCCGGATCTCGCCGAGGAGGTGGAGCTGCCGGCCGGAGCTGGCGCAGGCCACCACCACCCGTCCGTTCCGGCTGATGCGAAGATAGGGCGATTGCTCTGCCTTGGGGGCGGCGCCGCCCCAGGCATGGATCCGGCCCGCCGGCTCGCGGTCAGCAACTGCCGCCTGTGGCCTGCGGGAAGCGGAATATCCGCCGCCGGTCAACTGATCCGCAAGGCGGTTGATACTGCCCCGGTTCGCATCGATCAGATGGCGCGCGGCTGCGTCCTCGCGACGGGGACCATCCCGCCTCGAAATGATGTCGACCATTCGTCCTCCCCTGGCCGACGCCGACCCTCCCCGGTCCTGCGTCGGTCGTTTCCTGGAGGCCCGCGGCAGCTGATGCCCCTGACGATCTGCTGTTGTTCTGGAAAGGGGCTGGCCAACGGGCCGACAATCGGAATGCTGCAAGTCTATCGGCCGGCAGGTCGCATAGGTGGTAACGGGCTACTACAGCCCATCACCAGGGCCTGACGTCCGCTGCCGGACGCGGATCTTGGCCTGAGCACGAGGCCAGCCTTCTGCTGCGCGCCCTTGCTGCAACGCCGGTCGAGGCGATCAAGCCCGTCGCCCCGGCGGCAACCGCCCCTTGCCCTGACCCCCGCTTCATCAGTGGAAGCCCCTCACCCGCCCCCCCGGCGCGGGTCGGCCCCTCGGCTGGCCAGGCTTCACCCGCCGCCCCCGGCGCGGAGCGGGCAATGGTCGCACCTGCACCACCTTGACCGCTGCCGGCCCACCCGGTCGAATGCGCTCCGGAGGATCGGGACATGGAACAGGATAACGTCCGGACGAAATACGTCCTCGCTTGGGTCAACGCCCACGACAAGCTCGAGTTCGAGAGCCATTACCCCGACGGAAGCCCCCTTGCCTTCGACAGCGAGGAGGAAGCGATCGCGGCCATTCCCCCGGACGCGACCCGCCTCGTGCTGAAGTCGGTCCGGCGGCACCATGGCGGCTGACCGGCGCGCGTCGCGACGTGCCGGCGGCCGCTTTGCGACCGGGACAGATGGTCGATGCGCATAGACCGGCCGCGCCTGCGCAGACGGCACCGCGGCAAGCGTCCGTGAATGGGATGCCCGGATCCTTCAGCCTGCTGAACGGCCGCCGGATCGCGCCTGCCTCTGCGATCCAGCGGCTCCCGTAACTCAGCCCAAGGTGGGGTTCCGCACCCCAAGAGTTCTCTTGATCGCCGCAGGCGATTCGCGGATCCTGTTCCGGTCGAACGAGGGCGAGCGCGATGCTCCTCGCGCTCATCGGGCGGCTGGAAGGGTCCGAGGTCTTGCCCGACCCTTCCGCCGCTCGCCCTCGCGGCGCGTCCGGTTCGGCACCTCCGCTGCTGAAGATCCTGCGTCGCCAACGCGCCTATATCCAACATGACCTCGGTCAGGTCGTGCACCAGCCTTTGGCCACCTGCCCGCCTGCTGCCGTGAGCCGCCTTGTCATGCCGCGCATCGGGGCGAACAGCGTCGCCCAGATCTGCCCACCTGCTGCCGAGCGACCCGGCCCGGTGCAGTTCCTGCGGTCGCCAGGGTGCCTACCTGCTGAGGCTCGGCTTGTTCCTTTCCGCACAGCCGATGTGGACGCCTGTGCAATTGCAGCCAGAGGCTTCCAGGAACAAGTGTCGGGGCAGACATCATCACCGGAGACCCTCATGAAGCACCTCGTCCTCGCGTCCGCTCTCGCCCTTGCCGCGCCGGCCGCCTTCGCCGCGCCGGAAGCCTATGTGCTCGATCCGAGCCACAGCCAGATCGTCTTCACCTACAACCACCTCGGCTTCTCGACCGGCACGGGCATGTTCTCGGGCTTCGAAGGCGAGATCTCCTTCGATCAGGAAGATCCGGCCGCCTCGTCGATCACCGTGTCCTTCCCGGTGCGCTCGATGCTGACCGGATGGGAAGCCCGGTTCGAGCATTTCATGTCGGCCGACTTCTTCGACGCGGCGGATGACGAGATGGTGACCTTCACCTCCACCGGCATCGAGGTGACGGGTGATCAGACGGCGAAGATCACGGGCGACCTGACGCTGAACGGCGTGACGAAGCCCGTCGTGCTCGATGCCAAGCTGAACCAGGCCGGCATGCACCCGATGGAAAACAAGCCCTGGGCCGGCTTCGACGCGACCACCACCGTCAAGCGCTCGGAGTTCGAAGTTGGCAAGTTCGCACCCTTCGTGTCGGACGAGGTCCAGATCCGCATCTCGATCGAAGCGATGAAGGCGGAATGAACCGCTCCTGCCGCTCCCGCTTGGGCAGGAGCGGCAGGGCGACGGATCGGCCAACGGATACCGAACAACAAGGGGCCGTCCATCCGGGCGGCCCTTTGTCGTGGTCGGGCTGGCGAAGAGAGGCAGCATGCGCATCCGCTCGCGAACGGCACCTACTCCGGGGCATCGCTCCTGCGGGCGGTCAGGCTCATATCGACGCGCACCCCATGTCCGACCGTCTCTTCGTCGGCATAGCTCTGCCCGATCCCGAAATCGCGGCGGTCGAGCGTGAGCGAGCCTTCCACGCGTGCCACGTCACCGTCGAGATCCAGGGTGAAGGGCAGCTCCGCGGGCACCTCCGCCCCCTTCAGCGACAGCGTTCCTCTGGCGACGAACCCGCCCTCTGCGGGCAGGATGTCGGCGACAAAGACCGCCTTCGGATGCCCACCCACGTCGAAGAACTCGGCACCCTTCACCTGATCCGTCACCGACCCGAGCGTGACGCTGTCCATGGCGATGGTCACGCGGACGTTGCCGTTGACGCCCTCGACCGGCTCTTCCTCGAACCGGATCGCGGCAGTCCAGTCGCCGAAGGAGCCGGTCACCTCGCTTCCCATCTGGCGGACCGTGAAGGAAAGGCTGCCCTCCTCCACCGTCCAGTCGGAAGCGACGGCCGCCAGCGCCGGCGCCTCCACACGTTCCTCGGCCGGCATCAGCGCAAGCGCTCCCCCTGCCGCCACGACATAGACAGCCAGCGCCGCAAGGGCCGGACCCGCGTGCCGCCCGGCGTGGCCGGGGCCCGCCTCGGTGCCGCGCAGCATGCGGGCCAGCGTCGCATCACGGTCCACCAGCGCATGTTTCGCGGCCCCCACCACATGCAGCGCGACCGCCACGAGCAGTCCCCAGGCGAAGGTCACATGCAGCGTTGCCGCCAACTCGGCCACGACGGGCGACTTCGGCACGAGCGGCAGCGACTGGCCGAAGGGCCAGAGGATCGGCGCGAAGCCGTCGGTGGCCGCATGCTCCACCCACCCCGCGAGCGGCACCAGCACGAGCGAGAGGTAAAGGAAGCCGTGCACCGCCCCCGCCACCGCCGTCTCGAGCCGCCGCTCCGGGTGGATCGGCGCGGGACGCGGCTGGATCGCGACCCAAACGAGGCGGGCCAGAGCCATCAGGAAGATCGCGACCCCGAGCGTCTTGTGCAGCGAGAAGAGCTGCGCCTTTCGAGCAACAGCCTCGGCCGTGTCGAACGGCAGGCTGTCGGCGACAAGCCCCAGCGGGGCAGCGGTCAGGATCATCAGCGCCATGAGCCAGTGAAAGCTGCGCTCCACTGCTCCGTAGCTGCGCGGGGTATTGCCGAGGGTCATGCGCTTCTCCTTTTTCCGGAAGAGCTAGTCGAACCGAGGACATCGCGGAAGGAAGCGCGGCGCACAGCGGATGTGCGGGAATGGAGCGGAGGTCACGGCGCCTCCCTTGCTGCCGGGCGGGACCATCGCGGCGCCTGCGTCTGCCGTCATGGCGGGGCCGTGCCGGGCCTGTCCCTGCGCCGATCCGCGCAAGGCTCCAAGGTGCGACCTGCCGATGCCCCTGTCTGAAAAAGGCTGCATCATCAATAAGTGCGGGGAGAATCTTCTCGACAGGCCGCAGGATCAGACTTAGCCTGCGACGGTGTCATTTCCTGTCAGGTTCACCATGTCCTTCGCCAAGGCCGCCGATCTGCTGCGTCTCGCCGAAATGGCCGCATCGCGTCACATCGGCGTGGGTCTGCAGGAGATCGAGGAGGAGTTCGCCGTAGACCGGCGCACGGCGCAGCGGATGACGCGGGCGCTCGAGGACTGCTTCCCCAACGTCGAGACGAGAACCGACGATCAGCGCCGCAAGTTCTGGAAGCTGAAGGGCGAGGAGGCCCGGCTCATGCTCGCCCGCGGTATTCGCGACAGCGAACTGGCCGCGGTCGAGATGTCGATCCGGCGTGCCGAACGCGAGGGCGAGGTTCTCGAGGCGGCGGCGCTGCGCTCGCTGCGCGACCGGCTTCTGTCCGGAATGCCGGGCACGCATGCACGCCGCGCCGAGGCCGATGCCGAGGCCGTGCTCGAGGCCCATGGTTTCGCCTCGCGGCCCGGTCCGCGCGTGCGGAGCGATCCGCAGATCCTCGCTGTCGTGGCCGAGGCGCTGAAGGGGCCGCATCTTCTGACGATCAGCTACATCGGCGGCCGGGACGATTTCGCGCGAGAGCGCAGGATCGAGCCGCACGGCCTCCTGCTCGGAACGCGCCGCTATCTGGTGGCGCGTGAGAGCGGCGGCGACGGACGCATGCGCCATTTCCGGATGGACCGGGTGCTCGCGGCGCGGCTCGAGCCCGACTCCTTCCTGCGCGATCCTGCCTTCGATCTCGAGACCCATGCGGCACGCGCCTTCGGCTCCTACCACGCGGAGGAGGAATTCTCGGAGGTCGTCTGGCGGTTCTCGGCGAAGGCCGCGCCGATCGCGCGCGAGTTCCTGTTCCATCCCGACCAGCAGATCACGGAAGAAGAGGACGGGCGACTGTCGGTGCGTTTCACCGCCTCCGGTTGGCTGGAAATGGCATGGCATCTCTACCAGTGGGGCGACGCGGTCGAGGTTCTGCAGCCGCCCGCCTTGCGCGCGATGATCGAGGGACACCGCAGGCCCGATTTCGACGCGTTCCCTTAGGCGAGCGACTTCGCGTCCGGTTGCCCCGTCCCGCCGTCACGGGTCCTGCGCGGCAGGTTCTGGCAACTTCGGGCGCTGACTTCATCGCCTCATGGCATCCGCGCACCGCCATCCGCCCCGGCCGGTCTTGCAACCCGGCCAGGATTTCGAAAAGCCTTCGCCCAAATCTGGAAGCGCCGCCTTCAGCTGCAGTGGACGAGGCGGAACTGGTCCTCGGGCCGGAGCCGGTATTCGCCCATCATCATGTAGACGGGACGTCCCCGGCGCAGGTGGCGCAGCAGGGCGGCCTCATCGGGGAACGCGTCTTCATTGGTTGCGAGCAACGCGGCGAGGCGGATCTCGTCCAGCGGCACTTCGCTGGAAGGGCAGCCCTGGATGGAGCGGACGATGGTGGCAGGGCGCATGGCAGACTCCGTAAGGCGCAGGCATCGGGGCGCAGAGGGAACCTTGCCGTCCTTCGGAACGTCGCCCGCGGCGCCTCCGGCGCCCGCCGGGCAGGCACCACAGCGTCCCGACCAGTCCTAGGCGGCGAGGTCGGGTCGCGTCCACGTCTCAAAGGGCCGCATCCCCTCCGAACGAGAGCTGAACCTCATCGCGCTGGAGGGGTCGGCACATTGCCTGTGGCCGTGCACCTGATGGCCTGCCCGCCGCCACCGCGCGCGGCGCCGGTGCGTTGGCCGCATGCCGGATCATCGCGGGACGCGCGCTCCCGACCTGGATCATGGCAGGAAGCACCGCCTCGGGGACGAAGGTCAGGATACGGCCGCCGCGGAGAGACTTTCCACGATCTCCTGCCAGCCCGGACCGCCCGTGACCTCGAGGATCAGGTCGCCCGCCGCGTCATGAGCCTCGACCGCAAGCGAGCCCTGCGGGCGGCGATCGGTGAGGTGAACCGAGGCGAGGTGGTCGGTGCGCAGATGCAGGTTGTATCCGGGGTCCATCACGTTGATCCAGTACCCCGCGGGCAGGATCCGGTCGACCGGCCCCCGATAGATCTGCAGGCACCCCGCATTGCCGGCACGGATCTCCAGGGGGACCTGCCCCGCCGACGCCCGCTCGAGAAGCTCGGTCATTGCGACGGGCAAAAGCGGCTTCGCACGGGCTGCGCCAACGGCCCTCAACGCGGCCACGATCGGAATGCCTTCCGACGCCAGTCGCTGCGCGAAGCTCCGGGCAGAGGGCGCCTCGTCCCAAAGCCGGGCGATGACGACAGGATCGGCCGCCCCCTCCGGCGTCCCGCGCATGGCGGGAGCCAGGAGCGGGAGGTCGTCCGGCTGGTCGTGAAGCCGCAACTCCGTCACGAGACGGTCGAAGCCAGCAACATCGCTTTCCGGGGTGAGATGGAGCTTGTGCACCGCCTCTCCGACCGCATCGAAGATCTGGATCGAGCGCTTCGTGCCCTTGGCCGTCTCGTCGATGACCGCAAAGGCATGCACCCAGTGACAAGGGTCGAGGATGAACTCGATCCCGTCGCCGGTCAGCATCGACAGCGGCCCGGCAGACGAAAGCGGGCCGTACCGGCCCTGTCTCTCCTGCACGGCCGAGGCGTTCCGCGTGAGGGCAAGTGCCTCTCCGAGACCTGCCGCGAGGCCGAGGAGCCGGGCGGGCGCGGCATCGAGCGCGATGACCGACGGCCCGACGAAGGCCGCGACCAGCGCTGCCTCGGCGATGCCGTGGCTCTCCGCGAAATCGCGGGCGCGGGCGCGGGTATTGGCCCGGCGGGCCTGACGGATCTCGGCTGGGGTCATCGGGCGGCTCCTTTCTCCTGTTCCCGGCCTGTGAGAGCAAGGACGGACCCATGCTTGGCACGCGCGGCAAGAGCCCGAAAGGCGCGAAATGACGCCCTTGGCACGGGTGCCACCTCGCCGCGCTCGTCACGGTGCGCGCCGACCCGCCCGGCCGGCGCACGACATGGCCTCGGAGGGGCGTGCCTGCGTCAGAGGACGAGGAAATCCGCCGCGGTGACGTTCAGGCCGGCGTCCAGAGTGGCGAAGCGCACCGCCGAGGCGCCGCCCGCGCCGTCCCGATCGTACCAGAGCGCCCCGCTGTCGGTCTCGTAGATGATCCGGTCGCTGGCGTCCGTGGCACGGCCCGAGCCGTTCGAGGTGAAGGCCGAGGCATCGAGCCAGCCTCTCGACAGGCCACGGAAGATGGCATCTTCGAGCCGGATCGTATCGTCCACGACGGCGAAGTCGGTGATCCGATCGACGTTGCCATTGCCGAGGGCGTGCTCGAAGACGAAGGTGTCGTGGCCGGCGCCTCCCGTCAGGTCGTTCGCCGCGCTGTTGCCGGTGATCCGGTTTCCAAGCCCGTTGCCCACGCCGTCGATGGCGCGCGATCCCGAGAGCGTGAGATTCTCGACGTTGTTCGCGAGGCGGCAGCTGGCCGAGGAGATGACATGATCGATGCCTTCCCCTGCCCGCTCGATGATCGTGTCGCCCCCATTGGTGATATAGGCGTCGTTGCCCGTGCCACCGCGCATCGTGTCGGCACCTCCGCCTCCGTTCAGAGTGTTGTTCGCCGAATTGCCGATCATGCGGTCGTTGCCGCTGCCGCCGCGCGCGGCTTCGATGATGGTTCCCCGCGCGATCGAGAGGTTTCCAACCGCGCCATAGACGTTCGAGATTGCACCCGGCCGGAGATCGATCAGTTGCGCGGCCGAGGACGAGCTCACGTCCAGCATGTCCCGCCCGCCCTGGTCGAAGATCGTCCAGGCCACCTCGCGCCCGGCGAGATCCTCGATCCGGGCGTACATTCCCCCGGCGTTGGAATCATCGCCATAGACCGTGTTGCCCGACCTGATCCCTCTCGAGGTGCCGTAGATCGTCTGCATCGCGAGGATGTCCGCGATCATCGGCGTCATGACGTAGGCTTCGTCCGCCTGGATGTAGCTGTTCTCGGTCTGGCTGAAATACGACATGACGGTCGCCTGCCAGCTATCATTGGCGTAGAGGTTGCTGACGCCGTAAGTGGCGGTGCCGTTGTAGTTCCCGGCATGGCCGAGGCCCAGCGCATGGCCAAGCTCGTGGATGTAGGTCTGCAGCGAATAGGTGTTCAGCCCGGTGCCGTAGCTCGACAGCCAGTCGCGGCTCACGTTCACGGTCGAGGACAGGATCTCGCCGCCCGAGGTGACGGAGCTGCTGTAGGCGCCGGTGCCGTTGTCGTCGATGGTGATGTGGACGGTCGCGCCGGCCGAGGGTGTCGTGTCGAAGCGGATCCCGGTGACCGCCGTCCATGTCTGCAGGGCGACCGTCGCGAGGTGCTGACCCGCCGAAGTCAGGCCGGAGATGTCGACGTTCAGGGTATCGCCCTGCCCGACGTCGAACCCGCGGGCTCTCTGCCCGGTGGATTCCCAGTATCCACTGACCAGTTGGTCCGCGATCTGCCGTTGCGTCCAGACCTCGTCGGGCGCCCTCGATGTCGTGATGCGATAGCTGCCCGTGTAACTGTCGCTGAAGGACCCGGCGGAGATGTAGTAGGTTCCGGAACTGGACGCGGTGAAGGTCAGGCGCGAATTGAAGCCTTCGCCTCCGTCGTCGTTGGACTGGAGCAATGTCCCGTTCGAGGAATAGAGTCGCAGATAGGTGTCGTAGACAGGGTTTGCGCCGCTGCCGGCGAGATCGATCGTATAGGTCTGGCCCGCCACGAGCTGGATGCCTACGAAATCCCGATCGCCGGCAGAAGAGAGCGTGCCGGTGAAGCTGTCTCCAACACTCATCCGGTAGGAGGTGCCGGTCGATGCCGGTGCATCTCGCCCCTCCGACAGGGCAGCACGCTCCGCAATGGCGTCTTCGACATCTCTGTCAGCAATCAGTGTCGGCAGGCTCATCTCGCAATCCTTCTCAACAAACTCAAAACTTGGCCCATGGGCGACAAGGCCGGGTTCGGCAGGTCATTCGGCTTTCACATGAGCGAGCAGGCTCTCTGCGAAGCGAGACAGGATGCTGTCCGGGAAACTGTCGCGGTCGGTGATGGAGAGATCGAGCACCGGGCTCGAGCGGCTGCCGCCGGGAACCTTCCTGCTCACCTGTGCCGAGATCGCCCGTGCATCGGCCCGCAGGACCTTCAGTTCGATCAGGGCCTCGCCCGCAGGAAAGGTGCCCGTGTCGAGGAAGAGGCCCTCCCTTTCACGCACCGTCTGCTGAAGGATAGTGCACAGTCGCTGGACCTGAACTTCGGACCCGGCAGGTCCGCTGCACGACAGCTTTTCCCCGCCGGCACAAGCCGAAGTTGCAGTCATGCAGGCAATGACGACCATAGCGCGAAATTCAATGAACACGGGACAATCCGCCTTAAAACGATCCAAGAATACCCCGGCAGCAGCCGCTGCTTCAAGTATCAAATTGGAAACAACACCGACCGTCAGGCCTGCTTTCCGTGGCGCCGCGTGCTCGGCGTCCGCCATGCCCGAGAAGCCCTTCCGGCTCGACGTCCCGCGGTCTAGGCTGCACCGGTGCCAGACCCGCGAACGGACCAGCCGACATGGCCTTCACCCTCCGCCAGCTCAGGTTCTTCGCCGCGGCGGCGGACGCGGGCAGTGTCTCGGGCGCCGCGCGCGCGCTTTCGATCTCGCAATCCTCGGTGACCGAGGCGATCCGCGCGCTCGAGGACGATCTGGGCGTCATCCTCTTCGAGCGGCGCGCGCGCGGGCTCGAACTGACGCACAAGGGCGGACTCTTCCTGCGTCACGCCAACCAGATCCTTGACGACGTCTCGCAGGCACGCAGTGCCTTCCGCGACGAGACCGAGGCCGTGGCCGGTCAGCTCTCGCTTGGCGTCTCGTCCCTCGTGGCGGGCTACGTCCTGTCCGACCTGCTCTCGCGCTATCGGCGCGGCTGGCCAGCGGTCGAGATCGCGGCAATGGAAGAGACGGGCGACTACCTGCAGCATCTTCTGATTGGCGGGGAACTGGACGTGGCGGTCCTCTTCACCTCGGCGATCCGCGACCGGGCGCCGTTGAACATCGAGACGCTGCTCGTCTCGCCCTACCGGCTCTGGCTGCCGCAGGGCCATCGGCTTGCCGCGGCCGAAGCGATCTCTCCCGAGGATCTGGCTTCGGAGCCGTTCATCTCGCTCATGGTGGACGAGATCGAGGAAGGCGCGCGGCGGCTGATGGCGGGGCTCTCCGCCCGGCCACGCGTGGTCTTCCGCACCCGTTCGGTGGAAGCCGTTCGAAGCCTCGTCGCGACCGGCGCGGGCGTCGCGGTCATGCCCGGTCTCGTCTACCGGCCCTGGTCGCTCGAAGGAGACCGGATCGAGATCCGCGACGTCTCGGGCGACCTGCCGACGGTCTCCGTCGGGCTGGCCTGGCGAAAGGGTGCCCCGCTGTCCGCGCCCGCGAGGAACTTCATCCGCACCGCGCAGGGAGCGCTGCCGTTCCGCGGCAGCCCCTAGAAGCGGCCGAAGCACTGACCCGGCGCATGCGCGCCCTCGGGCGCGACGGAGTCGCGGAGGGGCGCCCTCTTACGGGAACGCACAACATGCGGGCAAGCCAAACGAGCGCCTGCCAGAATTCCGGAAACGGCCTCCCGTCAGCGGCACGACACTCGCCGGCACCGGACGAGCTGAGCGTCGCCCCATGTTTCTGGCACGCGCACTGGGGGTTACGTCGCGCTTGCCCGTTACACTGGTCGTTTGGCGGGCCGCGTTTCGAGACCCATCGGTCATTCCGATGGGCCACTTCTGCCTTTTGCATTTGCGGCATCCTGTCACTCGGCCTTACCGTCGCCCCAGTGCCGGGACAACCGGGCGGCCGCAGGATCGGCGACAAGACAGGGATATTGCGATGCACAGCTTCCGCCTCATGGGCGTCACCGCCCTTTCGCTACTCTTCTCGCTCCAACCGGGGCTTGCGCAGCTCGCCGCACTCGGCGAACCCGAGGGACAGGTCGATATCGTCGCGTGGCCGGGCTATGTCGAGCGCGGCGAGACAGACGCCAAGTTCGACTGGGTGACCGCTTTCGAGGAACAGTCGGGCTGCAAGGTCAACGTGAAGACCGCCAACACCTCGGACGAGATGGTCGCGCTGATGAACGAGGGCGGCTTCGACCTCGTGACCGCGAGCGGCGACGCCTCGCTCCGGCTGGTCGCCGGCAAGCGTATCCAGCCCGTGAACGTCGATCTCGTGCCCTCCTGGTCCACCATAGACGACCGGCTGAAGGACGCGCCGTGGCACACGGTGAACGGCGTGCATTACGGCGTGCCCTACCAGTGGGGGCCGAACGTGCTCATGTACAACACCGACGTGTTCAAGGACGCGGCGCCCACGTCGTGGAACGTCGTCTTCGAAGAGATGACCCTGCCCGACGGCAAGTCGAACAAGGGGCGGGTGCAGGCCTATGACGGACCGATCCACATTGCGGATGCCGCCCAGTACCTGATGGCCCACAAGCCGGAACTCGGCATCACCTCGCCCTATGCCCTGACCGAGCCGCAATATGCGGCGGCGCTCGACCTCCTGCGCCAGCAGCGCGAGCTGGTCAGCCGCTACTGGCACGACGCCTTCATCCAGATCGACGATTTCAAGAACGAAGGGGTGGTGGCCTCGGGCTCCTGGCCCTTCCAGGTGAACCTCCTGAAATCCGAGGGGCAGCCCGTGGCCTCCACCATCCCCGAAGAGGGCGCAACCGGCTGGGCCGATACGCTGATGCTGCATGCGGAGGCGCCGCATCCGACCTGCGCCTATCTCTGGATGGAGCATGCGCTGAGCTCGAACCTGCAGTCGGACCTGTCGGTCTGGTTCGGCTCGAACCCGGTGGTGCCGGCCGCCTGCACGAACGGCTCGGGGATGCAGACCAAGGACGGCTGCAGCGCCAACGGCTTCGACGACTTCGACCGGATCCGCTTCTGGACGACGCCCGTCTCGGCCTGCGAGGCTGGCGACTGCGTGCCCTACTATCGCTGGGTCTCGGACTACATCGGCGTGATCGGCGGCCGCTGATCGAAGCCCCCGGCCCCGGCCCGGCGGCCGGGGTCGTTCGTCCAGACCTTGAACCGGGCCCTGCCGGGCCCCTGCACGACCGTGGCCGCCCATGACCTCCGCCGTCGAGTTCCTCTCCGTGTCGCGCCATTACGGTGCCGGTGCCCATGTGGTGAAGGCCGTGGATGGCGTCGACCTCGCGATCCCGGAGGGCGAGTTCTTCGCCATGCTCGGCCCCTCGGGCTCGGGCAAGACCACCTGCCTCCGGCTGATCTCGGGCTTCGAGAGCCCCACCGCCGGGGCGATCCGCATCTTCGGAGAGGACGTCGGTCGCGTGCCCCCGCATCTTCGCAACGTGAACACCGTCTTTCAGGATTACGCGCTTTTCCCGCACATGACGGTGCGGGACAACGTGGCCTACGGGCTGATGGTCAAGGGCGTGGACCGGCGCAGACGCCATGCGCGGGCCGAGGAGATGCTGGCGCTTGTCCATCTGCCGGACTATGGCGGCCGCAAGCCCGGCCAGCTCTCGGGCGGCCAGAGGCAGCGGGTGGCCCTCGCGCGTGCCCTCGTCAACGAGCCGCGGGTGCTGCTCCTCGACGAGCCGCTGGGCGCGCTCGACCTGAAACTGCGCGAGGCGATGCAGGATGAGCTGAAGGGCCTGCAGCGCAGGCTCGGGATCACCTTCGTCTTCGTCACCCACGACCAGGGAGAGGCGCTGAGCATGGCCGATCGGGTCGCCGTCTTCTCGCGTGGCCGCATCGTGCAGGTCGGCACGCCCGCCGAGATCTACGACCGGCCCGCCACACGCTTCGTGGCCGATTTCGTGGGCTCGGCCAACATCCTGTCGCCCGATCTCTCGCGCCGCCTCGGTGGCCCCTCCGGCTGGTCCAGCCTCCGCCCCGAAGCGGTCCGCCTGGCCGGGCCCGAGGCGCGCGTGCGGGGACGTGTCACCGGCCTGCGCTATCTCGGCCTCGGCACCCGCGTCGCCGTCGCGATCGACGGGGCGGATCTGGTGGCCCTGGTGCCCGCAGGCACGCCGTTGCCCTCCGAAGGCGCCGATGTCGGCCTGTCCTGGGACGAGGGGGCGGTCCACCGGATGGCGGGCGAGCCATGAGCATGGCCGTCCACCCGGCCCGCGGCCCCGGCGACCGGCTCACCGGCCTCTTCTGGCGCAGGCCGACGGTGCTCCTCGCCCTGCTGATCGCGCCGCCGCTCCTCTGGCTGGGCGTCGTCTACCTCGGATCGCTCGCGGCCCTGCTCTGGCAGAGCTTCTATTCCATCGACGAGTTCTCGGGGATGATCGTCCCCGAGTTCACCCTGAAGACCTATGCCGAGCTGCTGCGGCCGGCGAATGCCGACGTGATCCTGCGGACCGTGCTGATGGCCTCGGCGGTCACCGCGGCCTCGGTCGTCCTCGCCTTTCCCATCGCCTATTACGCGGCTCGCTACGCCCGGGGTCGGATGAAGGCCGCTTTCTACCTTGGCGTCATGCTGCCGCTCTGGTCCTCCTATCTCGTGAAGGTCTACGCTTGGAAGCTGATCCTCGCGCGGGAGGGGATCGTGACCTGGGCCGCCGAGGGCATCGGTGCAGGGAACCTCCTCGCCGCCGTGCTGGCTCTGCCGGTCATCGGGGGCAACTCGCTGTCCACGAGCTACATCGGCACCTTCGTCGTCTTCGTCTATGTCTGGCTGCCCTTCATGATCCTGCCGATGCAGGCATCGCTCGAACGCGTGCCCGCGGCGATGCTCGAAGCCTCGTCGGATCTCGGCGCGACCTCGTGGCAGACCTTCCGGCACGTCATCCTGCCGCTCGCCCTGCCCGGCGTCATCGCGGGCACGATCTTCACCTTCTCGCTCACCCTCGGCGACTACATCATTCCCCAGATCGTGGGCTCGTCGCGCTTCTTCATCGGCCAGGCGGTCTACATGCTGCAGGGCACGGCCGGCAACCTGCCGCTGGCCGCGGCCTTTGCCGTGGTGCCCATCGTCATCATGCTGGCCTACCTCGCCTTCGCCCGCCGGATCGGAGCCTTCGATGCCCTCTGACCGTCCTGCGCCCCTCGCCCTCACGCTGGCGGCCATCGGCGGGCTCGTCTTCCTCCACGGGCCGATCCTGCTGATCTTCCTCTATGCCTTCACCACCGAGGAGCGCAGCTACCAGTTCCCGCCGCCGGGCCTCACGCTGAAGTGGTTCGCGGTGACCTGGAACCGGCCGGACGTCTGGGGACCGCTCTGGCTGTCGCTGAGGGTGGCTGCGATCTCGACCGCGATGGCACTCATCCTCGGCACGCTCTGCGCGGCCGCCATGTCCCGGGCGCGGTTCTTCGGGCGCGACTCGATCTCGCTCCTCGTGATCCTGCCCATCGCCCTGCCCGGCATCATCACCGGCATGTCGCTCCGCTCGGCCTTCTCGATCATGGAGATCCCCTTCTCCACGCTTACCATCGTGCTCGGCCACGCGACCTTCTGCATCGTCATCGTCTACAACAACGCGGTGGCGCGCTTCCGACGACTCTCGGGCTCGATCCTTGAGGCCTCGGCCGATCTTGGCGCGAACGGCTTCCAGACCTTCCGCCACGTGGTGCTGCCGAACCTCGGCTCGGCCCTGCTCGCGGGCGGCATGCTCGCCTTCGCTCTCAGCTTCGACGAGGTGATCGTGACGACCTTCACCGCGGGCCAGCAGTCAACCTTGCCGATCTGGATGCTGAACGAACTCGTCCGGCCGCGGCAGAGGCCCGTGACCAACGTGGTGGCGATGGTGGTCTTCGCGGCCACCTTCGTGCCGATCCTCATCGCCTACTACCTGACCCGCGGCGGGTCCGAGACCGCCGGCGGGGGCAAGTGACCTTTCGGGGAGAGAGACCATGACCCAGACCTTCGACACCGACCTGCTGATCGACGGCCAGTTCGAACCCGGCGAAGAGCCGGGCGAGCCGGTGCTCGACCCCCGGACGGGGGCGCTCATCCTCGAACTGGCCGAGGCCTCGGCGGGACAGATAGAGCGCGCCGTGGCGGCCGCCCGCCGCGCCTTCGAGGTCTGGTCGCGGACGACGCCCGCCGAGCGGTCAGCGGCCCTCCACCGGATCGCGAACCGTATCGAAGCCGAGGCCGAGGCCTTCGCGGCCCTGGAGGCGCTGAACTGCGGCAAGCCGATCCAGGCCGCGACCAACGACGAGATGCCCGCCATCGTCGACTGCTTCCGCTTCTTCGCGGGCGCCGTGCGCTGCCAGCACGGAGCGGTGGCGGGCGAGTATCTCGCCGGTCATACCAGCATGATCCGGCGCGACCCGATCGGCGTGGTGGCCTCGATCGCGCCGTGGAACTATCCGCTGATGATGATGGCGTGGAAGCTCGCCCCGGCCATCGGCGGCGGCAATACCGTCGTCTTCAAGCCCTCCGAGCAGACGCCCCTTACGGCGCTGAAGCTCGCCCGGATCCTCGCCGAGGAACTGCCGCCGGGGGTGGTGAACATCCTGCCCGGCCGCGGCCAGACGGTCGGCAACGAGATCATCCATCACCCTGCGGTAGACATGATCAGCCTCACCGGCGACGTGGCGACCGGGCGAAAGATGCTCGACGCCGCTGCCAAGACGGTGAAGCGCACCCATCTGGAACTGGGCGGCAAGGCGCCGGTGGTGGTTTTCGACGACGCCGACGTCTCCGAAGTGGTCGAGGGGCTGCGCGCCTTCGGCTACTACAACGCGGGGCAGGACTGCACCGCCGCCTGCCGCGTCTACGCGGGCCGCAAGATCTACGACAACCTCGTGGCCGACCTGTCCGCCGCCGCCTCCTCGATCGTGCTCGGCGCCGAGGACGATACGACGAACGAGATCGGCCCGCTGATCTCGCTGCGCCAGCGCGACCGCGTCGCGGCCTTCGTCGAGCGCGCGCGCGAGCAACCGCATGTCGAGGTCACCGCGGGGGGCGAGACGCTGGGCAACGAGGGCTTCTTCTACCGCCCGACCGTGATCGCCGGCGCGCGCCAGACCGACGAGATCGTGCGCCGCGAGGTCTTCGGCCCGGTCGTCTCGGTCACGCCCTTCTCCGACGTCGAGGAGGCGGTGACCTGGGCCAACGACAGCGACTATGGCCTCGCTTCCTCGGTCTGGACGAAGGACGTGGGTCGCGGCATGGCGACGGCCGCACGGCTCCGCTACGGCTGCACCTGGGTCAACACCCATTTCATGCTGGTGTCCGAGATGCCGCACGGCGGACTTAAGCAGTCGGGTTACGGCAAGGACCTCTCGTCCTATGCGCTCGAGGATTACACCGTGGTCCGTCACGTGATGGTGAAGCACGGCTGAACCGGCGGCCGCGCCAGCCCGACCAGAATTCCCGCCACGGCTCCAAGGTGGTGTGGGACTAGTCGTCGTAGTCGATCTCGATCTCGATCCGGCGGTTCTGGGCGCGGCCCTCCTCGGTCGCGTTGTCGGCCACCGGGTCGAACTCGCCCCTGCTGACCGCCGTGATGCGCCCCGGATCGACGCTTCCGGTGTCGACGAGCTCGCGGACGACGCTCGCCGCCCGGCCCGCCGCCAGCGCGATGTTGTCGCGGAAGACGCCACCGCTCACCGGCACGTTGTCGGTGTGTCCGGTCACGGTGATCGTCCGGTCGGGATGCTGCGTCGCCTCGGCAATGCGGGACATGACCGCCCGCGCGTCCTGCGACAGCTCGTCCGAGCCCGAGGTGAAGGAGCCACCCTCCCCGAGGCTCACGAAGATCTTGCCGTCCATCTGCTCGACCTTCACCAGACCCTCGGCCACCTCGCGGTCCAGCGCGTTGCGCAGCCTCAGCGTATCGAGTTCGGCCCGGACCGACTTCCGCAGGGCAGCCCCGTCGTCACTGCCCAGGGGCGGCCCCGGAGGCGCGCCGGTGCCCTCGCCCGGACCGGCAGGACCGGCCTTCGGCTCGGGGCGGGGCTGGCTCGTCGTCTGCGGCTCGGGCAGCGGGCCGGTTCCGGCCGCTTCCGCCAGCGCCTCGGCCAGTTTCTGCGCCGCCTGCCTGCCCTGCTGACCCGGCAGGTCGATCACGACCGACCCCTCGTCCGTCCGCACCTGCAATTCGCCCTTCTCGAGCGCCTCGCGCAGCGCCTCGGCCACACGCTCCGCAGAGTCGCCGCCGGGATCCTCTTCGCCGCCCGTATCCTGGCGCTCGTCGGGCTGCGCCCCGTCGGGATCGGCCGGCGGCATCTTGAGGTCGATGACCGTGTTGCCCGAAGTCGCCTCGCGGATCGAATGCACGCCGAAGGTCTCGCGCATCGCCCCTGCCATCTTGCTGAAGGACGGCTCGTCGAATTTCGCGAAGCCCAGGATCAGCACGAAGAAGGCCATCAGGTTCGTCGCGATGTCGGCGAAGGTCGCGAGCCAGGCCGGCGCCCCCGGAGGGGGGCATTTCGGGCATTCGTCGTCGTCGTCGTCCTCAGGGACGGTGGGCTGGAAGCGGACGACCTTGGGCTTTGCGGACATCGGTCGGACCTCACGCCGCCTTGCGTTTCATCTGCTGCTTGCGGTCGAGCGCGCAGACCATCTGGTCCTCGATCACCCGCGAGGACTCGCCGCGCGCGATGCCGCGCAGCCCCTCGATCACCAGTTCCCGATAGGTCACCTCGTCGGCGGAATAGCCTTCGAGCTTGTTCAGGATCGGCGAGAAGACCACGTTGGCCAGCAGCGCGCCGTAAAGCGTCGTGAGAAGCGCCACGGCCATGGCGGGGCCGATGGACTTCGGGTCCGACATGTTGCCGAGCATCAGCACGAGACCGATCAGCGTGCCGACCATGCCCATGGCCGGACCAATGTCGATCCAGGCCTTCACCGCGCCCTGATAGGCCTCGTGGCGCGCCTTCATCGCCTTGATCTCGTACTTGAGCTGCTTGACCAGCTTGGCCTCGTCAGTTCCGTCCACGAGAAGCTGCAGTCCCTTCTCGAAGAAGGGATCCGGAACCGCCTTGCCCTCGAGCGCCATGATCCCGTCCTTGCGGGCGATGTTCGAGAGGTCGACGACGATCGAGATCACCTCGTTCGTGTCGAAGCGTGAAGGCTTGAAGACCTTCATCATCGCCTTGAAATGGCCGAGGAAGACCGGAAGCGGCTTCATGGCGAGCACGACGAAGGCCGTGCCGACCACCACGATGACGAAGGACGGAATATCCACGAAGGGCGCCACGCCACCCGCGAAGATCATGGAGCCGACCACCATGACCACGGCGCCGACAAGTCCTATTGCTGATGCGATATCCAACCCGGCCCCTCCGGTGTCACCATTCGAGGCAGGAGCGGCAAGATCCATGCCACGGGGGCTGCCGACCGGCTGATCTGCCCAAAAGGCCAGTCCGGCCCCCACCGAAGCACAAAGCGCCGGCCGACCGGCTCATGCCGGGCCGGCCGGTCGGGTTCCGTGCGGTCTTCGGTCCGGTCCCGCCCTTCAGCGGCGAGGGCCGAAATCCTCGGCGGTGATTTCACCGTCGCCGTTGCGGTCCATCCGCGAGAACCATGGCTTCAGCGTCGCCTCGAACTCGCTCGCCGACAGGTTGCCGTCCCGGTCCGCATCGAAGCGGCGCAGCATCCGCGAGGGCGAGACGTTCGCGGCGGGGCCATGCCCTCCGAAGCCTGCTTCCCTCATGCTCTGGCGATAGTCGTCGATCCCTGCCAGTTCCTGCGGATCTAGGAGGCCGTCTCCGCTCTGGTCGAACATGTCGAACATTGCCAGACGACGCTCGCGCGCCTCGGGGAAGGTGACGCGGTCGTTTCCGTCGGCGTCCCACTGCCCGAGGAAGAATTCGCCCGGGCTGCGCGTCTGGGCGGCCATCGGCGAAGCCACTGCGACCGAAAGGGCCAGGGCGAGGGCGGAATGCAGGGAGTTCATCTCAACCTCCATGATGACCTGGATCGGTCAGCGCCCGACCATGACCGCGATCGCCTGCATCTCGGGACGTCCCGAAGCGGCGATGGCCTGGCTCAGTGTCTGCGAGGGATCCTCGACGGCGATGCCCGCCGCGGCGAGGCGCGCGGTCAGTTCTTCGCTGCTGGTGCCCAGAAGCGGCGCGACCTCGGCCACCGGATTGTCGAGGATCCGGTGCGAGAAGGCGAAGGGCGGCGGGCCGCCGGCCTCGCCGGCTCCCGACGGCATCAGGAACGGCAGGGCGATCAGGGCAGAGACCGCGAGCGCGATGCCCATCGGAACGCGCCGGAAGTAGTTCAGGAAAGCGCGCCAGTTCTTCCAGACATGCAGGCCGAAGGGCAGGATCAGCACCATGCTGAGCCACTCGTGCATGCCGTGGAAACCGCTCGGCCCGATGTGGAAGAAAAGCGCGATCCCCGAGGTCAGCGAGACGAGGAAGAGGCCGGTGATGAAGGGGGTGGCGTAGCGTCCCAGTGCAGAGGACATGGCTGGCTCCTGTATGAGGCCCTGAAGCGGGCAACCCGTTGTCGTGGCGAGACGCCTTCGGCAACATTCGCCAGATGAAACGGGCGGGCATCGCGGAACCGTCGCCACGAACGCCGCACCGGCCCGCGACACGCCGCCGCAGCGTCCTCGGGGGTCAGGCTGCGGCCGACGGAGCATCGACGGAATGCACCGCGGGCGGACGGAGCAGGCAAGTCCACCTGCCCCGCCCGCGGGACCGGACGAGCCCATTGCGCTTGTGCGGATGTTCCAGGCCCGGGATGTCGCGTGCGCCGGGCGGACCGGCCCGCCTCCTCAGCGGATGGCGTCGTGCGGACGTGTGGGGCGGTCGCGCGTCCCCGGTCTGGCGAAGGGCACACCGGCAAGTGCCGCGAGCGTCAGCAGCGCGATCATGGCCCAGGCCTCGTTGATCGCCTGCGTGAGCGCCGCCTTCTCCAGCATCGGCGCGAGCATCGCCATGGCCTGCGCCGGAACCGGTCCGGGCGGCAGGCTCGCCATCATCTGCTCCGGGATTCCGATGAAGCGCGCCGCCTCGACGCTGCCCGCTTCGAGCTGCTGCCGCAGCGACGCCGCATGGCCGTCGCTGCGGGAGTAGATGACCGTGTCGATCAGGGCGAGACCGATCGCGCCGCCGAGGTTGCGCATCAGGTTGAACAGCCCGCTCGCATCCGGCACCTGCGCCTCGGCGAGATGGCCCAGCGCAAGGCGCGTGGGCGGCAGCAGGCAGAACATGATCGCCACCCCACGCAGCACCTGCGGCCAGAACATGCCCTCGTAGTCGGTGGCGGGCGTCTGGAAGGCACTGAGCCCAAGGCCCGCGCCGAAGAGGGCGAAGCCGAAACCGGTGAGCAGCCGCGCCCCGATCCGCTGCTCTCCCGCGACGGCGAGCGGTGCCGTCAGCAGTTGCGCGACGCCCGTCACCAGCATGATCGTCCCGATCTCGAGCGGGTTGTGGCCGCGCACGAAGGACAGGAAGACCGGCATCAGATAGACCGAGCCGAAGAGCCCGATCCCGAGAACGAAGCTCAGGATGCATCCGAGGGCGAAGCGCCGGTCGGCGAAACTGGTCAGATCGACCACCGGATGCACAGCGCGCAGGCTGCGCATGACGAAGCCGGACCCCGCCGTCAGCCAGAGCGCAAGAAGCGACAGCACGAGGCCGCTCGTCCAACCGCGGCCCGGCGCCTCCTTGAGCGCGATCTCGAGCGATGCGAGCGAAACCGCCAGAAGGACGAGCGAGACGAGGTCGAAGCTGCGCACCCCCTCGGCCTGCGGACGTTCGCGGGGCAGCAGAGCCGCCCCCAGCAGGACCACGACCCCACCCGGCGCCAGGTTGATCAGGAACAGCCAGTGCCAGGAATAGGTCTCAGTGATCCAGCCGCCCACGACGGGCCCAACGGTCGGCGCGAGCACGGCGAGGACACCGGCCAGCGTCGTGGCGAGCCCTTGGCGGGCGGGCGGAAACAGCAGGAAGACGGCGGCGAAGACCGCCGGGATCAGCGTGCCGCCCGCAAAGCCCTGAAGCACCCGCCACGCCACCAGAGATCCGAAGCTGTCGCTTGCGGCGCAGCCTGCAGAGGCGAGGGTGAAGATCGAGGTGGCTGTCACGAACAGCCATCGCATCGTCAGGATGCGCGTCAGCGCCCCCGTGAGCGGGATGGCGATGACCTCGGCGATCAGATAGGCCGTCTGGACCCAGCTCATCCGGTCCGGCGCAATGCCGAGTGCGCGCTGGATCTCGGGCAGCGAGGTGGCGACGATCTGAACGTCGAGGATCGCCATGAACATGCCGATGCACATCGCGGCGAAGCCGGCCCAGGTGGCAAGGCCAGCCGTGGGCCGCTCAGGAGCGGGCATGATGCGCCGAGCGGAGCGCGCCGCCCTCGGCGCGGATGCGGATCGCGAGGACAGCGGCGTTGAGCAGGCTGAAGACGAGCGCGAAGCCCGGCATCCCGAGGCAGAGCGGAAGGACGGCAATCTCGCCCACGACGACGAGGTAGTTGGGATGGGACAGGAAGCGATAGGGTCCGCGCACCACCAGCGGCTCCGAGGGAAGCACGATGATGCGGGTCGTCCAGCGCGGCCCGAGGGTCGCGAGCACCCAGAGACGCCCGGCCTGCAGAAGCGCGAAGACGGCGACCCAACCCGGGACGAGCGCATGTCCCGCGCCCAGCAGCCAAAGCCCGCCCAGCCACGCGGCATGCAGGGCCACGATCAGCGGATAATGTCCGGCCGCGACCTCGTGGGCGCCCCGCTCCAGCAGACGCGCGGTGTTGCGCCGGGCCAGCCACAACTCGGCCAGCCGCTCGGCCGTCACGAAGGCGAGCAGCAGCGCCGCGGCTGTCATGCCGCTGCCCGCAGCGAAAGACAGCTGGCCGTGAAGCCCGGGCCCATCGCGGTCAGCAGGACCCGCGAGGGCGGCTTATCGCGCAGCACGCGCTCGAGCACGAAGAGCGCGGTCGGCGCGGACATGTTGCCGTGCTCGGCCAGAACGTCGCGCTCGTGGTCGAGCGTTCCCTGCTCGATGGACAGGGCGCGTTCGAGCGCGGTGATGACCTTGGCACCCCCCGGATGGCAGGCGAACCGGCCGACGTCCTCGCGCCCGAGCCCCGCGCGGCCGAGGATCGCCTCCACCGCACCCGCCACATGGGCTTCGGCGAAGGGAGGGATCGCCCGGTCGAAGATCACGCCGAGCCCTTCGTCGTCCACGCTCCACCCCATGATGTCGAGCGTGTCGCGCCAGGTGTGCTGTCCCGACATCTCGACCGAAAGCTCGCCCTCGCATCCGCGCAGCAGGCAGGCGGAGGCACCGTCCGCGAAGAGCGCGGTCGCCACGATGTTCTCCTTGGTGAGCTTGTCGAGACGAAACGACAGGGAGCACAGTTCCACCGCCACGACGAGCACGCGGCTGCCCGGGCGCGCCGCTGCCAGCCGCCCCCCGATCGCGAGCCCGGTGACGCCGCCTGCGCATCCGAGGCCAAAGACGGGTACCCGCTCGACGTCGCAACGGAACCCCATCGCATCGGCGACACGCGCGTCGAGGCTCGGGGTCGCCACTCCGGTCGAGGAGACGGTGACGACGGCATCGACCTCCCCGGCCGAGACGCCCGCTCGCTCGAGCGCACCCGTGGCGGCCTCCGAAAAGAGCGCGGTGGCGGCTTCCAGATAGGCGCTGTTGCGCTGCTGCCAGCCGAGCGGCTGCAGATACCACTCGACCGGCCGCGCGAGATGGCGCGTCCGGATGCCCGAGGTTTCAAACACCTTGGCGAGCCGCCCGTAGTCGTCATAGCGGCGCGAGAAACCGCGATGCGCCGCCTCGGCAACCTCGCGCTGGGATATTCGATGGGGCGGGACGGCGGTGGCGACGGATGCGAGGCTGACGGGTCGTGACATGAAGCTCCTGCGTCGCGGAAGGCAGGCATGGCGCGGCCTTTCAGCGGCATCCGCTTCTGCGTGGCTGACAACGCCGCGCGCGCGCAACTGTTCCTCGGCACCCGGGCCTCTGTCTCCGCGGGTACGCCCGGCCCCGCGCACGGCCCTCGGCGGGGCATCTCGACCCGCCGATTACATTCGCGCTTCTCGGATCCCCACCTCTGCCCTTCCGGGTCAGAGGTGGGGATCCGCGTCCCACGCGGGCCGCCGTTTCGCGCTTGTCAGGCGGCGCTGCGGGTCCGCAGCGAACCCTCGATGGCGGAGGTCAGGATCTCGATCCCGCGATCCACCTCCTCCTCCGAGATCGTGAGCGGAGGCGCGATGCGGAAAACGCCGCCCATCCCCGGAAGCTTCACGATGTTCATGCTGAGCCCCAGCCGCATCGCCTCCTCCATGATCCGCGCGCCGAGGTCGAAGCCGGGAGCCTTGCTCTGCCGGTCGGTGACGATCTCGAGCCCGAGGAGAAGGCCCCTGCCCCGCACGTCGCCCACGCAGTCGAAGCGCTGCTGGAGCATCCGCAGCCCCTCCATCAGCCGCGCCCCGCGCTCGGTCGCGCGTGCAGCCAGACCGTCCCGTGCCACCACGTCCAGCACCGTCAGCCCCACGGCGGCGGGCAGCGGATCCGAAGTGTGGGTTGTGTAGAAGAGGTAGCCGCGCTCATGCGCCCGCGCCTCGATCTCGGACGTCGTCAGCACCGCGGCCAGCGGCAGTCCCGCTCCGAGCGTCTTCGAGAGCGTCAGGATGTCAGGCGTCACGCCGTCGCGCTGGAAGGCGAACATCTGGCCGGTCCGGCCGACGCCGGTCTGCGCCTCGTCGAGGATGAGCAGCATGCCCCGCTCCTCGCATTTGCGCTTCAGCGCGGCGAGGTAGCCCGGAGGAAGTTCGAGGATGCCTCCGCTCGAGAGGATCGGCTCGGCGATGAAGGCGGCAAGTCCGCCGGTGGATTGGCGGTCCACGAGTTCGAAGGCATCGTCAAGCTCGGTCTGCCAGTCGTTCGACCCGTCCGGCCGCGTGAAGCGCGGGCGGTAGGCGTTGGGCGCGGGGATGGCAAAGGCCCCGGCCGCCGCTGGCCCGTAGCCGCGGCGCCCGGCGCTGTAGGTGGCCGAGGCGGCGGCGCCGGTCATCCCGTGCCAGCTCTGGGCAAAAGCCACGATCTCGTGCCCGCCGGTCACGAGCTTGGCCATGCGGATCGCAGCCTCGTTCGACTCCGCGCCAGTCGTCAGCAGCTGCACCCGGTCGAGGCCGGGGGCCACTTCGGCAAGCCGGGTGGCCAGATCCACCACCGGGCGCGTCAGCATCCCGCTGAAGAGATGCGCAACCGCCTTCATCTGCCGGTCCACCGTCGCGAGGATGTCCGGATGTCCGTGCCCGAGCACACCGCTCATCTGCCCCGAAGTGAAATCGAGGATCCCACGGCCGTCCGCATCATAGACGTAGCTGCCCTCGGCGCGCTCGATGATCAGTCTCTCGAAGCTCGGCCCGTAGCGGGTCAGATGGCGGTCGGCCGCGGCCCAGAAGTCGGGATCGTCGTTCAGAGACATGCACGGGGCTCCTTGATGGGAATTGCACTTCCATACCGTGGCGCGGACGCTACGCCAAAGCATTCCTGCGCAACGAGCCGCCCGGCTGCACGAGGTGGCGCGGCGCCCCGCCTGACGCCGGGTCCTGCGGCTGCGGCCGGACCCGCCGCAGCTCCGGCGCGTTCCGGAAAGACACCGGCCCCATGGGACGACGGGAAGAGGACGGCGCACCGCCCTGAGCCAGCGCGGCGCCGCCGCATCTCGCCCTCACGTTCCTGGGCGCCGACCATGACGAGGAGCCTGATTGTGACCCGACCACCTCTCGAACAACCTGTCCTGCGCCATTCTCCGTCCAGCGGAGCCGGCAGTCCCGACGTCTGGGGCATCTACGAGCCCGACACCGGCTCGATCCAGTACGTCTGCGCCGATCCGGAAAGCAGGCAGGCGGCGCTGATCGACGTGGTGCTGAACCTCGATCCCAAGCACTGGCGGCTTTCGACGCGCAGCATGGATCAGGTGCTCGACCTTGTGGAGCGCGAGCGGCTGGCGGTGTGCTGGGTGCTCGACACGCATCCCCACGCCGATCACGTCATGGCCTCGGCCCGGCTGAAGGCAGCCACTGGCGCCCCGACCGCCATCGGCGCCAAGGTCCGCGAGATCGCGGCGATCTGGGAGACGATCTACAACCTCCCCGGGGCATTCGCGCCCGAGAACGACTTCGACCGTTTGCTCGAGCCCGGCGAACGCCTGAGCATCGGCAATCTCGAGATGCGCGTGATGCTCTCGCCCGGCCATACGCTCGGCTCCGTCACCTATGTCTGCGGCGACGCAGCCTTCACCCATGACACGCTGATGCAGCCGGACGCGGGAACCGCCCGCGCGGATTTTCCCGGCGGAGATGCCGCGCGGCTCTGGGACTCGATCCAGCAAATCCTCGCCCTGCCGCCCGACACGCGCCTCTTCGTCGGCCACGACTACGGCACCGACGAGCGCGAGGAGCCCCGCTGGGAGGGGACGGTCGCCGAGCACAGGGACCGCAACATCCACGTCCGCGATGGAACCGACCGCGAGGAGTGGCTCGGGAAGCGCAAGGCGCGGGACGAGACCCTCGCGCTTCCAGACCGGATGCTCGCGGCGCTGCAGATCAACCTGCGCGGCGGCCGGCTGCCTCCCGCAGAAGAGGACGGACGGCACTACCTGAAGCTGCCGCTCGACCGGTTCTGAGCCCGTCTCAGGGCGGGCCTGCTCACTTCCAGATGTCCGCCTCGGCACCCCGGCCGATCTCGGGATGCTCCGAGAGGTGGAAGCGCGGCTCCAGCCCCTTCCGCCGCTCCTCGAAGTAGTGCTGCGTCAGCGCCACGACCGTGCCCGACAGCGCCACGATGGCCACAAGGTTGATCGAGGCCATCAACCCCATCGAGGCATCGGCCAGGTTGAAGACCGTCGCCACCGCCTGAAGCGCGCCCCAGATCACCATGGCGACCACGATCACCCGGAGCACCATGAAGCCCGTCCGGTTGCCGAGGCCGAGGAAGCTCATCGCCATCTCGGAATAGGCATAGTTCCCGATGATCGAGGTGAAGGCGAAGAAGAAGATCGCCACCGCGACGAAGGATGGCCCGACCGCCCCCACCTGCTCGGCAAGCGCCGCCTGGGTCAGCTGGGTGCCCGTCAACTCGCCCCCCGGCACGTAGGCGCCGGACAGGAGGATCATGAAGGCGGTGCAGGTGCAGACGACGATCGTGTCGATGAAGACACCAAGCGCCTGGACAAATCCCTGGCTCGAGGGGTGATGCGGCATGGGCGTCGCCGCGGCGGCGATGTTCGGGGCAGAGCCCATGCCGGCCTCGTTCGAGAACAGGCCCCGCCGGACGCCGTTCATCATCGCGGCCATCATCGAGCCCGCGACGCCGCCTGCCATCTCGCCGAAGCCGAAGGCATTCGAGACGATGTGGCCGAGCATTCCCGGCACCTCAGACAGGTTCGTCACCAGCACGAAAAGAGCCACCAGCAGGTAGACACCCGCCATGAACGGCACGACGTATTCGGCCACCGTTGCGATCTTGCGGATGCCGCCGAAGATGACCACCGCAGTCAGCGCCGCCAGCACCAGCCCCGTGACCAGCTTCGGCAGGCCGAAGGCGCCCGCCATCGCATCCGCGATGGAATTGGCCTGGACCGCGTTGAAGACGAGCCCGAAGGAAATGATCAGGCAGACCGAGAAGATCGCGCCGAGCCACGGCATCCCGAGGCCGCGCGCGATGTAGAAGGCGGGACCGCCGCGGTAGATGCCGGTGGAGCCGTCCTCGACCTCGTGCACCTTATAGAGTTGGGCAAGCGTGGACTCGGCATAGGCCGTGGCCATGCCCACGAAGGCCACCATCCACATCCAGAAGATCGCCCCCGGCCCGCCGAGGTTCAGCGCGACAGCGACGCCGGCGATGTTGCCCGTGCCCACCCGCGAGGCGAGCGAGGTGCAGAGCGCCGCGAAGGGAGAGATGCCCTCGCGGTCGGTAGCGGGGGCCGAGAAGATCACCCGGAACATCTCGCCGAATCGGAGAACCTGCTGGAACCTCAGCCGCACGCTGAAGAAGAGCCCCACGGCGAGAAGCCCGTAGATCAGCACGTATTGCCAGAAGATGGTGTTCAGGAAGTCGATGACCGCGTCGAGCATGCAATGATCCTCCTTTGCTTCCCGACGTTGTCAGCTGGAACGGCAGACAAGAAGAAAAAGCCGACTCGCGCGGGCACATTTTACGGTCTGCGCAGCGTTGAGGCATCATGCTTGCTGCGCCGCATCCGATCACGCCGCGGGGGCGCCGCGTGCGGAAGGGGGCCGGGCCTGCGGACCGACATCCCCGCCGATCCGTTCCACCATCCGGACGGGCGCAGAGACCTCTCCGGCCGGGCCGTCAGCCGCCGTAAACCGTCACCACGGGCAGATCGGTCAACCCGAGTCCAAGTGCGCGAAAGGCCGATAGCGAGAGCTGCGCCGCGCCCTCACCCGGACGCAGCGTGACGGCAACCGACCGCCCGCCTTCCACCTCGACGCGACCGGGCTGCTCTCCGCTCACCAGCGCGGACCTCAGCCAGAAGCCGGGCTCCGTCGGCGCGCCAAGGGCGACCGTCACCTTGCCCAGCGCCGCGCCGACCGGCTGAGGGGCGAGCGCGGCACGACGGTCGGCCTCGGTCGCCCGGTCGTAACTCTCGGCGCCGATTCCCTGCCCGCCCGGGATCGGGCGCGCCATCGGCGCCGGCGGCGGCGCGACGGGGGGCGCTGCGGCCTCCCTCGCGGGATTGCAGGCGAGGAGAAGCAGGCAGGCGGTGGCGGCGAGACCGAAGGATTTCATGCGTTACGACGATAGTCTGGCCTCGAGGGGCGTCAACCGCTGCAGGACGCGCTTGTGGACACGGTGTCGCAGCCCTATTTTCCGAGACATGACCATGGCGCCCGAAACACCGGCACTGATCGACCCCTTCGCCCGCGCGATATCCTATCTGCGGGTCTCGGTCACCGATCGCTGCGACTTCCGCTGCACCTACTGCATGGCAGAGCACATGACCTTCCTGCCGAAGGCCGATCTGCTGACGCTGGAAGAGCTCGACCGGCTCTGCTCCGCCTTCGTGCGGATGGGGGTCGAGAAGCTTCGGGTGACGGGCGGAGAGCCTCTGGTGCGGCGCGGGATCATGACCTTCTTCCGCGCCATGTCGCGGCATCTCGGCACCGGCGCGCTCAGGGAACTGACGCTCACCACCAACGGCTCGCAGCTCACCCGCCACGCCGAGGAACTCGCCGAGTGCGGCGTGCGCCGGGTGAATGTCTCGCTCGACACGCTCGATCCCGACAAGTTCGCGCGGGTGACGCGCTGGGGCCGGCTGCCACAGGTGCTCGACGGGATCCGCGCGGCCCGTGCGGCAGGGCTCAGGGTCAAGATCAACACGGTCGCGCTGCGCGGCTTCAACGAGGACGAGCTCTTCCGGCTCGTGGACTGGTGCGGCAGCGAAGGCCACGACCTGACCTTCATCGAGGTCATGCCGATGGGCGAGATGGGCGAGGACCTGAGGCTTGACCAGTACTGGTCGCTCGAGGACCTGCGCACCCGCCTCTCCGAGCGCTTCTCGCTGATCGAACTCGCCGATCGCACGGGCGGGCCCGCTCGTTATGTCCGCCTCGCGCAGACCGGGCAGCGGATCGGCTTCATCACGCCTCTGAGCCACAATTTCTGCGAAAGCTGCAATCGCGTGCGACTGACCTGCACCGGCGAGCTTTTCATGTGCCTGGGCCAGGAAGACCGCGCCGACCTGCGCGCACCTCTGCGCCGGTCGTCCGAGGATGCCGTGCTGGAAGAGGCCATCCGGGCCGCCGTCTCGCGCAAGCCCAGGGGCCACGATTTCGACTATTCGCGCCGGGCGGTCTCGGGCCAGATGTCGCGCCACATGAGCCACACCGGCGGCTGAGGCAGGCCGGGCTTCAGAGCGAGGGGCCGAGCACGATCTCGGATCCGTCCGTGAAGCGCGAGAGGCGGAAGCGCTCCAGGTCATGGCCCACGTCGTGGCCCGCCACCAGATCGGCCACGATCCGGCCGACGCCCGGCCCGATCCCGAATCCGTGCCCGCTCATTCCCGTGGCGATCGTCAGCCCCGGCAGCGTCGGCGCCCGGTCGATCACGGGCACCACGTCCGGCATCGTGTCGATCATCCCGGCCCAGGTCGTGCGGATCCGGGGCCGGCCCACGCCCGGAAAGGCGCGCCCGAAGGCTGCGGCCGCACGCGACAGGGTGGCGAGGTTCGGGGAAGGGTCGAGCACACGCATCGCCTCGAACGGGGTCGGGGCACCCTTGGACCAGGTGCGTGGCGTGTTCCACGCATCGGGATAGTCGCGCGGGGCAAGCCAGCGGTAGTGGGTATTGAGGAAATCCTTCTTCACCGCCTTGCGGTATTTCAGGGCATGGCGGAAGGCGTCCGGTCCGATGAAGAAGTCGTGCTCCGACCCGCCGGCGATCGTGTAGCCGCCATCCTCGCGCCGCCGAAATGCAAACTCGTCGTCGGCCACGGCGCCGGGATGGACCTCGGGCATCGGCTCGGTCTGCGCGACCGAGGCGAGCACTGCAAGCTGCGGCAGGTTCACACCATGAGCTCGCGCAAAGAGCGCGGACCAGGCGCCCCCCGCCAGCACCACTTCCGGCGCCCGGATGCGCCCGCGCTCGGTCGTGACCCCCGCGACGCGACCGCCTTCGAGATCGAGCGCCCGGACGGCGCAATCCTCGAGGATCGTGACGCCCCGCTCCACCGCCCCGGCGGCCAGGGCGGGCACCGCGAGCCAGGGCTCCGCCTGCGCGTCCGAGGCGGTGAAGAGACCGCCCGCCCACCGGTCCGCGGCCCCCGGCCATCGGTCGCCGAGGTCGCGCCGCGACATCATCCGGCTGTCCACGCCATGGGCCCGCGCATGCGGCAGCCAGTCCTCGTAATTCGCGAGCGACTCCTCGCGGTTGGCGAGGTAGAGCACGCCGGTCTGCCGGAAGGCGAAGGGATTGCTGAGGCTCTGCGCCAGCCCCTGCCAGAGCCGCAGGCTCTCGACCATGATCGGCAGCTCGGCCGGGTCGCGGCCCTGCTGGCGGATCCAGCCCCAGTTGCGGCTGGACTGTTCTCCCGCCACCCGGCCTTTCTCGCAGAGGACAACCCGGAGCCCGCGCTCGGCCAGATACCACGCCGTCATCACCCCGATGATGCCGCCGCCGATCACCACGACGTCGCAGCCCGTCGGGAGCGGCCCGGTGAACCGCACCGGCGAGGCCGCCGAGATCGGGAAATGCATCATCTCGCGAGATCCGCGACGAGACGCTGCATGAAGCCCCAGCCCTCCTCGAACTGCGAGATCTCGAGATATTCGTCGGGCTGATGCGCCTGGGCGATATCGCCCGGCCCGCAGACCACGGCAGAGTAGCCCGCCGTCTGGAACTGCCCCGCCTCGGTGCCATAGCTCACGACCATCTCGCCGTTGTCCCCCGTCAGCCGCCGCGCCAGCGCCTCGGCTTCACCCTCCGCCTCGGGGCGGAGCGGCGGATAGGCGAAGAGCCGGCCGATGGTGACACCGGCCGCCGGGTGGATCGCCTTCATCCCGGCCTCGACCTCGCGCGCCTCGGCCTCGAAGGCGGTCACCCAATCCTCGACCGTCTCGCCGGGCACCGCACGGAACCCCACGTCGAAGCGGCAGTCGCGGGCGGTGATGTTGCCTGCCGTCCCGCCCCGGATCGTGCCGACATGCACCGTCGTCCAGGGCGGATCGAAGAGGGACGCCACGTCGGAGGGCGTGGCCTCTGCGCTTTCGGCGTTGCGCCGGTTGGCCCATTCGATCAGGCGGGCCGCCGACATGATGGCGTTGACGCCCCGGTGCATGATCGAGGAATGAACCTCGTGCCCCCTGACATGGCAGAGAACCCCGCCCCCTCCCTTGTGACCGGTGACGACGCGCATCCGCGACGGCTCGCCCACGATCACTGCCCGGCCCTTGGGCAGGCAGCGCGCCATCTCGGCGATCATCGCGGGCGCGCCGAGGCACCCCACCTCCTCGTCGAAGGACAGCGCGAGCTGCAGGGGCCGACTGACGCCCTGCTCCTGCGCTAGGGCCAGCGCGCCCAGCGCCAGCGCGTCGAACCCCTTCATGTCGCAGGTGCCGCGCCCATGGAGCCGGCCGTCCCGCTCCGTCACGGTCCAGGGGTCCGAGGTCCAGTCCTGTCCCTCGACCGGCACAACGTCGGTATGGCCCGACAGCACCACCGCGCCCTCGACCTCCGGTCCCACATGGGCATAAAGCGCGGCCTTTGTCCGGTCCTCGTTCCAGACGCGGTGGGCTGTGATGCCGCGATCCTCGAGGAACTCCTCGACCCAATCCACGAGTGCCAGGTTGCTGTCCCGGCTCACCGTGGGAAAGGCCACCAGATGCTCGAGGATCTGGCGCGGCGTGAGCGGGCTGGGCATGGGGGTCTCCTGCTGAAAGGCCGAGCGTGGCCCTGCCCGCAGCCGAGGTCAAGCCCCGCACCCTTCTCTCACTCTTGTCCAAATATCCCACGGGGGTCCGGGGGTGTGAAACCCCCGGCGCCGGCGACCAGGGCGCGCCCTCAGTGCATCTTGCGCTGGATCCGCCGCAGCGCGAGCCAGACCACCAGCACCACCACCGGTGTCAGCACCGCCGTGGCCATCCCCTTGCTGATCCCGAAGGGTTCGGTCAGCGGATAGACGGCATAGGCCGCGAGGCTCACCGCGTAATAGCTGATCGCCACCACCGAGAGCCCCTCGACCGTCCGCTGCAGGCGAAGCTGCAGGTCCGCGCGCCGATCCATGCTCTCGAGCAGCTTCTGGTTCTGCGCCGAACGCTCCACGTCGACGCGGGTGCGCAGAAGCTCGGCCGCCCGCTGCGCCCGCTCGGCCATCGAGCGCAGCCGCCCTTCGGCCGATTTCACCGTCCGCATCGCGGGGTCGTAGCGCCGGGCCATGAACTCAGCGAAGGTCTGGCGACCGCTGATGCGCTGTTCGCGCAGCGCCTGTACCCGGTCGTGCACGATGGCCTCGTAGGCAGCCGTCGCCCCGAAGCGGAAGGTGAACTGCACCGCGAGACTTTCGAGCTCGGCGTTGATCTTCAGCAATTCGTGCAGCGCCTCATCCGGCGAATGCTCGATCTCGTCGAGCCCGGAGACCAGCGCGGAGAGCTTCGGATCCAGCGTGTTCATCCGGCCGTTCAGCGTCCGCGCGCGCATCAGGCCCAGCATGGACATGGCGCGGTAGGTCTCGATCTCGCAGAGGCGCGTCACGATCCGGCCGATCCGGCGCGCTCCGGTGCCCGGCTTCACGAAGACGGCGAAGCGCATGTGTCCCGCCGGATCGATGCGGAAATCGCCCGCCACCACCGCCGCGCCATCCACGATGCGCGAACAGGCGAGGCTGTCGGGCACGAACCAGTCCTCCAGCCTCTCGAGCGCCTCGCCCTCTTTGCTGGGCATCTCCTCGATGCGGATCAGCGCCGAGACGAGGCGGCGGCCGGGCGCGCAGCCGATCCAGTCCTCGGGGAAGACCTCAGCCTTGGCCGGATCGAAGGGCCGCTCGTGCAGGCCCGGCACGAAGGCCGTGTAGGTCACGAATTCGGTATGGCTTTCCCAGCGCAGTTCCGCCCGGCCGATGGGCGCCGAGAAATGCGTGGCCTCGGGCGGGGGATGGGCCGTGCCATTGCGGTCGAGGATGTCGAGAAGATGGGCGCGGTCGCGCTGCCGGTCCCGGTTCGCGGCATCCACCGGCTCCTTGAAGGCCATGAAGACGACATGGCAGGGCGCCGAGGGCGCGGGATAGGGACGCGCGTGCAACTCGTTCGCAAGCGCATAGCGCAACGGATGGTCGGCAACGGGGGGCATGACAGACTCCGGTCGGTCGGCGTGCAGAAGCTAGGCGGAGACGGGCCGGGACGGAAGGGGCCGCAGCGTCACGGGGTGCGGCAGCATAAGCGTCGGGGCCCGGCATCCGGGCCCGCCGCACCCGGCGCCCGGCGCCTGGCGCATTGCCTCGGCTGTGGGTGTCACCACACCCGCCCCACAGGGCGCGGCCCGAATGCAACGCGCGCCCCGCCGGGGCGGGACGCGCGCGGATGGACGGAACGCCCGGTCACTCGATCAGCGGCAGGAGTGCGTCGAGGCTCTTCTTGGCGTCGCCGTAGAACATCCGCGTGTTCTCCTTGTAGAACAGCGGGTTCTCGATGCCGGAATAGCCGGTGCCCTGCCCGCGCTTCGAAACGAACACCTGCTTGGCCTTCCAGACCTCGAGCACCGGCATCCCGGCGATGGGCGAGTTCGGATCCTCCTGCGCCGCCGGGTTCACGATGTCGTTCGAGCCGATGACGATGGCGACGTCGGTCGAGGGGAAGTCCTCGTTGATCTCGTCCATCTCCATCACGATGTCGTAGGGCACCTTCGCCTCGGCCAGCAGCACGTTCATGTGGCCCGGCAGGCGTCCCGCGACCGGGTGGATGGCGAAGCGCACTTCCTTGCCGCGGGCCCGCAGCTTGCGGGTCAGTTCCGAGACCGAGCCCTGCGCCTGCGCCACAGCCATGCCGTAGCCGGGAACGATGATGACGCTTTCGGCGTCGTTCAGCGCGTCCGCCACGCTTTCGGCGTCGATGGCGATCATCTCTCCCGCGATCTCCTGCGCGGGACCGGCCGTGCCGCCGAAGCCGCCGAGGATCACCGAGATGAACGAGCGGTTCATCGCCTTGCACATGATGTAGCTCAGGATCGCACCCGAGGAACCGACCAGAGCGCCGGTCACGATCAAGAGGTCGTTGCCCAGCGTGAAGCCGATGGCGGCCGCGGCCCAGCCCGAGTAGCTGTTCAGCATCGAGACAACCACGGGCATGTCGGCGCCGCCGATCCCCATGATCAGGTGCCAGCCGAGGAAGCCCGCGATCAGCGTCATCAGCAGGAGCGTCCAGACCGCGGTTCCGGCCGGCGCGTTGAAGTAGACCACGAGCAGCGCCACCGAGGCCACGATGGTCGCCGCGTTGATCAGGTGACCGCCGGGCAGCTTCGCAGGCTTGCCGTCGATCTTGCCCGCAAGCTTGCCGAAGGCCACGACAGAGCCGGTGAAGGTGACGGCCCCGATGAAGATGCCGAGGAAGACCTCGACCTTCAGGATCAGGATCTCGACCGGGGTCTTGTGGGCCAGCACTTCGGCGAAGCCTGCGAGAACCGAGGTGTCGGCGCCTGCCTGCTGCATGTTCACGACCGAGGCCAGCTCGAACTGGGCATTGAGGCCGATGAAGACCGCGGCAAGGCCGACGAAGGAATGGAGCGCCGCGACAAGCTGCGGCATCTCGGTCATCTCGACCTTCTTGGCGACGTAGGCGCCTGCGATGGCGCCCGCGAGCACCATGACCGCGATCACGATGTAATGGCCTACGCCCGGCCCGAAGACGGTGGCGCCCACGGCCAGCGCCATGCCGACGATGCCATACCACACGGCGCGCTTCGCGCTCTCCTGCCCCGAAAGGCCGCCGAGCGAGAGGATGAAGAGGATGGCCGCGGCGATGTAGGCGGCGGATGTCAGTCCGATGCTCATCGGGGCCTCCTTACGACTTCTGGAACATGGCAAGCATCCGGCGCGTGACCAGGAAGCCGCCGACGATGTTGATCGAGGCGATCAGGACCGAGATCGCCGCGAGGATCACCACGAGCCAGTTGCCCGAGCCGATCTGCAGCAATGCACCGAGGATCACGATGCCCGAGATCGCGTTGGTGACGGCCATCAGCGGCGTGTGCAGCGAGTGCGAGACGTTCCAGATCACCTGGAAGCCCACGAAGCACGCCAGCGCGAAGACGATGAAATGCGCCATGAACGAGGCCGGCGCGTAGTTGCCCACGAACATGAGCAGCGCGGTGCCGATGGCCAGCATCGCGACCTGGCTGATCGTCTGCTTGCGGAAGGCCGCGCGCTCGGCGGCACGCTTCTCCTCGGGCGTCAGCTCCTTGACCTTCTCGCGTGGCCTGGCCGCGGCGATGGCGGCGACCTTCGGCGGCGGCGGCGGGAAGGTGATCTCGCCCGCGTGCGTCACGGTCGCGCCGCGGATGACGTCATCCTCCATGTTGTGGTCGATCACGCCGTCCTTCTTCGGCGTGAGGTCCGTCAGCATGTGGCGGATGTTGGTCGCATAAAGCGTCGAGGCCTGCGCCGCCATCCGGCTGGGGAAGTCGGTGTAACCCACGATGGTCACGCCGTTCGGCGTCACGATCTTCTCGTCGGGCACGGTCAGTTCGCAGTTGCCGCCGCGCTCGGCCGCGAGGTCCACGATCACCGAGCCGCGCTTCATCGCCTTGACCATGTCCTCGGTCCAGAGCTTCGGAGCCGGGCGGCCGGGGATCAGGGCCGTGGTGATCACGATGTCCATGTCGGGGGCGAGTTCGCGGAACTTCTCGAGCTGCTTCTCGCGGAACTCGGGGGAGGAGGGAGCCGCATAGCCGCCGGTAGCCGCACCGTCCTGCGCCTCCTCGAAGTCAAGGAAGACGAATTCGGCGCCCATCGACTCGATCTGCTCGGCCACCTCGGGGCGAACGTCGAAGGCGTAGGTGATTGCGCCCAGCGAGGTCGCGGTGCCGATGGCGGCCAGACCCGCCACGCCCGCGCCCACCACGAGCACCTTGGCCGGCGGAACCTTGCCCGCGGCCGTCACCTGGCCGGTGAAGAACCGGCCGAAGTTGTTGCCGGCCTCGATGACCGCGCGGTAGCCTGCGATGTTGGCCGTCGAGGACAGGGCGTCCATCTTCTGTGCGCGGGAGATTCGCGGCACCATGTCCATCGCGACGACGGTGGCACCCCGGTCCTTGCAGAGTTCGAGAAGCTCGGCGTTCTGTGCCGGCCAGAAGAACGAGATGAGCGTCTGCCCGCTGCGCAGCATCTCGGCCTCGGACCGCTCGGGACCCCGCACCTTCACCACGATGTCCGCGGCGTCGAATACGGCGCGGGCCGAGGGCAGGACCTCGACGCCCGCGGCGGCATAGGCTTCATCGGAGAAGCCCGCCTTGATGCCGGCGCCGGTCTCGATCACGCAGTGATGCCCGAGCTTCTGAAGCTGTAGGGCCGAATCCGGCGTCATGGCGACGCGGGCCTCGCCCTCGAATATCTCTCTGGGTGCTCCGATCTTCACCGATTATCCCCCTGTTCGCGGCTCCGGCTGGCGTTCGCCGGACCGCCTGTTTAACATTGCGCAAGAAAATTACGCAAGACGGATGCCGCCTTGCAGCAAGTTGCAGGATTCATCCAGTAGGCGCGTTGCCGCGGCGTCACAGCCAGCGCCGCGTGCGCCGTGTCCACTCCTCGTAGGCGTCGCCGAAGGCGAGGCGCAGACGCGCCTCTTCCGGCTCGATGAAGCGCCGCGTCAGCACCCACATGTAGCCCGCCACCAGCGGCAGGCCGAGCGGCGCGTCGATCCAGAGCAGCACGCCAAGAAGGATCATCACGTCGGCAAGGTAGATCGGGTTCCGGCTCCGGGCAAAGATGCCGTCGGTCACGAGCGCGGTCGGCATCCGATGCGGCATGACCGTCGTGGCGGCGCGCCGCATCTTCCGTGCGGCCATGGCCGAGATCACGAGGCCCGCGAGGCAGAGCCCCACGCCTGCGACGCGCCCCGGCAGCCCGAAGACGCCGAGCGGCACCAGCCAATCGAGTGCCAGCGCGAGGATCACGAAGAGAAGAAGCCAGAACGGCGGCAGATCGAGATGCTTCATCGGGTCCTTCCTCTGGTCGCGCCCCTCATGCCATGCCCCGCCGCCGCCGCAAAGTGCCCAGCCGCCTTGCGGCCCCGCGCGATTTGCCGCTACCTCCGCTGCAGCAGGAAGAGGAGAGGCGCATGACGGATTTCGAGGCGACACGGGCCATGTTCGACCTGCCCGAGGGGGTGATCTACCTCGACGGCAACTCGCTCGGGCCGCTGCCACGGGCCGCCGCGGCGCGCGTTGCCGCCTGCGTGACCGAAGAGTGGGGCGAGATGCTGGTGACCGGCTGGAACCGCGCCGGCTGGATGGAAATGCCTCGGCGGCTCGGCGACCGGATCGGTGCCCTGATCGGCGCCGGACCCGGAACGGTCGTGCTGGGGGACACCCTCTCGATCAAGGTCTTCCAGGCTCTGGCCGCGGCCTGCCAGATGCGGCCCGGCCGGCGGGTGATCCTGTCGGACAGCGGCAACTTCCCCTCGGACCTCTACATGGCCGAGGGGCTCTGCCGGATGCTCGGCAACCGCGAACTGCGTCTGGTCGCCCCCGAGGAGGTCGAGGGCGCGATCGACGAAAGCGTGGCCGCCGTCATGGTGACGGAGGTCGACTACCGCACCGGCCGCCGTCACGACATGGCCGCCATCACGGCCCGCGCACATGAGGCGGGGGCGCTGGCGATCTGGGACCTCGCCCATTCGGCAGGCGCCCTGCCCGTCCGCCTGGCCGAGGAAGGTGCCGATTTCGCGGTGGGCTGCACCTACAAGTATCTGAACTCGGGTCCGGGCGGCCCCGCCTTCATCTATGTCGCCCCCCGCCACGGCGAGCGCGCGGTGCCGGCCCTGTCCGGCTGGCTCGGGCACGAGGCCCCCTTCGCCTTCGATCTCGGCTACAGGCCGGGCCGCGGCATCGAGCGGATGCGCGTCGGCACGCCGCCGGTGCTCCAGATGGCGGCGCTGGACGCGGCGCTTGACGTCTGGGAGAGTGTCTCGATGACCGATCTGCGGGCGCGGTCGCTGGATCTCACCGACCGGTTCATCGCCGAGGTCGAGGCGTGCTGTCCCGATCTCGCCCTCGCCACGCCCCGCGAGCATGCCCGGCGCGGCTCGCAGGTCAGCTTCCGCCATCCCGAGGGCTACGCGATCATGCAGGCGCTGATCGCCCGCGGCGTGGTCGGCGACTTCCGTGCCCCCGACATCCTCCGCTTCGGCTTCACCCCTCTCTACATCGGCCCCTCCGAGGTGAGCCGGGCCGCGGAGATCCTGGCCGAGGTGATGGAGGGGCGGCTCTGGGACCGCGAGGAATACAGGCGCCGCGCCGCCGTGACCTGACGGCGACACGGCAGCGGAGGGGCCGGCATCGGTAACATCGAATCTCCCGCGCCGGTCGGATGCGACTTCAGGCGGAAGCATCGGCTTCCGGCGCAGGGCGGCGACCTCCTCGGATCTCCTTCAGGGCGAGCAATCGGCAGGCGCATTCCTGCGATTCTGTGGCAGTAAAAGGTCTGCCATTGTTGCATTGCCCGGTCCGGCTTTGACCATTGCGCCCGAGTCGTTTACTTTCATCCTTTAGACAGCCGGCCAGAAGGGCTGGCGCGGGGCAGGACAGCGGAATGGATCTGATCGGACGGAAGCTTGCGGTCGCGGTTCTCGCGGCGGGTATGCTGGGAGGCTGCGTGCCGGACGCAGCCATGGTGAACTCGAAGGTGGAGGATCCGGCGCCGCAGCCGAAACTCTTCCAGGGCGCCTACGCCGCCCGCGCGGATGGCAATTTTCAGCTTCCTGCAATCCCGACCGACCGCGTGCCGGTGCAATACCAGCGCCAGACGGTCGCCTATACCAGCAACGAGGCTCCGGGGACGATCGTCATCAACCCCAAGGAGCGCGTGCTCTATTTCATCACCGGGAAGGACACGGCAATCCGCTACGGCATCGCCGTGGGCAAGGCCGGCTTTCAATGGTCCGGCACCGCCGTCGTGGCGAACCGTCGCCACTGGCCGACCTGGACGCCGCCGCCCGAGATGATCGAGCGCAAGCCCGAACTGGCGAAATGGGAGAAGGGCCAGCCGGGCGGCCCGACGAACCCGCTCGGCGCGCGCGCGCTCTACCTCGAGACGAACGGGCGTGACTACGGCTACAGGATCCACGGGACACCGGAATGGAACTCGATCGGGCACAACGCCTCGTCGGGTTGCATCCGCATGATCAACCAGGACGTGATCGACCTGTTCGAGCGCGTGCCGAGCGGCGCGAAGGTGGTGGTCATGACGCAGGACGGCCGGATGCCGACCGGCCTCACCCTGCCGCCGCCTCCGCCGAAGAAGTCGAAGCCCGTCGCGGTGGCAGCCGCTCCGGCGACGCCGGCACCGGCGATCCCGTCGGGGCTGTCGAACCTTCCGATGCTGTCGCCCTACGGCGTTCCCGCCGCGCCGGCCGCTGCGACGCCGGCCCCCGAGGAAAGCGTGCCTGCGGCCGGGACTCCGGCGCTGGACACGCCACCGGAAACCGGGACGCCGCTTGCCGACGAGCCGACCGCAGTACCCGCGCCCGAGCCTCTGCCCGAACCCAGCGCGCCCGTCCTGCTGCCACCGGCCGAGGCAGCCGCGCCGACCGAGCCGGCACCGACCAACGCCCTCTGACGGGGCGCCAGTCAGGTCCAGCAAAAGAAGGGCGGCTCCGCAAGAGCCGCCCTTCCTGCAATGTGGCGCAAATCTGCACGTTCCCTGCTCGCGGGACATCAAGCAGGATCGACCCCGGCACTTGACATGCCCTGCCCGCAGCGCATCAGGCGGGTCGGCCTGTCCTCCACGCCGCCGCCGGGCGGATCGGCCGTCGGATGAGACCTCCCGGCCCCGGCAGCACCGTCACGCGCTCGCCCGGTCCCGGCCGCAACGCCCCGCGCTCGTTGCCTGCGCTGTCAGACGCTCATCACATGACCTGCGCTGTCAGGCGCTCATCCGAGCGGGCGCGTGGCATTGCGCCCAGCTGCGCACAGCATCCCCGAAGGCGCTGAACAACGGACGCGACACGGGGTCGTTCACCGCATTCCATTCGGGATGCCACTGGACCGAGAGCGTGAAGCCCGGCGCGCCCTCGATGTAGATTGCCTCGGGCGTGCCATCCGGCGCGGTTCCGTCGATCACGATGCGGCGGCCGGCGCGGGCAATGCCCTGCCCGTGCAGCGTGTTGGTCATGACCTCTTCCGCGCCCATGAGGCGGTGGAACACCCCGCCGCGCGTGAAGCGCACGCTGTGCCGTAGGGCGAACTTTTCCTCGATCGTCCCGTCGGGAGGCATCCGGTGGTTCATCCGGCCCGGCAGGTCGCGGATCTCGGGATGAAGCGTTCCGCCCATCGCCACGTTCACCTCCTGGAACCCGCGGCAGATGCCGAGGAACGGCTGGCCGCGCTCGACACAGGCCCGGACCAGCGGCAGCGTGATCGCATCGCGGCTGCGCTCGAACAGACCATGAGCGGGGGTCTCGTCCTCCCCGTATTCGGAGGGATGGACGTTCGGGCGCGCGCCGGTCAGCAGGAAGCCGTCGCAGAGGTCGAGAAGTTCCTCGACCGTCACGAAGTTGGGATCGGTGGGGATGATCAGCGGCAGGCAGCCCGAGACGAGCGCCACGGCCTCGCTGTTCATCGTCCCCCCGGCGTGGACAGGATAGCTCTCGTTCAGCAGGGACGAGTTGCCGATGATGCCGACCACGGGACGGCGGCCCGAGGGTCGGGACATGACGGCGGCGATGGTCTGTGCGCCGGGAACCTGGGCGCCGGGGATCTGAGGTCGCATGCAGGAAAAGATAGGGCCTGGCCGCGCTGTGGTGAAGAGCCGTGGCTGTCGCGGGCTTCGCTTCCACGCACAGAACGGCGCGCTCTTGTGCAGCCTGTGCTGCAACTGCCCGTCAGGAGGCGGGCGCCAAGCCGCTCTCGGGGCCCTCCGACCGGGCTTTCGGCACGGGAGGCGTCGGACCAGGCCCGGCCTGAGACAAGCCATCGGACAGGCGGACAGGCGCCGTTCCCCGCAGGTGGCAGTTTTCGCATTGGCGACGGTCTCGGCGAAGCCAGAAGTTACTCAGGCTGCGGCACGCGCCGTGAGCTTCGGGAGCACCGATTTCCCGGCGGGAACCACTCAGCGAGCTTTGGCCGAGGTTCCTCGACGGCCGCAGGTCCGCCCTGACGGACGGACGTCGGCCTCCCTCGCTCTCAGGCCGCCGCGCCGAGCGTCGCGGCCGCCGCCGCCAATGCACCCTTGCCGTGCGGAATGCTCAGGGCGGCGAGGCCCGCCTCCATCACCGCAAGCGCGCCGAGCGTCATGTGTGCGTTCACATGACCCATATGCGCGACGCGCAGGAAACCGTGATAGGCGGGCTCGGAGGGCAGAGCCATGCCGAGGCCGATCCCCAGCGTGACGCCGGCCCGGCTCTCCGTCCATTCCCGAAGCCGCGTCGCATCGGGGGCGCCCATGCGCGCGGCGGTCACGGACCGGCCGCGGTGGAGAGGATCGGCCACATTCAGCGCGATCGCGGGATTGCCCTCTCCCCAATGGTCGAAGGCCGCCCAGACCGCGCGGGCGAGCGCATCGTGCCGCGCCCAGACGGCGGGCAGCCCTTCCGCGAGGATCATGTCGAGCGCTTCGCGAAGGCCGAAGAGGTGATGGGTCGGCGCCGTGCCGCAGAAATGCTGCCAGAACTCGGTGCCGAAACTCCGGGCGGTCCAGTCCCAGTAGGGCGTGCGAAGATCCGAGGCGCGGCACCGCTCGTGCGCGCGGTCGGAATACCAGACGAAGCCGAGACCCGGCGGCGTCATCAGCCCCTTCTGGCTCGCGCCCACGGTCACGTCGGCCCCCCAGGCATCCATGTGGTATTCGTCGCAGGCGAGCGAGGCGATGCAGTCCACGGCGAGCAGCGCCGGATGCCCCGTCGCATCCATCGCCGCGCGCAGCGCCGCCACGTCGTTGCGGATCGACGTGGCCGTGTCGACATGGGTCACCAGAACCGCCTTGATCCGGTGATCGCGATCGGCGCGCAGCGCCTCCTCGAGCCGCGCGGGATCGGCGGGCGCGGCCTTGCCGAAATCGATCAGATCCACCTCGACACCCAGGGCGCGGGCGCTCTCCGCCCATCCGTGACCGAAGCGTCCGGTGGCAAGGACCAGCGCCCTGTCGCCGCGGCTGAAGAGGTTGACGTTCGCCGCCTCCCAGGCGCCGTGTCCGTTCGCGATGTAGACCGCGACCTGATGAGCCGTTCCGGCGACCCTCTTCAGGTCCGGCCACAGGCCCGCCACCATTTCGTGCAGCGCGCCCTCGTAGATGTTCGGCGCGGCGCGATGCATGGCGTTGAGCACGCGGTCGGGCATGGCCGAGGGACCGGGAATGGCGAGGTAGGGACGGCCATGCGCAAGCGTCATCGAGGATCTCCGGGAACTGGTGTGCCGTGGCTACGCCCGGCCCGGACGAAGGTCAATCGACCTCGCGGTCGGCAGATCCGCGGGATGCCGAGCGGCGGTGTTCCCGAGCCGGCGCGGGTCTCCTCGCCTTGCAAGCGGTCGCTCTTTCACGATAGACCCGAGCCAATCTCCGACCGAGGCCACCCTTGCCCCGCAACCCCGCAGATCCGCGCTATACCTCCGGCCGTCTCTTCGGCAGGCTGTGGCACGGCTATCTCAAGCGCCACACGGGGCTGATGGTCGTGGCGCTTCTGCTGAACGTCATCGAGGGCTCTACCCTCGGTGCACTCTCGTGGCTGATCCAGCCGCTCTTCGACAAGGTCTTCGCCCCCGGCGGCAACAGCCTGCTGCTCTGGGTGGGGCTCGCCATCCTCGGGCTCTTCGTGCTGCGGGCCGTCACTTCGGTCGCCTCGAAGGCCATTCTCACGCGGGTCGCACAGGTCAGCTCGACCGCCATGCAGGCGGATCTGCTGCGCCACATCCTTACGCTCGATCAGGCCTTCTTCCAGAAGAACCCGCCCGGCGCGCTGATGGAGCGCGTCCAGGGCGACACGAACGCCGTGCAGGGCGTATGGTCGAGCGTCATCCTCGGCATGGGGCGAGACGTCGTCTCGCTCATCGGCCTCTTCGCTGTCGCCCTCTCCATCGACGTGGTCTGGACTCTGGCGGCCATGATCGGCGCGCCGGTCCTGATCCTGCCCGCCATCGTGATCCAGCGCTACATCCGCAAGAAGACGCGGCAGATGCGCATTCAGGCGGGCGAGCGCTCCACCCGGCTTGACGAGATCTTCCATGGCATCCAGCCGATCAAGCTGAACCGGATGGAGGGCTACCAGCTCGACAGGTTCCGCCGCATCATCGACCTGATCGTGCGCGGGCAGCTCAAGATGGCGGTCGGGCGGGCGACCATGCCGGCCCTGATCGACGTGATCACCGGAGTCGGCTTCTTCGCAGTCCTGATCCTCGGCGGGCGCGAGATCGCATCGGGCGAGCGCACCACCGGCGAGTTCATGTCCTTCTTCACCGCGATGGCCCTGACCTTCCAGCCGCTCCGCCGCCTGGGCGATCTCTCGGGCTTCTGGCAGGTGGCGGCGGCAAGCCTCGAGCGGATCTACCGGCTTTTCGACACCGAGCCGGAGGTGATCCGTCGCCCCGCCACCGCAACGCCGCGCCCCGGCGTCCCCGAGATCGTCCTCGAGAACGTCCATTTCTCCTATGAAGACCTGCCCGTGTTGAACGGGCTGAGCTTCCGCGCGGCACCCGGCAGGATGACCGCCCTCGTCGGCCCCTCGGGGGCGGGCAAGAGCACGGTCTTTCACCTCCTGACAGGTCTGGTGGAGCCCGCATCGGGGCGCGTGCTCGTGAACGGCGTCGATGCGGCCGACATGGCGCTCGAAGACCTGCGCGCACAGTTCGCCGTTGTCTCGCAGGAGGCGGGGCTCTTCGACGAGACGATCCGCGAAAACGTGACCCTCGGCCGGGAGGTGCCCGAGGACAGGCTGCGCAAGGCCTTCGAGGCCGCACATGTGACGGACTTCATGGACGGGCTGGTCGAGGGCGATCTGACGCCGGCCGGGCCGCGAGGCTCGCGGCTCTCCGGCGGGCAGCGCCAGAGGGTGGCGATCGCCCGCGCGCTCGTCTCTGACGCGCCGGTGCTGCTGCTGGACGAAGCCACCTCCGCCCTCGACGCAGCGTCCGAGGCGCTGGTGGCGGAGGCCTTGTCCCGGCTCGGCGAGGGGCGCACGACGCTCGTCATCGCACACCGGCTCTCGACCGTGCGGCAGGCGGACAGGATCATCGTGATGGAAGCGGGCCGGGTCGCCGACGAGGGCACGCATGAGGAATTGCTGGCGCGGGGCGGCCTCTATGCCGAGCTGCACCGGCTTCAGTTCAGGAACGGAGAGGCCGATGCCGGGTGAGATCGCGACGGACCGCAGGCTGTGGGAGCTGACGGGCAAGGACCGGCTGCATTTCCTGCAGGGGCTGGTCACCAACGACCTCCGCCCGCTGGAGGGGGCGGACGGGATCGTCTGGGCGGCGCTCCTTTCGCCGCAGGGAAAGTATCTGGCGGATTTCTTCGTCGTTCGCATCGCCGGCCGCCTCTTCATCGACATCTCGGACCGGGTGGCGGAAGCGACGCTGAAGCGGCTGAACATGTATCGCCTGCGCGCCGACGTTCAGATCACGGCCCTGGATCTGCCGGTGGCACGAGGACTGGGAGAGGCGCCGGCGGGCGCCCTGCCCGACCCGCGGCATCCGGATCTGGGCTGGCGGGGTTACGGCCTGCCGGCGGGAGAGCCGTCGATCGACTGGGACGCGATCCGGGTCGCCCATGTGATCCCCGAGAGCGGGCTCGAACTGGTTCCGGACGACAGCTACATCCTCGAGGCGGGGTTCGAGACGCTCAACGGCGTGGACTTCCGGAAGGGGTGCTACGTCGGGCAGGAAGTCACCGCACGGATGAAGCACAAGACCGAGCTGCGGAAGGGGCTGGTTCGGGTCAGCATCTCAGGCGATGCGGACTTCGGGGCAGAGATCACCGCCGACGGCAAGCCCGCGGGCACGCTCTTCACCCGCGCGGGCGATCGGGCCATCGCTTATCTGCGCCATGACCGCGCTCAGGGTGAAATGCAAGCCGGAGAAGCCGTCCTGCGGCTCGACACCGAGGCGTCCTGAGGCAGAGCCGACCTTCTTCGCACCGGTCTCGATTTCCTCGCTTCGAGAAGGAAGCGCGCAGGCTACGGGTCACACGCGCTCGGAATATTCCATGAACTCGGTATGGACGAGGATTTCTTCCTCGGGACCGATGAAGGGCGGCACCATGATGCGCATGCCGTTGTCGAGGATCGCAGGCTTGTAGCTGTTGGCAGCGGTCTGTCCCTTCACCACCGGCTCGGTCTCGACCACGCGGCAGCGGACCTTGGCGGGCAGCGTGACGTTCAGCGCCTCGTCCCCGTAGTAGTTGACCGTCGCGACCATCCCGTCCTGCAGGAAAGGACGCCGCTCGCCCAGCAGCTCGGCGTCGATCTCGACCTGCTCGAAGGTCTCGGCATCCATGAAGATCAGCCGCCCGTCGCTCTCGTAGAGAAACTGCTGGTCCTTGTTCTCAAGCTCCACCCGCTCGACCCGGTCCTCCGAGCGGAACCGCTCGTTGAGCTTGCGGCCGTCGCGGAGGTTCTTGAGCTCGACCTGCGCAAAGGCTCCGCCCTTGCCCGGCTTCACATGGTTGACCTTCACGGCCGCCCAGAGGCCGCCATCATGCTCAAGGATGAATCCCGGCTTGATCTCGTTTCCGTTAATCTTCGGCATGGTTCGTCCCGGCGCGCTTGATCGGCTGTGGCGCTACGCTATATATGCGGCCGGATCGGGCGGCAATGCCTCAAGATGCGGTGGCTTCAGCGACGAGAGTTGATCAGCACGCATGGCGGGCATTCCGAACGAAGGACACCGAATCACGCGCGGATATGCATATTCGCCAGACGCCACAAGAGAAAAGAGCAAGAACAGGAAAAACTCATGGCCGATTTCATAGACAGCACCGCATTCAACTTCGAACAGGGGCAACGTGCCCGCAAACTGTTCGCTGCCGTGGTGCTGGCCGCGCTGGATGATGCCATCGCGGACGACAAGAAGTATGGCAACGGACCGGAACAGATCGCCCGCTGGGCGCGCTCGCGCGATGGCCGCGAAGTGCTTTCCTGCGCCGGCATCGATCCCAACGAGCGGGTCGTCAAGGGCTTGATGGAGTTCGTGAACAAGGGGATCCGCACCTCTGTCGCGCTGTCGCGCGAAGAGAGCGAGCGGCGTCATGCGCTCGAGGTGGAACAGGCCGAAGCGGCCTGATCTCCACCGGCGATTACGGCTATGGACAGCGCGCCCTCCGGGGCGCGTTTTCCTTTTGCGGATGTCACTTCCGATGTCTGGGGACGCGACTGGTCCGCTAGCCGGTCGATCGCTGACATGGCTGATCGGCTTGACGAAGATCTGCGTAAGGACGGAAGACCCGGACTCGTCCGGGGCAATCCGCGTCTCACCCTCGACGGGTTCGGCGTCAGAGGTGATTGCGGGTCAGAATCGCCCGATGCATCTCGGCACGGACGAGCTTGCGGATGTTCTGCGTGATCCGCTCGCCCATGGCACCCTGAAGTTCTTCGCGGATGGCAGCCCGGACAAGCTCGCGCAGATGCTGCTCGTCGATCGCACCGAGGCCGACCGCCTCACCCACCTCTTCATCCGGGGCAACCAGCTCTTCGGCGCAGGCGCTGTCTGCGCGGGGCTCCTCGGCAAGGGGCTGTTCGACGCGAGGCTCTTCGACGGCCGGCCTTTCAAACGATCCTTTCGAGAAACTCACGACGGTCGCAACCCGTTCTGCGGGCATGCCATCTTCGGCTTCCGGCAGCCAGTCCTCGTCGGCCTCCATGAACGGCGCGGCCGGGACAGGCTCCGCCGCCGGAACAACGCGGAGAGCGGGCGTCAGGACCAGCGGATCCGCACCGACAGGCAAGACCTCGGTGCGGGCGTCCTCCGCCACCAGCCGCCGGATGGAAGACAGAACGTCCCCATAATCCACATTGGTCATGCGCTCCGACATCCTGTCCCCCGATGGTAGGTTGCGACACCACTTTAGGCCGGTCGGCCCCGCCACACAAGTTCGGGGCATCGTCCTGAGAAGATCAGCCCCTGCTCCGCTGGCTGCCTGCTCGCCGCGGCGGCGCGCAGATGATGGCGCGTCACCCAGATCATGAAAAAAGGGCCGGCGGAGCCGGCCCTCGAAATCTGCTCTCCGGATCGTTCAGTTCCGGCCGATCGATTGCAGCACGCGGTCCAGACGCTTGCCCTGGGCACTGGTGGCAGGGGCATTCTTCACAGCGTTGTAGTAGGCGGACGGATCGTAGGTCGGGATGCCGAGGTTCAGATGCTCGACCGTCAGCAGCCCCATCGACGCCAGCACCTGGTAGATGCCGACGTAGCGTTGGGCTTCGGCGGTGAGGCGGTCCGCCTGTGCGTCGAGCAGGTCCTGCTCGGCGTTCAGCACGTCGAGCGTGGTGCGGGCGCCCAGAGTCGCCTCTTCACGGACGCCGTCAAAAGCGGTCCGAGCGGCGCGCACTTCCTCGTCGCCGGCGGCGATGGCAGCCGAGGCCACCTGAACCGTCGACCACGCATTGCCCACGTTCTGCGTCACGTTCACGCCGGTCTGCAGCAGATTCGCCTTCTGCGCATCGCGGTTGGCGAGCGACTGGCGGAAGAGCGCGGAAAGCTCTCCTCCGGCATAGAGCGTGTGGCGAAGCGTCAGGCCGACGCTTGCCGATTCCTGCCCCTCGTCATCAATGCCCACGCTCGCATCGCCGGTGAGCGAGGGCTTCATCGCCGCCTTCGCGCGGGCGACGTTGAGGTCGGCGGCCGCCACCTGGCGCTGCGCCTGGCGGATCTGCGGATGGCTGCGGAGCGCGACCTGACGGGCAGCCTCGACGCTGGAGGCGGTGCGCGGCGGCGCCGGACGCGGCGCCAGATTGACGGGATAGTTGCCGACGGCCGCCTTGTAGGCCTCGCGCGCAACGACGAGGTCACCCTCGGCGGCGGTGAGATCCGACCGCGAGGCGGCAAGCGCGGCCTGGGCCTGCGAAACGTCCGTGCGCGTGACCTCACCCACGTCGAACCGGTCCTGCGCAGCCTGAAGTTCCTGATCGATCAGGCCGAGGTTGTTGCGGCGCAGGTTGACGATCGACTGTGCAAGCTGCACGCGGACATAGGCATCGACCGCATCCAGCAGCACGTTCTGCTCGACCTGGAGCAGCGCCTCGCGGGTGGCGAGAACGTTCTCCTTCGCGGCTTCGACGGCAAGCGCATTGCGGCCGAAATCGTAGAGGGTCATCGAGGCGGTGATCCCGACCGAGGAATTCAGATCCTCGACGTTGCTGCGTGTGGCCGGCCCAAGAAGCGAGGCGTCGCTGTGAACGCGGTCGAAGGAATAGGTCGACTGCGCGACGAACTGCACGACAGGCCGGAGCGCCGCAACCGCCACGGCCACATCCTCATCCGTGGCACGCAGCAGCGCGCGATTCTGCTCCAGCAGGTTGCTGTTGCGATAGGCGGAGATGAGGGCATCGGCAAGCGTCTCGGCGTGGGCCGCGGACGAGGCCATGACGGCCAAGGCCGAGCAGGTCGCAACGGCCCAAAGTCTGATCTTTCTCATTCCCCTCTCCACTCTCTTATCAAAATCTTGTTTCTGAAACATTTGTCTTACAGCGCAAAATCGCGCTTCACCTCGAACCCCGGAAGAACCGGAGCACTCGCGTTGAAGACGGGGCGCCAGGTGATGGCCCCGTCCACCTTGTAGCCGATCCGCGCAACGCCGAGCGGCCCTTCCATGAAGATGCAGCCGATGCGACCGCCTTCCTTGAGTTGGTCGAGCAGTGTCTGTGGCACGGTCTCGACGGCGCCTTCTACGGTGATGACGTCATAGGGGCCGTGCTTGGCAGCACCTCCCGCAAGCGAGCCCACGATGACCGCGGCATTGTCCACCCCTTCGGCGGACAGCGTGCGCTGCGCCTCGCCGGCAAGCTGCTCGTCCTCCTCGAGGCCGACGACGGCCTCGGCGAGGCGGGCGATCACCGCGCAGGAATAGCCAAGCCCGCACCCCACATCGAGCACCGATTCCGTGGGCTGGATGTTCAGCGTGTCGAGCAGCTTCGCGAAGGTCCGCGGCTCCAGCAGCACGCGGTTCGCCGCCACCGTCACGTTCTCGCTCATGTAGGCGACCTCGCGCAGCCCGCGGGGCACGTACACTTCGCGCGGAACGGACAGCATCGCGTCGATGATCGGGAATTTCGTCACGTCCGAGGGGCGGATCTGCGTGTCCACCATCATCATCCGCCGCGTTGCGAAATCCGTCATCTGCCAAGCTCTTCCGTCAGCCACACTCTCCTTCCTCTTGCCACAGATGCGCAGGCGCGGCAACAGAGCGCGGAACCGCTTTATCCACAGCGTGGCAACCAGCACACGGGCTTGCCCCGGCTCCGCTGTGCGGCCAGTCTGCACCGGCAACGCGCCAGAGGCTTCTGCGATGACACTTTCCCCCGGACGCAACGGCGAGATCTCGTTCTGGTATGCCGATATCGGCGGCGTACCTTCGCCGCGTCCGCCCCTGACGGGCGATGCCAAGGCCGACGTCTGCATCATAGGGGCCGGATACACCGGGCTCTGGACGGCGCTCTACATCAAGGATCGGGCACCGGATCTCGATGTGCTGGTGGTCGAGAAGGAGTTCGCGGGTTTCGGAGCCTCCGGACGCAATGGCGGCTGGCTGACCGGCGGCTTCGCCTGGACCCACGACCGCTACCTCTCGACCGGCACGCCGGATGGGGTCCGGGAGATGGTGACGGCGATGAGCGGCACGGTGGACGAGGTGATCCGCATGGCCGAGGCCGAAGGGATCGACGCCGACATCCTGCGCACGGACGAACTCATGGTGGCCGTGACGCCTGCGCAGTGGACACGCGCCGAAGAAGAGGTTCGCCGCAGGCATGCCTGGGGCGAGGCGCGTGTGAGCCTCCTCGGGGCGGAAGAACTCGCCTCGCGCATCCGGATCCCGAAGGCACTCGGCGCCATGGTCATCGGCGGAGTGGCGCGGGTTCAGCCGGCGAAGCTCGTCCGCGGCCTCGCCGAGGCGGTGGAGCGGCGGGGCGTCCGGATCGCGGAGCAGACGGAGGTGCTGGGCCTCGGCCCCGGCCGGGTCGAGACGCGACGCGGCACCATCCGCGCGAAGATCATCCTCCGCGCCACCGAGGGTTTCACGGCCGGGTTGCCGGGCCTCGGGCACGAATGGCTTCCACTGAATTCAGCGCAGATCGTGACGGAGCCGCTGCCGGATGAAGCATGGGAGAAGATCGGCTGGCAAGGCCAGGAGATCGTGGGTGATTTTGCCAATGCCTACTGCTACTGCCAGCGCACGCGCGAAGGGCGGATCGCGGTCGGCGCCCGCGGCACGCCCTACAGGATGGGTTCGAGGATCGACAGGCGAGGCCAGGCGGACCCCGCCACCGTCGCCCACCTGATGGCTCGGCTGCGCCGGCATTTCCCGGCAGCGGCCGGGGCACGGATCGACCATGCCTGGTGCGGAGTGCTCGGCGTGCCGCGCGACTGGTGCGCGACCGTCGGACTCGATCCCGCGACCGGGATCGGCTGGGCCGGCGGTTATGTCGGCGTTGGCGTCTCGACATCGAACCTTGCGGGCCGGACGCTGGCCGACCTCGCGCTGGGTCGCGAGACGGACCTGACGCGGCTGCCATGGGTCAACCGCCGTGTGCGGCGGTGGGAGCCGGAACCCCTGCGCTGGCTGGGCGTGCGTGGCATGTATGCGCTGCTGGCAGCGGCCGACCGGCAGGAGGCGGCGGGCGGCCCGCCCTCGTGGCTCGCCGCCCTCGGTCACCGGCTTGCGGGGCGCTGACCGGCGGGACCGGTCAGCGCAGCGATGTCACACCGCCCTCGGCTTCGCAGCCTGCCGGAGCGGCATCACGCGCCCCCGGGAAAGCGCATCCCGGGCCGTGGAGACAATATCCTCGGCACGCAGCCCGGCGTCGGCATACATGTCCTCGGGGCTCGCCTGCTCGATGAAGCGATCCGGCAGCGTCATGACCCGCAGGGCCAGGCCTCCGTCGAAACCGCCGGAGTTGGCGAGGTAATGCATGACATGGGCGCCGAAGCCGCCCATGGCGCCCTGCTCCACCGTCACCAGCGCCGCGTGATGGCGCACGAGTTGGTCGATCAGCCCGGTGTCGAGCGGGCGCGAGAAGCGCGCGTCGGCCACGGTCGCGCTGATCCCCTCGGCTTCGAGGAGCTTTGCAGCCTGCAAAGCCTCGTGCAGATGGGCGCCGAAGGAGAGGATCGCGACATCGGTCCCCTCGCGCACCACACGGCCCCGGCCCGGCTCGAGCACGGTGCCGCGCTCGGGCATCTCGACGCCCACGCCTTCGCCCCGCGGGAAGCGGAAGGCGATCGGCCCCTCGTCGAAGGCCACGGCCGTCGCGATCATGTGCACGAGTTCGGCCTCGTCGGCGGCCGCCATCACGGTCATGTTCGGCAGCGTGGTCAGGAAGCCCACGTCGAAGGCACCCGCATGGGTCGCGCCGTCGGCCCCCACCAGCCCGGCGCGGTCGATCACGAAGCGGACGGGAAGGTTCTGGAGCGCCACGTCATGCGCGATCTGGTCGTAACCCCGCTGAAGGAACGAGGAATAGATCGCGCAGAAGGGCTTCATCCCCGCGCCTGCAAGGCCCGCCGCGAAGGTCACCGCGTGCTGCTCGGCGATGCCCACGTCGAAGACGCGGTTCGGGAAGCGCTTCTGCATGATGTCGACGCCGGTGCCCGAGGGCATGGCGGCGGTGATCGCCACGATGCGCGGATCGCGCGCGGCTTCCTCGGTCAGGGTCGTGCCGAAGACCTTCGTGTAGTTGGGCGCATTTGCGACCGACTTCTTCTGCTCGCCCGTCGCAGGATCGAACTTGTTCACACCGTGGTAGCGGTCGGGCGCGGTCTCGGCCGGGGCATAGCCCTTGCCCTTCTTCGTCACCACATGGATCAGCACCGGCCCCGTGGTCCGCGCCCGCGACGCGCGCAGCGTGTTGAGAAGCGTCGGCATGTCGTGGCCGTCGATCGGGCCGACATAGGTGAAGCCCAGTTCCTCGAAGAGCGTGCCCCCGCCCGGCATGCCGGTCACGAGTTGCTTCGCCCGGCGCGCCCCGTCGCGGAGCGGTCCCGGCAGCGACGCCTCGATCCCGTCGGCCGCGGCCTTCAGCGAAGCAAAAGGTGCCGAGGAGGACAGGTTGAGCAGGTAGCGCGCCAGCGCGCCCACGGGCGGAGCGATGCTCATGTCGTTGTCGTTCAGGATCACGAACAGCCGCTTGTTCAGGTGGCCGGCGTGATTCAGCGCCTCATAGGCCATGCCTGCGGTGATCGAGCCGTCGCCGATCACGGCCACGGTGTCGCCCACCGGCTGGCCGAGTTCGCGCCCCATCGCGAAGCCGAGTGCTGCCGAGATCGAGGTCGAGGAATGGGCGGCACCGAACGGGTCGTATTCGGATTCCGACCGCTTGGTGAAACCGGACAGGCCGCCCTTCTGCCGCAGCGTCCGCATCTTTTCGCGGCGACCGGTCAGGATCTTGTGCGGATAGCACTGGTGGCCCACGTCCCACACCAGCTTGTCCGTGGGGGTGTTGAAGACGGCGTGCAACGCCACGGTCAGCTCGACCACCCCCAGCGAGGACCCCAGATGTCCTCCCGTCTCGGCAACGACCGAAATCACCTCGGAACGCACTTCGTCGGCCAGCCGCTGAAGCTCGGCGTCACTCAACGCCTTCATGTCGGCCGGGCAGCACACGCGATCCAAAAGCGGGGTTTCGGGTCGCGGGATGGGATTGGTCATCAGAGCCTCCCGTAAATGTCAAAAGGGTGCCGCGTGGTCTTCCACACGGCACCAGGTCCCTGTCGCCAACAGGAAGGGAACCGGGCTGTGGTTTCGCCCCGGACCCGGGCCGGCGATATGGCCCGGATTTGAAGAGGCGGGCGGCTTCGTGCCGCCCTGCCCCATATCGGTTCTCAGACGAGGTGCTTGATCAACTCGAGCCCGGTTTCCAGGGCGCCGGTCACGTTCGGCGCCGGAGCCTGGTTCTCCTGGATCGGCAGCATCCGCCCGACCACCCGGAAGAACCCGATCAGGATCAGCGTTCCGAAGAACACGCCGCCGGCCCAGCCCGCACCCTTCATCATCTGGAAAGCGACCCAGAGGCGAAGGTTGGTCTTCGGGTTGGTGTTGAGGTGATCGTCGAAGATGGTCTTGTCAGCCATTGTGATCGCTCCTCAGTTCAGCGGCGCCATGCCGTGGTTCTGGCCCCAGACGTACCAGTTGTCCACGACCGTGCCCGAGAGCAGGATGCCGATGCCGCCGGTGAGGGTCACGAGGACCGCCATCCAGATGGCCCAGCGGTGGATGCCTTCCATCGTGGCGTTGAAGCCCATGGTCCAGCGCCAGAAGAGGGCTGCCCGCTCCGCCGCCGTCCCGCGGTCGGCGATCTGCTCCAACTCGCGCTCGCCGCCGAAGCGGGAGACCGCGAGGATGGTCGCACCGTGCATCGCGAAGAGCAGGGCCGAACCGTAGAGCGTGGCGATCGAGAGACCGTGGAAGGGATTGTAGAACAGGTTGCCGTGGACGAGCGAGAAGTTGTTCGTCCAGTCGAGGTGCGAGAAGATGCCGTAGGGAACCGCTTCCGACCACGACCCCATCAGGATCGGACGGATGAAGCCCAGCACCATCCACAGCCAGATGGCCGAAAGGAACGCCCAGGCGGTGTGCTTACCCATGCCGAGGGCTTGCGCCCGCAGATAGACCCGACCCCACCAGGACCAGACCGCGACGAACATGAAGAACGAGGCGATGATCCAGAGCCCGCCTTCCTTCAGCGGAGCCGCGAAGGACAGGCCGTATTCCGGTGCTGGCGGCTCGAGCGAGAAGTAGAACAGGTCGCGCATGAACACGGCCGGGTTCCACCCCGCCTGGTACCAGAACCAGATCCCGATGGTGAAGAACCACAGGAAGCCGGAGAAGAGCGACAGGACACCAAGCGAACCCAGGTAGATCGGGCCGAGCTGGGCGTTGCCGAACCAGCCGAGAAGGTTCGAGAAGGGACCGGTACCCGAGCGGTTGGCCAGGTTGACGTCTTCCGTCATCCCGAGGTCAGCCGGTCCGCGGACCTGAACCTGGGTGAAGAAGTTCTGATACTCAGCCATTGATGCCTCCCGGGATGTTGGCCCACCAGGGCAGGTCCACCCACCATTGCCACCAGGTCGCCCATTCGTCGAACCAGATGGTGCCGGTCACGATCATGCAGAGCGCGCTGAAGAACACGGCGCTGAGCGAGAGCAGCAGGCCGAGACGGTGGATCCCGAGGGTACCGATCGAGTAGCCGACGAGATCGCGGAAGAACGTGTCCTCATGGTCCGGCGTCCGCATTTCCTTGCCCTTCTCGGGGTTGGCGGCGGACAGGACCAGGGCGCCGTGAAGCGCCAGTGCCAGCGCGTTCGTGAAGAAGAACGAGATGGCGATCATATGGGCAGGGTTGTAGTGGAAGTTGCCGTAGGTGTAGCCCGTGTTCGACACCCAGTCGAGGTGCGTCCAGATCCCGTAGGGGAACGCATAGCCCCAGGCACCCATCATCACCGGTCGGAAAAGCACCAGCGTGAGGTAGGCCAGGATGGCGAACGAGAAGGCGAACGGGATGTGATACCCGATCCCCAGTTTGTTGCAGATCTCGACTTCGCGCAGCGCCCAGCTGACGAAGGCACCTGTGGCGCAGATCGTGATGATCTGCCACAGCCCGCCCTCGGCGAGGGGAGCGCCTCCGAGCCCGTATTCGAGGGCCGGCGGGTAGACCGAGATGAGTTGGGGGTTCCAGGTGCCCTGAAGCACGGCGCTCCAGGCAATCAGGATTGTACCCAGGGCGGCGAAGAAGATCGTCGCAACCCCGAAGAAGCCGACGTAGAAAGGGCCGACCCAGAAGTCGAACAGGTTTCCGCCGACCAGCGTGCCCCCCGGCACGCGATATTTTCGCTCGAAGCTGAGCAGTGCCATGCTTCCCTCTCCGCTTGCAGTCGGCCCGACCTGCGCTTGCGCGCGTGGTGGAGCCGTCTCAATGGCTGAACCTTGGAATCGTCGCGGGCGGTGGGTGCCGCCCGCGACGGAGGGCCGGCCCGATTACTCGGCGACGGCGACGCGGTTGTACTTGGCGGCGGAGATTTCCAGCCAGTTGTAGCTGGGGGTGCTCAGCAGGATGAGGTGGATCATCACCGCGAGGAGGAACAGGAACACGCCCTGAGCCACGAACACGCGACGGGGATCGAAGATCATCCAAATTTTGTAGAACTTGCTCATGATCTTGTTCTCCTCAGAACCACGGACGCCAGATGTACACAGCGAGGTGAGCGACGATCGCCACCGCGCTGAACAGCCAAAGACCGCTCATGTAGACGGAGTGCAATTCCTGCGCCTGCTCGTCCGTAAGACCTGTGTAGCCCAGGTCGGATTTATCAGCCATGCTATCCTCCGGATCGTAAGACTGACGCCACATGCTGGTGGCGTGGGTTACGGTAAGGCACCATGCCCTCCCGATAAATCCGCCGCCCCCTTTGGGGAGACGACGAATGGCGAGTCGCGTCCTGACCTCGGTCAGGCGCGGAAAATCAACGGCGTGATCGCCTTGGCATCGAACCAGGCGGACGCGAAGGGGCCACGCTTCGGAAGCTTGCCATGGCGAATCGTCGAGACGACCCAGCTCACGAAGGCGACCGGGAAGGCCCCGAGCAGGATGACGGCGAAGTAGACGTAGAACTCGGCGCGCGGTGCTCGGTGCCCGTGGGCCCTGGCGGCATGGACCGGCGCGTTGACGGCATGATCGCTCATTGGTTCTCTCCCTTCCTCTCGCCGAAGCCCGGCCCACGCAGGGCTTCGACAGTCTCTCTCACGACCCGTTCGGCTCCGGCATCGAGCGCAGCCTTCTCGGCTGCGTCGCGCAGGGCACGCGCGGCGCTGATCCGGGTAAGAACCGGATGCTCCTCTACGATGCGGTCCAGGGCCGCTTGCGCATCGGCATCCCAAGGGAAGTCGCGGCGCAGTGTCGTCGGCGTGGCGGCTGCGCTGTCCATCTCCGTCCCGAGGGGCAGGATGTGGAACAGGGCGTCGAACAGGGCGTTGCAAACTTCCTGCAGTAACCACGTAGCACCTGCATATCCCATAACGGGCGTTCCGGTAGCGCGCCGGATCGCCGCACCCGGGAAAGACGCAGCGATGAAAGAGGGTTGCGGGCCGTGGCCGGCCTTGAGTTCCGCAAGGTAAATCTTCTCGTTGATCGACCCCATCAGCACCAGCGGACGGTGCTGGCGGATGAGTGCGCGGACAGCCTCGTTGTCGGTCTTCGAGCCCCGCTTGCGCGCCACTGCGAAGGCGCAGGGCAGCCCCAGATCGCTTTCGAGGTAGTTTCGGATGCCTCTTGCATAAGTTTCGGTCGCCACGATGCCGAAATTGGCCGTCCCGAAGAAATCCTGCGTGACACTCCGCCACAGATCCCACACCGGCTTCAGCGTGGAGTGCTTCTCGCGCTCGATGAAGGGCTCGGGGTCGAGGCCCAGAATCTCGCCCAGGCGGCGCAGGAAGGCGGTCGTGCTCTCCACCCCGATGGGCGCCTGGAGGTAGGGTTTGCCCAGCACCTCGGCCAGACCGCGGCCGAATTCGCGGTACATGACGATGTTGGCGTCGGCATTGACCAAGTGTCGCATCTCGGCCAGATGCGCGCCCAGAGGCATCACCATGTTCACTTCGGCGCCGATCCCCTCGACGAGACGGCGAATCTCGTGCAGGTCCGAGGCCATGTTGAAGACGCCATACATCGGCCCGAGGATGTTCACCCGCGGCTTCGCGCCCTCCGGGCGCTTCGCTTCGGGCGGCATGCGACCCTTGGTCATCCCGAACTCGGAGAAGATCCAGGTCATCGCCCGGTCGGCGGCCTCCCACTGGTCCTCGTCGATGGTGCGGGGAAGGAATCGCTGGATGTTGGTGCCCTGCGGCGTCACGCCGCCGCCGATCATCTCGGCGATCGAGCCCGTGACCACCACGGCGGGCAGCGCCGGGTCGAGCGTCTTCCACGCCCGACTCATCGAGGCTTCCGTGCCCTCGCTCATCTCGTCCTCGCCGAGACCGGTCACCACGATCGGCAACTCGTGCGGAGGCAGAGCGTCGGTGTAATGCAGCACCGAGGTTACCGGCAGGTTCTCGCAGCCCACCGGGCCGTCGATCACCACCTGAAGCCCCTTCACCGCACAGAAGGCGTAGACGGCGCCCCAGTAGCCACCGGCCCGGTCATGATCCTGCACCAGCATCAGATCATCTCCTCGGACTTGGCGGCCCGGGCGGCCTTGTCCAGCTTCTTCTGGTGGGCGGCGCGGAAGTCGGGCCGCAGGTTCGGCGCGCCTTCCCAGATGCCGGCGGTGTCGCCCTCGCCCACGCCTTCGAAGAAGGCCTTCATCTTCGACATCCGCTCGCGGTTGCCGATGGCCGCGTTCATCACCTGCGCGAGGCTGCCCGCCCCCGCCGGCCCCATCAGCGGCCGCGCCGAGATCAGGTTGGTGAAGTAGAGCGACGGAATGCCCAGCGACTTCGCCTTCTGCACCACGGGGGTCGTCCCCACGGCGAGGTCGGGCTCGAAGCCCTCCATCGCGGCCAGGTCGTCCTCGAGCGAGGCGCGGTATTTCACCACGACACCCTTCGCCTCCAGCCATTCACGGTCGGCGGCACTCCACGGCGTCTTGCCTGCGGCGGTTCCGACGTAAGGCACCTCGGCGCCGCTCTCGATCAGCAGGCGGGCGACGATCAGTTCCGAGCCCTCGTAGCCCGAGAGCGTGATCCGCCCCTTGATCGGCGCGCCGGCAAGCGCGCCCTTGATCGCGGGCAGGAAGGCGTTCTGCGCGGCGGCCACCTTGTCGGCGGCGATGCCGTAGGCCTCGCCAATGGCTGCGAGCCACGCGGCCGTGCCGTCATGCCCCACCGGGGCGGATCCGACGATGGCGCGGCCCGCGGCCTGAAACTCACGGACGGAGGCCGTGTAGAACGGGTGGATCGCGGCGGCGACGCCACTGTCGAGCGCGGCATAAAGCTCGCGCCAGTCGCGGCAGGGCACCACCGGGCCGGCAGCGAGGCCAAGGGGCGCAAGCAGCGCCCCGATCATCACCGGATCGGCCGGGAACATCTCTCCCAGCAGCGCCACGGTCGGACGGTCGGACCGGCCAGAGACCGGCGCCTGCACGGGGCCGGCCTCGGCCTCGGAGCGGGCATATTTCAGCATGGCGCCCGCCAGCACGTCCTTGGCCTCGGCATGGGTCGGCACGCCGAAGCCCGGCACGTCGATGCCCACGATCCGGACACCGTTGATCTCGGAGGGCAAGAGCCGCAGCGGCACGCCCGAGGCGGTCGGCACGCAGAGGTTCGTCACCACGATCGCGTCGTAGCGCTGCGGATCGGCCATCTCGTGGACCGCCTCGCGGATGTCCTCGAAGAGCTTGCCCGTCACCAGCGACTCGGAGTTGAACGGCACGTAGCCGATCGAGCGCCGCGCCCCGTAGAAGTGCGACACGAAGGACAGCCCGTAAGTGCAGCAGGCCGAACCGGAAATGATCGTGGCAACCCGCCGCATCCGGAGGCCGGTGCGCAAGGACCCGAAGGCCGGGCACATGCTCTGCGGCTTGTCATGGGGCCCCACCGGATAGTCGGCCTTGTATCGTGCCATCAGCTCGGCATTGCCCGCGGCGCTCGCCGCGGCGGACATCTCGGCCGTCGAGTGGCAGCCCAGGGTCTCGGGAGCAGCCGGAGTGCGTTCAGCGGAATCCGTCATGTCTTCCTCGTCGCGCGACGGTCGCGCTTCGCGAATTGCCGGAGCGCCTCGTCGAGGCGCGCGAGAGCGGCCAGATCAAGCATCGTCGTAGATCACTTCCAGCGATTTCTTCGGCAGCGCGTTCTTGCCGCGCATGTCGGCATCCGTGGCGGGCTCGAGCTTGAAGTCGGCGCCGACCGCCTCGGGGGTGAAGAGGTCGAGGAGACCGTCCTGCGAGAGCGGCTTCGGCCGGATCGGAAGCGCCTCGCCCACGGCATGGGCCAGGCCCTCGAAGAGCGGCCCCCATTGCGTGCCGGGGATGCCGACGATCTGGTAGTTCGCCGACTTGCGGCGCAGGTCCTCATCGGCCGGGATGGTGGCGAGGATCGGAATGTCCACCGCTTCGGCAAAGGCCTTGGCCTCGCCGGTGCCGTCATCCTTGTTGATGACAAGCCCCGCGACGCCCACGTTGCCGCCGAGCTTGCGGAAATACTCCACCGCCGAGCAGACGTTGTTCGTCACGTAGAGCGACTGAAGGTCGTTCGAGCCGACCAGGATCACCTTTTGCGCCATGTCGCGCGCGATCGGCAGGCCGAAGCCTCCACAGACCACGTCGCCCAGGAAGTCGAGCAGCACGTAGTCGAAATCCCAGTCGTGGAAGCCCAGCTTCTCCAGCAGTTCGAAACCGTGGATGATGCCGCGCCCGCCGCAGCCGCGGCCGACCTCGGGTCCGCCCAGTTCCATCGCGAACACACCGTCGCGCTTGAAGCAGACGTCGCCGATCTGGACCTCTTCGCCGGCGAGCTTCTTCTTCGCCGAGGTCTCGATGATCGTAGGGCACGCCTTGCCGCCGAAGAGAAGCGAGGTCGTGTCCGACTTCGGATCGCAGCCGATCAGCAGCACGCGCTTGCCGATCTGCGCCATCATGTAGCTGAGGTTCGCGAGCGTGAAGCTCTTGCCGATGCCGCCCTTGCCGTAGATCGCGATGACCTGCGTCTTCTTCTTCGGCTCGCCCTGAGGCACCTCGAGCGTCGGCTCTTCGGCCGCCTCGTCGCGGAGGCGTTGGTCGAACGCCTTGAGTTCGGGTGCATCCGTCATGCGGTGGCCCTCCAATCCAGGATCATCTTGAGGCAGTCGGGGTCGTTGAAGGCCGTCTCGTAGGCCTCGGGCGCCTCCGACGCCGGTCTCGTGTGGGTGATCAGGTTGGCAAGCGAAAGCGCCCCGCTCTCGATCAGCGCGCGGGTAGCCACCATGTCCTCGGGCTGCCACTCGGCAGCGATGCGCAGGCGCGCCTCCTTCATGAAGGCAGGCACGAAGGTGAAGGCGACGGGTTCGGTATAGAAGCCCGCCAGGACGATCTCGCCACCCTTGGCGAGCCGCATCACGAGGCTGTCGATGAGCCTCGGGTCGCCCGATGCGTCGTAGATCGAGCGGTAGTCGCGACGCTCGTCGGTGGAGGGGTCGATGACCTCGTAGCCGATGGCATGCTTGCGGCGCTCTGCCTTGGTCTCCCAGACCACCGGCGGCTCGCCGCCCGCGGCGATGGTCAGCCGCGCGAGCAGCCGCCCCAGCGTGCCGTGGCCCACGATCAGATCGGGCAGCACGTAGTTCAGCCCGGCGAGGGCATGGCGCGCCGTCGCGGCCAAGGCGAGCAGCGCGCCCTCGGCCTCCAGCGCCGGGTCGATCCGCACCGCGCGATGCGCGGGCGTGATCAGGCGCTTGGTGGCCGCCCCGAAGAGGCCGCGGATCGGCCCTTCGGTGGTCGGCGCGAAGCAGTTCGAGCCAGGAACGAACACCCGGTCGCCGGCCTTGAATCCGGTGTCGGGCGCGGCCTCGACCACCTCTCCGGCGGCCTCGTAGCCCGGCACGAGCGGGTAGCCCATGCCCGGGAACGGCGGCATCTGCCCGGTGTAGAACAGCTTTTCGGTGCCGGTGGAAATTCCCGAATGGGTGATTTCCACGACGATGTCGCCGGGTGCGGGCTCGTTCAGCTGGATGGTCTGAAGGCCAAGGTCCCGGGGACCCGACAGGATGACGGCGGTCGTTCTCACAGCGTTTTCCCCTGCGCTCTTCCGGCTGCCCGCCCCTCGAAGGACTCGGACGGCCTATATCGACGCTTCCGGTGTAACTTTAATGGGACATCGATAAGTGTCAACTTAATTGGACAGTCCCGCCCTGCGTCCGATTGCGCCGCACCCGCGCGTCACGGCGCGGCAGAGGGACGCACGGCGGTTACCGCGCTCGCCACGTAGGGCCGGAGTCCCGGGAAGATCTTCACGCCGGAGAAACCTTGCGAAACGAGAAGTTCCGCGATTTCGGCGGCCGAACGCACCCGGCCCGTCCGCATGGCTGCCGTGTAGAAGGCCATGTAGGTGTCGGTCTCCCGGTGAGGATGCGCCCCGCCGGACATGGCTTCGGCCACGATCACCCGACCGTCGGCCGGCAGCGCGTCGAAGACCTTGCGCAGAAGCAGCTTCACCGTGGCGTCCGAATGGTCGAAGAGCACGCGCACGAGACTGATCGCATCCGCGCCCACGGGCAGCGGATCGTCGCGGAAGCTGCCCCCGTGCACCGTGACCCGTCCGGCGAGCCCCTCCTGCGCCAGCCGTTGCGGCGCGGCCTCGACCACGGCGGGCAGATCGAAGAGCATGAGCTCCATCAGCGGATAGGCCCGGCCCACGGCCGCGAGGAAGGCCCCGGTGCCGCCGCCCACGTCCATCAGGCGACGCACCCCCATCAGGTCCACGAGGCGCAGCGTGTCCTCGACCACGAGCGCCTGGCTCTCGGTCATCAGCCGCGAATACTTGGCGGTCACTTCGGGGTCGGTCGCCCCCGCAGCGCCGAAGACATAGGGCCAGAACCGCGCCAGCTCGGGATCGGTCTCGCCCTTCAGGAAGGCCACCGGATCGGCAAGGTCGCGGTAGAGCACGTGGTGGTGCCCGACCATCGCCTCGAGCCCCGGCACGGCGAGGAAGGCCGCGCCCCGGACGGCCAGATCGAAGCGACCGTCTCGGCAGCGCTTCAGCAGCTTCAGCGCGGCACCTCCCTGCAGGAGAAGCTGCATCCGCTCGGGCGAGAGCCCCGTCGCGGTGGCGAGGGCCTGCACCGTCTGCGGCCCATCGGCCAGATGGTGCATCACCCGGAGCTCGACCAGCGCATAGAGCACCTGCGAGTGCACGAAGCCCGCGACGATGTCGAAGAGCTCGTCCCCCTCGCGGCGGCCGATGCGGCGCAGGAAGGGCACCCGCTCGGAGATGAGCTGGAAGCGGCGCGATCCGGCGAGGCGCACGCCGAGGCGGGAGAGGCCGAGGCCCCCGCGCGCGGCAGGTCTGAGAGCGCTCATGGGAGTCCTTTCCGTGCCCGGCGCTGCCGGGCGAAGCCTTCGGTGCCAGCCGGTCAGACGCGGGTCGCGACCTGCGCCGGCACGATCTTTTCGGCGTAGCGGCGGACCATCTCGGCCAGCATCGCCTCGCCGGGGCAGGAGGGAATCGACGCTATCGCGCCGCCGAGGATGTCCTTCAGCCGCTTCGCGGCACCCTCGACGCCGTATTCGCGCACCGCATTCGGCCTGTGGTGGATCTCGTCCTGCCCCGCGGGCTTGCCGAGCGTCTCGGCATCGCAGAGCGCGTCGCGCAGGTCATCCGCCACCTGGAACGCCTCGCCGATCCGCGCACCCAGTTCCTCCCACGGCTCCGCCTCGTAGCCGGCCGCGATGGCACCCATCTGGGTCGCCGCGATGAAGAGCGCCCCGGTCTTGGCGCGGTGATAGGCCGAGAGATTGATCTGGCTCTCGCTCTCCCAGCCCTGCCCCGCGCAGATGCCCATGGGCATGCCCGTGCGGACCGCAAGGGCCGTCACCAGCTGAAGCGCGCGCTGCGGCTGGTCGGCCGCGGCCCGCGCCAGAACCTCGAAGCCCATGACGATCAGGCTGTCGCCGGTGAGGATCGCCAGCGGCTCGGAATAGGCGCGGTGCACCGTGGGCTTGCCGCGCCGGATCTCGGCGTCGTCGAAGCAGGGCAGATCATCATGCACGAGGCTCGCGCAGTGAATCAGTTCGAGCGCGACCGCCGCCGCATCCGACAGCGCGGGACGGTCGTCGCCGCAGGCCGTGGCCACGCTGAGAAGCAGCGTCGGACGGATCCGCGCGCCGCCGGGCGTCACCGCATATTCGAGCGCGGAGGCGAGTTTCGAGGGCGCATCGGTCCCCTGACCGTGCGCGATCGCCGCCGCCATTGCCGCTTCAATCCGCTTTTCAAACGCCATGTCGTGCCTCACAGGGACAGGTTCAGCGCAATGCGTGCGCCTCGGGCGGACAGCGTGCCGCCGACTCCACAGGTGTCAACTTTTTCTTACACCAGTCTGTCGTAGATACTGGACAGCCCGCCCCGGGGTGTCAACAATCCCGGACATGAGACAGATTGTGCCGAAGGTGGTGGTGGTCGGTGCCGGGATGGGTGGATTGGCATCTGCCATCCGCCTGGCGAGGGCCGGATGCGAGGTCACGCTGGTCGAGGCGCGCGACGCGCCGGGCGGACGGATGCGCACGATCCCGAGTGCGGCCGGCCCGGTGGACGCCGGCCCCACCGTCCTCACGCTCCGCAGCGTTTTTGATGATTTGTTCGAGACTTGCGGGCAAAAGCTTGATCAACACCTGAACCTTACTCCGCAGCCATTGCTCGCCCGGCACTGGTGGCTGGACGGCAGCACGCTGGATCTCACGACGGATCTCGAGGAGAATGTCGAGGCGGTCTCGGCCTTTGCCGGCGCGGCCGAGGCGCAGGCCTTCCGTCGCTTCCACGACCTCTCGGCGCGGCTTTATGACGCTTTCGACCTGCCCATGATGCGGGCAGCCCGTCCTGACACCAAGGCCATCGCGCTGGCGGCAGCAAGGCAACCCCGGACGTGGCCCGCGCTGCTGCCGGGCATGACGCTCGACCGGCTGCTGCGCCTCTTCTTCCGCGACCGGCGGCTGCGGCAGCTCTTCGGCCGCTACGCCACCTATGTGGGCGGCACGCCCTACGGCTCGCCGGGGGTGCTCGCGCTGATCTGGGCCGCCGAGGCGCAGGGCGTCTGGGCCGTCGAGGGCGGCATGCACCGCCTCGCCCACGCGCTCGCTCGCCTCGCCGCGGATCAGGGGGTGAGGATCCGCTACAACTCTCCGGTGACACGACTCCTCCGGCAGGGCGGGCGCGCCACGGGCGTGCAGCTTGCCGACGGTCAGTCGCTGCAGGCCGAGCATGTCGTCTTCAACGGAGATCCTGCGGCGCTGCTCGCGGGGCTGCTGGGCGACGGGCCGCGCGAAGCCGTGCCCGAGGACCGCGTTCACCCGCGCAGCCTCTCGGCCTGGGTCTGGTCCTATGCCGCCCGCGCATCGGGCCAGCCGCTGGTGCATCACAATGTCTTCTTCGCCGACGATCCCCGCCGCGAGTTCGGACCGATCGCCGCAGGACAGATGCCCGAGGATGCGACACTCTATATCTGCGCCGAGGACCGCTCGGGCGGGCAGGTGCCCGACGGGGCGGAGCGCTTCGAGATCATCATGAACGGGCCGCCCGGCCGGCCCGCGAGACCCGAGGATTTTACCCAATGCCGCAGCCGAACCTTCGACCGACTGAGACAGTTCGGACTGACCTTCGATCCGGTGCCGGGCGAGGCGAGCCTGACGACGCCCACGGGCTTCGCGACGCTCTTCCCGGGGTCGCAGGGCTCGATCTACGGGCTGAGCCCGCACGGGGCGCTGGCCTCGCTGAAGCGTCCGCTGGCGCGGACGGCGCTGCCGGGTCTCTGGCTGGCGGGGGGCGGAGCGCATCCGGGAGCGGGCGTTCCGATGGCGGCCCTCTCCGGTCGGCACGCGGCCGAGGCGATTCTGACGGACCTTGCTTCGCGGTCGAAGTAGCGCCGGACGGCTACGCCTGGTGGTATATCGACGGCGTGTCCGACGACGGCACGCGGGCGCTTTCGGTCATCGGCTTCATCGGCTCGGTCTTCTCGCCCTGGTACCGCTGGTCGGGGCGGCGCGAGCCGCAGAACCACTGCTGTATCAACGTGGCGACCTATGGGCCGGGCGGGCGCTTCACCATGACCGACCGCGGCCGCGCGGCGCTGCGGCAGACGAAGGACACGCTGACGGTCGGCCCGTCCCGGATGCATTGGACCGGCACCCAGCTCATCGTCGAGGTGAACGAGGTCTCCTCGCCGCCGCTGGTCTCGCCGGTAAAGGGCCGGATCGTGCTGACGCCCTCGGGCGTGACCGACGTCGAGGTCACGCTGAAGGACGACGGGTCGCATATCTGGCGTCCCTTCGCCCCCACCGCGCGGATCGAGGTGGAACTGACGCAGGGCCACCGCTGGCACGGTCACGGCTATTTCGACGCGAACTTCGGCAGCGCGGCGCTCGAGGCCGATTTCCGCTTCTGGACATGGGGCCGCTACCCGGTGGCTGACGGCGCGGCCTGTTTCTACGACGCAACGCGCCGCGACGGCTCGCGGCTCGAGCTTGGCCTGCATGTCGCGGCCGACGGACGCGCTCAGCTGATCCAGCCACCGCCGGAGGCCCGCTTTGCCCGGTCGCGCTGGCTGGTCGAGCGCCACACGCCGGCCGATCCGGGCACGAAGCCCCGGCAAGTGATGTCGATGCTGGATGCGCCCTTCTATTCGCGCGCCATGGTCGAGACGACGGTCTTCGGTCAGACCACGGTGGGCGTGCACGAGGCACTCGACCTGCGCCGCTTCCGCTCGCCTCTCCTGATGCCGATGCTCGCCGTCCGCGTGCCCCGCCGCCCCGGCTGGCGCTTCCCGAACTCCTGACGACCGCGCCGGTCCGGCGCATCCGGCAGGCACGGATGGCAGCGGAGGATCTCTCTCCGGCTGCTTCGGCGCTGTTACGTCCGGAAGCGCTTCTCTCTGTCGAAATATCTTCGGGGGCGCGCCCCGGAGAGGCGGCGGCGCAGACAGCCCCATCCGCCATTGGCTCCATACAGAAGGGCGGCACCTTCCGGCACCGCCCTTCTCAATCGCGAAACCCTAACCTCAGGCGCGGGCTTCCGGTCGGCTCCAGTTCAGACGCACCGCTTCGAGGTTCAGCCCCGTCGCTGCCGTGGCCCAGATCAGATAGGGAACGAAGAGCACGCCCGCCCAGGTGTCGAGCTGGAAGAAGGCCCACATGGTCGCGGCCACGAAGAGCCACATCACCACCACGACGCCCAATGCCGTCGCCATCCGCTTCAGCCCGAAGAAGACCGGAGTCCAGAGCGTGTTGAAGGCAAGCTGCGCCGCATAGAAGGCCAGCGCCTGCCCCGAGCCCTCGAGTTGGGCCACCCGCATGGCGGCAAGGCTCATGAGGAAATAGAGCGAGGTCCAGGCCAGCGGAAACACCCAGCGTGGCGGGTTCCACCAGGGCTTGTTGAGGTTGTCATACCATTCGTCGGGCTTCATCAGCGCCCCTGTCGTCGCGGGGGCACCGCAGGCGGCGAGGAAGGTGAGGAAAAGAGCCCAGTCCATATTCATCATCGTTACTCCGGATCTACCTGCAAGAGAACCTAGATGGGGTTGGCCCGGTTCCCCATCCTCTGCCGCGTGACCTGCCGATCCTGCGCCTCTAGCTGGGCGAGGACGGCGATCAGCGCATCGGACCGGCCGCGCTGCGGCTTCGCCCGCGCTGCGGCATTGACGAGGAAGGCCACCTCCGGCTCGGGCGCGGCATGCAGCGTCGCGCAGCCCGGTCCCAGCGTCGTAAGCGCGGCGCGGGTGGCCGAGAGAGCCAGCCAGGCAAGCTTCTGCCGCTTGCTGGTGAAGGCACGCCGGGTCACGCTGTCATAGCCGTTCCGCGCAATCTCGTTGCCGATGGCGGCATAGATGTGGCGCGCGGCGTAAATGCCCGGCCGGCAGGTAAGCGGCAGGCCGCAGACACCCGACTCCGAGCGCAGGTAGAGCCGGTCGGCCGCGCGCAGCAGGCGGCGCGTCACGGCGCGGATCCGGTCGTCGGCAACGGGATTGGCAAGGAACTCCTCGAACGAGAGGCCTTCCTCCTCCATCCAGTCACGCGGCAGGTAGATCCGGCCCGAGCGGGCATCCGTGCCCACATCGCGCGCGATGTTCGTCAGCTGCATCGCGAGGCCAAGATCGCAGGCGCGCGCGAGCGCGTCCGGATCGCGCACCCGCATCAGGACGCACATCATCGCACCGACGGCCGCAGCCACGCGCGCCGAATAGTCGAGCACGCCCGAGAAGGTGTCGTAGCTCCGCCCCACGGCGTCCCAGGCCAACCCTTCGAGCAGCGCCTCGGGCAAGGTCCGCGGCATCTCGAAATCCTCGACCACGGAGGCGAATGCGCGGTCGGCGGGCGCGTTGCGCGGCCGGCCGGCATAGACGAGATCCAGCCGGTCGCGCAGGCTGAGGACGGCGCGGCGCTTGGCCTCGATGTCCTCCTCGCGCTGGCCCTCGTTCACCGCTTCGTCCACCGCATCGTCGGCCACGCGGCAGAAGGCGTAGAGCGCAAGGGAAGGCGCCCGCACCCGCTCGGGCAGGAGCCGGGACGCGGCGTGGAAGGAATAGGAGCCCGTGCGGATCAGTTCGCGGCAGGCTTCGAGATCGGCAGCGGCAATCATTCTGCGGCCAGCCTTTCAGCAGGTTCGGCCTCGCGGCGCGCGCGCGGCGCGTCGGGGGCAAGCTTGGCCATCACCTCGGCGGAGCCGATCACGCCGGGCACGCCCGCACCCGGATGGGTGCCCGCGCCGACGAGGAAGAGGTTCTTCACCTCTTCCGAGATGTTGTGCGGCCGGAACCATGCGGATTGCAGGATCCGCGGCTCGATCGAGAAGCCCGCGCCCCAAGGGCTGAGGTAGCGGTCGCGGAAGGTCTCGGGCGTGAAGACCAGCGAGGGGCCGATCCGCTCTCCAATGCCGGGCATGGACTGTTCGAGCACGTCGAGCACGCTTTCGCGATAGGGCTCTTCCATCGCCGTCCAGTCCACCGGATTCGCATGCTTCAGATGCGGCACCGGCGAGAGCGCGTAGAAGGTATCGTCGCCTTCGGGCGCCACTGTCGGATCGGTGATCGAGGGCCGGTGGACATAGAGGCTCATGTCCTTCGCCAGCTTCCCCTTGATGAAGATGTCCTCCACCAGACCCTTGTAGCGCGGCGCGTTGATGATGGTGTGGTGCCCAACGTCCGGCCACATGCCCTTCGTTCCCTTGGTCCCGAAGTACCAGACGAAGAGGCCCATCGACCAGCGCCGGCTCTTGACGTGGGCGTCGGTCCAGCGCCGGCGCTTGTGGTTGCGCAGGAGCCGCATGTAGGTGTGGCCCGCGTCGGCGTTCGAGACCACGAGGCCCGCGCGCAGCACCTCGCCCGAGGCGAGGCGGATGCCGGTGGCCGTGCCGTTCTCGACCACGATCTCGTCGACCTCGGTGTTCATGCGGAAGCTGCCGCCCTGCCCCTCGATCACCTTCGCCATGGCGGCCGCGATGGCCGCCACGCCGCCGATGGCGTAGTGAACCCCGTATTCCTTCTCGAGCTGGCTCACGAGGATGTACATCGAGGTGACGTTGAAGGGGTCGCCGCCGATGAAGAGCGGATGGAACGACAGCGCCATGCGCAGCCGCTCGTCCTTCACGCGCAGTGCGGCATGCTGGTAGACCGAGCGATCCGCGCGCAGCATCCCGAAGGTGGGCAGCACCTTGATGAGATCCCACAGCTTGTGCATCGAGCGGCGGCCAAGATCCTCGTAGCCGAACCAGTAGCGCTTCTCGCTGTCCTTGAGGAACTTCTCGTAGCCCGCGACATCGCCGGGCGAGAGGCGCGCAACCTCGGCCTTCATCGCCTCGGTCGACTGGCGCACCGTGAAGTGCGACCCATCCGGCCAGCGCACTTCGTAGAACGGGTCAATGGGTCTCAAATCGACATCGGTGTCGAAGTCACGCCCGCAGGTCTTCCAGAGGTCGCGCAGGCTCTGCGGCACGGTCACGATGGTCGGCCCGAGGTCGAACCGGTGCCCGTCCTCGGTGATCGCCGAGCCGCGGCCGCCGGGCACGTCCAGCTTGTCGACGACCGTGACGCGCCAGCCCTTCGCCCCGAGCCGCATGGCCGCCGACAGGCCGCCCAGCCCCGAGCCGATCACAATGGCATGGTCGGCATCGGATACATGCGAAATCGGGGGCATGGCGCGAACTCCTGCAAGGCCTGTCAACATGCCGCCTACAATAGACTGTCTAGTCAGGTTTACAATGCGGCTTGAGGGCGGTGCGACTTCGCGACTAATGTCGGGCCGCTTCGGTTCGGTGTTTGATCGCGCCCACCCCATCTGCAGGAGGAATGACATGCAGACTGTCACGCTCAGTATCTTCCGGTTCAACGAGTTCGAAAAACGGCTCTGGGTGCTCGGTCAGATGACCGCAAACAAGCTGGGCATGCATCACCTGCCGAAAGCAAAGTTCTGGAAGATGTTCGGCTCGGGCACGGGCCAGGGCTTCACGCCGAAGCCGAACTGGAACGTCTGGAGCCTGCTGGCGGTCTGGCCCGACGAGGAGACGGCGCGGCGCGAGGTTGCCGAATCGCCGATCTACCAGCGCTGGGGCAAGATGGCGGACGAGAGCTACACGGTGCTCCTGCGTCCCACCAGCGCATGGGGCAAATGGGACGGCAAGGAACCCTTCGAGCCGGTGAAACCCTCGGCCGACGTGCGGCCTATCGCCGCCCTCACGCGCGCCACGATCAAGTTCTGGAAGGCCGAACGCTTCTGGGCGCGGGAGCCTGCGATCTCGCATATGATCGGCAAGAACAAGGACGTGGTCTTCAAGATCGGCGTGGGCGAAGTGCCGTTCCTGCAGCAGGTCACCTTCTCGGTCTGGCCGGATGCGAAGCCGATGGAGGAATTCGCCCGCGGCGCCGGTGGCCCGCATGGCGAGGCGATCAAGTCGGTGCGCGCCGAGAACTGGTTCAAGGAAGAGCTCTATGCCCGCTTCCAGATTCTCGGAACGATTGGTAAGTGGGAAGGCAAGGACCCGGTGGGCGAGGCGCTGACGGCGCGTCCAGCCGCGGCTCCGAAGCCGGCCGTCGAGGCCCCGAAACCCGCTCCGGCTCCGGCGGCTGCGAAGCCCGCTCCGGTGGTCGAGGCACCCAGACCCGCCCCGGCGGTCGAAGTGGCCCAGAAGCCCGCTCTGGCCGTCGAGATGCCGAAAGCTGCCGAGGCGCCGAAGCCTGCTCCGGCACCCGAGGCCCCGAAACCCGCCCCGGCCGCCGTGGCCGCCAAACCCGCTCCCGCTCCGGCCCCGAAGCCGGGTCACCACGGCGGGAAGTCGAACTTCAAGGGCAAGCCCGGCAAGGGCGGCCGCAAAGAGAACGCCTGACGCAATGAAAAAACCCTTCCCCTTCTCGGCCATCGTCGGTCAGGAGCAGATGAAGCAGGCCATGGTGCTGACTGCGATCGACCCGGGCATCGGCGGCGTGCTGGTGTTCGGAGATCGCGGCACCGGCAAGTCCACCGCCGTCCGTGCGCTCGCGGCCCTGTTGCCGCTGATCAAGGCGGTCGAGGGATGCCCCGTGAACTCTGCCCGCCCCGAGGATTGCCCGGAGTGGGCGCAAGTCACCTCCACGACCGTCGTGGAGCGGGCGACCCCCGTGGTCGATCTGCCCCTCGGCGTGACGGAGGATCGCGTGGTGGGCGCGCTCGACATCGAGCGCGCCCTCACCCGTGGCGAGAAGGCCTTTGAACCGGGTCTGCTCGCGCGCGCCAACCGCGGCTATCTCTACATCGACGAGGTCAACCTGCTGGAAGACCATATCGTGGACCTGCTCCTCGACGTGGCGCAGTCCGGCGAGAACGTCGTCGAGCGCGAGGGACTCTCGATCCGCCACCCTGCCCGCTTCGTGCTGGTAGGCTCGGGCAACCCCGAGGAAGGCGAGTTGCGTCCGCAGCTTCTGGACCGCTTCGGCCTGTCGGTCGAGGTCCGCAGCCCGCGCGACGTGGACACCCGCGTCGAGGTCATCACCCGCCGCGACGCCTATGACGCCGACCATGAGACCTTCATGGAGAAATGGGGCGCCGAGGACATGCAGCTGCGTGGCCGGATCCTCTCGGCGCGCGCCGCCCTGCCCACGCTGAAGACGCCGAACACGGTGCTCCACGACTGCGCGGCGCTCTGCATCGCGCTCGGGTCGGACGGCCTGCGCGGCGAGCTCACGCTGCTACGCGCCGCCCGTGCACAGGCGGCGTTCGAGGGCCACGATGCCGTCGGCCGCGAGCACCTGCGCTCGGTCGCCACGATGGCGCTCAGCCACCGCCTGCGCCGCGACCCGCTGGACGAAGCAGGCTCGACCACCCGTGTCGAGCGCTGCGTGGCGGAGGTCCTGCCCTGACACGCGAAGCCGCCCCCGAGCCGCTCGCGCCCTGGGAACGGGTCGAGGCGGCCCTGACTCTGCTCGCGGTCGATCCGGTGGGCCTCAAGGGCCTGTGGCTTCGGGCGCGGGCCTGTCCGCTGCGCGACCGGGTGACGGCGGCGCTGTCGGCGCTGCCGCTGCCCGTCCGCCGCATCCATCCCACCATCGGCGACGACGCACTCTTTGGCGGGCTCGACCTCGCCGCGACGCTCTCGACGGGCTCGCCGGTGATCCAGAAAGGCATCCTCGACGAACCGGCGGCTCTGGTGCTTGCCATGGCCGAGCGGGCAATGCCGGGCCTCGCCGCGCGCCTCGGCACCGCGCTGGACGAGCCGCGGCACTGCCTGATCGCGCTCGACGAGGGCGCAGAGCGGGACGAGTTGCTGCCGCTCGGCCTTGTGGACCGTCTGGGTCTCTTTGTGGACATCGACGGCCTGCAGTGGGGCGACACGCGCGACATTTCCATCGATCCGGACCGGCTTGCCGCTGCGCGGGCGCGTTTGTCTTCGGTGAAGACACCCGCGAAGGCTGGCGAGACGCTGGCGCGCGTGGCGGCGCAGGTCGGCATCGCGAGCCTTCGCGCGCCGACACTGGCCCTCGCCGCAGCCCGCGCACAGGCGGCCTGGGAAGATCACGAGACGATCACCGACGACGACCTGCGCCGTGCGGCCGATCTCGTCTTCGGCCATCGGGCCATGCCTGCCTCGGAAGAAGCGCCGCCCGAACCCGAACCGCCGGAGCCGCCCGAGGACCAGCCGGACGACATGCCGCCGCCGCCCGAAGAGCAGCAGGGCGACGAGATGTTTCCCGAGGAGATGCTGGTCGAGGCCGTGCGCGCAGCCCTCCCCCCGGACCTGCTGGAGCAGCTGGCCGCCGGCCGCGCGGCGCGGATGGCGCGGGGCGCCACGGGCACGGGCTCGGCCAAGTCCGGGAACCGGCGCGGCCGCCCCCTGCCCTCGCGCATGGGCCGCCTCGGCACCGGCGCGCGGATCGATCTTGTCGGCACGCTGCGCGCCGCGGCGCCGTGGCAGCCGCTGCGGCGGCGGCAGCAGCAGTCGGATGCCGTGCTGCTGGTCCGCCCGTCCGACATCCGCCTCAAGCGGTTCCGGGAAACCTCCGACCGCGTGCTGATCTTTGCGGTCGACGCCTCCGGCTCGTCGGCGATGGCCCGTCTTTCCGAGGCCAAGGGCGCGGTGGAACTGCTGCTCGGCCAGGCCTATGCCCGGCGCGACCACGTTTCGCTGCTGGCCTTCCGCGGCCGCGATGCCGAGCTGATCCTGCCGCCGACGCGGAGCCTCGTGCAGACCAAGCGCCGCCTTGCGGGTCTGCCGGGCGGGGGCGGCACGCCGCTCGCCCACGGGCTGCAGATGGCTCTTGCGGTGGGCATCCAGGCTCGGGCGCGGGGCATGACGCCCACTGTTGCGCTGCTGACGGACGGCCGCGGCAACATTGCGCTCGACGGCTCTGCCAACCGGGCGCAGGCCGAGGAGGATTCGCTGAAGCTCGCCAGCTTGCTGCGCGCCTCGGGCCTGCCGGCCATCGTCATCGACACGGCGAACCGCCCGCAGCCCTCGCTCGCGAAGCTCGCGAAGGCGCTCGACGCGCCCTATATCGCCCTTCCGCGGGCCGATGCGCACAAGCTCTCGAACGTGCTCGGCGCGGCGATGGGGGACTGAGCATGGATCTCGACCGGATGCCCCTCGACTGGCCCGGCCGAGCCTCCATGCGACGCATCGACTGCGCGCCGCACCAGTGGTGCGTGCTCGATCAGGGCAGCGGGCCTGTGGTGCTGATGCTGCACGGCGCGGGCGGGTCGAGCCACTCCTGGCGCAACCTCGTGCCGCTCCTCGCGCCGCGCTTCCGCATCGTGGCACCCGACCTGCCGGGCCAGGGTTTCACCAAGGCAGGACAGCGGCGCTTCTCGCTCGATGCGATGGCCGAGGACATGGCGCGGCTCTGCGCTGCCGAGGACTGGGGACCGCCCGTCATCATCGGCCATTCCGCCGGAGCGGCGCTGGCCCTGCGGCTGGCGCAGATCCTGCCGAGACCGCCGCGGGCGGTCGTGGGCATCAACGCAGCGCTCGGCAATTTCGAGGGAACTGCCGGCTGGCTCTTCCCGCTGATTGCCAAGATGCTCACGCTGAACCCCTTCATCCCGCCCATCGCAGCGCGGCTCTTCGGGGTCGAGAACCGGGTGCGGAGCCTGATCGGCTCGACCGGCTCGGACCTCGACGAGGAGGGTCTCCGGCAATACACGACGCTGATCGGCGACCATGTCCATGTTGACGGAACGCTCGCGATGATGTCGCAGTGGCGGCTGGACGAGCTTCAGCGCCAATTGCCCGCCATCGACGTGCCGACGCTGCTGATCGCGGCGGCCAGGGACGGCACCGTCCCCGCCCGGATCTCACGCGAGGCGGCCGCGCGGATGCCTTTAGGCACCTATGTCGAGATGCCGGGGCTTGGCCACCTCGCGCATGAAGAGGACGCCGCCGGCGTCGCGGCGATCCTCCTGCCCTTCCTCGAGGCGCATCTGCGGGACTGATCTGCCATCCGCGCAACACAAGCGGCAGGCCCGATGCAGCCGCGCAGGCCGCGCGGCGTCTGCCTGCGCGGATGCCTCTCATCCGGCCGACCGCACCCGGCCATTCGCGACGCGCGAATGTCGCGGCGGCTCTTGGAGCTTCATGGCTTAGAACGCCGCACAGCCGGGTGGCCGTGCGAAGCAATTGCCGTGGCGGGGGGGCAATGACACTTGCCGCATCGCGCGACGCTGGAAAGCGGAAGGGGCGGCTCCCGCAGGAACCGCCCCCCGATGCCTTGGTCAGCGATTCACTGCACGACGCGCAGCTTGCCGAAGATCCGCTCCATATGCTCGGCGAGATAGATCCGGAGCCAGGGCGTGAAGCGCTCGGGATGCTCCTTCACCTCGAGGGCGAGGTCGCGAAGGTCGACCCAGCGGGTCTCCCACACCTCCTCCGGGTCCGGGTTCACCGGCAGGTCCGAGGGCGCTTCGGCCACGAAGATGTCGACCACCTCATGCTCAATGAGGCCGTTGCCCACATCGGCGCGATATTCCACCCGGTCGGCGAAGACCGTGACGAGCCCGGTGATCCCCAGTTCCTCGCGCAGGCGGCGAACGGCACAGTCGGCCGCCTCCTCGCCCCAACGGGGATGGGTGCAGCAGGTGTTCGCCCAAAGGCCGGGCGTGTGATACTTGCCGGCCGCGCGGCGCTGGATCAGCACCGCCTCGCCGGCCATGACAAAGACCGAGATCGCCATGTGACGCAGGCCGCGCTGGTGCGCCTCCAGCTTCTCGACCGGCATCAGCCGGCCCTCGACCCAGGCGGGAACCATTTCCGTCATGCTCAGGTCCATTGCGGCGAGACGAGCCGCGTCAGGTGCATCACGTTCTTGAACCCGATCTTGATATGGGCCCAGGGCTGCTTGCTCGTCAGTTTCTTGTTCATGTAGGACTCGAAGGTCAGGCGCTGCACGTCGGTGTCGTGGCAGAGGCTCACGAACCGCTCGCGCCGCTCATCGTCGCGATAATAGGCATCCTGCATCGAGCGGAGAACCTTGAACACGGTCTTGTGGTCGGCCATGAACATCTTGCGCGCGAGTTGCAGGTCGGTGGCACGCCCCGATTTCAGCGCGGCGAGGCAGGCCTTGGCCGCGACCTGTCCGCCGACGAAGGCATAGTAGATCCCCTCGCCCGACGAGGGCGCCACGACGCCCGCGGCGTCACCAGCCAGCACCACGTCCTTGCCGTTGTCCCATTTCTCGAGCGGCTGCAGCGGGATCGGTGCGCCCTCCTTGCGGATCGTCTCGCATTGGTCGAGCCCGGCCTGCCGGCGCAGGAGCGCGGTCGCCTCCTTCAGGTCGAAGCCGAGGATGCCCGTGCCCATGCCGACCGAGGCCGTTTCGCCATGAGGGAAGATCCAGCCGTAGAAGTCGGGGCTGACGCGGCCGTCATAGATCACGTCGCAGCGGGTCGGGTCGTAGTCGATCACCGAGCTGGTCGGCGGCTTGATGATCTCGTGGTAGGCGATCACCATCGGGATCTTGTCGCCGCCGGGAACCTCGGCGCGCGCCACATCGGATTTGGCGCCATCGGCGCCGATCACGAGCTTGGTCTCGGACCGCTTCTCCTCGCCCGTCGCCTTCTCGCGCCAGACGACATAGGTGTGGAAGCTGTCGCGCTCGATCCGCAGGAAGGTGCCCGTGAGGCGCTCGGCGCCCGATTTGGCGGCACGGCGGCGCAGCCATTCGTCGAAATGCTCGCGGTCCACCATGCCGACGAAGCCGCCCTCGATCGGGATGTCGACCTTGCGGCCGGTGGGCGAGATCATCCGCGCGGTGCGGATGCGCGCCACGATCTGGCTGTCGGGGATGTCGAAATCCTCGATCAGCCGCGGCGGGATCGCACCGCCGCAGGGCTTGATCCGGCCGGCGCGGTCGAGAAGCGCCACGCTCTTGCCGGCACGTGCCAGCTCGTCGGCCGCCGTGGCGCCCGACGGGCCGCCACCCACTACGAAGACATCATAGGCCATGCTCACTCTCCAGGCACAAGCCGGCCGGCGGGCATGACGCGCCCGCCTTCCAGGATACGAAGCGCCATCAGCGCAGATACGACGAACAGGACGGCCTCGGAAAGGAAGACGAGGCCGAAGGCAGTGGAATCTCCTGCGAACTGCGTGAGCGTGTCGGCCGCAGCCGCGCCCAGAAGTCCGCCGAAGCCGGCAGCGACCGCCTGGGCCGCACCCCAGAGACCCATCCGGGTCCCCTCGCGCGCATGACGCCCCTCGCCCGCCAGCTGCATCATCGAGCCGATGGCGGCCACGGCGAACATGCCGTTGAAGAGGCCCATCAGCACCACGGCCGGAACGATCAACGGCAGGTGCATCTGGCCGACCAGCGCGATCCCGGTCAGCGCCAGCGCCGAGCCGAGGCAGCCCGCCACGACCCAGGAGCGGAGCGAACCGATCCGGAGGCCGGTCTGCCCGATGCCGACCGCCAGCATGCCGACGAAGACCCCGCCGTTCTGCGCGCCCGAAAGCGAGGTGGTCTGCCCCGGCGTCAGGCCGAAGACGAGACCCGCATAGGGTTCGAGGATCAGCTCCTGCATGAAATAGGCGGTCATCGACAGGAAGACGAAGAAGGTGAAGGTGCGCGCCCGCGGCTCGGCCCACACCTCGCGCAGCCCCTCGAGAAGGGGGGCTGCTTCCGGCTCGGGCTCGGAGACGAGGCCCCGTTCGATCCGCCAAGTGGCGAGGATCGTGAGGACAAGGCCACCCGCGCAGACCGCGCCCACCAGCTCGAGCAGGCGCTCGGGCGTGTAGGGCTCGAGCAGCGCGCCCACGGTGCCCGCGGTGGCGGCGATCCCGAAGATCATCATCAGCCAGGTGATCGTGGCCGCCGCCGCGCGCCGCTCGGGCCGGGTGCAGGTGGCCATCAGCGCCAGAAGCGAGGTGCCGCCCATGCCCGCGCCGAGCCCGATCATCAGATAGGCCACGAAGGAGAGCGCAAGGCCCGGCCAGAAGGCCGTATGCATCCACACGACGCCCAGCGCCGCCGAGAAGGCGCCGAGCGCCAGCGTCGCCATGCCGCCCACGATCCAGCGCGTGCGGTTGCCGCAGGTGTCCGACCGGTAGCCCCAGGAGGGCCGCGTCACCTGCACCGCATAATGCAGCGCCACGAGCAGGCCCGACAGCACCGCGGGCAGCGCCAGCTCGACCACCATCAGCCGGTTCAGCGTCGAGGTGGTCAGCACCACCATGCCGCCGAGGCTCATCTGCACGAGGCCGAGCCGGAAGATGCCGAGCCAGCCGAGCGTCACGGCAGCACCTCCAGCCCGCGGATGGCGAAGGCCGCGACCATCATGCCAAGGACGTAGAGCGTGACGCCGGTGCCGTTATACCAGGGGCACTTACCGGCCGGATCGCGCAGCAGCACGCGCATCGCGAAGAGCTGGGCGATCAGCAGCACCGTGATGATGCCGGCATGGATCGGCTTGTCCCAGATGAAGAGCAGCGTGATCACCAGCAGCTGCGCCAGCGCCATGACGGTGCAGGCGAGTTTCGCGGCCACCTCCGGCCCGAGCATCACCGGCAGCGAGCGCACGCCATGCTGGCGGTCGCCCTCGAGCGCCTTGAAGTCGTTGAGCGTCATGATGCCGTGCGCGCCGAAGGCATAGAGAAGCGCCACGGTCACGATGAAGAAGTTCGGCGCTCCGGCCGAAAGGACGGCCGCGCCCGTGAACCAGGGCAGGCCCTCGTAGCAGAGCGCGACGAGCCCCGGCCCCCACCAGCCCGATCGCTTGAGGCGGATCGGCTCGACCGAATAGGCCCAGGCCGCGAGCACGCCGAAGACGGTGGCGCCGAAGCCCCAGGGCCCCAGCATCCAGCCCACGGCCAGCGAGGCCAGAGACATGATGATGGCGATGTAAAGACCCCAGCGGCCGGGAATGCGGCCCGAGGGGATCGGCCGGTCGGGCTCGTTCACGGCATCGACATGCCGGTCGCACCAGTTGTTGGCCGCCTGGCTCATGCCGCAGACCAGCGGACCCGCGAGGACCATGCCCAGCAGGACCAGCGGCCACTTCTCGCCCGGCCAGATGCCGACCGAGATCGTGCCGCAGAGATAGGCCCAGATCGGCGGAAACCACGTGATCGGCTGGATCAGCTCGAGCAGCGCGCGCGGATCGGGAGTGGTGCGGGGGTGTAAGGATAGATTGACACTCATGTGTGTCACCTAAACATGACGGGGAGAGTCGGGCAAGAAGATTGCCCCCAGCCTCCAGTGACAGGATCGCGCATCAGCGCCCGCGCGGCAGAAGTTCGAAGCGGCAGGCCGATGCGCCCGTGGCGCAGCATTGCGTCTCGCGCACGGCCACCTCGGGCCAGACGAGACGCGAGAAGAGGCGCTCGAACACCGCCGCGTGCCAGTGGCACATCGGGGTGTCCGAGCTTTCTCCGGCGACAACGGGGTTCCGGGCGATCTCGAATGACAGCGGGCGTCCCGAGACGACGCGGAACTTGCCGGAGCCGGCGAAGGTCCAGGAATGCTTGGCGATGGCCTTGGCCAGCACCCGCGCCCCGAGAAAGGCGGGCAGCGCGCGGATCAGCCGTTGGGCCAGCGGCGGAATGCGGTTGGCGAGGATGTAGTCCCCCGTCGCCAGGCCCGCCGCGCGGAGAAGGCGCGGAGCCTCCTCCGGATGGGTGGTGCGCAGCCAGCGGTGCAGCGTCGAGACCTGCGTCTCGGGCAGCATGCCCGAGTCCGGTCCCGGCCTCGGGACGCCCGCCGAAGCAAGCGCCCTGTCGGCCGCGCCGGGCCCGAAGGCGGCCTCCAGCACCGGGATGAGCTGGAGGATGGCATTCGGGCCGATCCGGTGAACGATCACCGGACCCCCGTTCAGCATCTGGTCATGCGCGGTCATCGGCGGTCACTCCGCCGGACGGACGAGATCTTCCTTCTCTTCCATCTGCTGCTTGCCGCCGCCGCAGGCCATCGGCATGGCGAACTCGTCCTCGACAATCTGCTGCTTGCCGCCACCGCAGGCCATCGGCACCTGGAACTCGTCCACCATCGCCTGCGAGGGGCCGCCGCAGCCGCCCACCGGGTTCAGCATCGGCACGCCCTCGGCCTTGGCCGCATTGCGCTCTTCGGCCCGGGCCTTGCCCTGCGCGCGCAGCGCCTCGCGGCGCTCGGCGGCCTTGGCGGCGCGGTCGGCCGAAGCCTCCCAGTCCGCCATCTGAGCATTGCCGATCTTGCGGGTCTCGTCGAAGTGGAAGTCCACCTTGTCCTTGGACTGCGGGCCCCAGTAGCCGGCCTTGCCGAGGTCGTAGAAGGTTCGCCCGACGCCGGCCTTCAGGAACGCCTTGAGGCAGCCCAGGAGGTAGCGGCGGCGGAAGCCGGTGCCGCGCCACGGATAGTGGAACAGCGCCTTCTTCATGTAGAACCGGCGGTAGTTGTTCATCACGCCGTCGAGCAGTTCGCCGCGGGTCAGCGCCTTCGGCTTCATGATCGGCGTCACGAAGTTGTATTTCGAATAGTCGAAGACCTCGACCTGGTCACGAAGCTCCTGGAAGAGCGGCGTGAACGGCCAGGGCGTATACATCGACCAGTTGGCGAGGTCCGGCTGCCAGTCCCAGGCCATCTGGTAGGTTTCTTCCAGCGTCTCCTTGGTCTCGTTGTCGAGGCCGACGATGAACTGGGCTTCGGTGAAGATGTCGGCCTCGCGCAGGAGACGGATGGCCTCCTTGTTCTCGGCGACCGTCGTCTCCTTGTTGAAGACGTCGAGCTTCAGCTGCGCCGCGGCCTCGGTGCCGAGCGAGATGTGGACGAGACCGGCCTTGCGGTAGAACTTCAGCAGTTCCTTGTCGCGCTTGACGTCGGTCACGCGGGTGTTGATGCCCCACTTCACCTTGTCCGGCAGGCCGCGGGCGATCATCTCCTCGCAGAATTCGATGAATTTCTTGCGGTTGATGGTCGGTTCCTCGTCCGCAAGGATGAAGAAGCCCACGTTGTGCTCGTTCACGAGCTTCTCGATCTCGTCCACGACCTTCTTCGGGTCGCGCACGCGATAGTCGCGCCAGAACTTCCACTGCGAGCAGAACGAGCAGGTGAACGGGCAGCCGCGCGCCATGTTCGGGATGGCGACGCGCACGCCGAGGGGTTCGTAGATGTAGTTCTTCCAGTTGATGATGCCCCAGTCGGGCTCGATCGAATCGACGTCCCGGATGGTCGGCGCCGCGGCGGTCGAGACGATCTCGTCGCCGTCGAGGAAAGCCAGACCCTTCACCTGACGGCGGGTCTCGGCGAAATTGTCGGCCTCGTAGGCCTTCACGAGGTTCACCAGAACCTCCTCGCCCTCGCCGCGGACGATGACGTCGATCCAGGGCGCCTCTTCCAGCACCTGCCGGAACATGAAGGTCGCGTGGATGCCGCCGAGGACGCGCAGCGCGTTGGGCACGACCTCCATGGCCACCTTCAGCGTCTCTTCGGCGACGTAGATCGAGGGCGTGATGGCGGTGGTGGCGACGATGTCGGGCTGAAGCTCCTTCAGCTTCTCGGCCAGCTGTTCGTGCGAGACGTAATCCGTCATCGCGTCAATGAAATGGTAGTCGGTGTAACCGGCCGTCTTCAGCGCGCCGCAAAGATAGGCGACCCAGGCCGGCGGCCAGCTGCCGGCGATCTCGGCGCCCCCGGAGTGATAGTTCGGGTGAACGAATACGATACGCATTGGTGGACTCCCGCTGTGTCCATTTCAGTTGACATACTTCTGTGGCGGGCAAATTGATGCATGTCAAAGCGACCATTCGACCCGCGCGGACGGGCGTACAGTTTCTTAATCCGGGGGGAATTGCCCTGCGGCAGCGGGGCGCAGGGACTACTCGTCCTTGTTGAGCAGGCCGAACTTGCGCAGCTTCACATAGAGCGACTGGCGCGAGAGCGACAGCATCTCGGCCGCGGCCACACGGTTGTTCCGCGTCAGCTCGAGGGCCGTTTCGATGCACATTTTCTCAACAACGTCAGTCGTTTCCGCGACGATGTCCTTGAGGGTCGAATTGCCCACCAGCTCCATGACGTTGCGCACCGGCTCGTCGATGACGCCGGTCGCGGGCACCGGGCGGCGCAGCGTGTCGGCGCGGCTCACGTCCCGCACGACGAGAACGAGCAGCGGCTGCTCCCGGTCGTCGAGCCAGGTGGCCGAGATCTCTGCGGCAATCTGCCCCGCAAAATCTGTGGTGAGTCGCGTCGCGTAGAGGCGCAACTGTCCGGTGCGCCTGACACTGTCGATCAGCACCCGCAGGTCCACCGTGCCACGGGCGAGGAAATCGGCGAGCGACCGGCCCCGGACGGAGGCGAGACTCGACGAGTCGGTCATGTTGAGAAAGGCCTCGTTGGCTCCGCGGATCGTGCCCTCGGCATCCGCGAAGACGATTCCGTCGACGCCCTCGTGATAGAGCCGTGCCAGACCGTCCGAGAGCTCGTCGCTCACGGGCTGGGCGACCTCGGCCGGATCGAGCTGGCAGAGGAGCAGCCTTTCGCCCGCGGCACGGAACACCCGAGGCGTCACGAGAAGACGCTTCTGCGACCGGCGCGCAACCAACTCGATCGGCGTGATGCTGTCGGAGGCCGCGACATTCGCCATCGTCTCCATGAACTCGCCGCGGCGACGCCCCTCGAACTCCTGCGCGACAGCGGCGCCGAGCAGGTCCTGCCGCACGCCGCCGAGCAGCACGCCCGCCGCTCCGTTCAGGTCCACGATGCGGCCCGTCGACATCGAGACCAGCACCATCGCATCGCGCGAGACGTCGAGGACCACGCGATAGCGTGTCTCCATCTCGCGCTGGGTCTCGTAGTCGCGCTCCATCGCCAGCTGCGCCGAGACGAGCTGCTGCTGCACCTCGGCAATGGGGCGCAGGTCGCGGCCGAGCATCAGGATCGAGCGATCCTCGGGCAGCCGGTGAAGGATGTAGCGGACGGGAAATTCGAAATTGCGCTGGTCGGCGTGGTTCAGCTCGACCGAGGCCGAGCCGCGGCCGGGCTCCAGCCCTTCGCTGCGGGCGCGGAACTTGTTGATGCTCTCAGGGGTCAGCACCTCGGCGAGCGGCTTCCCGGCCCAGCCCGAAAGCTGCCCGAAGCTGGGGTGGTGCGGATTGACCATCACCGTGCGGATCAGCCCTTCGGCCGATACCAGCACGGAGATATCGGCCGCGGTCGCGACCACATCCCGCACGAGCTCGGGTGCGAGGGACGGAAGGCTCCCGTCGGCGAGCATGTCACTTCCTTCTGAACTCAAAGTCTCACCGCATGTCCCGGCCTCGCGGCCGCTTGCCTCAAGCCTGTCCCAGTTGGGGACGCCGCCGGCTTACCCCAAGCCCGAAGGCCTGAAGCGCCGTCTCTATGTCGTTCGTCACGATGTCCGCCTCAGGGACGGACATGGGCGCCGACCCTTCGAGGAACAGCGCTCCGCCGACTGCGACGGGCACCTTGTGACCCGTCATGTCCTTCAGCGTCTTTACCAATTTGGAACAGACTTCAAGCATCTCCGCATGCGCGATCGAAATCATGATCGCGTCAAAAGCCCGCTTGACGAAAAGCTCCCTCAGCTCGGCCGGGCCGGTTCCGATGCGCAGGCAGACGGACACTCCCATCCTTCGAAGTTTCGCCACCGCCACCATCGCCCCGAGGGTGTGCTGCTCGCCCGGAGGCAGAAGCACGAGCACGGTCAATCCGTCGTTGCGCCCGCTCTCGTCGGCCGACCAGGAGGTGGCGATGTCGCGCAGGATCGCCTGCAGCCGCGCCGTCCCGATCGTCACTTCGGCAAAGGTGCAGGTATCATCGTGCCAGCCCTGGCCGAGGCGTCGCGCGACCTCGGGGATGTAGAGCTCGGCCAGCGCCACGCGGCTCACGCGGGCCCTGCGCAGCTCCGGCTTCAGCGCCTCGAAGGGGGCCCGGTCCACCGACCGGACTGCAGCCAGAAGCCGCCGGACGAGGTCTTCCCTGACAGGCGCCTGCGTGGCCCCGTCCCGCGCCGTGAGGCGGGCCACGATCTCGGCTGCGAACCGGGACACCGCGACCGGACCGTCGCCGGCGGGTCCGCCCCTCTCTCTCTGCAACCCATGATGCATCACCTGCTCCGCCGTGCGCCCCTTTCGCCTCGCAAGGCACCACGCCGGCGCCGGACAGGGTCGACGGAGCACGGGCGGGCGCGCTCGGCAAAGGCCGGACGCTGGTGAAAGGACTGTCCTCCAACGCCAAATAGATGTCAAAGAAAATTGACACTTCAGGCAGCGGAACAGGGGCGCCAGCTGGCCTATCAGCTTGTTTTCCGGCCTCTATTACGGCTTATTGTCGCAGGTCCTGCGGCAAGATCTGCCCCTTTGCCGCACTGCATCCGCTTCGCAAAAGATGTAAGTCAGAATTGACACTTTCGGAATCGGAACGATAATCTCCCCCTAAAGGCAGCCCCTTTTGCGGGCCCTCCTCGGAAGGCGAACCTCAAGATGCAGCCCACGTCCCCCGCAACGCCGCGCCGGCGGCTCTACACCGAGGAACAGCGCGCGCGACGCGACGCGACGCGCTGGACCCTGGTGCAAGCCATCCTCGCGCCGCTCCAGTTCGCGGTCTTCGCGGTCTCGCTCGGTCTCGTGCTGTGGTATCTCGCGACAGGCGAGGGCTACACGGCCGCCACCGTCTCGATCCTGCTCAAGACGCTGATCCTCTACACGATCATGGTCACCGGAGCGATCTGGGAGAAGGTGGTGTTCGGCCAGTATCTCTTCGCCCCGGCCTTCTTCTGGGAGGACGTGTTCTCCTTCGGCGTCATCGCGCTGCACACCGCCTATCTCTGGGCGCTCTTCACCGGCCAGCCCCACGGGCTGCAGATGGGCATCGCGCTTGCGGCCTACGCCACCTACGTCATCAACGCCGGCCAGTTCCTGTGGAAGCTTCGGATGGCCCGCCTCGACATGGAGGCCGCCCGATGAGCCTCGATCTTCCGACGCCGCCCGCCCGCGGCTGCCGCAACACCGAGGTTCTGAAGGAACGCGGCCAGCGCGAGGTGTTCTGCGGCCTGACCGGCATCATCTGGCTGCACCGCAAGATGCAGGACGCCTTCTTCCTCGTGGTCGGCTCGCGCACCTGCGCCCACCTGCTGCAATCGGCGGCGGGCGTGATGATCTTCGCCGAGCCGCGCTTCGGCACGGCGATTCTCGAGGAGAAGGACCTTGCCGGCCTCGCCGACGCCAATGCCGAACTCGACCGCGAGGTCGAGCGGCTGATCTCGCGCCGCCCCGACATCAAGCAGCTGTTCCTCGTGGGCTCCTGCCCGTCCGAAGTCATCAAGCTGGACCTCCACCGCGCGGCCGAACGCCTTTCGGCGCAGCACGGGCCGGCTGTGCGGGTCTACAACTTCACGGGATCGGGGATCGAGACGACCTTCACGCAAGGTGAGGACGCCTGCCTCGCCTCCATCGTGCCCACCCTGCCCGCCACCGACGCACGCGAGCTGCTGCTGGTCGGCGCGCTGCCCGACGTGGTCGAGGATCAGGCGCTGTCGCTGCTCGCCCAGCTTGGCATCGGCCCGGTGCGCTGCCTGCCCGCGCATCACGCGGCCGAGGCGCCCGGCGTCGGCCCGAACACCGTCTTCGCGCTGGTCCAGCCGTTCCTCGGCGAAACCCACGGCGCGCTGACCCGCCGCGGCGCGCGCCACATTCCGGCCCCCTTCCCCTTCGGCGAGGAAGGCACGACGCTGTGGCTGAAGGCGATCTGCGACGAATTCGGCATCCCGGCCGAGAAGCTCGACGCCGTGACCGCCGCCCCCCGCGCCCGCGCCCGCAAGGCCGTGGCCGCCGCGGCCGAAACGCTGCGGGGCAAGTCGGTCTTCTTCTTCCCCGACAGCCAGCTGGAGCCATCGCTTGCCCGGTTCCTGACCCGCGAATGCGGCATGACCGCGATCGAGGTCGGCACGCCCTTCCTCCACCGCGGCATCCTCGGGCCCGACCTCGACCTGCTGGCCGAGGGACCGGTGATCTCCGAGGGCCAGGACGTGGAACGCCAGATCGACCGCGTCCGCGAGTCGCGCCCCGATCTCACGGTCTGCGGGCTGGGCCTGGCCAACCCGCTCGAGGCCGAGGGCTTCACCACCAAATGGGCGATCGAGCTCGTCTTCACCCCGGTTCATTTCTACGAACAGGCGGGCGACCTCGCCGGCCTCTTCTCGCGGCCGGTCCGGCGGCGGGGGATCCTGCGGCGCGAGGCTGCGGAATGACGCATCCCCAGACTCCTTTTTCTCGGCTATCCCGGAGGGAAGAGGCGGTGGACCGCCCAGGGAACCGGACATGAAACTCACGCTGTGGACATATGAAGGCCCGCCCCATGTGGGTGCGATGCGCGTGGCGACCGGGATGACCGGGATGCACTACGTGCTGCACGCGCCGCAGGGCGACACCTATGCGGACCTGCTCTTCACCATGATCGAGCGGCGCGGCAAGCGCCCTCCTGTCAGCTACACCACCTTCCAGGCCCGCGACCTCGGCTCGGACACTGCAGAGGTGTTCCAGTCCGCCTGCCGCGACGCCTACGAGCGGTTCCGGCCCCAGGCGATCATGGTCGGAGCCTCCTGCACGGCGGAGCTGATCCAGGACGACACCGGGGGTCTGGCCGACGCGCTGTCGCTGCCGGTGCCGGTCGTGCATCTGGAACTGCCCTCCTACCAGCGCAAGGAGAACTTCGGCGCCGACGAGAGCTTCCTGCAGATCTGCCGCAAGCTGGCCAAGCCCGTGGAGCGCACGGCGAAGGTGTCCTGCAACATCCTCGGCCCGACCGCGCTCGGCTTCCGCCACCGCGACGATGTCACCGAAATCACCCAGCTTCTCAACGGCATGGGGATTGACGTGAACGTAGTGGCGCCGATGGGCTCGAGCCCTTCCGACGTCGCGCGGCTGGGGGCTGCCCATTTCAACGTGCTGCTCTACCCGGAAACGGCCGAATCCGCTGCCCGCTGGGCCGAGAAGGCGCTGAAGCAGCCCTACACCCGGGTCGTGCCCATCGGCGTCGGCGCCACCCGCGACTTCATCGCCGAAGTGGCGAAACTGGCAGGGGTAGAGCCCAGGGTCGACGAGAGCCGCCTGCGCCAGCCCTGGTGGTCGGCCTCGGTGGACTCGACCTACCTCACCGGCAAGCGGGTGTTCCTCTTCGGCGACGCGACCCATGTGATCGCCGCGGCCCGGATCGCCCGCGACGAAGTGGGCTTCGAGGTCGTCGGCATGGGCTGCTACAACCGCGAATACGCCCGCCCGATGCGGGCCGCTGCGAAGGACTACGGCCTCGAGGCGCTGATCACCGACGATTACCTCGAGGTCGAGGAGGCGATTCAGGCCCTCGCGCCCGAACTGATCCTCGGCACGCAGATGGAGCGTCACATCGCCAAGCGTCTCGGCATCCCCTGCGCGGTGATCTCGGCCCCGGTCCACGTCCAGGACTTCCCGGCGCGCTACTCGCCGCAGATGGGCTTCGAGGGCGCGAATGTCATCTTCGACACCTGGATCCATCCGCTGGTCATGGGGCTCGAGGAACACCTCCTCACCATGTTCCGCGAGGATTTCGAGTTCCACGACGAGGCCGGCGCTTCGCACCACGGCGGGAAGGCGGTCGCCGCCTCGGCGCCGCGCGCCGAGACGGCCGGTGTGGTCGCAGCGGTCGAAGGCGCCGAGACGGCCGAGGGGGGCTCGATGCCCCCCGAGGCCGTCCCCCCCGCCGATGCACCGATGGGCGAGATCGTCTGGCTCTCGGATGCCGAGAGGGAACTGAAGAAGATCCCGTTCTTCGTGCGCGGCAAGGCGCGACGGAACACCGAGAAATTCGCGGCTGAGAAGGGCCTGACCCGGATCAGCATCGAGACCCTGTACGAGGCGAAGGCTCATTATGCGCGGTGAAGTCTCTGGTTCGGCCGGCACGCCCGGCTACAACATCGTCATCGTCACGCTCGACGCCCATGCGGCCGGGCCCGCGGCGCGGATCGCGCCGAGGCTTCGGCAGGAATTCCCGGGCCTGACGCTCTCGATCCATGCCGCCGCCGAATGGGCCGAAAAGCCCGAGGCGCTGGCTGCGGCGCGCGAGGCAATCGGCCGGGCGAACATGGTCGTGGCGAACCTCCTCTTCATCGAGGAGCACATCAACGCCGTCCTGCCCGAGTTGCAGGCCGCGCGCGAGCGCTGCGACGCCTTCGTCGGCATGATCGCCGATCCCGCCATCGTGAAGCTCACGAAGATGGGCGACCTCGACATGCAGAAGCCCGCCTCCGGGCCGATGGCGCTGCTGAAGAAGCTGCGCGGGTCGAGCAAGGAGAGCGGGAACACCGGCGAGAGCCAGATGCGGATGCTCCGCACCATCCCGAAGATGCTGAAGTTCGTGCCCGGCAAGGCGCAGGACCTGCGCGCCTGGTTCCTGTCGATGCAATACTGGCTCGGCGGGTCGGACGACAACCTCGAGCAGATGTTCCGCTATCTCGTCTCGCGCTACTCCTCGAACCGCGAGTGGCACAAGGTGCATGCCAAGGCACCGATCGAATATCCCGAGGTGGGGCTCTACCATCCGCGCCTGCCGAACCGCATCACCACCGACGCGAACGACCTGCCGCGCCCGTCCGGCGCGAAGGTGACGGTCGGCCTCCTGATGCTGCGCTCCTACATCCTCGCCTCCGACACCGCGCATTACGACGCGGTGATCGAGGCCTTCGAGGCCAAGGGCATCGCCGTCCTGCCCGCCTTCGCCGGCGGCCTCGACGGGCGCCCGGCGATCGACGCCTATTTCCATGACCAGTATGGCCCGACCATCGATGCGATGGTCTCGCTCACCGGCTTCAGCCTTGTGGGCGGCCCGGCCTACAACGACAGCCACGCGGCGATCGAGGCGCTGAAGGGGCTCGACGTTCCCTACGTTGCGGCCCATCCGCTGGAGTTCCAGACGCTCGGTCAATGGGCGCAGGCCGGCGGCGGCCTCGGCCCGGTCGAGACCACCATGCTCGTGGCCCTGCCCGAGATCGACGGCGCGACCAACCCTACGGTCTTCGCCGGGCGTCACGATCTTGCCGGCTGCAACGGCTGCCCCGGCGGCTGCCGCGCCACGACGCAGGGCACCGAATGCCGGGCCATGGCGCCCTGCCACGAGCGGATTCAGGTTCTCGCCGAAAAGACCCTCCGCCTCGCGCTGCTGCGCCGCTCGAAGATCGCCGAGCGGCGGGTGGGCGTCGTCCTCTACGGTTTCCCGCCGAACGCGGGCGCCGTCGGCACCGCGGCCTATCTCGGCGTGTTCGAGAGCCTCTTCAACGTGCTGAACGCCATGAAGCGCGAGGGCTACCGGCTCGAGGTGCCGGAAAGCGTGCAGGCCCTGCGCGATGCCGTCCTCGGCGGCACGGCCAGCCAGTATGGCCAGCCTGCCAACATCGCGGCGCATGTCACGGCCGAGAAGATCGTCGCGGGCACGCCCTGGCTCGCCGACATCGAGAAGGCCTGGGGCGCAGCACCCGGCCGCATCCAGTCCGACGGACGCGGCGTCTTCATCCTCGGCCACGACTTCGGCAACGTCTTCGTGGGCGTGCAGCCGGTCTTCGGCTACGAGGGCGACCCGATGCGGCTTCTCTTCGAGAAGGGCTTCGCGCCGACGCATGCGTTCAGCGTCTTCTACCGCTGGCTGCGCGAGGACTTCCGCGCCGACGTGCTCCTGCACTTCGGGATGCACGGCGCGCTCGAGTTCATGCCCGGCAAGCAGGCCGGCATGTCGGGCAGCTGCTGGCCCGACCGGCTGATCGGCGCCCTGCCGAACGTCTATCTCTATGCGGCGAACAACCCGTCCGAGGCCTCGCTCGCCAAGCGCCGCTCGAACGCGATCACCGTGACCCACCTCACCCCGCCGCTGGCCAAGGCCGGCCTCTACCGCGGGCTCCAGGACCTGAAGGACAGCCTCACGCGCTACCGTCAGCTCAGCCCGGAAGCCCCTGAGCGGGAAGAGCTTTCGCTGCTGATCCAGGAACAGGCCAAGGCCGTCAACCTCGACATGGTCGATGTGGACACGATGTGGCTGAAGCTCCTGGAAACCGAGGGCTCGCTGATCACCGACGGGCTGCATGTCGTGGGCAAGCCGATGACCGAGGAGCAGATCGCCGAGAACATCGCGCTGATGCCCGAGATGGAGCCCGAGCGCCGCGCCGAGGTCGAGGGCCTGCTGCGGCAGGAGACCGAGATCGCGGGCCTGCTGCGCGCGCTCGGCGGACATTTCATGGAGCCGGTGCCGGGCGGAGACCTGATCCGTGCGCCCGAGATCCTGCCCACGGGCCGCAACATCCACGCCTTCGACCCGTTCCGGATGCCCACCGCCTTCGCGTTGCAGGACGGCGCGGCGCAGGCTCAGCGGCTGCTCGACGCGCACCCGAGGCTGCCCGAGACGGTGGCGCTGGTGCTCTGGGGCTCGGACAACATCAAGTCGGACGGCGGGCCGATCGCGCAGGCGCTGGCACTGATGGGCGCACGGCCGCGGTTCGACCACTACGGCCGTCTGGCGGGGGCGGATCTCATTCCGCTGTCGGAACTGGGCCGGCCGCGGATCGACGTGATCATGACCCTTTCGGGCATCTTCCGCGACCTCCTGCCGCTCCAGACCCGGATGCTGGCCGAGGCCGCGTGGAAATGCGCCAATGCGGAAGGTGAGCCGCTGGCGCAGAACTTCATCCGTGCCCATGCGCTCGCCTATGCGCAGGAGATGGGCGTGGACATGGAAACCGCCTCGCTCCGCGTCTTCTCGAACGCGGAAGGCGCCTATGGCTCGAACGTCAACGTGCTCGTCGGCTCCTCGGCCTTCGGCGAGGAGGACGAACTGGCCGACGCCTACGAGGCGCGGAAGTCCTTCGCCTACGGCCGCTCGGGCAAGCCGGTGCAGAATGCCGCGCTCCTGCAGAAGTCGCTGAAGACGGTGGACGTGGCCTACCAGAACCTCGAATCCGTCGAACTGGGCGTGACCACGGTCGACCACTACTTCGACACGCTGGGCGGCATCGCCCGCGCGGTGAAGCGCGCCAAGGGCGAGGAAGCCGCCGTCTACATCGGCGACCAGACCCGCGGCGGCGGCACCGTCCGCACGCTCAAGGACCAGATCGCGCTGGAGACCCGCGCCCGCAGCCTGAACCCTAAATACTACGAGGGTCTGCTGCGCCACGGCGCCGAAGGCGTGCGCCAGATCGAGGCGCAGGTGACCAACACGCTTGGCTGGTCGGCCACGACCCAGCAGGTCGAGCCCTGGGTCTACCAGCGCCTGTCCGAAACCTTCGTGCTGGACGAGGCCATGCGCCGCCGTCTGGCCGAACTGAACCCGGAGGCGAGCGTCCGCATGGCCGAACGCCTTCTGGAGGCGAGTGCCCGTAACTATTGGCAGCCCGACGCGGAGACTTTGGCCGCGTTGCAAGGGGCTGCGGACGAGTTGGAAGACCGTCTCGAGGGGATTGCCGCCGAGTGAGGCGGACGGGACGGCAAGCCCTGCGGGACGCAGGGATGGCTTTAGCAATGGGGGGCCTCCGATGAGCCCGAAAGACTTGACGATACCGACCGGAGAGGATGGCGAAGGCTCGGTCCAGGTGCATCTGGACGAGAGCGACAAGATCACCGGCGCCAAGGTCTTCGCGGTCTACGGCAAGGGCGGGATCGGCAAGTCGACGACCTCGTCGAACCTGTCGGCCGCCTTCTCGATCCTCGGCAAGCGCGTGCTGCAGATCGGCTGCGACCCGAAGCATGACTCGACCTTCACGCTGACCGGAAGCCTCGTGCCCACCGTAATCGACGTGCTGAAGGACGTGGACTTCCACCCCGAGGAACTGCGCCCCGAGGATTTCGTCTTCGAGGGCTTCAACGGCGTGATGTGCGTCGAGGCGGGCGGCCCGCCGGCAGGCACCGGCTGCGGCGGCTATGTCGTGGGCCAGACGGTCAAGCTGCTGAAACAGCACCACCTGCTCGACGACACCGACGTGGTGATCTTCGACGTGCTGGGCGACGTGGTCTGCGGCGGTTTCGCGGCGCCTCTCCAGCATGCCGATCAGGCGGTGGTGGTGACGGCGAACGACTTCGACTCGATCTATGCCATGAACCGGATCATCGCCGCGGTTCAGGCCAAGTCGAAGAACTACAAGGTGCGGCTCGCGGGCTGCGTCGCGAACCGCTCGCGCGCGACCGACGAGGTGGACCGCTTCTGCGCGGAAACGAACTTCCGCCGTCTTGCCCACATGCCGGACCTCGACGCGATCCGTCGCTCGCGGCTGAAGAAGAAGACCTTGTTCGAGATGGACGAGGATCAGGACGTGCTGGCCGCCCGAGCCGAATATATCCGGCTCGCGGAAAGCCTCTGGCGCGGCCTCGACCCGATCGATCCGCATTCGCTGCCGGATCGCGAGATTTTCGAGTTGCTGGGTTTCGATTGAGCCTGCCCCTGCCGGATCCGTTCCGGCGTTCAAGGAAGAACCCATGAACGACTATTCGACCACCCGCGACCGGGTCGAACACTACTTCGACCGCACCGCGACCCATACCTGGGAGCGGCTGACCTCGTCGGCGCCCGTCAGCCGTATCCGGCAGACGGTCCGCGAGGGGCGCGACACGATGCGGGCGAAGATGCTCTGGCGGCTGCCGAAGGACCTGACCGGCCTTCGCGTGCTCGATGCCGGCTGCGGCGCGGGCCAGATGACGGCCGAGCTTGCGGCCCGCGGAGCGCAGGTCACGGCGGTGGACATCTCGCCGCAGCTTGTCGAGATCGCGCGGAAGCGCCTGCCGGCCGAGCATCTGGACCGCGTGACCTTCGGCTCGGGCGACATGCTGGCCGATGACCTTGGCCGCTTCGACTACGTCGTCGCGATGGACAGCCTGATCTACTACACCGATGCGGATATCGCGGCGGCGCTGGACAGGCTGGGGGCGAGAACGCGGCATTCGGTCGTCTTTACCGTGGCGCCGCGAACGCCTTTCCTGATGGCGTTCTGGACGATGGGGAAGCTCTTTCCGCGGTCCGACCGCTCGCCGGTCATGATCCCGCACCCGTTCCAGCCTCTGAACGAGGCGACGGGGGGCAGGCTCGTGAAGGTCGGGCGGGTGTCGCGGGGCTTCTACATCTCCGAGTGTCTGGAGTTCCGACCGTGATCCTGGGGCGGAAACAGCTGAAGAAACTGACGATCGGCGCGCTTCCCTTCGCGGATGCGGCCTCTGAGGGCCTGCCGCTGAGCCAGTTGCTGCGACTGTCGCTGTTCCAGGTGTCGGTCGGCATGTGCTCGGTCCTGCTGCTGGGCACGCTCAACCGGGTGATGATCGTCGAACTCGCGGTGCCGGCGACGGTCGTCGCGCTGATGATCGCGCTGCCGGTGCTGTCGGCGCCATTCAGGGCATTGCTCGGCCACCGCAGCGACAATTATCGCTCGACTCTCGGCTGGAAGCGGATCCCCTATCTGTGGTTCGGCTCGCTCTGGCAGATGGGCGGGCTTGCGATCATGCCCTTTGCGCTGATCGTGCTGTCGGGCGATCAGGTCCACGGCCCCACATGGGCGGGCGAGGTTCTGGCGGCGCTGGCCTTCCTGATGGCGGGCCTCGGCATGCACATGACGCAGACGGCGGGCCTCGCCCTCGCCTCGGACCGGGCCACGGAAGAGACGCGGCCGCGTGTCGTGGCGCTGCTCTACGTCATGTTCCTCGTGGGCATGGGGATCTCGTCGCTGATCGTGGGCTGGCTGCTGCAGGACTTCTCGGAACTGCGCCTGATCCGCGTGGTGCAGGGCTGCGCCTTCATGACGATGGTCCTGAACATCATCGCCCTCTGGAAGCAGGAACACGTGCGCCCGATGTCGAAGGAGGAACGCGCCGCGCCGCGTCCGCGCCTCCGCGATGCCTGGGCCGAGCTCAACGCGGACGGCACCGCCTTCCGCCTGCTTCTTTCCGTCGCCATCGGCACGCTCGCCTTCAACATGCAGGACGTGCTGCTCGAGCCCTACGGCGGCGAGATCATCAATCTGCCGGTGTCCGCCACCACCCTTCTGACCGCGATGTGGTCGCTGGGGGCGCTCATCGGCTTCGGACTGGCCGCACGCTGGCTCGCGCGCGGTCTTGACCCGGCCCGCATGGCGGGACGGGGTATCCTGATCGGGCTTGCGGCCTTCCTGCTCGTGCTCTTCGCCTGGCCGGCGGAGTCGAAGGCGATGTTCTTCGCCGGCGCGGCACTGATCGGGATGGGCGGCGGACTCTTCTCCGTCGCCACCCTCACGATGGCGATGGCGATTCCCCTCTCCGGCCTGGCCGGACGCGGGCTCGCGCTCGGCGCGTGGGGGGCTGCGCAGGCCACCGCGGCAGGCGTCGCCATCTTCATGGGCGGCGCGCTGCGCGACCTCATCGGCCACTGGGCCGAGGCGGGGCATCTCGGTGCCGCGCTTCAGAACGCGGCCATCGGCTACAGCTCCGTGTACCTCCTAGAGATCGGGCTGCTGTTCGCCACACTGATCGTGCTGGGGCCTCTGGTCCGGACCACGATCCTCTCATCTGAACGACCGGCCGGCGGGACCCGCGTGGGACTCGCCGACTTCCCCACCTGACACCGGAGGACCCCTTAAATGGTTGGTGTGACTGCTTTTGGAAACTTCGATCTGGCGTCGCTGGCGATCTATAGCTTCTGGATCTTCCTCGCGGGCCTGATCTACTACCTCCAGACCGAGAACATGCGTGAGGGCTATCCGCTGGAGAACGAGGACGGCACCCCGGCCGCGAACCAGGGCCCGTTCCCGCTGCCCAAGCCCAAGACCTTCATCCTGCCCCACGGCCGCGGCACGCTGACCGTGCCCGGCCCGGAAAGCGAAGATCGCCCGATCGCGCTCGCCCGGACGGCGGTCTCGGAAGGCTTCCCGCATGTTCCGACCGGCGACCCGATGAAGGACGGCGTGGGCCCGGCTTCCTGGGTTGCGCGGCGTGACGCGCCGGAACTCGACGGCCACGGCCACAACAAGATCAAGCCGATGAAGGCCGCTGCCGGCTTCTACGTCTCGGCCGGCAAGAACCCGATCGGCCTGCCGGTCCGCGGCTGCGATCTCGAGATCGCGGGCAAGGTCGTGGACATCTGGGTCGACATCCCCGAGCAGATGGCCCGCTTCCTCGAGGTCGAACTCAAGGACGGCTCCACCCGCCTCGTGCCGATGCAGATGGTGAAGGTGCAGGCGAACCGCGTCCATGTGAACGCGCTGTCGTCGGATCTCTTCGCCGGCATCCCGACGATCAAGAACCCCTCCGAGGTCACGCTCCTCGAGGAAGACAAGATCTGCGGCTACGTCGCCGGCGGCCTGATGTATGCGGCGCCGAAGCGCAAGTCGGTCATCTCCGCGATGCTGGCCGAATACGCCTGATCCATTGCACGGCGCGGCCCTGACGGGCCGCGCCGCACTCTCCGGACCCGATCCGGATCCGATCGCCCCTACCGATCCGATCCGCATCCGATCCGCCGCTGACGAACCGAGGAGACGACCATGGACCATGACGATTTCAAGTTCGAACCGATCCCTGGCCTTCCCGAGCGTCCTCCGGTGGGCGAGACCCTGCTGTGGCAGGGCCGCCCGGCGGCTTTCGCCCTCGCGCGCGAGGCCTACAAGGTCAACTGGATCGCGGGCTACTTCGCGCTGATCGTGATCTGGCGCGGCTCGATGGGCTGGAGCGACGGCGGCCTGCCGATGGCGCTGGCCTATGGCCTGCCCTACGCCGGCATGGGCGTCGCCACCTACCTTCTGCTGCTGCTGGGCGCCTTCTGGCAGTCGCGCGCCACGATCTACTCGATCACCACGGCCCGCGTGATCCTGCGGATCGGCGCGGCCCTCTCGGTCACGCTGAACCTGCCCTTCAAGCAGCTCGATACCGCAGCGCTCGACCTGCGCAAGTCCGGCATCGGCACCATCGCGATGAAGATGAAGGCGCCGAACCGGATCTCGAAGCTCGTGTGCTGGCCCCACATCCGCCCCTGGAAATGGCGGGGCGAGCCGGCGATGCGCTGCATCCCGGATGCCGAGCGCGTGGCGCGGATCCTCGCCGATGCGGCAGAGTCGCGGCTATCCGTCCCCACCATCTCCCGCGCAGACGAGGCCGTTCCGGCACATGCGGTGCCGGCCGCCTGAGACCGGCTGCAGCGCGCCCAAGATCCACGACCGCGCGGCGCCGTTGAGCGGCGCCCCCGGCCAGACCCCGCAGGAACATCATGATGACCGCACCCAACTCCCGCCGTCCCCAAAGCGACAAGGAGAAGGAGCTGATCCCGCCCTTCCTGCTCAAGTCGATGTTCGCGCTTGCGCTCGGCTCGCTGCTCATGGTCAGCTGGGCAGTCTGGACAGGCCGCGAACCCACCGGGCAGCCTCAGGACGCCCCGGTGGTGGCCGAGCGGCAGATCGTGCTCGTCGGCCTTGGCGAGCAGGCCGTTGCGGTTCGCACGCCGGAAGGCGAGACCCTTTTCGAAGCCGAGAACGGCGGCTTCGTCACCGTGATCCAGATCGGCCTGAGGCGCGCCCGCACCGTGCACAGGGTCGAGGACAACCCGCCCGTGCGGTTGGTGAAGTACGAGAACGGCAGACTTTCCCTGCAGGATGACGCAACCGGCTGGAGCGCCGAGCTCCAGGCATTCGGACCCGACAACGAGGCCGCTTTCGAGCGGATGCTGTCCGAATGACGCCAAGAGAAGGGAACCCCCATGGGTCTGTTCACGAAACAAGCGGAAGAGGTGCCCTGCACCGTTGAGGTAAGTCACCGGTTCGAGTCTCTGCATGCGCATGTGCGCTTCGAAAACGGCGCCATCGTCCATCCGGGCGATGAGGTTCTGGTTCACGGCTCGCCGGTCCTGGCGGCCTTCGGTGAGGTGGTGGTCGAGGAGCGCACCGCCACCATCACCCGCGCCTCGCAGGTCGAGCGTCTCTGGACGCGCCTGACGGGTGACCTTGGAGCCATGGAACTCTGCGAGTTCTCCTTCTCCGAGCAGGTGACGCTGTGAACGCGTCTCCCGGAGATCTCTCCCCCGTCCTGAGCCCCGAGGCCGTGGCCGACACCACCTCGATGGCCACCGAGACCCACATCCTCAATCCCCGGTTCTACACCACCGATTTCGACGAACTGGACCGCATCGACGTGACCCCGGTCCGCAAGGACTGGGACGAGCTCATCGCCGAGATGAAGGCGGACCCGAACAAGTCCCACTTCAAGAAGACCGACGCCTGGGACCGGATCGACTGGGACGGAATGGACCCTGCCCTGCGGGTGGAGTTCATCGACTTCCTCGTGTCCTCCTGCACCGCAGAATTCTCGGGCTGCGTGCTCTACAAGGAGATGAAGCGGCGCGGCTCGAACCCCGACATCTGCGAGCTGTTCAACTACATGGCGCGCGACGAGGCGCGGCACGCGGGCTTCATCAACGACGCCCTGCGCGAGGCAGGCGTGGCGGTGAACCTCGGCTTCCTGACCAAGGCCAAGAAATACACCTACTTCCGGCCGAAGTTCATCTACTACGCCACCTACCTTTCCGAGAAGATCGGCTACGCGCGCTACATCACGATCTATCGCCACCTCGAGGCCAACCCCGAGCACCGGTTCCACCCGATCTTCAAGTGGTTCCGGGAGTGGTGCAACGATGAGTTCCGCCATGGCGAGGCCTTCGCCCTGCTGATGAAGACCGATCCGAAGCTGACGGACACGACCGTCAACCGGCTCTGGATCCGCTTCTTCCTGACGGCGGTCTACTCGACCATGTGGGTGCGCGACCACGCCCGCCCGCGCTTCCACGAGGCGCTGGGGGTGGACATCGACTGGTACGACCAGGAGGTCTACCGCAAGACCTCCGAGATCGCGCGCCAGATCTTCCCGGTCGAGCTCGACATCGACCATCCGCGCTGGAAACCGGCGCTGAACCGCATGAACGAGGCCTTCCTGCGCATGGACCGGGGCACCCGCAGGGGCGGCCTCGCAGGGCGGCTCGACAAGGTCCTTGGCGGCGCGCAGGCGCTCGCCGCCTTCGCGTCCCTCTACACGATCCCGGTCAGGCAGAATGCCCTGCCCGCGACCGTCCGACTGGAGCCGAGCTATTGACTGCTGACGATCTCCGGGAGCGGGCCCTGCCCGCTTCCCGCTTGCGGCCAGGTGGCTGCTGATGCTTACGAGTCCCTGGGTTGTCGCCCTCTCGGCCATCTTTGTCTGGTGGTTCTCCACCGGCATCCTGCTCTGGCGGGTGAGACATGCCGACAATCGTGGACCCGAGGCGCATCTGACCTCGGTCATCATCGGCCTGCCGATGCTGTTCGCGGGCGCCTGGGGCTATTCGCATACGTTGCACGACCTCTCCGTGCAGGGCGTCTACATGGCCTTCCTGTCTTCGCTGGCGGTCTGGGGCTGGATCGAACTGGCCTTCCTGTCGGGCGTCATCACCGGCCCCAACACGGACCGCTGTCCGGCCCATGCCCGTTCTGCAGAGCGCTTCCTGCGGGCGGTCGGTACCGTGCTCTGGCACGAGATCGTGCTGATGACCGTCCTTGTCGCAATGGCCATACATGCGGCAGGCGCCCCCAACCGCTTCGGCCTCTGGACCTTCATGATCCTCTTCGTCGCGCGGGTCTCGGCCAAGCTGAACCTCTATCTCGGCGTGCCCTACATCAACGTCGAGTTCCTGCCCTCCACCTTGGCCCACCTGTCGAGCTACTTCCGGCGCACCCGAATGAACCGCTTCTTCCCGCTTTCCGTGACGTTGCTGACCTTCGCGACCGGCTGCTGGGTCGAGCGGGCGCTCTCGGCCGATGGCTCGAACCACCGGGAAGTGGGCTTCTGGCTGCTGGCCGCGCTGACGGCGCTCGCGGTGCTCGAGCACTGGTTCATGGTGGTCAACCTGCAGGACAGGAAGCTGTGGAAATGGATGATGCCCGAGCGGCGACGGCCGGTCCGCAACTACCGCCAGCCCGTCTCTGCCCTGCCCGAGACGATGCGGCGTGCCGAGGCGAAGCTGCTCAAGGAAAAAGCAGAGGGGATGTGAATCACATCGTGGTGAAGCAGTCTTTACCGGAAGTTCTGCGTCAATCCGTCATATAATTCCTCAAGTGACCGGGCGGCATAGTCCCCTGCGTCCGAACAGTCCGGCAGGAAGTCCATGTCAGTCGCCTCGCATTCCCGAACGACTTTCCGGTCCGCAGGCCCGGCTGTATCGCAGAGACTCCGGACCTTTGGCCCGTTCCCCGTTTTTGCCGCCTTCCGCGACCGTTGCGCATCTCCGGCCCAAGTGTCATGCATGAGCCGGGGCGCTCGTTCCGAAGTATTGAGTATGTGCCGGCGGCACCCGACATCTACACCATCATCTACCCATACAGGGAGGATCCTCATGAAATTCGACGTCAAGGCTCTCGCAGCCATCGCCGCTTTCGCGGCTGTCCCGGCCTTCGCCCAGGACGGCGACCCGGAGGCGGGTGCCAAGGCCTTCAACCAGTGCCAGACCTGCCACGTGATCGTGGACGACGCGGGCACCAACATCGCCGGCCGCAACGCCAAGACCGGTCCGAACCTGTACGGCGTGGTCGGCCGCACCGCCGGCACCCGCGAGGACTTCAAGGGCTACGGCGAAGGCATGAAGGAAGCCGGCGCGAAAGGCCTCGCCTGGGATGAGGAGCACTTCGTCCAGTACGTTCAGGATCCGACCAAGTTCCTGAAGGAATACACCGGCGACACCAAGGCCAAGGGCAAGATGACCTTCAAGCTGAAGAAGGAAGAGGACGCCCACAACATCTGGGCCTACCTCGTGTCGGTCTCGCCGGCCCCGACCAACTGATCATCCGATCATCGCGAAAGGCCGGCGGATCCATCCGCCGGCCTTTTTCCTGCGCGCACGGCAGGACGACACCGGAACCGGCGGCAACGCCGAAGGACGGCAATCCGCCCGGCCGATGCGAGCCCCCGACACTCGTCGCCCCGAGGCATCGGCCACGGCCGGCTCCGGGTTGCATGAAGCGCAGCAGGTCAGACCGACACGGCCTGCTTCACCCTCTCGCGGCCCAGTTCGGCCTTCGTGCCCGCCACGTCGATCGCGCCTCGCTTCAGGACGTAGAAGCGGTCGGCGAGTCCGTAGGCGAATTCGAAATACTGCTCGACGAGAACGATCGCCATGTCGCCCTTCTCCCGCAGATAGGAGATCACGCGGCCGATCTGCTGGATGATGTTGGGCTGGATCCCTTCCGTCGGCTCGTCGAGGAGCAGGAGCTTCGGCTTCATGATCATGGCGCGCGCGATGGCGAGCTGCTGCTGCTGCCCGCCCGAGAGATCGCCCCCGCGCCGGTGCGCCATGTCCTTCAGCACCGGGAAGAGCTCGTAGATCTCGTCCGGGATCCGATGCTCGGACCGCGGCAACAGGGCGAAGCCGGTCTCGAGATTCTCGGTCACCGTCAGCAGCGGAAAGATCATCCGCCCCTGCGGCACGAAGCCCAGGCCCCGGCGCGCCATGCCCTGCGGCGGCAGCTTCGGCAGGTCCTCGCCGTCCAGCACGATGCGCCCGCCCGAGCGCGGATGCGCCCCGGCGATCGCCTTCAGGAGCGAGGTCTTGCCGACGCCGTTCGTGCCCATGATGCAGGTCACCTCGCCCGCGCGGGCCTCCATGTCGATCCCGTAGAGGATCTGGCTGCCGCCGTAATGCAGGGTCAGTCCTTCGGTCTTCAGCATCATCCGCGCCCCAGATAGACTTCGATCACAGCCGGGTTCTTCGTCACATGGTCGAGGCTGCCCTCCGCCAGGACCGACCCCTCGTGCAGCACCGTCACCTTGCAGTCGAGGCGGCGCACGAATTCCATGTCGTGCTCGACCACCACCACCGCCCGCGTCTTCGCCATCTCGACGAGGAGCGCCGTCGTGTGCTCGCGCTCGGCCAGCGTCATGCCGGCCGCAGGTTCGTCCACCAGCAGGAGGCGCGGCTCCTGCGCGAGAAGCATGCCGATCTCGAGCCACTGCTTCTGCCCGTGGCTCAGTTCGCCCGACTTCCGTCCGAGCTGGTCGCCAAGCCCCACCTCCTCGGCCAGATCGCGCACCCGGTCCGCGTCCGTGGCAGAGGGCCGAAAGAAGAGCACCGGGAAAGGAGAGCGCGGCTTCTTCAAAGCCATCATCAGGTTGTCGAAGACCGACTGATCCTCGAAGACGGTGGGGCGCTGGAACTTGCGCCCGATTCCCGCTTGCGCGATCTGCGCCTCCGACAGCTTCAGAAGCGACACCGATCGCTCTCCGAAGGTCACGGATCCTTCGTCGGGCCGGGTCTTGCCGGTCACGATGTCCATGAAGGTGGTCTTGCCCGCGCCGTTCGGCCCGATGATGGCGCGCAGCTCCTGCTCTCCGATGTTGAAGGAGAGGTTGTTGATAGCGCGGAACCCGTCGAAGGTGACCGAGACGCCCGAGACCTCGAGAAGCGCGCTCATTCGGTGGCCTCCTTCTCCTGCAGCGATCCGGCGTCGGGCCCGAGCGGCGCGCCCCGCCGGTTCGGGTGACGCAGGCCCGCCGCCCAGTCAAAGAGCCCGCCGATGCCCTGCGGTGCAAAGAGCGTGACCAGCACGAAGGCGAGGCCAAGCAGGATCTGCCACCAGTCTACCCACTGGATCCGGTAGAAGCCGAGGTTCAGGTCGGGCGCGCGCCCGCCGGTGAACCAGGTCGAGAGCAGCGAGACGAAGGCCGCGCCGATCACCGCGCCGTAGAGGCGCCCGCGGCCTCCGATCGCCACCCAGACGGCGAGATAGATCGAGGCGATGGGCGCGAGCTCGGCCGGGTTGATGATGCCCGCCTGCGGATAGTAGAGCGCGCCCGCGACGGCCGCGATCACCGCGGTCAGGGTGAAGATGAAGAGCTTGTAGCCCTCGACCGAATAGCCGAGGAAGCGCACGCGCTGCTCGTCGTCGCGGATCGCCCGCATGACGGAGCCGAACTTGCCCGAGACGACCCAGGCGGCGACGAGATAGCCGAGGGCGAGCGCCGCGGCCGAGGCCCAGAGGAACCAGACCGAGAGCCGGTCCTGCGACACGCCGCCGAGGCCAGGGATGTTCTGGAGCCCCGAAAGCCCGTTGTTGCCGCGGAGCCCCGAGTCGTTCTGGAAGAGGTAGAGCGCCAGGGCGAGCGTCATGGCCTGGGTCAGGATCGAGAGATAGACGCCGGTCACGCGGCTGCGGAAGGCGAGCCAGCCGAAGACCAGCGCGAGGAGGCCCGGCACCAGCAGGACCAGCGCCAGTTGCGCCGGAAGGCTGTGGGCGAAGCTCCAGACCGCGGGCAGGTCGGCCCCGCCCACCACGCCGAAGATCTGCGTGGCGACCCCGTCCGAGATCTCCTGCGGGGTCGGAGGCAGGGGCGCACGGGCGAGCGCCTGCACCACGATCTCCTCGGTGCGGGCATACATGAGCCACATGCCGATCATGTAGCCGCCAAGCGCGAAGAAGGCCATGTGGCCGAGGCTGAGGATGCCCGCATAGCCCCAGACCAGATCCATCGCGAGGGCCACGAGGCAGAGGCAGAGCGTCTTGCCGAGCGTCTTGACGAAGGAGGTGGAGAGGAACTCGGTTCCATAGGCGTGCGACAGAAGCGTGACGCCCAGCGTGAAGAGCGCAAGCAGGCTCAGGAACACGAGCACCGACGGATGGCGGGAGAGGAAGCTCCGTCTCATGTCAGGCGGCCCCGCAAGGTGGTCGGACGCATGTCAGTCTCCTGCGGCACGGCCCTTCAGGGCGATGATGCCCCGCGGCCGGAACTGGATGAAGATGATGATGAAAAGGATCATGTAGGTCTGCGCGGCGAGCGTGTTCGAGGGGTTGAGCCACTCGATGCCCTTCTGCGCCCCGCCGATCATCGCGGCCCCGGCGAGCGTACCCCAGATGTTGCCGACGCCGCCGACGACGACCGTCATGAAGCTCTGGACGATGTAGTCCTGCCCGAGCTCGGAGGTGACCTTGGCGAAGAGGCCGATGGCCACACCCGCGATGCCCGCGATGCCGGAGCCGAGCCCGAAGGTCAGCATGTTGATCCGGTCGGGGTTGATCCCCATCGAGGCCGCCATCGACGGATTCTGCGTCACCGCCCGCACCTCCAGCCCGAGGCGGGTGCGCTTCATGATGAAGAGGAAGACGCCGAGGAAGACCATCGCGAGGACGAAGATCGCGATGCGGATGTAGCTGATCGAGACGACGTCGTTGAAGCTCAGCGCTCCGTCGAGCCAGGCGGGAGCGGTCAGGGGGCGCGCCTGCGTGCCGAAGATGTTCTTGGCAAGCTGCTGCAGCGCAATCGAGATGCCGAAGGTCGCAAGCAGCGTCTCGAGCGGGCGGCGGTAGAGGTGGCGGATCACCAGCCGCTCCATCGCGACGCCGGCCGCGAAGGTCACGGCGAAGGCGAGGGGCAACGCCACGAGGATCGAGATCGTGTAGTCGGCGATCCATTGCTGCACGACATAGCCGGTGTAGGCGCCCATCATGATGAATTCGCCATGAGCCATGTTGATGACCCGCATCACGCCGAAGGTGATGGCGAGGCCGATGGCGGCGAGGAAATAGATCGAGGCGAGCGAGGCCGCGTCGAGCGCGAGATCGGCGGCCTGCATCAGCCCGACGGTGCGGCCGATCCGCGACAGCGCCGCATTGGCGGCCGCGGTCACCTCCGGATCGGGCTCGGCATAGACGTCGAGGAAACGGAACCGTTCGAGCGTCGCGCTCACCTCGTCCTCGGTGGCGGCGGGGGGGACGATGCCCTGCGCCTCGAGCGCGGTATAGGCGCGGTCGCGCGCCTCGGGGCTGTCCAGATCCGCGACGGGAATGCCGGCCACCTGCCCGTCCCGGATCTGGGACACGAGCGTCTCGCGCAGCGCGGCGCGGCTTAGGCGCGCAGGAGCCTGATCTGCGGCCACCAGCAGGTCGTAGGCTTCCTCTCGGGCGATCCCGCGTCCGGGCACCAGCTCGCGGGCGATGTTGAGGCCCTCCGGCTCGCCCTCGACCGCCACGCGCCGGGTGGCGACCAGCGGGTTAAGGGCGGCGCGGAGATCGAGGCCGAGATCCGCCCCGAAGCTCTCGATGGCTGCGACGCGCTCGGCCGGGCTGTCACCGAAGCGCAGCGTCAGCAGCCGCTCGAGACGGGCCATGGCGGGATCCGGGGCATCGGCCAGCGCGGCCCGCAGCGGCTCGAGATGTTCGGGGGCGGGATCGCGGGCGATCGAGGCGAGGGCCTCGGAGCGGCGCGCAGGATCGGGATCGGCCAGCTGGAACTGCACCAGCGCCGTCGCGATCAGGCCGCGCACGCCGCTGTTCGGGCGAAGCTGCTCGATCTCGCGCCGGCCCGCGGTGCCCGCCGGATTGCCGGACAGGTCGCGCAGCGCCCATCCGCCGTCGGCCGGTTCGATGAGGAAGAAGGTGCCGTCGCTCTCCCGCAGGCCGAGACCGCGATCGGCCCAGGCCGCAAGGATTCGCGCCGCCGCCGGATCGCCCGATGCGGCCAGGGCCGAAATCACGGGGCCGATGGTCTGGCGCGACGACCTTTCGACGAGCGAGCGGTTCTCGGAGAGGATCTGCGCGGCGGGCGTGCCCTGCGCGAGGACGGGCAGCGCGAGAGTCAGCGCTGCAATAAGGATCAGGACAAACCGCATTCGGACCTCGTCGGAGGGGGCGGGGGCGCTGCCTGAGGCCCCCGGTTCGGCGCGAGGGGGGCGGCCGGAGCCGCCCCCGTCACGTCAGTAGTTCGACTTGATCTGCACGCAGCTCTTGGTCTCGGTGTTGTACATGCCGCAGTCGAGCTTGGCCCAGTCGGATTCGAGCACGGCCGATTCCGGCAGATAGTCGGTCCAGGCGTCGCCCGGCACCGGCTCGGTCTGCGAGACGATGTCGAACTGGCCGTCGTCGCGGATCTCGCCGATCAGCACGGGCTTCGTGAGGTGGTGGTTCGGCAGCATCTCGGCCTCGGAGCCGGTGAGGTTCGGGAAGGTCTGCCCGATCATCGCCTCGGCCACCGGGTCCACATCGGTCGTCCCGGCCGCGGCCACGGCGTTCACCCACATGTTGAAGCCGATGTAGGTGGCCTCCATCGGGTCGTTCGTCACCCGCTCTTCGCCCATCCGGGCCTTCCACTCCTTGATGAAGGTCTCGTTCTCGGGGCTCTCGGCGGACTGGAAGTAGTTCCAGGCGGCGAGGTGGCCGACGAGGTTCGACGTGTCGAGGCCCGAGAGTTCCTCTTCGCCGACCGAGAAGGCCACGACGGGAATGTCGTCGGCCGAGATGCCCGCCGCCGCGAGTTCCTTGTAGAAGCCGATGTTCGCGTCACCGTTGATCGTCGAGATCACGCCGACCTTCTTGCCGTCCGCGCCGAGCGCCTTCACGTCCGCCACGATCTTCGACCAGTCGGAATGGCCGAAGGGGGTGTAGTTCACGAAGATGTCGTCCTTCGAGATGCCCTTCTGCTGCAGGTAGCTTTCGAGAATGTTGTTCGTGGTGCGCGGATAGACATAGTCCGTGCCGAGCAAGGCGAATTTCTCGACGCCGAGTTCCTCGAGGAAGTAGTCCACCGCCGGGATCGCCTGCTGGTTCGGCGCGGCGCCGGTGTAGAAGACGTTCTTCGAGCTCTCCTCGCCCTCGTACTGGACGGGATAGAACAGCAGGCCGTTCAGTTCCTCGATGACCGGCAGCACCGACTTGCGGCTGACCGAGGTCCAGCAGCCGAAGATCACGTCCACGTCGTTCACGGTCAGCAGTTCGCGCGCCTTCTCGGCAAACAGCGGCCAGTCGGAGGCCGGGTCCACCACCACCGCCTCGAGCTTCTTGCCGAGCAGGCCGCCCTTGGCGTTCTGCTGATCGACCAGCATCAGCACTGTGTCCTTCAGCGTCGTCTCGGAAATGGCCATCGTACCCGAGAGCGAGTGCAGCACGCCGATCTTGATCGTATCCTCCTGCGCGAAGGCGCTGCCGGCCAGCGACAGGCCGAGGGCCGTTCCGATCAGATATCCCCTGAACATCTTCATGTTCTTGTTCCCTTGTTCAGCCACGGCTCCGCCTCCCCGGTTCCGAGAACCGGGCGCAGTTCGTGAAGCCTGGGCAGTCCCCTGTTGATCCGCCGCCGGACGTTCGTCGCCCGCGAGCGCCGGGCCGTCCTGAAGCGGACGATCCTCGCGGGATTAGATGACGTGGCGGCACGAGATGCGGCAAGGCGGTGCGCCGCGGGGCGCCTGCAGCACGGCCGAACTGCACATCATTTCAGCAAGGGAGGGCGTGTTGTCCCGCATTCGGGCAGATTCCGCGCAGTCGCTGCATGGAATCGCCCTCTTGCTCAATCCTGAGGCAGCAGTTGCAACCCGCCATCGCGCTCGAGGAAAGCGACGATTTCGGCCACGCCCTCCCCCGACCGCATTCGCGCCATGACATAGGGCCTGCGGCCGCGGGCCACCTTCGTGTCGTCCTCGAGCTGGCCGAGGTCCACGCCGACATGGGGCGCGAGATCGGTCTTGTTGACGACGAGCAGGTCGGACCGCGTAACGCCCGGACCGCGCTTGCGGGGAATGTCCTGCCCGGCAGCCGTGTCGATCACGTAGATCGTCAGGTCCGCAAGCTCGGGGCTGAAGGTCGCGGCGAGGTTGTCGCCCCCCGACTCGATCAGGACCAGGTCGAGGTCGGGGAAGGTGCGGCGCAGGTCGGCCACGGCGGCCAGGTTGATCGAGGCATCCTCGCGGATCGCCGTATGGGGGCAGCCGCCGGTCTCGACCCCACGGATCCGTTCCGCGGGCAGGACCTGCGCCCGCATCAGCGCCTCGGCATCCTCGCGGGTATAGATGTCGTTGGTGATGACCGCCATCGAGCAGCGATGGGCAAGTGCCGCGCAGAGCTTTTCGGTCAGGGTCGTCTTGCCGGCACCCACCGGTCCGCCGATTCCCACGCGCAGGGGTCCATGGCTCATGTCTTGAAGATCCTCACTTCCTGGGTTTCGTGCCGCATCGCCGCGAGATCGCCGCGGAGGGCGGCGCTGCCGATGGCGTCGAGCGGGGCCACGGCCGCCTCCCGCGCGATCTCCTCGACCAGCGGGTGGAGGGCCGCGAGGATCGCCTGCCCCTCGGTCTGGCCGAGCGGCACGAAGCGTACCGCAGCCGAGACGAGATTGGCCGCGAAGGCATGGAGCGTCAGCGCCAGCACCTCCGGCACCGCCAGCCCGAGCGGGGCCGCCGCCTGCCCCACCGCGACCGGCAACGGCCGTGGCGGCAGGTTCCTTCCCGTCAGGGCCGAGGTGGTGGCGGCGAAGGCCGCGCCCTGCTCCTCGGTCTCGCGCAGCCGCTCGGCCGAGGGCGCGAGGGCACGGGCAAGGTCGGCGAGGTCGTCGAGGTCATGGCCCTTCAGCGCATGGGCGAGCAGGATGGCATCCGTCCGTCCGGCTCCGAAGCGCAGGATGTCGCCGATCCAGCGCTCCGCCGAGGCGGCGTTGCTGACCTCGCCCTCCGAGATCGCCCATTCGAGCCCGTGGGAATAGGCGAAAGCCCCCGTCGGGAAGGCGGGCGAGAGCCACTGGACCAGGCTGAGGAGCGCGCGGCTCATGCCGGGTCGGCGTCGGGCGTCTCATCCTCTTCGGGCCGGTGCGAGATATGGACATGGACATGCGGATGCGCGTGGCCATGCTCGTGCGCAGGTCCGTGGTCGTGGCCCATGGTGCGACCCTGGCCATAGGCGCCGCCCTCGGGGCGGAAGGGCTCGGTTCGCGGCTCGACGGTCAGGCCGAGGCCCCGCAGCATCCCCTCGAGCACATGGTCGCGGCGGATCACCAGCCGGTCCGCCTCGATCTGGCAGGGCGTGTGGCGGTTTCCGATATGCCAGGCGGCGCGCAGGATCGGGCCGGTGATCGACAGCACCTCCTCCGCCGCCGCGCGGATCTCGACCAGGCGCCCGTCGGCCAGTTCGAAGGCGTCGCCCTCGTCGATGCTGGTCGTCTCGGCGAGATCGACAAGGAACCCCTCGCCCGCCTCGGTCTCGAGCCGCTTGCGGCGCAGGAACCGCTCGTCATAGCCCAGCCGCACGCAGCCTGCAGCCGCACCTGTCCATTCGCCCTGTCTCAGCAGCCGGCGGGCCTGGGGAAGCTCGGTCATGGAAGGTCCTTTCTCTGCTCCGGCGTCAGCGATTCGTTAACGGACGTCCGGCTATGTGTCGAGGAACAGATTGGCAACGGGGGCAGAAATGCACAAGGCGGACGCGGCGAACCCGGCGGACGAACTGGCCGAGGTGCGGGCGACGATCGCCCGGCTGAGGCTGCGCGAGGCACGGCTCTGCGCCGCGATTCTTGCAGCACCCGACGAGGGGATCGAGGGGCGGCACTTCCGGGCCGAAGTGGCCGAACGGCGGTTCCGTCTGTTCGATACGGCCCGGCTGCCCGAAGCCGTCCTGTCCGATCCCCGGTACTGGAGCGAGAGCGTGACGCAGGAGGTGCGCTGCCTTCCGGCTGCTGTGGGCCCTGCCCGCGCCCGGCCGGTCCCGCTCCGGCTCGCGCACTGAAGCGGGCCTTTGAAGTCGACCCCGGCCGCAGGCAGGGCCTCGGCGCAGGTGCTCTCGTTCGGGCCGTGGTTCGCACTGGGCGGAGTTGCTGCACAGGGGCCACCCGGCCGGCACCTCAATAAAGGAAATAGCGCTGCGCGAGCGGCAGTTCCGCGAGTGGCTGGCATGTCAGGATCTCGCCATCCGCCCGCACCTCGTAGGTCTCGGGATTGACCTCGATCGCGGGGCGGTGGGCGTTGAGCTTCATCTCGGCCTTGCCGATGCCACGCGTGCCCTCGACCGCCAGCGTGCCCTTCTGCAGCCGCAGCCGGTCCGCCACGCCCTCCTCGGTCGCCGCCTGCGAGACGAAGGTGACGGCGCTCGCATGAAGCGCGCCCCCGAAGGCGCCGAACATCGGCCGGGTATAGAATGGCTGCGCCGGAATCGAGCCGTTCGGGTCGCCCATCTGCGCGCAGACGATCATGCCGCCCAGGAGCACCATGTCGGGCTTCGCCCCGAAGAAGGCCGGTGTCCAGAGCACGAGATCGGCGCGCTTGCCCTCCTCGACCGATCCGATGTGGCGTGAAAGCCCGTGGGCGATGGCCGGATTGATCGTGTATTTCGCGACATAGCGGCGGACGCGGAAGTTGTCGTTGTCGCCGGTCTCTTCCGCCAGACGCCCGCGCTGCACCTTCATCTTGTGCGCGGTCTGCCAGGTACGGGTGATGACCTCGCCCACGCGGCCCATCGCCTGACTGTCCGAGGAGATCACCGAGAAGGCGCCCATGTCGTGCAGGATGTCCTCGGCGGCGATGGTTTCCTTGCGGATGCGGCTTTCGGCGAAGGCCACGTCCTCGGGAATCGAACGGTCGAGGTGATGGCAGACCATCAGCATGTCGAGATGCTCCTCCACCGTGTTCGCGGTGTAGGGCATCGTCGGATTGGTAGAGCTGGGAATCACGTTCGCCGCCCCCACCACCTTGATGATGTCGGGGGCGTGGCCACCCCCCGCGCCCTCGGTGTGGAAGGCGTGGATCGTGCGCCCGCCGATGGCCGCCAGCGTGTTCTCGACGAAGCCCGATTCGTTCAGCGTGTCGGTGTGGATCATCACCTGCACGTCCATCCGGTCGGCCACGGTCAGGCAGCAGTCGATCGCCGCGGGCGTGGTGCCCCAGTCCTCGTGCAGCTTCAGGCACGCCGCCCCGGCACGCACCTGCTCTTCCAGCCCCGCGGGCAGCGAGGCGTTGCCCTTGCCGGCGAAGGCGAGGTTGATCGGGAAGGCATCCGCGGCCTGAAGCATCCGCCCGATGTGCCACGGCCCCGGCGTGCAGGTGGTGGCAAGCGTGCCATGCGCCGGCCCCGTGCCGCCGCCGAGCATCGTGGTCATCCCTGAGTGCAGCGAATCCTCGATCTGCTGCGGGCAGATGAAGTGGATATGCGCGTCCATCCCCCCCGCGGTCAGGATCCGTCCCTCACCCGCGATGATCTCGGTGCCGGGGCCGATCACGATGTCCACGCCGGGCTGGGTGTCCGGATTGCCCGCCTTGCCGATCTTCGCGATCAGGCCGTCGCGCAGGCCCACGTCCGCCTTGTAGATCCCCGTCCAGTCCACGATCAGCGCATTGGTGATGACCGTGTCCACCGCGCCTTCCGCACGGGTGCGCTGGCTCTGGCCCATGCCGTCGCGGATCACCTTGCCGCCGCCGAACTTCACCTCCTCGCCGTAGGTCGTCAGGTCGCGCTCCACCTCGATGACCAGGTCGGTATCGCCCAGGCGCAGCCGGTCGCCGGTGGTGGGGCCGAACATGGCGGCATAGCTCGAACGGGATATGGAAGCAGGCATGAACCCTCCTTAGCGGTAGCGGGGGTGGAGCAGATCCGACCCATGCGGCGAATTGACACGCCGGTGCGCGCGGCGCGATACACCCGCGTCCCGGGTGCGCGGCAGCTCATTCTCGCCTCCGCGCCGAAAAACCCGGACGGGATTTGAGCAAGGAATACTCTGATGACACGGCACGTTCTTGTGCACGGGATGCTTCCCGTCATTGCCTGTTGCGCCGGTATGGCAACCGCGGGCCCCACGGTGGAGAGGGGCGAATATCTGGTGCGCGGCCCGGGGGGCTGCGGCAACTGCCACACGCCGCTCGGCCCGGAGGGGCCGGTGATGGCGGCGGAGCTGTCCGGCCGGCTGGTGGACGACAATCCCGCCTTCACCGCGATCGGTCCGAACCTGACGCCCGCAAGCAGGATCGCCCGCTGGAGCGACGCCGAGCTTGCCCGCGCGATCCGCGAGGGGCTGCGCCCGGACGGCAGCCTGATCGGCCCGCCGATGCCCTTCTCGATGTATCGCGGCCTGTCGGACGAGGACCTGGCCTCGATCGTGATGTTCCTCAGGACCCTCGCGCCCATCGAGAACGAGCTTCCGCCCTCGGTCTACCGCATCCCGCTGCCTCCGGCCTACGGGCCGCCGGTCGCCGATGTCGAGGCCCCGCCCGCGGGCGTGACGGTCGAATACGGCGCCTATCTCGCCGGGCCGGTCGCCCATTGCATGGAATGCCATACGCCGATGGGCCCGACGGGTCCGATGGTCGAGACCGATCTCGGGCGCGGCGGGTTCGAGTTCCACGGCCCTTGGGGCACGTCGGTTGCAGCGAACCTGACGAGCCACCCCGACGGGCTCGCCGAGTACAGCGACGAGGAGATCGCGACGATGATCACCAAAGGCATCCACGCCAACGGAACGCCCATGCTGCCGCCGATGCCCTATGGCTATCTCGCGGGCATGACCGACGACGACCTGAAGGCCGTGATCCTCTACCTGAGAAGCCTGCCGCCCCTTCCGGATGCGGCTCCTGCCGCCGAAATTTCCGCCGCGCAGTGACTCCGGGCTCTGGAGGACCGGGACCGCGCAGCGGAGAGGCGGCAGCGCCATGTCAGGCCTTCGGTCGCTTCGCCGCGCGGGTCAGCCGCGCGGCATTCGCGCGGGTCCGGCGGCGGATGGGTTTCAGGGCCGCCGCGGCCACCTCGTCAGGGCGCTTGCCCTGCATGGCCGCCGACGTGGCGGCCTGCGCCGCCTGGGCGAAAGCAAGACCCTTTTCCGTTACCATGCGTTGATTTTCGAGCGGATGCGGCGTCAGCACGCCCATCATGCCCAGCGTCCGTAAAGCCATGACCGTCTGTGCTTCCGAGACCATCAGTCCGGTTTGCCAGTAGAGTGTCATCAGGCTGGTGAAGGGCAAGGCGAGCGACATTCCTGTCTCCTGTTGTCGAGGCCGCTACAACTTGCCCATGATCCGCGCGTTGAAGCCATAGACTTCGCGGGCGCCGGCATAGGACACAAGTCTCACTTCCCGGGTCTGGCCCGGCTCGAATCGGACGGCGGTGCCGGCGGGGATGTCGAGACGCATCCCGCGCGCGGCCTCGCGGTCGAAGTCGAGCGCGGGGTTCGTCTCCGCGAAGTGGTAGTGCGAGCCTACCTGCACCGGCCTGTCGCCGGCATTGGAGACAACGAGCGTGATCTGAGCGCGTTCCGCGTTCAGCAGGATGTCGCCCTCGGCGGGAAAGATTTCTCCTGGGATCACAGGGCAAGCTCCCTCAGCGGATGATGGAAAAGGCGGGCAGGCGCAACCACTTCAGCGAACCGGATGGTGAACGGTGACGAGCTTGGTGCCGTCGGGGAAGGTTGCCTCGACCTGCACCGAATGGAGCATCTCGGGCACGCCCTCCATGCACTGTTCGGCGCGGATGACATGGGCACCGGCCTGCATCAGATCGGCAACCGAGCGGCCTTCGCGCGCCCCCTCGACAACGAAATCCGAGATCAGGGCCACCGCTTCGGGGTGGTTCAGCTTCACGCCTCGTTCCAGCCGGCTGCGCGCCACGATGGCGGCGAGGCTGATGAGAAGCTTGTCCTTCTCTCTCGGTGTCAGGTTCATGTCACTCCCTCTCAGATCTGCCAGACCTGCGGCAGCGCCCGCCCCCGCAGGACCGCGAGCACCCGCGCGACCTGCCGGCGCAGCGGCCAGCCGTCGGGTGCCAGCATCCGCATGACCAGCTTTCCGTCGAAGGCCGAGGCCGCGGCCTCGACGCCCGGCTCGTCCAGAACGGTCCGCACGGGGCCAAGCGCATCCTCCGCCCCTCGGGTGACGAGCGCAAGCGTGGCAAGGGCGCGCGCGCCGCCGAGGACCGCGGGGGAACCGGCCGCCGCGAGAACGTGGTCGTCGAGACAGAGCGGCTCGACCAGCACCGGCCGACCCTCGCGCATGACAAGACGCGTATCGCGGAAGGCGAGACGTCCGACCGTCTCGCCCATCGCGGCGCGGCCCAGCACGACCGATTCCACCATCAGGCAGCCCGCTTCGGGCGCGAGCCTGATCTCGGTCCGTCGCTCGAGGGCGGAACCGTTGAAGAGAATCGTCTCCTGCGGCAGCCAGTCGAGCCAGCCGCCGCGCCCGACCTCGTGGAGGACCTGAACCCGCGCGGCCCCCTCGCCCGCGGAATAGGCGCGCTCGGCCGTCTGCGTAGTGGCGACGGCGCGGCATTCCGGCCCCAGTTCCAGCCTGTAGTCGAGGCGGTCGCCCCCCGTGAGGCCGCCCGAGGTATTGAGGAAGACCACTTCGGGCACGGCGCTATCGACATGGGGCAGAAAGGCCTTGGCCGACCCGCGCTGCGCGAGGTCCCGCAGACGCACTGCCCCGCGCGCCTGCCCGAGCACGACATGCGCAGAGCCGTCACTGCGTTCCAGCCGCACGGAAGGGGGGATCAGCGCGTTCATCTTGCCGGCATCGGATCATTCCGCCCCGACAGCAGCAATTCCCGCTTCCCGACTCGCGCGCCGGGCACGAGGGGCCCGCTGACCGGCGCCTTTTTTCTTTGCGCTTCGCACAGGATGCGGGCAATCTGAAAACCTTCGTTCCTCCGCTTCCCTTCGGCGGCCGGCTCGCCCATGATCCGCCCGACATCGCCGAGGAGCCCGCCTTGCCCCAGTTCGCACCGCCGATCGGAACGCTCCTGAGCGCGGCCCGGCCCGCCTTCACCGAGAGGGAGGCGGAAGGGCTGGCCGAGACGCATTTCGGCTTGCGCGGCAGGGCGGACCTTCTGACCTCCGAGCGCGACCAGAACTTCCGCCTCACGACCGAAGGCGGCAGCTTCGTGCTGAAGATCGCCAATGCTGCCGAACCTCGCGGGGTGACGGAGTTCCAGACGCTGGCGCTTCTCCATCTCGAGTCGCGTGCGCCGGACCTGCCTGTTCCGCGCGTGATCCGCACGCGGGAGAGCGAACCCTGGGCAGAGCTGCCCTCAGGCAACCTCCTGCGGCTTCTGTCCTGGGTCGAGGGCGAACCGCTCTGGCGTGCCCGAGGCGACGCATCGCAGCGGCGCGCGGTCGGGGCTTGCCTGGGCGCCATCGCCGCCGCACTGGCCGATTTCTCGCACCCCTCAGCCGATTACGAGATCCTCTGGGACATTCGCCACGTCCCGCGGATGCGGGCCCTGCTGCCGGAGATACCGGACGCCCGGACGGCAGTCATAGCCGGACGGGTGATCGACGCCTTCGAGGCCGAGGTCGCCCCGCGACTCGGGGCGCTGCCCTGGCAGGTGGTCCACAACGACCTCAATCCGCACAACGTGATGGTGGATCCCTCCAACCACGCGCGGGTGACGGGGGTGATCGACTTCGGCGACATGGTGCGGACGGCGCGGGTCTGCGATCTGGGGGTCGCGGGCTCGTATCAGGTCGATCCGGACGATCCTGCCGGCTCGCTTGCCGACATGGTGGCGGGCTATCACCGGGCGAATCCGCTGCTTGCGGCCGAGCTGGAGATCCTGCCGCAGCTCGTGGCCGCGCGCATGGTGACGACCATCGCGATCGCCTCGTCCCGCGCCGCGAGCCAACCCGAGAACGCGCCCTACATCCTGCGCAATCTGCCCGCCTCGGCGGCGGGGCTCGAAGCGCTCAGGGCGCTTGCGCCGGGCGCTGCGGCCGCCGCCCTCTTCCGCGCTGTCGAAGGAGAATGACATGACCGGCCTGCGCGATCCGCATCCTGCTACGGGCGCCACGCCGTGACCCCCGAGGCGATGCCGAACGCCTTTCGCCCCGGCGCGGCAACGCTGTCGGACACCGAGGCAAGGCTGGTCGAGCGTCGGCAGTCCCTGCTCGGGCCCGCCTACCGGCTTTTCTACGAGCGGCCGCTGCATGTCGTGCGCGGCGAAGGCGTCTGGCTCTTCGACGCCGAGGGGGAGGCTTATCTCGACGCCTACAACAACGTGGCTTCGGTCGGCCACTGCCATCCGCATGTGGCCGGGGCGGTGGCGCGGCAGGCAGCAACGCTCGCGACTCACACGCGCTACCTTCATGACGGGGTGCTGGACCTGGCGGAGAGGCTGCTCGCGACCATGCCTCCCGCCATCGGGCATGTGATGTTCACCTGCACCGGTTCCGAGGCGAACGACCTTGCCCTGCGCATCGCCTTCCAGGCGACCGCAGGAACGGGCGTGATCGTGACCGTCAATGCCTATCACGGCGTGACGCAGGCGGTGGCGGCGATGTCGCCCTCGCTCGGGGCGGGCGTGCCGCTTGGTGCGCATGTGCGGACCGTGCCCGCGCCGGACCCGGCGACGGGCGGCGACATCGGATTCGCGTCCGCGGTCGCGGAGGCGGCCGAGGATCTCGCCAGGCACGGCATCAGGCCCGCGGCGCTGATCGTCGACACGATCTTCTCCTCCGACGGCGTCTTCACGGACCCTCCGGGCTTCCTCGTCGCGGCCGCCGCGGCGATCCGGGCGGCCGGCGGCCTCTTCATCGCCGACGAGGTCCAGCCGGGATTCGGCCGCACGGGCGAGGCGATGTGGGGATTCGAGCGGCACGGGGTGGTGCCGGACATGGTCTCGATGGGCAAACCGATGGGGAACGGCTATCCGGTCGCGGCGCTCGCGCTGCGGCCCGATCTGGCCGAAGCCTTCGGGAGTCAGGCACGCTACTTCAACACCTTCGGGGGGAACGCCGTCGCCGCCGCGGCGGCCCTCGCTGTGCTGGAGGTCATCGAGGCCGAGGCCCTGCAAGGGCACGCGCTCGAGGTGGGCAGGCACTTCCGGGACGGGCTGCGCAGACTCGGCAGCCGCTTCCCGCGCCTCGGAGAGGTTCGCGGCGCGGGCCTCTTCATCGGTCTCGACGTGCTGGATCCCGAGTCGCGCACTCCGGATGCCGCCGGCGCCTCGCGCATCGTCAACGGGCTGCGAGAGGCGCGCGTCCTGATCTCGGCGACGGGGCCACGGGCGCATGTGCTGAAGATCCGCCCGCCGCTTGTCTTCTCGGACGCACATGCGGACCTCTTCCTCTCGCGACTCGAGTCGGTCCTGGCCACCCTCGGTTGACCCCGGGGCAATCCGGAGCGAGCGCGCCGGGCGCCAAGCCCCCTTCCCATATCGGAAAATGTCCCAAGATGGGGACGCCAACCCGACTGTTCAAGGGGCGGGATCTGCCGTCTCCTGCAGCGCGACCACCCTCGGGACGGCCGCTCGGGAGGGGTGCCGAACAGCGTCAATTTTTCACGTCCCTGCGGCAAAATTGTCCCTTTTCAAGCTGTTAGTCCGGCGGCCGGCCCGGTTCGGGGGCCAATAAGTCGCACCCAAAACGGCCTTGTCAGCCCACGTTGACATTGAATCTGTCAGTAGGATGTGACACCCATATTGTGAGCCGGGGCGGATCCGAAATCGCCGACAAGGTGGTCTAGGGCTCCCGGTCTCGTCGAAGCCAGCGTGCAGGCCCTACACGCAAAACCGTCGATTACCAGTTGGGAGACGACACAGTGACTGACGATCTGAACAAAGTCTGGCCGAGCGGCCTGACCGTTGCCGAAGCCGAAGAAGTTCATAAGCAACTCATCCTCGGCACCCGCGTCTTCGGTGGCATGGCGCTCATCGCGCACTTCCTCGCCGCCGCTGCGACCCCGTGGCTCGGCTGATAGGAGAAGACTGACATGACCAACGGCAAAATCTGGCTCGTGGTGAAACCGACCGTCGGCATCCCGCTGTTCCTCAGCGCCGCCGTCATCGCTTCGGTTGTGGTTCACGCTGCTGTGCTGACCACCACCACCTGGCTGCCCGCCTACTACCAAGGCTCGGCTGCGGTCGCGGCTGAGTAATTCTGCGGAAGGCGCGGGCCTTCGGGCCCACGCCAAAGCAGCAGACGAATTCCGAGCAGGCCGGGATCGCAGGGTTCCGGCCTGCTCGTCACACGAGCGACGCGTTCCTGTCGCCTTTCCAGTTCGGGCTGCGTGCCTGAAGCCCGACGCTCCTCACGCTGCGCTGTCGCGCCTTCCCGGGAATTCTCACGCATGAGCCGCATTGCCGAGCATCTGGTCCGGATCGGACCGCGATTCCTGCCATTCGCCGACGCGGCCTCGGACCAGCTGCCCCTGCGCAAGCTGCTGCGCCTGTCGCTCTTCCAGGTCGCCGTGGGCATGGCCATCGTCCTGCTCGTCGGAACCCTCAACCGGGTGATGATCGTCGAGTTGAAGGTGCCGGCGTCGGTCGTGGGTATCATGATCTCGCTGCCGCTTCTCTTCGCGCCGTTCCGGGCGCTGATCGGCTTCAAGTCGGATACCCATGTCTCCGCGCTCGGCTGGCGGCGTGTGCCCTGGATCTACCGCGGGACGCTGGCGCTCTGGGGCGGCTTTGCCATCATGCCCTTCGCCCTCATCGTGCTGGGAGGCCAGGGTTACGCCGAGGGACAGCCCTTCTGGCTCGGCGTGTCCTCGGCCGCGCTCGCCTTCCTCATGGTCGGTGGCGGCGTGCACACGATCCAGACGGTAGGCCTCGCGCTTGCGACCGACCTCGCCCCGCGCGAGGATCAGCCGAAGGTCGTGGGCCTGATGTATGTCGTGCTGCTCCTGAGCATGATCTTCGCCTCGATCGGCTTCGGCTGGCTGCTCGATCCCTACTACGATGCCCAGCTCATCAAGGTGATCTCGGCAGTCGCGGTGGCCGTCTTCTTCCTGAACATGGTCGCGCTGTGGAAGATGGAGCCGCGCAACCGCGCCTATACCGTGAAGCCCGAGAAGGAGCCCGAATTCTCCGAGCACTGGCGCGAGTTCATCAGCCGCGAGAACGCGCTGATGGGCCTGATCGTGATCGGGCTGGGAACGCTGGGCTTCGGCATGGCCGACGTGATCCTCGAGCCTTACGGCGGCGAGGTGCTCTCCATGACAGTGGCCCAGACCACGCGGCTGACCGCCACCTTCGCGGGGGGAGGGCTCGCGGGCTTCTGGCTGGCCTCCTGGGTGCTCGGCCGTGGCTACGATCCGCTGCGCATGGCCTTCCTCGGCGCCGCTGCGGGCCTTCCGGGCTTCTTCGCCATCATCAGTGCGACCGAGATGACCAGCACCTGGGTGTTCATCCTCGGCACGTTGGTCGTGGGCTTCGGCGGCGGCCTCTTCAGCCATGGCACGCTCACGGCGACGATGCGGCTTGCGCCGAAGGAGCAGGTCGGGCTCGCCCTCGGCGCCTGGGGCGCCGTCCAGGCCACATCGGCCGGCGTTGCAATCGCCGGAGCGGGCGTGCTGCGCGACGTGCTGAAGGCGATGCCGGATCTGGCCGTCTATGGCGCCGGTGCGCCCTATCTGGCCGTCTTCATTCTGGAAGCGGGTTTCCTCTTCCTCACGATGGCCGTCATCCTCCCGCTGCTTCGCTCGGCGATCGCCGCACGCCGACTCTGACGAATCACCGTGCGCGGCGCACGCGCCCGGTGCCGTCCCCCTCTCCCGCCCGGCAAAAAAGCTCCACATCCTGCGGGAGCTCTCGATATTGTCATTTCACCGCAGGGTTGAACTGATTCAACTCTCAAGGCGAGATTCCGCGCACCGCCGGAAGCGCCGTCGCATCCCGTTAATGATGGTTAACGCAAGCGAAACAATGCCTTCCGTGCTCGGGTAAAGTCTGCACCTGACCTTTTCGGCTAGCGCGCCCCCGGATCCACCTTTTTCCAGCTATAACAGCCCTTTGCGGTCTTAAGGACGCATGCTAAAGTATAGAAATGGGCAAAACTTTGACGAGGTAGGAATTATCCGGGGGTAAGCGTCCCAACCATAGAGTGGACAGATTATGATGAATCATTCGCCTGACTCTTTTTCCAAAAGCATGAACTCCATCGGCAGCGATTTGCCGGCCACCGCCGGTGTACGGCTCTCCGAAAGACGTGCCCTTGTCATGATCGACCCACGGACGCTCGAGCGTGAGTGCCTTGTCCGGTGTGTCGAACTTGCCCACCCCGAAATCGAGATCGTCGGTTACGGGTCGGTCGAGGAATGGCGGAGCCGGAGGGAGCGTTGCAGCCACCAGGTGGTGCTCTACAGCACCGGAAACCGCTCGGTGGCCGAAGTGGCGCGGGAAGTCGCGGCGCTGGTCTCGGAGGCCGGCCCCTCGCCGGTCGTCGTGATCGGTGCGGCGAACGAACTGCGCGAGATGATCGCCGCCTTCGACTGCGGGGCTCGCAGCTATCTGCCCTCGTCGGTCGGCATCGACGACATCGTCGAGGCCAGCAGGCTCGCGTCGTTCGACGGGATCTTCCTGGCCGCTGCCAGCCTCACAGCGCTGCGCGGTGCGCTTCCCGACAGGGAAGAGCCGCGGATGGCTGTGGACGAGCATCTGACCGAGCGCCAGCGGGCCGTCTGCGACGCGCTCCGCCGGGGCAAGTCGAACAAGATCATCGCGGGCGAGCTCAATCTCTGCGAGAGCACCGTGAAGGTCCATATCCGCAACATCATGAAGAAGCTTGGCGCGAAGAACCGCACCGAGGCTGCCTTCAAGCTGAATTCCAGCATGTTTGCGGGGGAAGGTCGCCTCTCCTGAGCCGGAGCGGCAGAAACCCCGGCCTCCCTTGCGGGCGGCCGGGGTTTTTCGTTACGAGGCCTGCGAGTAGCGGGCTTCGGGCGTCTCGTAGGCGTCGAACACCCGTGCGATCATCCGCGCCAGTGCCCGGCCTTCCTTCGCGATCGACATCGACCCCGCCTCGTCAACCGAGACGAAGGGCGTGAACTTCGACGCGGCCTCCGCGATGCGCGGCACCATCGTCTCGGCCGCTTCGCCGAAGCGCTCGCGCAGCGCCGGCAGGTCGAGGAAGAAGTCGCACATGATCATCTCGATGGCGCGGGCGTGGAGGTAGTCCTCGTCCGTCATGCGGTGACCGCGATAGCCCGGCAGGCGCCCTTCCTCGACCGCCTTGATGTAGGCGGCGGTGGCGGCGGTGTTCTGCAGGTAGCCTTCCTTGAACTTCGAGATCGACGAGGCGCCGATGCCGAGAAGCGTCGGGCAGGTGTCGTCCGTATAGCCCTGGAAGTTGCGGCGCAGGCGGCCCGTGCGGGCGGCAATGGCCATGCTGTCGTCGGGCAGCGCGAAGTGGTCGATGCCGATGCGCTCGAAGCCGCCCTCGGTGAACATCTTCGCCGCAAGGTTGGCGAGCTCGTGCCGTTCGATGTCGTTCGGCAGCACCGTCTCGTCGATCAGCTTCTGGCGCTTGGCCATCCACGGGACATGGGCGTAGCCGAAGATCGCGACCCGGTCCGGCCCCAGCGTCAGCACCTTGTCGATGGTGGCGGCAAGGCTCTCGCGGTTCTGGTGCGGCAGGCCATAGACGAGGTCGGTGTTCAGCGAATGGACGCCGTAGCGGCGCAGCGTGTCGACACAGGCCTTGGTGTTCTCGAAGGGCTGCTCGCGCCCGATGGCGTTCTGGACGATGTCGGTGAAGTCCTGGATGCCGATCGAGGCGCGGTTCATGCCCTCCTCGCTCAGCGCCCGGATCTTCGGCTCGTCCACCATCATCGGGTCGATCTCGACCGAGAACTCGTAATCCTCGGCGAAGGGGATCACCGCCTTGATCGCCTGGGCGAGCTTGTGGATCAGCTCGGGCGACAGGATCGTGGGCGTGCCGCCGCCCCAGTGCAGCCGCCCGGCCTTGACGCCGGCCGGCAGGTGCTTCTTCACCAGCTCGAGTTCCTGCAGGAGCGTGCCGACATAGGCCTCGACCGGGGCCAGCGTCTGCGTTCCCTGCGTCCGGCAGGCGCAGAACCAGCAGAGCCGTTCGCAGAACGGAACGTGGATGTAGACCGAGATCGGCACGGCAGGATCGAGGGCTTCGATCGCCTGTGCCTGGAAGTCCGCTCCGACGGCGCCCGAGAAGACCGGCGCCGCAGGATAGCTCGTGTAGCGCGGCACGCGCGCATCGAAGAGTCCGAGACTCTGGAGGAGGGCGATGTTTGTCATGCTGAACCTATTAACGGTTCACGCGACATTAGACTTTGCGCAGGATCAAACGCCCCGGACAGGGTGTCGCAGGCCTACAGCGGCAGCGGCGAGACGCCCAGCACGATCGGATGCAGCGCCAGGGCCGCCGCCCAGATGGCCACCATGGCCAGGAGCCGTGGCAGGAGGCGGTCCTCGTTCTGCTTCAGCCAGTGCGGGTCGACCAGTGGCCGCAGCGAGAAGAGCGAGGTTGCGCGGAAGGCGTCCGACGCCTCCGGCGCAGGCATGGCGCGGCGCGCGCGGGCGTCGAAGGTCGGGATGGCGGCAAGCGACAGGCCGAAGAACGAACCGAAGAGGATCACATGCGCAAGGTCCCCGTTCGGGAAGAGATGCGCACAGGACCAGAGCATGAGGGCGATCAGTACCGGATGACGGGTTATGGCCGCGAAGCCCGGACGGTCGGGATCGAAGCGGGCACTGCGCTTTCCGCCGAGCGTCCACGGCCAGGGCAGGCCGATGCCCTGCACCACGAGCGTCCAGACGACCGGCGCCACGAGGTTCGGCACCCAGCGCGTCGCCGGCGTCTGCGGCCAGAGTTCGACGAAGGGGGCGCGCCCCGCCGCGAGGATGAGCCAGCTCAGCACCACGAGGGACACCGTGCCATAAAGCGTGAAGTAGAGACGGCGGCCGAAGATGGCGGTCAGCCTCTCGCGAACACCGGGACGCGCGGGCAGCATGTGCGACGCGAAGAAGGCTGCGAGCGCCGCAGCGAATTCCAGCCAGTCGGTCAAGTCTGCGACTCCGCCTGTTCCATGAGCTGCACGATGTGGGCCGAGAAGAGACGGGTCGCAGGAAGACCGAGGATCAGACCGCCCAGAACCGACCACGCCGGGCTCAGGACCGGCAGGCCGATCCAGGACAGGATCAGCGAGGCGAAGAAGAGGTTGACCGCAGCTGCTCCGGCTCCGAACGGGTAGAGCAGCAGCGTGACGCGGGCCTGGCGGGTCATCTGCGCTGCACCATCCACTGCACGGCGGCCAGCGCCGCCACGAAGCAGCCGGCGGCGACGGCGAACCAGAACTCGGCCGTGGCGGTCTGCGAGGCAGGCGTCGGCGGATCGAAGGTGGCGGCCATGGCAAGTCCGGGAACGAGGATCAGCAGGGGAAGAAGCATGCGCATGTCAGATCTCCTGGGTGAGGGAACGATAGAGGTCGGGAAGGGCGCGCGGAAGACGGGCGGGGTCGGGCAACAGGGTGAAGCCCGCCCGGCCGAAGATGCGGGCGAACCAGTCCTGCCCATCCGCATCCACGACCACGCCGTGCACGGATTGTGTCAGGGCCCGCGCCTCGCGAACCGCCATCCGGCTGTCCTCGATCCCGTGGACGCCTTCGTAGTGGTCGAGGTCGTTCGGCTTGCCGTCGGTGAGGATCAGCAAGAGCTTCCGGCTGGCGGTTTCCTGCGCGAGCATCGCCGAGACGTGCCGGATCGCCGCGCCGAGGCGGGTGTAGTGCCCCGGACGCAGGCCGCCGATCCGCGCGGTCACGGCCTCGCCGATCGGCTCGTCGAAGCCCTTGCAGCGGTGCAGGAACACCCGGTCGCGGCGGAGCGAGGAGAAGCCCCAGATCGCCAGCCGGTCGCCCGCCACGTCGATGCCGCCGGCCAGCGCCGCCAGCGCCTCGCGCGCGGTCTCGATCACCTGCCGTTCGCCCACCATCGCCTCGGTCGAGCGCGAGCAGTCCATCAGGATCGCCACCGACAGGTCGCGCTCGATGGCGCGGGCATCGCGGTAGATCCGGTCCGAGCCGCGCCCCGTGGTTCGCAGCGCGACCTGCGCCTCGATCAGCGCGTCGAGGTCGAGCTCGTGTCCCTCGACCTGTCGCTTGCAGAGCACCCTGCGCGGGTGCAGCGTCTCGAACTGCCGCCGCACGCGGGTCATCAGCCGGGGATCGGGGCGGAAGCCCTCGCCGCGCGGGGCTTCGGCCTCGAGCACGCGGGTGTGGTCGGGCATCAGGCTGCGCGAGCGGTGGTTCCATTCGGGATAGGTGAAGCCGTCCGAGAGCCGCTCGTGCTCGGCATCCTGCGGCGCGAGGTCGAGGTGCAGCCGCAGCCGGCTCGCCGCCCGCTTGAAGTGCTGGGTCAGGGTGATGTGGTCCTGATCCTCGGCCGCCTTCTGCGCGTTGTCCTGATCGTCGTCGTCGGTCGCCCGGTTGATGTTGAGGCTTTCGACCCAGCTCAGGATCGCCTCGAAGCGGTGGACGATGAAACTGTCCTTGCGGTTGGCCTGATCGAGCTCGCGCCGCTCGCCGACCTTCCGGGTCGTCGTGGGCAGGCCCGCGGGCGCGTGGGTCTCGTCGGGTGCGTCGGCCGCGCCCTGCCCTGTCCCGCGCCCGAGGCGGAGCCAAAGCGGCACCGGCGCGAAGGGCATGTAGCCGCGCGGCGCATGGTGCGCGATGTCGCGGACGGCGGCCGGGCCGCCGAGCGCCGCGCGCAGCCGCGCCTCGACCGCCGATTCGATACCGAAGGCCGCATGTGTGTCGCGTGTGGCGAGCACATGAGCGACAAGTGCGCCGTAGACTCCCGCGAGGCCGGGCGCGACCGCGAGCACCCGCGCCGTCGCGGCCTCCATCGCCGCGATCTGGGCGAGGTCCAGCGCCAGCGCCCCGTCGGCCGCGGGCAGTTCGACCTGCGCGGCGAGGGCGGCGAGCCAGAGATAGGCCGCGCGGTTCAGCTCGACCGAGGGAAAAGCGTCCATGACGGGGGGCAGCCTGAGCCGCTCGCCGTCGTAGCTTGCCACCTGCTCGAGGATGCGCGTCTCGCCCACCACCGAGCCGAGGCTGCGGCGGTGGCGCGCGGCGGTGGCAGGGCTCGGGCCGATCTCGACGCCGGCCGCCCCGCCCAGCGCGCGGAAGAGGACGGCGACGCTCGGGCGCATCGCCTCGAGAGCCACCGCCGCGCCCTCATTCGAGGCGACCGCGGCAAACCGGCTGGCATAGCCGTGCCAGAGGTTGCCGACGGTCTCTTCCGGCTCCATCAGGTCGAGCAGGTGGAAGCTCATGGGATCACCCGTAGACGGTTGCGATGAGGTCGCGCAGGGCCTGCACGACATCCGGCTCGTCGGTCAGCGGCTCGATTACCGCGGCCTCGAGCGCCTCTTCGACACCCATCCCCTCCGCCATCAGCGTGGCGGCATAGACCAGAAGCCGGGTCGAGACACCTTCCTCGAGATCCATTCCCGAGAGCGCCCGGACATGGCCCGCAAGACGCACAAGCGGCGCGACCTTCGCCTCGGGCAAGCCGCTCTCGCGGGCGACGACGGCGGTCTCGGTCGCGGGATCGGGGAAGGTGAAGCTGATCGACAGGAACCGCTGCCGGGTCGAGGGCTTCAGCCGCTTGAGGATGTTCTGGTAGCCGGGGTTGTAGGAGGCGACCAGCATGAAGCCGGGAGGCGCCACCAGTTCCTCGCCCGTGCGGTCGATCATCAGCGTGCGGCGGTTGTCGGTCAGCGGGTGAAGAACGACGGTCACGTCCTTGCGCGCCTCCACCACCTCGTCGAGGTAGCAGATCGCGCCCTCGCGCACGGCCCGGGTCAAGGGCCCGTCCACCCACTCCGTGGCGCCGCCCTTCAGCAGGTAGCGCCCGATGAGATCCGCCGCCGACAGGTCGTCGTGACAGGCCACGGTATGGAGCTTGCGCCCCATCCGCGCCGCCATGTGCTCGACGAAGCGGGTCTTGCCGCAGCCGGTCGGCCCCTTCAGCAGAAGGGGAAGACCGTTCCGGGAGGCAGCCTCGAAGAGGCTGCACTCGTTGGCGACGGGCTTGTAGAAGGGCACCGTCAGGTCGGAGACGATGGCGTTCATGCCGCCTCTCCCACCGCATTGGCCGCGGGCGCGGACTTCCTCACCACGGCGAGGCTGTAGATGAACAGCAGCGCACCGGCCACCACCATCGCCCCCGCACCGAAGCGGATCACGTAGAACATCGAGAGCTGGTCCTGCACGTCCATGTAGTACTCGCCCATGACGCGCTGCAGGTGGACCTGGATCGTGCCCGCAAAGGTCAGCGTGAAGGTCATCAGAGCCATGCCGCCCGTCATCAGCCAGAACGCGCCCATGTTGAGCCACTGGTTGTAGGGCGCGCGGCCGCGCAGCACCGGCATCGCATAGGTGAACATCGCGAGGTTCAGCGCGACATAGGCCCCGTAGAAGGCGAGGTGGCCGTGCGCTGCGGTGATCTGCGTGCCGTGGGTGTAGTAGTTCACCCCGTGCAGCGTGTGCAGGAAGCCCCAGACGCCCGCGCCGAAGAAGGCGACGGTCGACGAGCCGAGGGACCACAGGAGGGCTGCCTTGTTCGGGTGGTTGCGGCGGCCCTTCCAGACCATCACGAAGGCGAAGGACATCATCGCGAAGAAGGGAATGACCTCCATCGTCGAGAAGATCGAGCCGATCCACTGCCAGTAGCCGGGCGTGCCGATCCAGTAGAAGTGGTGCCCCGTCCCGAGGATGCCCGAGAAGAGCGCCGTGGCCACGATGACGTAGAGCCACTTCTCGATGACCTCGCGGTCCACGCCCGTCAGCTTCAGCATCAGGAAGCCGAGGATCGCGGCCATCACCAGTTCCCAGGTGCCTTCGACCCAGAGGTGCACGATGTACCACCAGTACATCTTGTCGAGGCCGAGGTTGTCGGGATTGATGAAGGCGAAGACCCAGAGCAGGCAGAGCAGCCACAGGCCCATCAGCAGGATGTTGGTGATCGCCGTCTTGCGGCCTGCGAGGGCCGTCAGCGAGATGTTCACGAGGAAGATCACCGCGGCGACCAGGATGCCGAACTTGACCCAGAGCGGCTGCTCGAGGAACTCGCGCCCCCCGTGGATGCCGACAAGGTAGCTCGCCACCGCGCCCAGCGTGCCGACGACGAGGATGCCGAGCTGGAGATAGGCGAGCTTCGTCGAGAAGAGCTCGCGTTCGGCCTCTTCCGGCACGAGGTAGTAGGCCGCGCCGAAGAACCCCAGCAGCAGCCAGACGATCAGGGCGTTGGTGTGGATCATCCGCACCACGTTGAACGGCAGGATCTCGGACAGGGTATTCGGCGAGACGTAGATCCAGCCGGCCAGCAGGCCGCCCAGGACCTGGATGGCGAAGAGCGCCATCGCCACGCTGAAATAGGCCAGCGCCACCTTCTGCGATTGGTATTTCATGGGTGTCTCCTCAGCCCGCGTCGTTCGGCGGCCAGGCCTGGGTGTTCATGTGATCGGCCCAGCGGAGGAACTCCGAGAGCCCGCGCTTCTCCTCGTCCGTCAGCTCGAAATGCGGCATCTGGCGGCGTCCCTCGATCCCCGAGGGCTGCGCGTCGATCCAGCCGCCCAGCATCTCGGCCGCGGCGTCGGGATCTTCGTTCACGCCCCAGCGGGTCATGACGTTGCCGAGCTCGGGCGCGAAATAGGCGCCCTCGCCATGCAGCGTGTGGCAGTTGATGCAGCTGTTGCGCTCCCACACCGCCTTGCCGAGCCTGACCTCGTCGGTCAGCGGCATCGAGGTGGTGGATCTTGAGACCACATAGCCGTGGCTCTGGACCGTCAGGCCGACGAACACGGCTATGAAGAAGAGCGATCCCCCATAGAACACGTTCCGGGCCCGCGATTTCGTAAGGATTTCCGACATGGGAGGGTCCTGGCGAATGGTTTCGGGTGAAGCCGGTCTAAGCCGGGTCGCCGGTGGAGAGGTTGCGGGATCACAAAGAAGCGGGCGATTGACCGGCGCATTGTGCAGCCATCATCGGCCGGACCTTCCTCCGGCCGGGCGGAGGTGCAGATGCGACCGAACCTCGACGACCCCGACCTGCCGCTTGCGCGGCTCTTCCAGTTCTGGCCAGCGACGGCACAGGTCTTCCTTGCGCGGCGGATGCTGTGCCCCGGCTGCCCCATTGCACCGTTCCACACGGTTGTGGAGGCCTGTGACGAATACGGCTTCGACGAAGCCGAGTTCCGCAGCGCCCTGCGTCTGTCTGCCGTCCCGTGAGAGGCCGGGCACCCGCTCCACCTGTCCGGGAGACGCGCGTGGGGTTGGTGCGTCCCGGCCGCGGGATCCCGGCCAGCGTAACCAGCGCCCGAGAGGGTGCTGCGCCGGAACGAAGATCGCGGGCATGTGCCGCGTCTGGACCGCGGGGCAACCTGCGCCCGACAGGGCGCCGCGCCGAACATGCGGCGACGTTCGGTGCAAGCCCGCCAGCGGGCCGCAGGAGGCGCGCAGCCTCTTCCTTCCACGCGAGCGCCGCCGGCTGACGTGACGGCTGCGCTCAGCCGGAGCGCCTCAGGCTTGTCCCGTTGCCCCGCTCAGCACGACCAGCCGATGCGGCGCCGTCACCACGATGCGCCGTCGCGTGCTTTCCACGATGCCCTCGCGCTCCCAAGCCGAGAGGAGCCGCGAGACGGTGTGCAGCGTGGTCCCCGTCATCTCCGAGATGTTCTGCCGCGTGATCGGGAACGAGATCTCGATCCCCGTCTCGACCTTCCGTCCCGACTGGTTGACCATCCGAAGGAGGCACGCCGCCACGCGCTGCTCGACCTGCTGGGTCGCAAGCTCGGTGATCCGGTTCTGCATCTCGCCCAGCCGCGCACCGAGCGTGCGGTAGCTTTCGGTCGCGAAGCCGGGGTAGTTCGCCGTGAAATCAGCCCAGAGCCGCACCGGCCACGAAAGCGTCACGCACTCGGCCGCGGCCACAGCGGTTGCCGGATAGGTGTCTCGCGCGAGGGCGGGAGCGATGCCGAAGAGCTGCCCCGGCCCGATGTGCAGGGCGATGATCTGCTCTCCCGTGGCCGTGGTGCGCACCACGCGGATCGTGCCGTCGAGCAGGAGGTAGAAGCGCTCCGCCGCCATTCCCTCGCCGAACACCGTGCTCGCCTCGTCGAAGCGGCGGGGCGTGGCCTGATCGAGAATCGTCCGGATCTGCGACCGCTCCAGCAGAGAGAAGGGCGGAAGTTTGGTCAGAAGGCTTTCGTCGAGCTTGTTCACGCAGGTCGTTCCGAGTTTGCGTCAGCGCAACAAGCGCCGGCCGGTCCTGGGGCAAGGGTGAGGGAGACGGACAGATCAGGTACCGGCCCCGAAAGAAGTGCCTGACCGTCATACCTGCAATCAACCGGCCTTCCAGCGTCCCGGACTGGCCGGCACCTCGAAGGGCGGCGGCGCGAAGCCGCCGTCCTCTCTTTGCACGAGGAAGCGACCCATGGCCAGCGACAGAACCAGATCCTACTCCGGACCCGCCCTCTTCAGCTACGGGTTCCGACCCTTTTTCCTGCTGTCGGCCCTGTTCGCCGCCGGCGCGATCCCGGCCTGGCTCGCGGTCTGGAGCGGACGGATGCCGCTGTCGGGGTCCTTCTCTCCGGTCGACTGGCACATTCACGAGATGCTCTTCGGCTATACCTCGGCGGTGGTGGCCGGGTTTTTGTTCACGGCGATCCCCAACTGGACCGGGCGGATGCCGCGCCGCGGCCTTCCGCTGGCCGCACTGGCCGCCCTCTGGGTCGCAGGCCGCCTCGCCGTTGCCGGCGCCTTCGGCAGTGATCCCACGCTCGTGCTCGGCATCGATGGGGCCTTCCTTGCCGCCGTCACGGCCATGGCGGTGGTCGAGATCGTCGCGGGCCGGAACTGGAAGAACCTGATGGTCGTCGGCCCGGTGGGCCTCTACCTCATCGCCAACGTCGTCTTTCACCTCGAGGCGGCGCAGGGCGGCGAGAGCGATGTCGGCCGCCGGCTCGGCTTCGCGACGGTCACCTTCCTCATCATGCTGATCGGCGGGCGGATCATTCCGAGCTTCACCCGCAACTGGCTGGCGAAGCGGGGGCCCGGCCCCCTGCCCGTCCCCTTCGGCCGGTTCGACGGGCCGAGCCTGGTGCTGGCATCCGTGGCACTCCTGACCTGGTGCGCCTTTCCCGGGGCGCTCGCGACGACGGCCCTTCTCGTCGCGGCCGCTGCGATGCACGCGATCCGACTCGGCCGTTGGCAGGGCGCCCGGACCTGGCGCTCGCCGCTGCTCCTCATGCTGCACGTGGCCTATGCCTTCCTCCCCCTCGGCCTCGCCGCGACCGCTGCCGCCGGCTGGATCGGAGCACCGGCCGGAATGCACCTGCTCGGGATCGGCGCGGTCGGCGGCATGACCCTCGCCGTCATGATGCGGGCCTCGCTTGGACACACCGGCCGCCCCCTCGAGGCCGGTGCCCTTCTGACGGCCGCCTTTTCCTGCCTCGTCCTGGCTGCCGCGGCCCGTGCCCTGATCGCTCAGGAAGAGATCGCGGGCCTGGACGGATACAGCCTCGCCGCGGCCCTCTGGACGATCGCCTTCATAGGCTACCTCGTTCGGATCGGCCCTTGCCTGCTGCGGCCTTCCGTCGAAGGGATACATCCGAAAGGATAATATCAAACGCATGGATACACTCGCCGAAGGGTTGACAACCTCTCCGGACGCGAGGTTACTTCTCACAACGGTTTCGCCCTGTCCGGGCACCATGCTCTTCCGGCTGGATGAACCGTATCGGGAGCATCTAGGAAGCATGTGCAAGACGGACGACGAGACGGCGCGGCTGGCGGCTTTGCAGCGTTACGAAATTCTCGATACGGAGCCGGAGGCCGAGTTCGACCTCATCACCGAACTTCTTCGTTCGATATATGCCGTTCCGATGGCCGCGATGTCCCTGATCGACGGTGACCGCCTCTGGCTCAAGTCGCGGCTCGGGATGGACACCACGGAAGTTCCGCGTTGCCACACCTTCTGCGACCAGACGATCCGAGGTTCCAAGGTGGTGCAGGTCGTGGATGCCCAGGCCGATCCGCGCTTCCGCGAGAGTCCCTATGTGACCGGCATGCCTCATGTCCGCAGCTATCTCGGCGCGCCGCTGACCACGCCGGACGGCTACAACATCGGAACCATCTGCGTCGTGGATACGATCCCGCGCGACTACACCAGCGTGGACCGCGAGGTTCTGGCGAAGCTCGCCAAGCTGGCCGTGGCGCAGCTGGAGCTTCGCCTGCAGGTGACGGAGGATCAGCAGACCAGCGCCTCCACCCGCCGGGCCTTCCTGTCGGTCCTTCGCCGCGCGATGGAGCGCGGACGGCGCAACGGCCCCCCTTCCACCCTCGTCACCTTCGATCTCGATCATCTCAGGCTCGTCAACCAGAGCTACGGCCATGCCTTCGGGGACGTCGTGCTCGCCACCGTGGCCCGCACGATCCGCAATACGATCCGCCGGGGCGACCAGTTGGGCCGGATCGGGGGCGAGGAGTTCGGAATCTTCCTCGACGGCGCAACGCCCGAGACCGCGCTTCATGTGACCGAGCGGCTGCGGCAGGTAATCGAGGACACGCGCTTCCCTGGCCACCCCGAGGCCCGCGTGACCGCAAGCTTCGGCATCGCGCCCTGGGCACCGCATTATACCAGCGCCGAGGCCTGGGTCGCGGCTGCCGACGAGCTCGTGACCGCCGCCAAGCGGGCGGGTCGCAATCGCAGCGAGATCGCCTTGCAGCAGGTCATTGCCCGTGCCGGCGGGGCGGGCAGGCTCCACTGACCGCAGCGCGGGGACGGTTCACCGGCCGCGCCTGACCATGACCGCGGCCTGTTTCCTGCCGGGTGGGAACCTGCGGTCTCATGCGCGTCCGAGCAGCAGTGGGCGTCCCGAAGGACGATCCGATCAAGGGAAGGACGTCACTCTTCCGGCTGCCTGACCTGTCCGGGGTCCGGCGGGCGGACGTGTCCGCACGGCAAAGGGGTCTGTCGCGGAGGTTCGCGGTGCCCCGATCCGCCTCCGATGATGCCGGAGGTGTCTGGCCGGCGCCTCACGCGTCCCCGGGTCCGACGCTGCCGCCCGGGCCCGCCCTAGCGGCTGGCGTTCAGGGCGGCCCGGGTCTCAGGCGTCGCCAGCTGATCGTTCAGCTCTGTGAAAATCCTTTTTGCTTCTGAACGCTTGCCGAGGTTGAGCCAAGCATAACCGCGCATGATGGCGAGGTCACGGCGCAGCCCGCCGGTCAGATCCTCGTAGGCGTCCAGGAAGGCGATCGCGCGGCGATACTCCTTGAGACGGTAGGCCCGCACCGCGCGCTGGTCGAGGATGATGGCCTCGACCTCGCGCCGCTGCTGCTCCGTCAGGTCGGTGGCCGCGGCGAGCCGGGCTGCTTCCTCGGTCATCTCCAGTGCGAGGAAGGCGAGCGACTTGCCGAACCGCGCGTCGCGCGCGACCTCCGCCCCGAGCCGGCCGGATGCCGCCGGCTCGAAGGCCGAGAGCGCCTCGAGCGGGCGGTCCAGGTTGTAGACACACCAGGCGCGTTCGTAGAGCATCTCGTTCGAGGTGGCGCCGGTGGTGAGGCTGGCGCAGGTGCGCCAGTCTCCGCGCTGCGCCGCAGCCCGGACCGAGGCGATGGCAGCACCACCGCCGCGCGACGGCGTGGACGCACCGGCACGGCGCGGGCGGCCTGCCGCAGGCAGGTCGCCGTCCGAAATCGTTGCGCGCGGCGGCGTCCGTTCAGCCGCAGTGGAAGGCGGCGCGTCCCCGCGTCCGGCGCGCAGCCGCGTCTCCAGCGCCGTCAGTGCGGACGCCGAGCCGGGCAGTTGCGCATTGGCCAGGCGGAAGAGTTCCGCCAGTTCCTCGTCAGTGGCCGCCGCCTCGGCCTTCTCGAGCGTCGCCGTGACCTCTGGCAGGCCCGAGCAGGACGCGATGACGCCCCGGTAGCTCTGAAGCGCGGCTGCCCTCTGCCCGGCGGCCACCTGAAGCTCGGCGAGCCTCCAGGCGTTGTTCACCCGGTCGCATCTGAGGATTGCAGGGTTGCGCCGTGCGATCTCTACGGCCGCCGGCGCATTGCCGGCATCCGCCGCCGCATCGAACGCGACCTGCGCCTCGGCGGTCTCGAGCAGACGCGTCATCTCCGCCGGCGGCGTCCAGCCGGCGAAGCTGCGCGTGGTCTCGTCGATCGAGCGCCGCGCCTCTGCCAGTTCCCCGGCCGCGATCTGCCGGTAGATCCGATCGACCTCGGCTGCCGGAGACCGCTGCCGGCCGAGCGTCGTGAGATCCGACGGCGGCGTCCATTCCGGAAATTGCGCGCGCAGCCGGCGCAGTTCGGCCGCCGCAGCGCGGTCGTCGCCGCTCGAGACGTAGTAGTTCAGCGCTTCGAGATCCTGCGCCACCGGCGCGGAGCCCTGTGCCATGGCCGAGCCGGCAGCAAGCAGCAGCGCCAGCGTCAGGGCGCGCAGCGGGGTCAGATCGGAGCGCATGCGGAAAAGCCTTCCACTTGAGCGACGAGCGTCATCAGATGCAGTGTCGCGGGATAATAGGGCTGGCGCACGTCGAAGGGCGGGATGGCCGCGCCCGGCCTGCCGGAGAGGGCGCAGTCGCCAAGGGCGGGCACGGCCCGGTAGCCCGGGTCGGACGACCGTTGGAGCACCGCGCCTGTCTGGCTGTCGAAGACGACGGGTGCATCCGGGCCAGACGGCGCATGGTGGCGCGTCTCGGTGAAGCGGCGGAGCGCCGGATTTGCGGTCAGTCCCGACCAGAGCAGGAAGAGCGGCACGCGCATGGCGTCGTAGCCGCTGTCGAAGGACAGTCCTGTGGCCGGTGATACACCCTCCGGCCCGAGGAGCAGCCAGTCCGGCACAAGGCCGAGCGAGGCGATCCATTCCGCGCCATCGCGGGCGCATTGTGCCAGCCTGTCCTGCCCGCTGAAGGTCGCAAGCTCCTCCATCGCCCGGGGCATGTAGTAGGATGGGTTCAGCACGACGCCGTCCGGCGTGTCGAAGCCCGAGGCGCCCGGCAGCAGCACGAGCCTCTCGGATCCGTCGGGATGCGGGCGGATGCAGTGCAGCGCGATCGCGCGCGCGATTTCGGTCGCGCGGCCGGCGTAATCCGCGTTTCCGAACCTCTGCGAGGCCATCGCCAGCCCCCAGGCGTAGAACAGGTCGCCGTCGGTCGCGTTGTTCTCGTCCGGCACCGCGAGGACCGCGCCGGGCAGCCAGCGCCAGCTCAGCAGCTTGTCCTCGCGCCGGGCGAGATTCGCCTCCGTCCAGTCCACGATGCGCGTCAGCGCCTCCTCGTCGCCGAAGATTGCCGCGAGCGACGCACCGTAACCCTGGCCCTCGGAATGGCTCGCGTTTTCCTGCGGCCCGTCGACGACGCGCCCGACGGGCAGAAGGAAGGCGTTCTTCCAGTTCCTCCACGCGGACTGGAGCGGATGATCGGGCGGCAAGGCGCTGTCGGCGCCTTGAGCCGCGAGCCGCCCCGCGGGCGCGAGAAGGGCGGCCGCTGCCGCCGCGCGCAGAAGGGTGCGTCGCTTCATCTGTCTCCCCTCCCCCGGGTTCTCAGCACGAAGGCGATCGCGATCGCCGCGCTGATCCAGGCAAGGCCGAGCATCCCGCCGAGCAGCATGGGCGGACGTGCCGAGGCGACGTTGCCCACGACGCTCCGGACATTCGACAGGCTGATCGGCTCTTCCAGCCGCGGCAGGATGCCGGGCTGCGACCAGCTCGACCAGCGGCCGTCGCTGCCCAGCACCGCAACCTGGCCCCGCGGACCCTCGGGCGAGTGCTGCGCAACCGCCAGCGCCGACGCAACCCGCGCGGGGGAAGCCTCAGGTCCCAGCACGACCCAGAGCTCGCCGGGACCGGGCGCGATGATCATGGCCTCGCCCTTGCGTGATGCGAGCCATTCCACAAGGTCGCCGTCGCCGGGGCGAACAAGCCGCCGCACTCCGTGCAGGGCGGGCTCGAGCGTTGCCAGCATGAAGGCGCGTGCGCGGTCGAACCAGTTCGATTCGACGAGCGCGGGCAGCGTGGATTCGCCCGGTGCCGCACCGAGCGGCGTGAGGGCGTTTGCGGGCGTGTCCGTCTCGGCCGCGGGCCGGTCGTCCACCAGCCGTGAGACGGCCGACGGCAGCAGCGTCCTCGCCAGAAGCCGCGGGGTGAGCCCCGCCTCGGCCATCGGCACGCGGTCGAGATCGTGCAGTCCGGTCACGGTGAGCTGGACCGGGCGGCCGTCGGAAGCGTCGTGGAAGGCGCTCATGAAGGGCAGCGTGCGCGCGAGCCCCTCGGGTGTCGCCGGCTGGACGCCGGCGGGCGTGACCCAGGCCAGATCGCGCGCCATGTCCGCCATCGTCATGCGGGGCGAGGGAGGCACGAAGAGTTCGGTCGAGCCCAGCACCTGGAGCAGGTTGCCCTGCGTGGAGGGACAGGGCTCGTCAGGCGGATTGCCCGGAATGATCGCCTCGAAGGACAGACGGTTCGGACCGGGATGGAGCAGCCGCGCCGGAAAGCGCATCTCGAGCCGCGGCTTCACGGGTGCGGCGTCGCGGTCGAGCGGCAGCATCCGCACCGTCGTTCCGTTGACCTTCACCAGCAGCACCGCCCCCTCCGGCAAACCGCCGGCAAAGCCGTAGTCCAGCCCCATCCGCGCCTTCTGGCTGGCCAGCAGCAACCACTCGTCGGGCAGGCGGAAGTCCACGTTCCGCTCGAAGTAGCGGTCGTTCGTGATGATGTCCGGCGCGCCGAGCGTCGCCACTGTCACGACGCGGCCCGGCGAGACCATCGGCAAGGAAGGCGCCGGCAGGATCTCGGCTTCTGCAAGCACCTCGTCCACAAGCGCCGCCCGGGCTGCCTCTCCGGCACGATGCTCGAGCACGAGAACGAGGGCACCGTCACCGCCCCTCCGGATCGTCGCACGATCGGTGTCCGAGGGCAGCAGGGTGACGCGGGCATAGGCCGGGCCATCGCCGCCCGACCACGGCTTCCGGAGGGCAATGGGCAGCGCCTCGTCCGGCAGCGGCCGCCCGAGCGCCTGGGCAAGCGCGCTCAGCACCGGCGCGTCGGGGGGTTCCGGCGCCCGGATCTCGATGGGCCGTCCGGTCGCCGCCTGCGCGGTCAGCGCCGCAACGAAGGAAGCCGCGTCCGTGCCCATCGCCTCGCCCGGCAGGGCGAGCCCGCTCTGCGTCAGGTCGAACTCCGTCCACAGATCGAATTCCGCATCGGCGCCGCAGTAGATCCGGTGGCGATGCTGCGCCTCGATGGAGACGAGGTTGTCTCCGGCTCTTGCGGAGGGTCCGAGCGGCATGGTGATCGCGCCCAATGCGCCGAACTGGCGCGGCGTGAACTGACCGATCTCCTCGCCGTTCAGCCGCACGACCAGCTGCGAGCCCTCGGGCAGCACGTCTATGCTGCTGCGTTGCGCCAGCGTCAGCGTCCCGTCAAGCCCGCCGGGCGGCAGGAACAGACGGAACTCGGCGCGCGCATGCTGGCCCTGCATCCGGAAGAGCGGGCCGGGGGTCGCCGTCTCGACCATCGGCCGCAGCGGCACGAGCCACGGCGCCACCGGCTCGGAGTCGGCCGCCTGCGCGACCTCGGGATCCGTGGCCTGCGGCTCGCTCGTCAGGCCTTCGATGACGATTGTCGGCACGGCGTCCTGCGCCTGCGCGATCTGCGCCAGCACGAAAAGCACCGGGAGTGCAAGCATCGGGCCGCGCATCAGTTTGCCCCCCAGACAAGGCTGCCCGAGCGCACCGGCACCTGCGAGGTGGGATCCAAGAGGTCGTCCGGCCAGTCCGGCTCCGAGCTGAAATCGCTTCCGAAGGCGAGCAGGTGCGCCTGCTTCTCCACGGGCTCGTCCTGGCGCCGGCGCCGTCGGGCGGGTTCTGCCATGAAGTCGCTCGCCGTCCGGGGCAGGCTCGTCAAGCTCATCCACAGGATGCGGCCGATCCCGTGCAGGAGGCCGATCGGCCGCGTCGTCCTTTCGCGGATGCTGCGCCAATGCGCGCTGTCGCCGAAGATGAGAAAGGCCACCGTCTCGCGCACCGCGATCGGCTGGTCGGCATCGAAGACCATGCCCACCATCACCGTGCCGCCGTCACGTCTGGCCGAACGGATGCGGCCGCGCACCATCCTCTCGAGCTGCGGCGCATCGGGGAACTTCGGCTGGAATTGGATCGCGCCGCCCGGCTCGACGGCCGGCCGCGGGTCGCCCGAACCGGGCAGCCGCAGGAGCAGCCGGACGCCGCTCGTCGAGGCATCGAGCACGGTCGCCGTCAGCATGCGGTTGCCGAGCGCCGGGATCTGCGCCGCGGCCGGGATCTCCATCTGCACGCGCGGCGCGGCCCGGCGCTGCTGCTTCTCGGCCACCGCCCGAAGGGCGAAACCGACGAGAAGGAAATTGAGGACCGCCCATCCGCCGACGACAAGAAGGACCGAGCGGTCACCGGGGAAGGCCACCCAGCGCACCAGCGCAGCGATCACGCCCGCCGTGCAGAGCAGGAAGGTCACGAGAAGCGGCCGGTAGATCGGCGAGATGTAGTTCTCGCTCAGCGTTTCGTCCTTGGCCGTCACGGCGAAGCGCGCCCCCCGCGGCCGGAGCAGCGTGCCCACGATGGCCCGCGCGAGATAGGGCGCCTGCGCGACCTCGTAGACCTCCGACACCAGGGGCCATCTCTGACGGGCGAAAAGCGCGTTCTGCACGAGGAAGCTGACCGCCAGATAGCCGGGCATGTAGGCGAGCACCTCCTCGAAGGTGGCGACGAAGATCTCGACGCCGAAGAAGAGGTAGATGAGCGGCGCGATCAGGAACATCATCCGCACCAGCGGGAAGAACCAGAAGCTCATCGAGTTGAGGTAGCAGAGCCGTTGCGCAAGCCCCAGCCCGCGGCGGAAGAGCGGGTTCTTCAGAAGCAGCATCTGCATCATGCCGGTGGCCCAGCGGCCCCGCTGCTGGATGAAGGAGGCGAAGGTCTCTGGCTGAAGGCCCGCAATCATGGCCCGGTCGAGGTAGAGGCTCTTCCAGCCGCGCGAATGGATCTCGAGCGCGGTCTCGGCGTCCTCGGTGATGGTCTCACCCGCGAAGCCGCCCACCTCGTCCAGCGCGCGACGCCGCAGGACGGCCGCGGATCCGCAGAAGAAGGCCCCGCCCCAGCGGTCGAGGCCGCGGTGGATCTTGCCGTAGAACATCTCGTTCTCGGGCGGGCATAGATCTCCCAGCGCCAGGTTCCTCTGGATCGGGTCAGGGTTGATGAAGAAGTGCGGCGTCTGAACGAGGAAGAGCTTCGGATCCTGGACGAAGTAGCCGACCGTCCGTGCGAGGAAGTCGCGGCTGGGAACGTGGTCGGCGTCGAACACGACCACCAGTTCGCCCTTCAGCCGGGCGAGCGCTGCCGACATGTTGCCGGCCTTGGCGTGCTCGTTCCTTTCGCGCGTGGAGTAGACGACCCCGAGCTCGCGGCAGAGCTGCTGCAATTCGCGTCGCCGCTCCTGCGCCTTGCGGGCAAGCTCGGGATCCTGCGAGAGGCAGCGCTGGTCGGTCCCGCCATCGTCGCAGAGAACCACCGTCCGCAGGCGGGTGGGATAGATCATGTTCTTCGCCGCGGCGAGCGTCACGCTGAGCATGTCCGCAGGCTCGTTGTAGGACGGGACGAGGATGTCCACCGTCGGAAGATCCTCGGGCTGCACCTGCGGGGGCAGGGTCCGGTCCGTCGGGTCCGCACTCAGGAACCCGTTCAGGAAAAAGATGGCGATCGAGAAGGTTTCGACCATGAACAGGAGCACCGCGAAGCAGAAGGATGCATCCGCAGCGGGTGGCGGCAGGGTCTCGAACAGGCGCCAGAACCAGTAGCGCAGGACGAGCATCGAGGCGGCGGACAGCAGCAGGAACCGCGGCACCATGTGGTCGGCGAAGGGCTTCAGCAGGGCGACGAGGATCACTGCCGAAAGCGCGATCAGCCCCTGAGCGGATGGCGCGACCGGGGCCGCCGCCAGCAGCGCGAAAGGTACGAGCAACGCCGCCCAGACGAGGAAGAGCGCGAAGGGAAGCACCCGGCTCTGGGAACGGGCCGCGGCGGTCTCGGTCATGGGCGGGTCTCCGGCGGGATCACGGTGGGGCTTATTGCAAGGGCGCAGCGAGAGGAGACAGGTTTCGTCCCGCGCCCGGCGCAGTGCCGGGGACGGCGTCGGGCGGCAGGAGGCCGAGGCTTCCGGCACCGATCGGGCGCAGGGCCTCGTCGGTGTCGCCGCGGATGCAGTTGCGCAGCATCACGTCGAGCGCCACGACCCTGGCGGGCAGCGGTCGCGCGGTCGGCGGCATCCGACGCATCGCGAGCACGCAGATGGTGTCGACGCCCACCCGCTCCACGGCATAGACGATGGTGCCCAGGGCATCCTCGCGGCTGCTGAGCCCGCTGTCGCTCGCGCGGCCGAAGGGCGCCGGAAGCCTGCCCTCCGCGTCTGCGAACGAGCCGAGTTGCAGGCGCGGCAGGACCGTTCCGCCCGGCGCACGGGCGCGCAGCAGCATCATGTTGTCGCCGTCGAGGGTCGTGGCGTTGGGAAGAGCGATGCGCTGCTCGATGTCGCCCCCGAGGTCCCGTTCCTGCACCAGAAGCGCGCCCGGAACCGCGACCCAGCGGCGGGCGTCAGGGACCATGCGGAACTGCGCCGTCTCCTCGCGGATCGAGAGTGCGGGACGGCCCGGGACCGACGCCTGTTCGCAGCCCGAAACCGCCGTCAGCACGGCGGCGATCAGCCAGGCAAACGCCCTGAACGGTGACCGGAGTGTCGTTGTCCCTGCCATTCTCAGTCCGCCAGTCCCAGGTCATGTGCGGCCCCCCTGAAGCAGGCGACCAGCCGAAGCGGTCCTGTATCGCATCCTGTCGCGGCGAGGACCATTTGTATCAATCTGAGATTATTAATTTGGTGGCCACTGTTGCAGCACTGCATACCAAAGGCGAGCAACTGCCAAGTATGGGTGAGCTTCCGCTAAGGCTTTACGGTCCAGCTAGGCGCAAAATGATCAAAGCCAAGGCAAAATTGCGCTAGGCTCGTCCTTGGGAAGGCGGCTCCTGACCTCGTGGCCAAGATGCAACGCCTCCCCGGTAACGATTTGACAGTTCCTTCGGCTGTGCTCTAGGTTGAAAGCACGGCCGGGCCCCTCCCGCTGCAACAGAAGACGAAGCCGATCGAATGACGGGCAAGGGACAGGGTGGATCTTGGGTGCCGACGGTCGTTCAGGCGACCGAGCCGGGCAGATTTGACGCAAGCCCCGCAACCGCCATCATCCTCGGAGACATCAACAGGCTCCTGCGCGCGCCGCTCGCGGCAACCGAAGCCGAAATCGACGACGCGCTGGCCCATGCGGCAGAGGCCTGCGGAGCAGATGTCGCCCAGTTCTGCCGGACGATGCCGTCGGGACAGATGGCAGTCAGCCATCGCTGGTCCAGGAACGCAATCTCCGATGCCCGGCATCCGGAGACCTGCCTTGCGGGAGACACGCACGAGCCTGTCATTCACCGGGATCCGGCGGGGCTGCCCCAAGGTTCTCGACCCGACAGGCTGGCGGCAGCGGGCCTCGACTCGGTGGTCGAGGTGCCGATGCTGCGGGACGGAGCGGTCGTGGGAAGCGTCGTGCTCGGCTGGCGCGGGGACGGCAACGATCTGCGCAGCGGCGATCTCGATGTGCTGCAGTCTCTGGCCGAGGCGATGCTTGCCGCCGCCGAACGACGCGAGAGCGAGCGCCGCACGGCCGAGGCCGCAAAAGCCCTGCACGAGGACCGGCTTCTTCTCGAATCGATCCTGCGCACCAGCACCTCCGCCATCATTGCCTTTGACGCGGATGCGCGCATCGTCTTCGCCAATGACGAGGCCGCCGCCGTTCTAGGGGCAGAAGCGGCGCGCCTGCCGGGCTGCACGCTCGAGGGTGTGGGGTGCCGGCTTCTTTCGCGGGACGGCGAACCCCTTCCGCCCGCGGCGATGCCCGTGTGGCGCACCATGGCCGAGGGCCGTACGCTGCGCGACATGCACCACGTGCTGATCGGGGCCGACGGTCGCCAGCGGATCCTGTCGGTCAACGCGGCGCCGGTTGCAGCCGACGGCGTCAACGCGATCCGGGTCGTGGCGACCGTGAACGACGTGACCGGCCAGGTGTCGGCGGACAGCGCGTTGCGCACTGCGCTGGCCGAGGCGCATCAGCTTGCCTTCTTCGATCCGCTGACCGGGCTCTACAATCGCCGCGGCATCGTCGAGGTGCTGCGCGACTGTCTCCAGACCTGCGCGCGCGAGAATGCCTGCCTTGCCCTGCTCTACATCGACGTCGACGGGATGCGGCAGGTGAACGGCACCCGCGGCCACTGGCTCGGCGACCGCATGCTGCAGGCGATCGGCGCGCGGCTCGACGATCTGCGCCCGGATGGCGGCGACCTCGGCCGCATCTCGGCCGACGAATTCGTCCTCACCTGTGGCGTGACCCATCCCGATCCGGCCAGCGCGGTCACTGCGGCCGAGGCCACGGCCGAACAGATCCTGAGGGACTTGCGCAGGCCCTTCTTGGTGGACGGGCTGAGCCTCGAAATCACAGCCTCGATCGGGCTGGCGGCCATCTCGGCCGAGGATACGGTCGAGGGGCTGCTCAAGGGCGTGGACCTTGCCGTGATGGCCGCCAAGACGGCGGGCGGCAACCGTGCCTGTGCCTACCGCCCCGACATGGAGCAGGACATGGTCGGCCGTGTGGCGCTTGCGCAGGAACTGCGCGAGGCGATCCGCCACGACGAGTTCCGCATCTTCTTCGAGCCGATGGTCCGGCTTGACGAGATGGGGCTCGAGGTCGTGGGCCAGGAGGCGTTGATCCGCTGGGAACATCCGGTGCGCGGGCTGCTTTCGCCCATCGCCTTCATCCCCTTCGCCGAGGAAACCGGCTTCATCCGCGACATCGACCGCTGGGTGTTGCACGCCGCCGCGATGGAACTGGCACGTTGGGCCGACGATCCTGCGCGACGTGACCTGCGGCTGTCGATCAACATCAGCTCGGCGCAGTTCCTGTCCGAAGAGTTCGGTCAGATGGTGCGCGAGGTCCTTGCCGAGACGGGAGCGGATCCGGCCCGGATCGAGCTGGAAGTGACCGAGGGGACGCTGCTTTCGAATCTCGGCCTCGCCCGGACCACGATGATGGATCTGCGATCACTCGGCCTCTCGATCGCGCTCGACGATTTCGGCACCGGCTTCTCCTCGCTCAGCTACCTGCGCGACCTGCCCGTGGACGTGCTGAAGATCGACCGCAGTTTCCTCGGAGGGCTGACGGACTCGAAGGCCAACCGCACGATCCTCGAGGGGATCATCGGCCTGGCCTCGGGTCTGGGCGTGGCCCTCGTCGCCGAGGGAGTTGAGACGCCGGCCCAGTTCGCGTGGCTGCGCGCAAAGGGCTGCCGGACCTTTCAGGGCTACCTGTTCGGGCGGCCTGCTCCTGAACCGCAGCTCACCCTTCCGCCGGAGGTCGAGGCGCTCGAAGGCCCGGGCGCTGAGCGCGTAGCTTCGGGTAACTCCAAGGGCTGAAAGCCCCCTGCGGTCAGGCGCGCCCGGAAGTCCTTCGCCCGACGACGCAGGCGGGCGCTCTGCCGCTCAGGCCACGGCGAGCTTCTGGATCAGGCCGGCAGCAAGAGGGTGGATCACCCGTGCAGGTCACGGCAGCGGCCGGGGGATGGTCGGCAGTGGAAAGGCCGGAGGCCGCAAGCAGATGCGGAGATTGCGGTCAAACCGCCGCGCCGGTCTCTTCCTGCGTCCAGCGCCCGCCTCCGCCCAGAAAGGTCCGGGTCTCGGCGAGGTGGAAGCCCGTCGCATCCTGCAGCGCCGTATGGCGCTCCACGTGGATGCGATCGGCGGAGACCTCCAGCAGGTTGAAATCGTTCGGCTCCCCCCTCACGCGTGTGGAGAGGCCGGTTCCGGCATGAACCTGCAGCACGACGCCCCTGCCCGACACTTCGGCGAAGGGCGCCACGCGCCAGGTGTGAAGGTGACCCGAGAGGATGACGTCCGCGCCGCAGTCCGCCAGTTCGTCGATGGCCCGAGCCGCGCCCCGCATGAGTTCCTTCGTGTCATCGGGCGTGTGCTCCATCGGGTGATGCACGACGACCACCCGCACGCGCCTTTCGCCCGCGGCGAAGCTGCGGCGGATCCGGGACAGCGAGCGGGACCGGAACCAGCCTTGCTGCCAGGCGAGCGGATTGACCGTGTTGGCTCCCACAACGATCATTTCCTCGTCTTCCCAGCAGGGTTCGAGATCGCGGCCGAACCACCGGCGATAGCGCTTCCAGGGCTTGAGCAGCCGGACGTAGAGATTGTGAAGCGGCACATCGTGGTTTCCCGGCACGACGAGGACCGGTGGCTTCAGCGCCCCGACGAAGGCTGCCGCAGCCCTGAACTGTGCCTCGGTCGCGCGCTGGGTCAGATCTCCCGAGATCGCCACGAGATCGGGCGCCAGCCTGTTCACGGTCTCGATCAGAGGGCGGAGAAGCTCGGGCCGGTCGCGGCCGAAGTGAAGGTCGGACAGGTGCAGCAGTCTCTTCATCTCACCTCGCGGTTCCAGTGCTCGGGGACGGTAACTTCCAGCGCGCCCTCGATGGCCTTCAGGTCGAAGGGCGGCACCATCCTCTCGCGCTCGCCGTCGCGAGCGACGTGCCAGACCTTGCGGCGCCGGCCGGGAAGGTCGATCTCGACATGCGGGCCGCTCATCATCTCGTAGTTCTGGTCGACGCTCGCAAGACCGAGGGCCAGCGCCACGGCGTTGCGGAACATGCCCAGACGGCCGGAGTTCGGCGCGATGAACACGACAAGATCGCCGGCCGCGACTCGATCGGCCCCATCCAGGTTCATCTGCTCGAGCTGGAAGGCATTGTTCACCACGAAGACGAGGGGCGAGCGCACGATCCGTTCCTCGCCACCCGCCCGCACCCGCAGGCGCAGCGGACGTCCCATGCGAGCCAGAACCTTCAGCACCGACCAGTAGGCCAGCGTCCGGCTCCGGCCCCAGCGCCGGTAGATCTCCTCGCGCGTCTCGAGGATGGCAGGATAGACACCAAGGCTCGCGTTGTTCAGGAACACCTCGTCATTGACGGTCGCGACCCTGATGGGCGCCGTGCGGCCTGCGCAGATGACCGCCACCGCCGCCTCGAGTTCCTCGGGCAGAAGCAGCGACCGGGCGAAGTAGTTGAAGGTCCCCAGCGGCAGGATGCCCATGCGGCGCCCTGAGCCCGCCATCGCCGCGGCAACGGCACAGATCGTGCCGTCTCCGCCCGCGGCGACGATGGTCTTGAAGCCCCGGTCCAGCGCCTCGGACGCGACCGAGGTCAGGCGACTGCCGTCCTCGACCAGTTCGAGGTGCGCCTCGACGTCTTGCGCCTCGAAGGCGGCGCGGACGCGGCTTGCGTCCTCGCCCTTGCCAGACCCGGCATTCATGACAACGCAGATATCCGGCTCGGGCATCATCGTCTCCGCAAGGGCGTTCCGCGGCTCCGTTGACCGCCCGGCCAAACGTCCCCGGCCGGACCCGGTTCCTCTCAGGCGGCCTCGCGCTCCGGCTCGAACACGTCGATGCGGAAGAGCCGGTCGAGATTGCTGCCCGTCAGCGGCCGGCCGAGGGCCGCGCCGAGCATGGCCTGCGGGCGGAAGGCTTCGTCCGGCGCCTCGAAGAGCAGGCTGCGCAGGCAGAGGATGTCGGCCGAGGGTGCCACCTGCTGCAGGCGGACGGCCAGACCCTCCAGCGCCGCATGCGTCAGGTCCTGCAGGATGCCGTTCAGCACCACGAGGTCGAAGGGACCTTCGGGGATGTCCTCGGGCACGCGGCCATGGCGGAACTCGGTCCGCGCGAAAGGATAGGGCTCGGACCGTGCCTGGATCAGAGCACCGGGATCCGCGTCCAGACCGACGTAGTGGTCGCACCGAACGGAGAGACCGCGCGCAAGGAGCCCTGTGCCGCACCCCAGTTCAAGCACGCGGCGATAGTGCTGCCGGGGCAGGAAGGCCAGTGCCTGTCCGAGCATCCGGCGTTGCGGGAAGCTCAGCGCCACCGTGGGGTTGCCTGCAATGTCGAGGCGGCGGTCGAGGCTCTGGGCCAGCGTCAGTGTCATGGTCGTCTCTCCGGATTGGGCTGCAGGCCTGCGGGATCTGCGGCTGCAGCTATCCAATCCTTTTGGGGAGGCGACGTTCCGACGCGCGCCCGAAAGGAGGTGATTGTTGCATCGAAGACGCATGTTCCACCATCAGTTGTGGAATTTCTTGTCAGGGTTGCCGCACCGGACGAGGCCCCTGCTCGTCCCCTCCTTCCAGATAATCATGCACATAGACCTCACGCACCATGGCGAGCGACAGGGCTGCCAGCGGAGTGGCCAGCAGCAGGCCCATCAGGCCGAACAGGACCCCCAGCAGAAGCTGTGCCGAGATGATGAGCACGGGCGGCAGCGACACCTGCTCCTTCTGGATGAGGGGCGTGATGAGGTAGCTCTCGAGCGTCTGGACGGTCAGGAACACGGCGAGCACCATCCCCACCTGCCCCCATCCGTCAGGCATGGCGAGAAGCAGCGCCGGAACCGCAGAGATCACCGGCCCGATGTTCGGGATGAAGGTGAGAAGCGCCGCGATCAGGCCCAGGATGAAGGCGAGCGGAATGCCGATCAGCCACAGGCCGAGCCAGGTCAGCACTCCGACCACGCTCATCGAGAAGATCTGCCCGCCGAGCCATCCCCGCAGCGTGCGGTCGGCGGTCCGCAGCACTTCCTCGCCCCGTGGACGCAGCTCGGGGGCAAGCAGGGCCCGCATTCCCCGGCGATAGAGCGCGGGGTCGATCGCGGCGTAGAGGCCGATGAAGAGGATGATGACGAAGTTGCCCAGAGCGCCGAAGGTCGCGCTGACGGCCGTCGACGCGAAGCCGCCCTCGGCCGACATCAGGCGCGAGGGGGTCAGCCGCGACAGGAGGGTCGAGCCCCAGCTGTAGCCCGAGATCCTGTCGCGGAGCGAGTCCAACGCGGGCGGAAGCTGCCGCGCGAGGGCGTCGGCCTGATCGAGCATCGCTGGCGCGAAGGCGAGAAAAGCGCCGAAGAGCACGACGAGCCCGAGGAGGATGAAGACCGCAATGGCCGGTCCGCGGGGCAGGCCGGTGAGGGAAGAGACAAGCCCTGCACCAGCCGACAGGAACACCCCGAACAGGATGCCGGCGAAGATCACGAGCAGCACGTCTGCAGCCACGAGGATCAGAAGCGCCAGCATCAGTGCCAGCACCAACAGGGAGACCGTGCGCCGGCTCATCATTCCTCCGTTCCGGGTGCGGAGGGGTCTCCGCAGGACGATGGAACGTGCAGGCGCACGACCTGTTCCGACCATCGAGAGCGGGACGCGAAGGCATCGTCACGACAGGACGGGATGAGCCACCGCCACTGGACGCCGACTGCTCCGGCCGCTCACCCCGGAAGGACGTGCCGGCGGCGGACGCTGTCGGGCCGGCCAGGCAGGCTCAGGCGCGCATCGTTCCGCGCCTTTTCCGCAATCACCCGTCCCCTGGCGATGACGCTGAGCCGGTCGGGCCGCAGCCGCAGCGCCTCGACCGGGTCGCCCGCGTCCAGCACCACCAGCGACGCCGGCGCGCCTTCACGCAGGCCGTAGTCCAGCCCCATGATTCTCGCGTTCACCTCCGTCACCATGTCGAAGCAGCGCCGCATCTCGGCCGGGTGGGTCATCTGTGCGACATGGAGCCCCATGAAAGCCACGTCCAGCATGTCTGCCGTGCCCATCGAATACCATGGGTCGAGCACGCAATCCTGCCCCCAGCCGACGGTGATGCCATGGGCCTGCATCTCCTTCACCCGCGTCAGTCCCCGGCGCTTCGGGAAGGTGTCGTGTCGGCCCTGAAGCACGATGTTGATCAGCGGATTGGGGATCGCGGCCAGTTCGGCCTCGGCCATCAGCGGCAGGAGCTTCGAGACATAGTAGGTGTCCATCGAATGCATCGAGGTCAGGTGGCTGCCCGCCGCCCTGCCCTGCAGGCCGGTGCGGATCACCTCGGCCGCCAGCGTCTCGACATGGCGGCTGAGGGGATCGTCGGTCTCGTCGCAATGCAGGTCCAGCATCAGCCCGCGCGCCGCCGCGATCTCGCAGAGGTCGCGCACCGAGGCCGCGCCGTCCTGCATGGTGCGCTCGAAATGCGGGATGCCGCCCACCACGTCCACGCCCATGTCGAGCGCGCGCATCAGGTTGTGCCGGGCCGAAGGGTCGCGGTAGAGCCCGTCCTGCGGGAAGGCCACCAGTTGCAGGTCCATCCAACCCTTCACCTGCTCGCGCACCTCCAGCAGCGCCTGCACGCCCAGCAGCCGATCGTCGCAGACATCGACATGCGAGCGGACGGCCAGCAGCCCCATGCTCGCCGCCCAGTCGCAATAGGCGAGCGCGCGCGAGACCATCTCCTCTACCGTGACGATCCGCTTCAGTTCCCCCCAGAGCGCGATGCCTTCCAAGAGCGTGCCGGACGCATTCACCCGCGGCAGACCGTAGGAGAGCGTCGCATCCATGTGGAAATGCGGATCGACGAAGGGCGGGCTGACGAGGTCTCCGCTGGCGTCGATCACCCGGGCCGCCTCGGCCTCGAGCCGGCCCACGGCGGCGATGCGGTCGCCGCGGATACCGATATCGGCCACGGTGCCGTCAGGCAGCGTGCCCCCCTTGACGATCAGGTCGAACATCAGCGTTCCCCCCTGTTGAATGGCTGCATCAGCGCCGCGGGCACCTCGGCACGGCGCGACATGAGGACGAGAGCGGCGATGGAGAGCGCATAGGGCGCCATTAGGAACAGCTGATAGGGTACGACCTGCCCGATGGGTGTCTGTTGCAGCCGCACCTGAAGCGCGTCGAAGGCCGCAAAGAGCAGCGCGCCCAGCACCGCCTTGCCCGGCCGCCACGCGCCGAAGACCACCAGCGCGATGCAGATCCAGCCGCGGCCGTTGACCATCTCGAAGAAGAAGCTGGAGAAGGCAGAGAGCGTCAGGAACGCGCCCCCCACCGCCATCAGCCCCGATCCGACCACGACGGCGCCGATCCTGAGCCCGGTGACCGACAGCCCCTGCGCATCGACCGCCGAGGGGTTCTCGCCGGCCGCCCGCAGCGCAAGTCCGAGCGGCGTCCGCCAGAGGACGAGTGCCGTCAGCGCCGCCACCACGAAGGCCGCATAGGTCAGCGGCGTCTGCGCGAAGAGCGCGGGTCCGATGAGCGGGATCTGCGAGAGGCCCGGCACCGCCCAGACGGCGAAGGGCTCGATCTTCGGCGGGCTCGTGACCTCGGGCAGGATCAGCCGGTAGGCGAAGTAGCTGGTCGAGGTGGCAAGCAGCGTCACCCCCAGCCCCACCACATGCTGCGAGAGCCCGAAGGGCACCACGAGCACGGCGTGGAGGAGGCCGAAGAGCATCCCGGCCGCCATGGCGACCGCCACGCCCTCCCAGAGCCCGGCCCCCGCCCAGACCGCGATCCAGCCGGAAAAGGCGCCGATCGCCATGATCCCCTCGATCCCGAGGTTCAACACGCCCGCGCGTTCGCAGATCAGTTCGCCCATGGTGGCGAAGATCAGCGGAGAGGCGATGCGGACCGCCGCGGCCCAGAAGGTCGCGGAGAGAAGGATCTCGAACAGCGTGCTCATCTCCGGGTGTCCCTCTGGAGGTCGAAGGGCTGGCCTTCAGGCGGGAGGCCCCGTCCCCGGAGGATGTGCAGGACCATGTCGACCGCGCCCCTCATCCGCGCACCACCCGGAACCGGATCAGAAGGATTGCCAGCACCATGAAGAGGAGCGAGGTGGCGAGCAGCATGTCGGCGATGTAGGTGGGCACGCCCGCGGCCCGGCTCATGCTGTCGGCGCCCACGAAGACGCCCGCGACGAAGAGCGCGGCCGGCACCACCGCCAGCGGATTGAGCAGCGCGAGCATGGCCACGATGATGCCGGTGTAGCCGAAGCCCGGGCTCAGATCGAGCGTGAGGTGGCCCTTGAGTCCCGCCACCTCGGAGAAGCCCGCGAGCGCTGCAAGGCCGCCCGAGAGAAGCGCGGTCTTGACCAGCACCCGCTCGACCGGAATGCCCGCGAAGCGCGCGGCGCGCGGGTTCAACCCCACGGCCCGCATCTCATAGCCGAGCGCGGTACGCCGCTCGACCACCCAGACGGCGACCGAGGCGATCAGCGCGAGCCCGAAGCCCCAGTGGAGCCTGAGCCCGTCCACGATGCGCGGCAGACGCGCCTCCTTGGCGAGCGGCGCCGACTTGGGCCAGCCCATCCCCATCGGGTCCTTCAGCGGCCCTTCGAGCAGGTAGCTCACGAAGAGCAGCATGATGAAGTTGAAGAGGAGCGTCGTCACCACCTCGTCCACGCCGAAGCGGGTCTTGAGCGCGACCGGCCCGAGGAGGACGAGCGCGCCCGCAGCCATGGCAGCGAGCGCCATCAGCGGCAGGACGAGCGGGCCGCCCACTGCACCCGTGCCCAGCAGCACGGTCACGATGGCGCCGGCATAGAGCTGCGCCTCGGCCCCGATGTTCCAGAGCCGGGCGCGAAAGGCCACCGCCACGGCAAGCCCCGTGAAGACGAGCGGGGTCGCCCGGTTGAGCGTCTCGAGCGCCGCGAACTTCGAGCCGACCGCCCCCTTCACGATCAGCCCCAGCGTCGCGAGCGGATCGGCCCCCGCCGCGGCGGCGAGGCCCGAGGCCACGACGATGGTGGCGAAAAGCGCCGCCGCCGGCAGGCCAGCCCGACGCAGCGCCGAGGGGTTGGCGACAGGCTCAAGCCGCATCGGCGAACCCGTGGCCGGCCATCCAGAGGCCGAGCTCGGCCTGACTCATCGTGCCGCGGGCGAAGCCGGGCGAGAGCCGCCCTTCTGACATGACATGAACAGTATCGGACAAGGACATGATTTCATCCAGATCTTCCGAGATGAGGATGACCGCGGCCCCCTCATCCCGCGCCTTCAGCAGGCGGGAATGCACATAGGTGATGGCCCCGATGTCGAGGCCCCGCACCGGCTGGTTGGCGAGAATGATCCGGGGGCCGGGCTCGAGCACGCGACCGAGGATCAGCTTCTGCATGTTGCCCCCCGACAGCAGCCGGATGCGCGTCTCGGGACCGGGACAGCGCACGTCGTACGTGGCGATGATGCTCTCGGCGAAGGCGCGGGCGGCGCGCCAGTCCATCCAGCCGCCCTTCGCGAAGCGCGACCGGTAGCCTTCGAGAATGGCGTTCTCGGTCAGGGTGAAGTCGGCGATGGTGCCGGTGGAATGCCGATCCTCGGGGATGCGCGCGATGCCCGAGGCCACGGCCGTTCGCGGCGTCCACCGGACCACCTCGACCCCGGCGAGTTCGAGCCGCCCCTCCTCGGGCCGCACAAGGCCCGAGACGAGGTCGGAGAGCGCCGCCTGCCCGTTGCCGGACACGCCCGCAAGGCCCGTGATCGTGCCCGCGCGCAGATCGAGGCTCACGCCGCGCAGGCCGGTGGCCGAGCCCTGGGCCGGCGTCGTCACCCGGTCGAGCCGCAGGAGCACCGCGCCGGGTTTCGGCGGAGCGACGGCGGGCGGCACGATCTCCTCGCCCACCATCAGCGCGGCCAGCCGGTGCCGGTCGGTCTCGGCGGTGGCCACCTCGCCCACCACGCGCCCGTGCCGCAGCACCACGCAGCGGTCGGCCACGCCCATCACCTCGTGCAGCTTGTGCGAGATGAAGATGATCGAGAGCCCCTTCGCCACCGCGAGCTTCAGCGTGCGGAAGAGCGCCTCGGTCTCCTGCGGGGTCAGGACGGCGGTCGGCTCGTCCAGGATCAGGATGCGCGCGTCGCGGTAGAGCGCCTTCAGGATCTCGACCCGCTGCCGCTCGCCCACCGAGAGCGTGGCCACCCGCGCGTCGGGATGAACCGCAAGGCCGAAGTCGCGCGAGAGCGCCTCGACCCGCGCGCGGGCCGCCCTCTTGCCGAGGCTCGGCCGCCAGAGCGGCGCGGTGCCCAGCAGGATGTTCTCGAGGACGGTCAGGTTGTCGGCCAGCGTGAAATGCTGGTGCACCATGCCCACGCCCGCGGCGAGTGCGGCCCGCGGATGGCCGGGCGGAAGCGGCTGGCCGAAGACCTCGACCGTGCCCTCGTCGGCCACATAATGGCCGAAGAGGATGTTCATCAGCGTGGTCTTGCCTGCGCCATTCTCGCCCAGAAGGGCTACGACCTCTCCCCTGCGGAGGGAGAGGTCGATGCCGGCATTGGCCAGAAGCGCCCCGAACCGCTTCGTGATCCCGGAGAGGCGCAGGACGACCGGGTCGCTCACGAGGATTTCGGCTCGTTATCGTCGATGCCCACGGTGAAGGAGCCGTCCTTGATCGCCGCCTCGCGCTCGGCCACGAGCTTCATGGCTTCTTCCGGCACCTTGCCCTCGAAGGTGCCAAGCGGCGCGAGCGACGAGCCGCCCTCCTTCATGAAGGAATAGACGCCGTAGTCGGCGGCGGTGAAGGTCCCGGCCTGCACCTCGGCCACCGCCTTGTCGAAGGTCGGCTCGAAATGCCAGAGCGCCGAGGCCACCACCGTGTCGGGATAATCGGCCTGCGTGTCGATCACGTTGCCGATGGCCAGCACGCCGCGCTCCTTGGCCGCATCCGAGACCCCGAAGCGCTCTGCATAGAGCAGGTCCGCGCCGTTCTCGATCATCGCGAAGGCGGTCTCCTTGGCCTTCGGCGGATCGAACCACGAGCCGATGAAGCTGACCTGGAAGGTCACGTCGGGCTTCACCTCGCGCGCACCCGCCATGAAGGCGTTCATCAGGCGGTTCACCTCGGGGATGGGGAAGCCGCCGACCATGCCGATGTTGCCCTTGGTCATGGATCCGGCAATGATGCCGGTCAGATAGGCCGCATCCTGGATGTAATTGTCGAAGACGGCGAGGTTTGGCACCGACTCGTCGGCGGGCAGGCTCGACCCCATCAGGAAGGCCACGTCGGGATATTCGGCCGCGACTTCGCGGGCCTCCTGCTCGACGCCGAAGATCTCGCCCACGATCAGCTTCACGCCGCTCTCGGCATATTCGCGCATGACGCGCGGGTAGTCGGTATTGGCCACGTTCTCGGTGAAGCTGTAGTCCACCCGGCCCGCGGCCTGCGCGGCCTCGGCGGCCTTGTGGATGCGGCTGACCCACTGCTGCTCGACCGGCACCGTATAGATGCCCGCGACCTTCAGCGCCTCCTGCGCGCGCAGTCCCTTCGGCAGGCTGGCCACGGCCAGTGCAGCGCCTCCGGCCATCAGAAGCCCGCGCCGCGTCGTCGCGAATCCCGTCATGTCACCCTCTCGCCCTGTTGGAAGTCGTTTCGCGCGACCGTAGGCCGGAGGTGCGCGGCGGGCAAGACCGCGGCCCCTGCCCGAAAGTCGGGCCTCGCGCTCGGATTCCTTACAGCCTGATCAATGCGCGAAAAATTTGTTACCTGCTCCGGTTAGGGAACTTGCCAGAATCCGTTTTCGGCCTTTAGCTGACACTAATAGCCGCTCCGGCACCGGGTTTCCGACCGGAAGAACGGCATTCGGGACGATAACAACCGGGAGAAGTTCCTATGACCATGAAACTTGCACTCGCCGCTTCGGTGAGCCTTGCCGCAATGGGCGCAGCCTCGGGCGCCCTTGCGCAGAGTGCCGAACTTGTCGAGGCCGCCAAGGCCGAAGGCATGCTGACCACCATCGCCCTGCCGCACAACTGGTGCGGCTACGGCGATGTCATCGCCGGCTTCAAGGCCAAATATCCCGAGATCACCGTCAACGAGCTGAACCCCGACGCGGGCTCGGCCGACGAGCTCGAGGCGATCCGCGCCAACAAGGACAACACCGGCCCGCAGGCGCCCGACGTCATCGACGTGGGCCTCGCCTTCGGTCCGCAGGCGAAGTCCGAAGGGCTGATCGTGCCCTACAAGGTCGAGACCTGGGACGAGATCCCGGACGAGGTCAAGGACGCCGAGGGCTACTGGTACGGCGACTATTACGGCGTGATGTCCTTCGGCGTGAACACCGACATCATCTCGGAAGTACCGAAGAGCTGGACCGCGCTGCTCGACAGCCAGTATGCCAACGCCTTCGCGCTGGCGGGCGATCCGCGCGCCTCGAACCAGGCGATCCTGTCCGTGATGTCCGCAGGTGTCGCGGCGGGCGCCGAGCCGGGCGAGGGCTCGGGGCAGAAGGGTCTCGAGTTCTTCTCGGAACTGAACAAGGCCGGCGGCTTCGTGCCGGTGATCGGCAAGGCCGGCACCATCGCCCAGGGCCAGACCCCAATCGTCGCCGCCTGGGACTACAACCTGCTGTCCTGGCGGGACGAGCTGAATGGCAACCCGCCGATCGAGGTGATCATCCCCGAGGGGCCGAGCCTTGCCGGCGTCTATGTGCAGGCGATCTCGGCCTTCGCGCCGCATCCGAATGCGGCGAAGCTCTGGATGGAGTATCTCTACTCGGACGAGGGCCAGCTCGGCTGGCTGAAGGGCTACTGCCACCCGGCGCGCTTCAACGCGATGGTCGAGGCCGGCAAGGTGCCGCAGGAAATGCTCGACGCGCTGCCGCCGGCCGAGGGCTACGCCCGTGCCGTCTTCCCGAGCGTCGAGCAGCAGGAGGCCAACAAGGCGGCCGTGACGGCCGGCTGGGACGGCGTCGTCGGCGCGAACGTGCAGTGACGTGAACCCGGGGCCCCGCCCGTCTGGCGGGGCCTCTCCTTCGGCCGATCCGGCCGGCAAACCCGACCGCGCGGCCTGCTTTCGATCCGGTGGCGCCCGTCACCGAACGCACCGAACCTCCGCCCTCCGGCGGAGATCATCCCGCCCGACGGATCCCATATGACAGACCTGCCCCCGCAGAGCGCCGGACGCCGGATCTCGCTGCCGCTGAACTGGTTCGGCGTGGCGCCGTTCCTGCTGTTCGCGCTGCTGTTCCTGATCCTGCCCACGATGCACATCGTGCTCGGCGCCTTCCGCACGCCCTCGGGCGACTTCACCCTCGCCAACATCCGCGGGATCTTCACCTCCTCGATCATGAGCGCCTTCTGGATCTCGATCCGGATCAGTCTGCTGACCGCCTTCCTCGGCTGCGTCGCGGGCTTCCTGATCGCCGCGGCCGTCACGCGCGGAGGCCTGCCCGGCCCGCTGCGCGGCGCGCTCCTGACCTTCTCGGGCGTGGCCTCGAACTTCGCGGGCGTGCCCCTCGCCTTCGCCTTCATCGCGACGCTGGGGCGGCTCGGCTTCCTCACGGTGATCCTGCGCGAGTGGTTCGGCTTCAACCTCTATGGCACGGGCTTCAACCTGATCAGCTTCCTCGGGCTGACGGTGACTTATCTCTACTTCCAGATCCCGCTGATGATCCTCATCATCACCCCGGCCCTCGACGGGCTGAAGCGCGAGTGGCGCGAGGCGGCCGAGACATTGGGCGCAACCGGAGCGCAATACTGGCGCATGGTGGCGCTGCCCGTTCTCTGGCCCTCGTTCCTCGGCACCTTCGCGCTGCTCTTCGCCAATTCCTTCGGCGCGGTCGCCACCGCCATGGCGCTCACCGGCTCGTCGCTGTCGATCGTGCCGATCATCCTCTTCGCGCAGATCCGCGGCGACGTGCTGCAGGATCCGCACCTGGGCTACGCCATCGCCTTCGGGATGATCCTGCTCACGGGTCTCGCGAACCTCGTCTACATCGTGCTGCGCACGCGGGCCGAGAGGTGGGTGAAATGAGATCGGCCAAGCTCTGGTCCTGGATCGCGCTGGCTGCGGGCATCCTCTACTTCTTCCTGCCGCTGATCGGCATGTTCGAATTCTCGCTGAGGGCGCGGCGGGGCGAATACAGCTTCGACGCCTATGCGAGCGTTCTGGGCGACCCGCAGTTCCGCGCGACCTTCGGCTATTCGGTGCTGATGGCGCTTCTGACCATCGTCTTCGGCGTCCTTCTCGTGGTGCCAACCGTCTTCTGGGTCCGGCTGAAGCTGCCAAGGTGGCGCCCGGTGATCGAGTTCATCACGCTCCTGCCGCTGGTGATCCCGCCCATCGTCATCGTCTTCGGCTACATCCGGCTCTACAACACCTCGAGCTGGCTGCCGCTGACCGGCTCGGCCATGGGCACGAACCTGCTTCTGATGTTCGGCTACACGATGCTGGCCCTGCCCTACATGTATCGCGCCGTGGATACGGGGCTTCGGACCATCGACGTCCAGACCCTGACCGAGGCCGCGCAGAGCCTCGGCGCGGGCTGGATCACGATCCTCGCGCGGCTGATCCTACCGAACGTGCTGGTCGCGGTCCTGTCGGGGGCCTTCCTCACCTTCGCGATCGTGATTGGCGAGTTCGTGCTGGCGGCGCTGCTGAACCGCCCGGCCTTCGGCCCCTACATGGTCTGGATGGGCGCGAACAAGGCCTACGAGCCTGCCGCGCTGGCCGTGATCGCCTTCGTCGTAACCTGGGCCTGCATGGCACTGATCCAGCTCGTGACCCGCCTCTCCGCCCACACACGGGCCCAACGCAGATGAGAAGGAACGCAGCCTGATGGCCTTCCTGGAGATCGCCCGGCTGGAGAAATCCTTCGGCCCCCTGCGCGTCGTGCGCGACTTCAACCTCTCGGTCGAGCAGGGCGAGTTCATCTCGCTGCTCGGCCCCTCGGGCTGCGGCAAGACCACGGTCCTGCGCATGGTGGCGGGCTTCGAGGCGCCCGACCAGGGCGCCATCCGCATCGACGGCCGGGACGTCGTCCGCCAGCGCCCGAACGCGCGCAAGATCGGCATGGTCTTTCAGGCCTATGCGCTCTTTCCGAACCTGACGGTCGCGCAGAACGTGGGCTTCGGTCTCCGGGTTGCAGGCGTGCCACGGGCCGAGGCTGCAGCGCGCGTGGCCGAGATGCTGGCGCTGATCGGCCTGCCCGATCTCGGGGCGCGCTATCCGTTCCAGCTCTCGGGCGGGCAGCAGCAGCGCGTGGCGCTGGCCCGGGCGCTGGCGGTGCGGCCGCAGGTGCTGCTCCTGGACGAGCCGCTTTCGGCGCTCGACGCGAAGATCCGGGTGAGCCTGCGGACCGAGATCCGGGCCATCCAGCAGCGGCTCGGGATCACCACGATCTTCGTGACCCACGATCAGGAAGAGGCGCTCTCGATGTCCGACCGGATCGTGGTCATGAACGGGGGCATCGCCGAGCAGGTCGGCACGCCCTTCGAGATCTACAACCGTCCGACGACAAAATTCGTGGCGAATTTCGTGGGCACGATCAGCACGCTGGTGGCCGAGGTCGAGGATCCGGGCAGCGGCGCGGTCCGGGTGGCGGGGCAGACCATCCGCCTGCCCGAGCCGCTCGACGCCCCCCGCGGCGGCCGCATCGGCCTCGCGCTGCGCCCCGAGGCGCTGCATCTGGGCGCAGGCGACGGGCGCGACACGATGCTGCCCGCCACCATCGCCGACGTGCAGTTCCTCGGCAGCGTGATCCGCCTGCAACTCCACACCGGCGGAACGACGGTCGCGCTCGATACGTTCAACCGCCCTGACATGCCGCCGCCGCAGGTCGGCGCCCACACGCAGGTGAGCTTCGCCGCCCGCGACGTCATCGTGCTCGAGCACTGAGGCCGCTCCGGGGGGAACCCGTCGCGCCCCGCCGGCCTTCCTTCGCAAAGGGGAGGCGGCGATGGACAGACGGATCATCCTGGACGGGCTGGTGGAATTCGAGACGCTCGCGCTCCGCGGCGGCATCCGGATCGAGCTTTCGGAAGAGGACGAGCGGCTGACGGTCGTGACCGAGTTCGAGGAGGCCGATCCGGCCTCGCCGGCAGGGTTCGGGCTGCTCGACCTGCGGCAGGAGTTCGAGGCCCGTGAGCGGCTCTGCGAGGCAGGGGTCGTGATCAGTGCCGGCGGCATGTATGCGGCCTGCGTGGCGGGCCGTCTCGGTCGCTACGTCGTGGAACGCCTGGTTGAGGTGCAGGACGCCGAAGGCACCGTGCAGGAGCGGCTTGCCGCCGCACGGGATTGCCTTCTTCGCCATGCGGACGACCATGAGCAGGAAATGCGGCAGGCGCTGGTGCGCTGCGCCTTCCTCGGCCGGACTCTGGCCGGCTGAGCGGCGCGCCCTAGCTCTGGCCGGCAGGCAGGAGGACCCTATGCGATTGACCACGCGTGACTTCGACCGGACGGAGCGCCCGCTCCGCTTCACCGAACTGGGCTTTGGTTCGGCCCCGCTCGGCAACCTCTACCGCGCCATTTCGGACGAGGAGGCGCAGTCGCTGCTCGAACGCGCCTGGGCCGGCGGCGTGCGCTACTTCGACACGGCGCCGCTCTACGGATACGGGCTCGCCGAGGAGCGGCTGGGCCGGTTCCTCGCCCGCCATCCGCGCGAGGATTATGTGCTCTCGACCAAGGTCGGCCGGCTCCTGCGGCCGGTCGACCCCGGCGAGACGCGCGACGGGATCGGCAAGTTCTTCGAGGTCCCCGAGCGGAAGGAGCGGTTCGACTACGGCTATGACGGCGTCATGCGCTCGCTCGAGGCCTCGCTCGACCGGCTCGGTCTCGACCGGGTGGACGTGCTTTACGCCCATGACCTCGACCTCTTCACCCATGGCTCCGAGGAGGCGCTGGGGCTCAGGCTGCAGGAGTTCATGGAAGGCGGCTACCGGGCCCTCGTCGAGCTGCGCGACCAGGGCGTGATCTCGGCCTTCGGCGCGGGCGTGAACGAGTGGCAGCCCTGCGAATGGCTGGCCGAGCGCGGGGACTTCGACCTCTTCCTCCTCGCCGGCCGCTACACCCTGCTCGAGCAGGAGGCACTCGAGACCTTCCTGCCAATGGCGCAGGAGCGTGGCATCGGCATCGTGATCGGCGGACCCTACAACTCGGGGGTGCTGGCGACGGGACCGAAGCAGGGCTCGTTCTACGACTACCGGCTGGCCCCGCAGGCTGTGCTCGACCGGGTGGCGCATATCCACACGATCTGCGAGCGTTGGGGCGTGCGGATGTTCGAGGCGGCCTTCCAGTTCCCGCTCCGCCATCCTGCGGTGCTCTCGGTCATCCCCGGCGCGCAGTCGGTGACGGAAGTGATGGAGAACCGGATCGCGGCCGATGCCGAGATGCCCGAGGGCCTCTGGACCGACCTGAAGGAGGCGGGCCTGCTGCGCGAGGATGCCCCGGTCTAAGCCGCAGGCGCGCCCCGGACATCAGGGACGTCAGGCGCACGCCGCTTTCATTCTCGCACAAATATCCCCGCCGGAGGCTCCGACACCGGCTTTGCACGCTGGCGGTGCCGGGCGGGGGCGCCGTCTCAGATCTGCTTCTCGGGCAGGTAGACCTTCAGCCCGTCGAGCGCATCGCTCACCTTCAGCTGGCAGGTGAGGCGCGAGCGGACGGGATCGGGCTCCCAGGCGAAGTCGAGCATGTCCTCCTCCATCGCCTCCTTCTTCGGCAGCTTGTCCACCCAGGCGGCATCGACATAGACGTGGCAGGTCGAGCAGGCACAGGCGCCGCCGCAATCCGCGTCGATGCCCGGCACGCCGTTGTCCCGCGCCCCTTCCATCACGGTCAGGCCGCTGGCCACGTCGATCACATGCTCGGTTCCGTTGAATTCGACATAGGTGATTTTCGCCATCTTCGTCTCGCTCTTCCTGCCTGGCAGTTCCGCCCGAGGCTTAGGCCAATCCCGCGCGCTTGGCCAGAGGCCGGCACTTGCCACCTGCAGCCCGCGAGCTTATGTTCTTCTTATGTTCTCACGCCCCCTTCCCTCGGCCGACTGGCTCGGCCTCAGCCCCGCACCGGGCAGCTGGCCGCGCCCGCCGCGGGCCATCCCCGCAGGCCGGCTGGACGAGCCGCCTTCCGGGGCGCGGGTGGTGGTGGCGGGGCTCGTGCTCGTGCGCCAGCGGCCGGGGACGGCGAAGGGCGTGATCTTCCTCACCCTCGAGGACGAGACCGGGGTGGCCAATGTCGTGGTCTGGGCCGGCATCTACGAGCGTTTCCGCCGGGCGGTGATCGCCGGGCGTCTGCTGCGCGTGACGGGGCGGCTCCAGCGCGAGGCGGGCGTGGTGCATGTGGTGGCCGAGGGGATCGAGGACATCTCGCACCTGCTCGACCGCCTGCTTGCCGAGGACTTCCGCCCCGACGGCACCCGCGCCGGCGACCAGCCATAGGCCCGGCCGGGCCGAGCCTGCGACCGGCCCGCCCTTTCCCCGCAGCGCGTCTTGCGGCATTCTCCGGCCCCGGCCGGACAGGAACCCGCCGGACAGGAAACCCGATGACGCGCCTTCCCCTCCTCCTCTCGCTCGTTCTGCTGCCCGCCTGCCAGGGTCCCGCCATGCCGGATCCGCCGCGGATGCCGGATCTCTCGCTGGGCCTCCGCCCGGATCGGCCGGAAACCGAGGCGGGCATCTGCTGGGCCAGCGACAAGGACCTGTGGTTCCGGGCGCCCTGCCCCGAGGAGATGACCGCCGACCGGATCGCCACGCTTCAGCGGGCGCTGGAGGTCCGCGGCTTCCGGTCCGGCGAGATCACGGGCGAGATGGACAGGTCAACCCGTGACGGCATCCGCAAGCTGCAGGCACCGCTTGGGCTCGACAGCGACCGCCTGTCGCTCGACGCCGCGCGATACCTCGGACTGGTGCCGATCGAGATCGACCTGCCAGATCCACAGCCGGAGCCGGAGCCCGAAGCGGCCGAGGAAGCACAGCCGGCCCCGGACGAGCCCGAAACCCAAGACGCACCCGAGGATACAGCCGCCAGCTGAAGCCTGCGTCCTGACGCAGGAGAGGGCGCCCGGGATCTTCGCCCGCCCTTCAGGCGACAGTCTTGCCCCTGTAGCGGTGCGACCGTCCCTCCATGCACGCGCGCAAAGGGTTCGGGAGGCAGACAGACGGACCTCTGGCGGAGCCGGCTGCCCTCGCATCTCGGGGCGTCGCCGAAGCACAAAATAAGAAGCCCCGGCCTGCCGGCCGGGGCAATGGTCGCGAGAGCACCGCAGGACCACCCTTCGGCAGCCCCAGGATGTCACTCGGTAATCGTGAGGGCCACGAAGCGCGGATCCCCTCCACGCCGGATGAGAAGGAGGAGCGACTTCCGCCCGGCCTCCCGTGCCTCCTCGACCCGGTCCTGGAGATCCTTGATCGTCGCCACCTTCTGCTGACCGGCCTCGGTGATCACGTCGCCCTCGCGAAGCCCCTTGGAATAGGCTTCGGACGCCGGATCGACTTGGGTCACGGCAAGTCCCTCGGTGCCGGGCGCGAGCCCGAACTCGTTCACCTGTTCGGCGGTGAGCGGCGCCACGGTCAGGCCCAGTAGATCCGCCGTCGAGGGCTCGGCCGGGCCGCTGTCGCCCGGAACGACCGCATCCTCGCCCTCGGCCTCTTCCCGGCGCCCCAGCACGATCGAGAGCGTGCGGGTCTTGCCCTCGCGCATGACGATCACGCGAACCGCCTCTCCGATCGGCGCATCGGCCACACGGCGCACGAGATCGCGGGTATCGGCGACCGGTGCGCCGTCGAAGGTCACGATCACATCGCCCGACTGCATGCCCGCGTCCTTCGCCGGACCGTCCGGAACATCCGTCACCAAGGCGCCCTTGGACTCGGTCAGGCTCATCGCCTCGGCCACGTCGGGCGTCACGTCCTGGATGCGCACGCCGAGCCATCCGCGGCGCGTCTCGCCGAATTCGCGCAGCTGCTGGACGACCTTGACCACCACGTTCGCGGCCATCGAGAAGCCGATGCCGATCGAGCCGCCATTGGGCGACAGGATCGCGGTGTTCACACCGATCACCTGACCGTCCATGTTGAACAGCGGCCCGCCCGAGTTGCCGCGGTTGATCGCAGCGTCGGTCTGGATGTAGTCGTCATAGGTCCCCGACAGCGCCCGGTTCCGGGCCGAGACGATGCCCGCCGATACGGAGAAGCCCTGCCCCAGCGGGTTGCCCATCGCCACCACCCAGTCGCCCACGCGCGCGAGATCCGAATTGCCGAAGCTCACGAAGGGAAGCGGCTTGTCGCTCTCGACCTTCAGTAGCGCGATGTCGGTCTTGGGGTCGGTGCCCACGAGCTTCGCCTCGAGCTTGTTGCCCGAGAAGAACTCGATCTGGATGTCGTCGGCGCCTTCGATGACGTGGTTGTTCGTGACGATGTAGCCGTCTTCGGAGATGACGAAGCCCGACCCCAGCGCCTCGGACCGGCGCGGCCCCTCGTTGCGGTTCTGCGGGTCCATGAAGTCGCGGAAGAAGTCCTCGAACGGCGATCCCTCGGGCACGAGCGGAGAGTTCTGCGTCGGTGCGGCAACCACGGTGGAGGTGGTGATGTTCACCACGGCCGGGCTGATCTTCTCGGCGAGACCGGCGAAGCTGGCCGGAGCGCCTTGCGCATGGCCCGACACGGCCTGCACGAGCACCAGCCCCATGCCCAGCATCAGCGCGAGAAAGAGGCGCCAAGCGGCAATGGGCACCGGTTCGGCCCGGCAGGCGAGGGAAATGGCGTGAGACTGCACACCCGACTCCTTTCGAAATATCTGGTCGCCCGCCTGCAGAGTGGGCGCCCGGGGACGACAGTCGGGCAAGACGCGCCGCAATGCAAATGGCGCGTTCACCCGTAAAGCGCATGTGATGCTCTGCCGGCAGTGGACTGCCGGCAGGCAGCGCTCATTCGGTTGCCGGTGCGGGTGCGCCGGGGGCCGAAGCCACCGATCCGGTGGACGGCGCCTCTGGCGCCTGTCCGGTCTGTTCGCCCTCCGCGTCGCCGCCGCCCTCCGCCTCCGGCCCCGGCGCCAGAGAGGCCGGCGCGCTGCCGAGCGGCCCGCCTTCGGGCGCCTGGTCGGTGCGGAGATACTGGAAGAACTCGCTGTCAGGCTGCATCACGATAGACGAGCCGCCGCCCTGAAGGGCGCGCTCGTAGGAGGTGAGCGAGCGGGTGAAGGCGAAGAACTCCGGATCCCGGCCGAAGGCATCGGCATAGATTCCGTTGCGCTGCGCATCGGCTTCGCCTCGGATCACCTCTGCCTGCCGCCGGGCCTCGGAGGTGACCTCGACCACGGTCCGGTCGGCTGCGGCGCGGACGCGCTGCGCCGCCTCGTTGCCTCGTGCGATCTCGTCCGCCGCCTCGCGCTCGCGCTCGGCCCTCATCCGGCCGTAGGTGGCGGCGAGGTTCTGCTCGGGCAGGTCGGTCCGCGTCAGGCGCACGTCGATGACGTCCACCCCCAGGGCCTGCGCCTGCCGCCGCGCGAGGTCGCGGATCTGGTTCATCAGGACCGTCCGGTCCTCGGAGAGGACGCGGATCGAGGGCACGCCACCAAGGACCTCGCGGATTGCGGGGCTCATGATGCGCTGAAGGCGTGTCTGCGCCGCGTCGATCCCGCCGACGCCCACGGCCTCGCGGAACTCGACCAGATCCACGATCCGCCAACGTGCGAAGGCATCGACCACAAGGCGGCGGTCGTCCAGCGGCGTCACCTCGATCGGCTGCGTGGGCAGGCCGAGGATGCGGTCGTCGTAGCGCACGACCTCCTGGATCAGCGGGATCTTGAAGCCGATGCCCGGCTCTTCCTTCACCGCCTTGACCTGGCCGAACTGAAGGACGAGCGCCTTTTCCCGCTCGTCCACGATGAAGATCGACGAGAAGCCCACCGCCACGAGGATCGCGAGGACGGGAAGGATGAGAGAACTGCGGTTCATCAGTTGACCTCCCCGGTCGTCGCCGATCCGTCGCGCGGAGCGGTCTGGTTCCGGCCCAGTTCGTTCAGCGGCAGGTAGGGCACCACGCCCGATCCGCCCTGACCGTTCACCCCGTCGAGGATCACCTTGTCCATCGAACCGAGCACCTTCTCCATCGTCTCGAGATACAGGCGGCGACGGGTGACGTCGGGCGCCTTCACATATTCATCGTAGATCGAGATGAACCGGCTCGCTTCACCCTGGGCGTTGTTCACGACCTCGGCGCGGTAGCCTTCGGCCTGTTCGGTCAGTCGCGCGGCCTCGCCGCGGGCCGCCGCCGTCACGCGGTTGGCATAGGCGTCGGCTTCCTTCTCGAGACGGTCGCGCTCCTGCTGGGCGGCCTGCACTTCGCGGAAGCTGTCGATGACTTCCTGCGGCGGGTCGGCCTTGTCGAAGTTGACGCGGACGACATTGATGCCGGCCTGATAGCTGTCGAGCGTGGTCTGCACCGCCGCAAGCAGATCCGAGGCGATGATGCCGCGGTCGCGGTTGAGGATCGGCGAGAGCTCGGACCGGGCGATGATGTCGCGCATGGCCGCTTCCGAGACCGCACGGATCGTGTCCGAGGGATCGGCGAGGTTGAACAGGAATTGCGCCGGATCCGAGATATTCCAGACCACCTGGAACTCGATATCCACGATGTTCTGGTCTCGCGTCAGCATCAGCCCGTTGTCGGTGTCGCCGCCGCGGCCGGTGCCGATGTCGGTGGTCCGTTCGCCGGTCACCTGCACCACCTCGGCCGTCACGAAGGGCCAGGGCGCGAAGTTGAGGCCGGGATCGCCGATCGCGTTGAACTCGCCCAGGAAGAGCTCGACAGAGCGCTCCTCGGGACGCACGGTGTAGAAGGACATGAAGGCCCACAGGCCCGCGATCGCAAGTGCGCCAAGGGCAAGCCCCTGCCGGGTAAAGAGCGGCCCCATCGGATTGCCGCCGTTCCCTCCTCCGCCGCCGCGTCCGCCGTTCGGACGGCCCCTGCCGCCCATGAGAACGCGAAGCTGCTCCTGGCCCTTCTTCACGATCTCGTCGATCTCGGGGATCTGGGACCCGTCACCGCCGCCGGGACGCCGCCCGCCACGGCCGTCACGCCCGTCCCTGTCGCCGCGATCTCCTCCGCCTCCGCCCCAAGGTCCTCCGTTGGACATATAACCCTTTCCCTTTTCCTTGCCTGCCGCCTTAACTGGTCATCCGAAAAGCAAATTCAAGCCGTGCGGACCGGTTTGCGCAGGGTCACGAGTTCCTCTGCCATCGTCGGATGGACCGCGACCGTCCGGTCGAAGTCCTCCTTCGTGGCCCCCATCTTCACCGCGATGGCGGCCAGCTGGATCATCTCGCCCGCATTCGGAGCGACGATGTGACAGCCCAGAACCTTCCGGCTGGACTGGCTCACGATCAGTTTCATCAGCACGCGGTCGGGCCTGCCGGCAAAGAGCGACTGCATCGGCCGGAAGGCCGCCGCATAGACCTCGATGGGTTCCTGCTCGCGCGCGGCCTCTTCGCTGAGCCCGACCGAGCCGAGTTCGGGCTGGGTAAAGACGGCCGAAGCCACGAGCTCGTGATCCGCCGTGCGCGGCTCTCCCTTGAAGATCGTGTCGGCAAAGGCATGGCCCTCGCGGATCGCGACGGGCGTGAGGTTGATCCGGTCGGTCACATCGCCCACCGCATAGATCGAGGGCACCGAGGTCTGGCTCCAGTCGTCCACCGGGATCTGACCCTGACGGCCAAGGTCGATACCCAGCGCCTCGAGGCCGAGCCCCGCCGTGTTCGGCCGCCGTCCGGTGGCATAGAGCACGGCACCGAACTCGCGGTCGGATCCGTCGGTGGTCACCGCGCGGACGCCGGTGTCGGTCTTCTCGAGCCGGATCACGTCGGTTCCGCATTTGATGTGGATGCCGCGGTCGATCATGGCAGAGGCCACATGGCCGCGCGCCTCGTCGTCGAAGCCACGCAGGATCTGCGCGCCGCGGTAGAACTGGCAGACCTCGACCCCGAGCCCGTGCAGGATGCAGGCGAACTCGCTGGCGATGTAGCCGCCGCCCACCACGAGGATCGACTTCGGCAGGCTCTCGAGCTTGAAGACGTCGTCCGAGGTCATGGCCAGCTCGCAGCCCGGGAAGTCCGGAACGAAGGGCCGGCCGCCGGTGGCGATCAGGATGTGCCTGGCCGTCACCTTGCGGCCCGAGGCCAGTGCCACCGTATGCGCGTCGGCCACCGTCGCGCGCTCGTCGAAGATCTCGACCCCGGCAGAGGTCAGGCCCGAGCGGTAGGCTGCCTCGAGCCGGTCGAGCTCGCGATCGAGGTTTCCGCGGAACCGCGGCCAGTCAAAGCCGCCGATAGACGCCTCCCAGCCATAGGCACGGGCATCCTCGACCGCGTCCGGATAGCCCGAGGCGAAGACCATCAGCTTCTTCGGCACGCATCCACGGATCACGCAGGTGCCGCCCATCCGGCTCTCCTCGGCGAGTGCGACCTTCGCGCTCCCTTCCGACGAGGCGATGCGGGCGGCGCGCACGCCACCGGAACCGCCGCCGATGACGAACAGGTCGTAGTCGAAGGCCAAGGTCACTCTCCCAGGTCGGCGAAGATGTTGCGGGCGTCGTCAAGGTTCACCCGGCCGTCCTCGGCCAGCCCCGCCTGCAGGTCGCGGACCGTGACGCGGCCGTCGCCATGACCCACCACCACCATGTCGCAAATGTCGATGAAGAGCCCGTTCTCGACCACGCCGGCGATCTGGTTCAGCGTCATGGCAAGCTGGCGCGGCTCGCCGATGCGCTTGAGGTGCAGGTCGAGGATGTAGTTCCTTTCGTCGGTGAGCAGCGGCGCATCGCCCGACATGCGCAGCGTCACCTGCCGGTCAAGGACGTCCATGCCCACCAGCGTCTCCTCGATCAGGAGCTTCGTGCTCTGCCAGCCGAAGGGAATGACCTCCACCGGCAGCGGGAAGGCCCCGAGCTGCGCGACCTCCTTCGCGGCATCGGCGATCACGATCATCCGGTCCGAGGCGGTCGCCACGATCTTCTCCTGCAGGAGCGCCGCGCCGCCGCCCTTGATCAGGTTGAAGTCCGCGTCGAACTCGTCGGCACCGTCAATGGTGAGGTCGAGCCACTTCGCCTCGTCGAGCGTCACGACCGGGATGCCGAGGTCGCGGGCGAGTTCGGCGGTGCGCGTCGAGGTCGGCACGCCCTGCACGCGCAGCCCCTCCTCACGGACGCGCTCGGCCAGGCATCGCACCATCCACGCCGCCGTCGAGCCGGTGCCGAGACCCAGCTTCATGCCGTCCTGCACGAAGTCCACGGCGCGGCGGGCTGCCGTGAACTTGGCGGTATCGATGGGGGAAAGTTCTGCGGGCATCCTCTGTCTCCGGTGGTCGCCACCCGGTTATAGGGACGAAGCGCATGCCATGCGAGGGGAAAGCTGCGGGAGTCCGCATCGGGGATCGCATGCAACACTTGAAAAAAATCGAAATTCGATGCATCCTGAACGCACATTTTCACGTTTCCCTTTTCAACCAGACCTTGTTGCGGGATCCTCAGCCATGAATGCTTCCAGCCAGACCGGCCCGTCCCTGCTGCGCCCCGACCGCCGCACCGGCCCCGATTTCTCCGACGCCATCCTCTGCGAAGCTGCCTGTCAGGCGATCGTGGATTCGCTGCGCGGCGAGGGTCCCCTGGCCTGCGGCGGACGCGACCCGCGCGAGAACTGAGGCCGAGCGACGGGTCTCGCTGAATCCGCGCCGATGCGTACCGAAAGTCGTCCCTGCAGGCGCCGTCGTCGCGCCAGTCACGACGTCGGGACGCCTGTCACAAGGCCTCCTGAACGGTCGCGACGTCCGCCCGATCCGCGAGCATGGCGCGAATTGCGGCACGACGTCGCTTTCAGCCTGTTCCGCGGCAGCCTGTCGCACCTATCTAGGAAGCAGCGCCCCTGCCCGAGGTCCATCCATGTTCCTGTCCGTCTTCGACATCTTCAAGGTCGGTGTGGGCCCGTCCTCGTCGCACACGATGGGGCCGATGGTGGCGGCCGGGCGCTTCCTCGACCGCCTTCGGTCCAGCCCCTTCCACGCACACGGCCTGCGGGCCTCGCTTCACGGCAGCCTCGCCTTCACCGGCGTCGGCCATGCGACCGACCGCGCGACGATCCTCGGCCTCGCCGGCTTCGAGCCGGGCAGCTACGACGCCGAGCGAGCGGAGCAGGCGCTGGCATCGATCCGGGCCGACCGGCGCATCGAGGCTCCGGGACTCGGCCGGCTGCGCTTCGACCCCGAGAAGGATCTCGTCTTCGACTATGGCCAGGCCCTGCCCGGCCATGCCAATGGCATGCGGATCGAGGCGACCGACGCCCAGGGCGACGTGCTGCTCTCCGAGGTCTACTATTCCGTGGGCGGCGGCTTCGTGCTGACCGAGACGGAGCTGGCCGATGCGAAGTCCGACCGTCCCGCCCCCGGACCGGCCGTGCCCTTCCCCTTCGAGAGCGCCGAGCAGATGCTCGGCATGGCCGAGGCCTCGGGCCTGTCCATCGCCGCGATGAAGCGCGCCAACGAACTCGCCTTCCGCAGCGCATCGGACCTCGACCGCGGCCTCCGGCGGATCTGGCAGGTCATGGACGACTGCATCGAGCGCGGCATGGCCACCGGCGGCACCCTGCCGGGCGGCCTGCACGTCCGGCGTCGTGCGAAGGGCATCCGCGAAGCGCTGCTGGCCGAACGCGGCCTGAACATGACCGCTCCGCATACGATCAACGACTGGATGAGTCTCTATGCGATGGCCGTGAACGAGGAGAACGCGGCCGGCGGGCAGGTGGTCACGGCGCCCACGAACGGCGCTGCGGGCGTGGTGCCGGCGGTGATCCGCTACTGGCTCGACCATGTGCCCGGCGCGAGCCCGTCGAAATTGCCGGACTTCCTGCTCACAGCCTCGGCGGTCGGCGGTCTCGTCAAGCACAACGCCTCGATCTCGGGCGCGGAATGCGGTTGTCAGGCCGAGGTCGGGTCCGCCGCCGCGATGGCCGCAGCCGGCCTCGCCGCCGTCCTCGGAGGCTCGCCCGCGCAGGTCGAGAATGCGGCCGAGATCGCGCTGGAACATCACCTCGGCATGACCTGCGACCCGGTCCGCGGCCTCGTGCAGGTGCCCTGCATCGAGCGGAACGGGCTCGGCGCGATCAAGGCGGTTTCGGCTGCAAGCCTCGCCATGCGTGGCGACGGCGAGCATCTGGTCAGCCTCGACGTCTGCATCGAGACGATGCGCCAGACCGGCCGCGACATGAACGAGAAATACAAGGAGACGTCGCTCGGCGGCCTTGCCGTCAACGTGCCGAACTGCTGAGGGCCGCGCACACGGCGCGACGCCCGCCAGGAAAGAAGCAGATCAAGATGCCCCCTCGCGCCTGCGAAGATCAACTGGTGCGCCGGATTGCGGATCCGATCTGCCCGGCCTCCTGCCAGTTCGTCCGGTTCCGACACCCCGCGGGACCTGAGACAGCGCCCGCCACTGGACGCGCGTCCTCCTCCGCGCTACGCGATCGCCATGACCGCCTCGTCTGACCGCATCCTTCCCGGCGTGGCGCTGATGATCGCCTTCTGCGTCCTCGCGCCGCTGCTCGACGTCTGCGCCAAGCTCGCCTCGGCGACCATTCCGGTAGGGCAGATCACCGGCGCGCGTTTCCTCGTGCAGGCCGTGCTCATGCTGCCGGTGGTCGCACTGATGCGCACCGGCTGGCGGATGAGCCGGCGGATGGCAGGCTTCGTCCTGCTGCGGGCGGTCTTCCTCATCCTCTCGACCTACAGCTTCGTGGCCGCGGTGACGGTCATGCCGATTGCGGACGCGCTCGCCATCGCCTTCGTCGAACCGTTCATCCTGCTCATGCTCGGCCATGTCCTCTTCGGCGACGAGGTGGGGCCGCGCCGGATCGCCGCAAGCATCGTGGGCTTCGGAGGGGCGCTGCTCGTGATCCAGCCGTCGCTTGCGGCCTTCGGGCCGGTCGCGTTCTGGCCGCTCGGCACGGCGGTGTTCTTCGCCTTCTACATGCTCGTCACGCGGCAGATGTCGCGGGCCATGCATCCGGTGACGATGCAGCTTCATACGGCCCTCGCCGGCGTCCTCGTGATGGTGCCGGTCCTCGCACTGGGCGAGCTTGCGGCCATTCCATCGCTCGATCCCGTCCGGCCCGAGGGACATGCATGGGCCTTTCTCGTCGGCGTCGGGTTCTGGGCCTCCGCCAGCCACATCTGCATGACCTATGCGCTGAAGTTCGCCCCCTCGGCCACGCTGGCGCCGCTCCACTATCTCGAGATCGTGGCCGCGGTGACGCTCGGCTACCTGGTCTTCGGCGACTTCCCGAACCCGCTCACCTGGGCGGGGATCGGCGTGATCTCGGCCTCGGGCCTCTACATCATCCACCGCGAGCGGATCGCGGCGCGCGTCCTGCCCACGCCGGCACCAGCGCCCTGAGGGCCGCGTCGAGGCGCGTCCTCGGCAGGATCACCAGCATCCCCGGGCGGTCGAAGGAGAGCCGCACCTCGCTCTCCGACACGGCGTTCGAGGTGCCGATGCGCCCGTCGGGCGCAAAGTCGATGCCGTCGATCGGCCAGCGCAGCCCCCGGCTCTCGCCCCTCACGGGGGCCAGCGGGAAGAGCGACAGCCGGTCGCCCACGCCCAGCCGCAGGCGGAGGTCGGGCGGCGCGTGGAAGAGCACGTCCTGCGGCCCGACGAGAAGACAGACCGGCTCCTTCCGCCGCACCAGCACGTTCATCACCGCAAGCCCGTGGTCGATCCGCGCACCGGCGACGCCCAGCGCCAGCACGAAGGGCGCCTCGATGTTGCGGAGGCACTTGTCGAAGTCGGTCGTCTCCTGCTCGGGAAGGTGATGCACGCGTGCGCCGAGCGACTCGCGGCCGTGCTCCGACAGCGAATCCATGTCTCCGATCACGGCCTCCGGCACCCGCCCGAGTCGCAGCGCACTGTCGGCGCCACTGTCCGCCGCCACGAGATGCGGCGCCCGCGCCAGCGAAAGCGCCAGATCGCGCCGCGTGACCGGCCCTCCGGCCACGAGCGTGACACCTTCCGTCGATTTAACAATGGGCTGCGTCATTACGATACTGTATGTTAGGGGTTGTGGAGTTATGCCCGCCCGGAGCCATAATCAATCCTTCAAATCACCCAAGTCCTATCGTCATTTGGCAGCGCGAGGGGCTGCCCCGAAATCCAGAGACTCAAGGGAGCGCGCACGTTCGATGAGCGGGGGAATGAAGATCCTCACTGTGAGCTACGGCAGCTTTTCCTGCCGTCTCGAGGGATTCGACGACCCCTTCACCACCATGAAGACGATCGCCGACTATTTCCGCCACCTCTCCGAGACGGAAGGAGAGCCCGATCCAGCCGCGCTTCAAGAGCTTGCGGCGCGGGACAGCGAGGGCAAGGTCGAGGCGGAGGCGACGCCCGCCGGAGTCGTGCTGCGTGTCGAGAAGGCCGCCGCGGCGGAACCCGACAGCCTCTCGGCACGGCTCCTCCGGCTCCGGTCGGCGATGGACGAGGCGCGTCATCCGAGACCGCAACCGCCTTCACCGACACCTCATGCCATGTCAGGGCCAGCCTCCTCCGCCCGGCCGCGCGACGTTGGGGAGGATCGTCCCTCGCCCGGTCCGCAGGCAGCCGCCGCCACGCCCGGGGAACCGCACGCGGTCGAGGGCAATACGGCCGCTCCGGTGGAAAGGCGTGGCGATGCGGAAGCCCCCCTCGCGCTGCACCCGACCGTCCCCGAAGGTTCCGCAAGGGATACCTCCGGGAGGCATCCGCAGGTCGCAGTCGATGCTTCTGCCGGGCAGCCCGGCCTGCCGCTGCGGCTCGAGGCGCCTGATCTTCTGCCTGCCGGAACACCGGGCGACCCTGCACCTCCGCAGGCCGGAGAAGGGGACGCCGCCCTGCGCGCGTTCATCGCCGCCGCAAAGGCTCAGCAGGAACAGGAGGACGCCGAGGAGCGCGCCCGGACGCTCGAACGCGCCCGTGCCCGGGTCGTCCGGATCCGGACGGAACCCGATCCGCGCCTTCTGAAGGAACTCGCCCGGATCGAGCGCGACCTCGCCCCCGAGGGCCACCGCCATGCGGCGGGCCGGCAGCTGGCCGAGGCGACGGGAGAGGATGCGGTCGAAAGGATCCTCGACAAGACGAGGAACGAGATGCGCGCGCCCGAAAGCCGGCGGCGCATCTCCGCGCTGTCGCATCTGAAGGCGGCCGTTGCCGCCACCGTGGCCGAGCGCATGTCGGGCGGATTGCCCTCCGAGGGCGAGGGAAGCCGTCTCGACGCCTATCGCGACGACCTCGCCCGCGTCGTGCACCCCTCTTCGGGCGCCGAGGTCGAGGATCGTCAGGCCGAACCTCTGGTGCTCGCAAGCGATCAGCGGGTCGATGCGGGGCAGGATCCGCTGGCCGGGGAAGACGATCCGGATTTCGATATCTCCTCGCCTGCAAGCCGGACCGCGGATGGCCCCGAGCCGGACGGCCGATCGCCCCGGGCGGCATGGGAGGATCTGCTGGTCGAGGAGGACGAGGATGAGGATCTCTCGCCGCTCGACACGGCCGATTTCGCCGATTTCGCCCGCCGGATCGGGGTGAGGGACTTGCCGGGCCTGATCCAGGCCGCGGCCGCCTATGCAGAGGTCGTCGAGAAACGGCCGCATGTGAGCCGACCACATCTCATGCGCTCGGTCGCGAGCGTCGAGTTCGAGGGCGATGCCGGGCGCGAGGCGACGCTGCGCAGCTTTGGCGCCCTCCTGCGCGAGGGCCTGATCGAGAAGGTGCGGCGCGGTCAGTTCGCTCTCACCGACCGGTCGCCCTATCGCGGCGCGGCCCGGCGTCTTGGCCGCTGATACGCCCTCGGGCCGACCAGACGAGGCCGGCCGGCAGCGGCGCGCCGGCTGCCGGGATGGGCAGGAAGGCCGGGGGGCGCTGCCCCCGGACCCCCGGGATACTTGAGCCAGAGCGAAGGAGCAGGCCCGGCCGCGACATCCCGGCAAGGGTCCGAACGGTCAGGGGCGATCGGAGGGAGGCCGGTCCTCGGGCCCGGCTTTCGGACGTGGTCCCGCATCGGGATCCGCCTGGCCAACGCCAATGAAGATCGGCTTCAGCGGCAGGATCCAGACGAGTCCAAGCGCCACGTAGATCAGCAGCTCCAGCCAGAAGGGCGGCCGGTCGAAGAGGCCGACCAGCGTCACCGCCGCCACGATATAGAGCGGCATGCCCACCACGAGGACCAGAAGCGACAGGCGACGGCGTGTCTTGTAGCTCAGGGCCATGGAACCTCCTGCGACGCGGGGATGAACAGGGCTGTCCCGGCACCGGGACAGCCCGCGTGGATCAGTCCTCGAACGGGTCGGTGACGAGGATCGTGTCGTCGCGCTCGGGCGAGGTGGAGAGCAGCGCCACCGGGCACTGGATCAGCTCTTCGATGCGGCGGACGTATTTCACCGCGGCGCCGGGCAGATCGGCCCAGCTGCGGGCGCCTGCCGTGCTCTCGGACCAGCCTTCGAGTTCCTCGTAGATCGGCGTGCAGCGGGTCTGCTGGTCGGCCGCGATCGGCAGGTGGTCGAGCCGTTGGCCGTCGAGTTCGTAGCCCACGCAGATCTTCAGCGTCTCGAATCCGTCGAGCACGTCGAGCTTGGTCAGCGCGATCCCCGAGACGCCCGAGGTCGCGCAGGTCTGCCGAACGAGGACGGCGTCGAACCAGCCGCAGCGGCGCTTGCGCCCGGTCACGGTGCCGAACTCGCGGCCCCGCTCGCCCAGCCGCTCGCCGTCGGCATCCTTCAGTTCCGCCGGGAACGGTCCCTCGCCCACACGCGTCGTGTAGGCCTTGACGATGCCGAGGACGAAGCCGATGGCGCCCGGCCCGATGCCGGTGCCAGTGGCCGCCTGCCCCGCGATCACGTTGGACGAGGTCACGAAGGGGTAGGTGCCGAAGTCGATGTCGAGCAGCGCACCCTGCGCGCCTTCGAAGAGGATGCGCTTGCCGGCCTTGCGCATCTCGTTCATGACCTTCCAGACCGGCCGGGCAAAGGGCAGCACCTGGGGGGCGATCTCGCGCAGTTGGGCCAGCAGTGCCTCGCGGTCGACAGGCTCGATGCCGAGGCCGCGACGCAGCGCGTCGTGGTGCACCATCAGCCGGTCGACCCGCAGCCAGAGCGTGGCCTCGTCCCCGAGGTCGGCCACGCGGATCGCGCGCCGGCCCACCTTGTCCTCGTAGGCCGGACCGATCCCGCGGCCGGTGGTGCCGATCTTCGCCACAGAATTCTGCGACTCGCGCGCCCGGTCGAGTTCGCCGTGAAGCGGCAGGATCAGGACCGCGTTTTCGGCGATCATGAGGTTCTCGGTCGTGATCTCGACACCTTCCGCGCGCAGCTTGGCGATCTCCTCGACCAGATGCCACGGATCGAGAACGACACCGTTGCCGATCACGGACAGCTTGCCGGGGCGGACGATCCCGGAGGGCAGCAGCGACAGCTTGTAGACCTTGCCGTCGATCACCAGCGTATGACCCGCGTTGTGCCCGCCCTGGAAGCGCGCGATCACGTCGGCCCGCTCAGAGAGCCAGTCGACGATCTTGCCCTTCCCTTCGTCGCCCCACTGGGCGCCCACGACGACGACGTTGGCCATGTCCGTTCCTTGCTGATGAAAAAAGACCCGCGCTCTATATCCCTCCACCGGGCGGGACGGAACCGCAAATTGCCTCTCGGGCCACTCCGCCGCGAGCGGGCGTTCCTGCGACGCTCCATAGGAGGAAGTGCACTCCGTCCTGTCGATCGCCGAAGCATGCGACGAGAGGTCCGTCCCGCCGCAGGTCCAGGCTTCCGGTTGCGGCACGCGAACGCCCCGGGCGGAGCGGTCCGCGGACGATCCGGTGGAGATGCGCATCGGCCGCCTCGGGGCATGTTCTGGCTGCAGCCTTACGTGTGCGCCGAGGATCCGCCGGCTGATCGGCCCCCGGACGCGGACGGCAGTGGAAGGCCCGCCGGGGCGGGCTCCGGAGCTGCGGCCTCACGGGGCTTGCGGCGACGGGCGCATGGGCCTAGATAGGCGCGTCAGCTTCTGAAGGCCCCGTCCGCATGCAAAATGTCGTTCTGATCGTCCATCTCATTCTCGCGCTTCTGCTCATCGGCGTCGTGCTGTTGCAGCGGTCCGAGGGTGGCGGGCTGGGAATGGGCGGCGGCGGCGCAATGACCGGCCGCCAGGCCGCGAATGCCATGACGCGGCTGACCTGGATCTTCGCGATCGCCTTCATCGGCACCTCGATCGCGCTGACCATCTTCGCCGCACAGAACTCTCACAGTTCTTCAGTGATCGACCAGTTCGGCGGCACGCAGCGGCAGGAGGCTCCGGCCACGCCCGAGGCTCCGCTGGGCAACGATCTGCTGCCCCCGGCACCGGCCAACGCGCCGCTGACGCCGCCGCGGTCGGACGAGCCTCCGGCGCCTGCGGCCGAAGCGCCTGCGCCGGAAGCGGCTCCGGCGGCACCCGCGCCCGCCGTCGAGGAGAACGCGCCTGCGGAGCAGACGGCGCCGGAAGCCGAGGATGCGGCTCTCCCCGAGGCGACGGAAGCGGAAGACCCGGCGACGCCGGCACCGGAAGCCGCAAGCCCGGCCGCACCGGAGGCTGACACCAACGTGGCGCCCGCTCCGGAGGCGGCGGCAGAGGACGCTGCCGATGCGCCCGCCGCTGCGGAACCTCCGGCGACCGATGAGGCGCCAGCTGCTCCTGCGCCCGCTCCGGCGAACTGATATCCACAACCCTTTGAGGCGCATGACAATCTGACGACAGCATCTAGCTGTCGGCAGTTGCGAACTCTTTGCCGATACGCTATATCACGACTCCCGTGATGGTGGGATTCGGACAAGCGGATCACGCCACCTTGAACCGACAGTCACGGGAGATCCCACCGCATGGCACGCTACGTCTTCATCACCGGCGGGGTGGTGTCTTCCCTCGGCAAGGGCCTCGCCTCGGCCGCGCTCGGCGCGCTGCTTCAGGCGCGGGGCTTTTCGGTCAGGCTGAGAAAGCTCGACCCCTATCTCAACGTCGATCCCGGCACGATGTCGCCTTTCGAGCACGGCGAGGTCTTCGTGACCGACGACGGCGCCGAGACCGACCTCGACCTCGGCCATTACGAGCGCTTCACCGGCGTCTCGGCCCGCAAGACGGACTCGGTCTCGTCCGGGCGGATCTATTCCAACGTGCTCGAGAAGGAGCGTCGCGGAGACTACCTCGGCAAGACGATCCAGGTGATTCCGCACGTCACCAACGAGATCAAGGACTTCCTCCGCGTCGGCGAGGATGAGGTCGATTTCATGCTCTGCGAGATCGGCGGCACGGTCGGCGACATCGAGGGCCTGCCCTTCTTCGAGGCGATCCGCCAGTTCGCGCAGGAAAAGCCGCGCGGCCAGTGCATCTTCGTCCACCTGACGCTGCTGCCCTGGATTGCCGCCTCGGGCGAGTTGAAGACCAAGCCCACGCAGCATTCGGTCAAGGAGCTCCGCTCGATCGGTATCGCGCCGGACGTGCTGCTGCTGCGCTCGGAACATCCGATCCCCGAGAAGGAGCGCGAGAAGATCGCGCTCTTCTGCAACGTGCGGAAGGAGGCCGTGATTGCGGCCTACGACCTCAAGACCATCTACGAGGCGCCGCTCGCCTATCACCGCGAAGGCTTCGATCAGGCGGTGCTCGACGCCTTCGGGATCTCGCCGGCGCCGAAGCCGAACCTCGACCGCTGGGTCGATGTGATGGACCGGCTCGAGAATGCCGAGGGCGAGGTCCGCGTGGCCATCGTCGGGAAATACACCCAGCTCGAGGACGCCTACAAATCCATTGCCGAAGCGCTGACCCACGGCGGGATGGCGAACCGGACGCGGGTGCGGGCGGAATGGATCAACGCCGAGCTGTTCGAGCGCGAGGATCCGGGCCCCTTCCTTGAGGGCTTCCACGCCATCCTCGTGCCCGGCGGCTTCGGCGAACGCGGCACGGAAGGCAAGATCCGCGCGGCGCAATACGCGCGCGAGAAGGGCATTCCCTATCTCGGCATCTGCCTCGGCATGCAGATGGCGGTGATCGAGGCGGCACGCAACCTTGCGCATGTGAAGGACGCGGGCAGCGAGGAATTCGACCACGAGGTCGGCAGGAAACGCTTCACGCCGGTCGTCTATCACCTCAAGGAGTGGATCCAGGGCAACCACATCGTCGAGCGCAAGCACGACGACGACAAGGGCGGCACCATGCGGCTCGGCGCCTATACCGCGGCGCTGGCGGCGGGCTCGCGCGTGTCCGAGATCTACCACGCGACCGAGATCGAGGAACGCCACCGCCACCGCTACGAGGTGGACGTGCGCTACCGCGAGGCGCTGGAGGGCTGCGGCCTCTGCTTCTCGGGCATGAGCCCGGATGGGCGCCTGCCCGAGATCGTCGAGATCAAGGACCATCCGTGGTTCATCGGCGTCCAGTTTCACCCGGAACTCAAGTCGAAGCCCTTCGCGCCCCACCCGCTCTTCGCCGATTTCGTGCGCGCGGCGGTCGAGGTGTCGCGGCTGGTCTGAGGGCGGCGGCTGCCGATCAGACGGATCACTTATCGGCCGGGCGGTCTGCGACCACGACCGCCCGCCTCGTGCGAGGACCATCACATGACCGAGCCGCCGATCTGCAAGCCGACGATCGACCGGCATCCCGGGCCGGGAGCGCGGCTCGTCCCGCCGCCGTCCCGCCTTGTCCGGGCGCAGGGCCGACAACCGGCAGGCCGGGACGACCGGCACCCACTGGGCGGCAGCGCGGTCGGCCCGAGGCGCGCCGCCGGCCGAAGGAGGCCCTGATGCTCTCCTACCAGCACATCTTTCACGCGGGAAACCTCGCCGACGTGCACAAGCACGCGCTCCTCTGTGCGATGCTCGACTACATGGTGAGGAAGGACAAGCCGCTCACCTATATCGAGACCCATGCCGGCCGGGGTCTCTACGATCTCGCCTCCGCCGAGGCGGTCAAGACCGGCGAGGCCGCGCAGGGGATCGCGCTCCTCGAGGAGCGCCTGCCCGCGGATCATCCCTACCGGCGGCGCCTGCGCGAGGAACGTGCCCTCTTCGGGCCGGACGCCTATCCGGGCTCGCCTCTGCTTGCCGCGGGCTTCCTGCGCGACGGCGACGTGATGCACCTGGCCGAGCTGCATCCGCAGGAGCACCGCGCCCTCGCGAAGGTCATGGAGCCCTGGGGTGCCCATGTGCGGCAGGACGACGGCTTTCGCGCGGCGCTCGCGCTGACGCCGCCCGTCCCACGGCGCGGCTTCATGCTGATCGACCCGAGCTTCGAGGTGAAGGCCGATTACGAGGCGATCCCGAAGCACATGGCCGCGCTGGCGCGGAAGTGGAACGTTGGGACGATCGCGCTCTGGTATCCGATCCTGCCGGCGGGACTGCACCGGCAGATGGTGACATCCCTGCGGACGCGCTTCCCCGAAGCACTGGCGCACGAGGTCCGCTTTCCCCCTGCCCGAGAGGGGCACGGTCTCGTGGGCTCGGGCATGTTCGTCGTGAACCCGCCCTGGGGGACGGAGGAGGAGGCCGCCCGCCTCACCTCTCTCTTTGCCGGTCTGACCGGATGAGCGGTGGCGGCGAATGGTCCGCTTCGCCCAGACGGGCGTGACCCCGGATCCGTCGGGGGCCTCCCCAGGGAGATCGAGCGGGGCGCGGCCCGAGATCGCGTCTGCCAGACCGATGACGGACCTTTTGGGGGGGCGGTCGCGGGGATTGCCGATTGGCGCGGAACGGGGCGATCCTCTGGCCGCGGATGACCGCGGCGAATGCCCGCGAGGGAACGTGAAGCCGCGGCCTTGCCGCCGGGCGCTTGGCAGCCAGCCGAGGCCGCTCTATATCCTGCCCATGTTCGAAAGCCTCCTCCGCCGCCTGACGGCGCCCGCCCCCGACCGTCTGCCCGAGCCCGATGCCGATCTGGCGCTGGCGGCGCTTCTCGTCCGCGTCGCACGCGCCGACGGCACTTACGACGAGACGGAGATTGCCCGCATCGACCGGGTGCTCGCCAACCGGCGCGGCCTCACCGCCGAGGACGCGCTGCGCCTGCGCCGCGAGGCCGAAGCCTTCGAGGCGGAAGCGCCCGATACCGTCCGCTTCACCCGGGCACTGAAGGATGCGGTGCCGGTAGAGGACCGCTTCGCCCTGATGCAGGCGCTCTGGGCGGTGGCGCTGGCCGATGGCGAGCGTGACGACGGCGAGGACCAGGTGCTTCGGCTCGTGGCGAACCTCCTCGGCCTCACGGACCAGGAAAGCGCCATCGCCCGGCAGCACGCGGAACGTGGCTGACGGCCGCAGCCGAGCGCGACGCGCACATCTGCCTGCGTCGCGGGCCTGACGGACTCCGGTCGTTCCCGTGAACCCGCCGCCCTGCTCCCCGGCGGCACCGATTGCAAACGGTTCGAGCATCTTGCGCGCGTCGCTTGTCTGCCGGGGGTTGCAGGCGGCATCTTCGCGCCCGTCCCGTAAACGGTCGCATTGCCGCATCTGCAGGCGAACCGGCGCGAGATGCCTTTCCTTTGGGCTCGTGGCCGTGACGTCGCAGCGAATGCGCCTTGCCTTGCTGCGGGATTTGCGTCCTACTCGCCGTCAAAGTGACAATCCGCGAGCTGACGTGACCGCCCAGACCCGAGATCCAGACCCCTCGCGCCCCGTTCCGGTCATCGAGATCCGCAACCTGCACAAGAGCTACGGCAGTCTCGAAGTTCTCAAGGGCGTGGACATGCTGGCCCCCCGGGGCCACGTGGTCTCGCTGATCGGGTCGTCCGGCTCGGGCAAGTCCACGCTGCTGCGCTGCGCGAACCTGCTCGAGGACAGCCAGGAGGGCGAGATCCTCTTCGAGGGCGAAACGGTGCGCTGGCGCGGCACGGGCCTGGCCCGGCATCCCTCCGACAAGGCGCAGGTCATCCGCATCCGCACCAATCTCTCGATGGTGTTCCAGCAGTTCAACCTGTGGTCCCACATGACGATCCTGCAGAACGTCATGGAGGCGCCGGTCACGGTGCTGGGCCGCCCGCGCGCCGAGGTCGAGGTGGCCGCGCGAGGCTATCTCGCCAAGGTCGGCATCGGGGACAAGTGCGACGCCTACCCCGCCCAACTCTCGGGCGGCCAGCAGCAGCGTGCGGCCATCGCACGGGCGCTCTGCATGGAGCCGCGCGCGCTTCTGTTCGACGAACCCACCTCGGCGCTGGACCCCGAGCTCGAGCAGGAGGTGGTGCGCGTCATCAAGGCGCTCGCCGAAGAGGGGCGCACCATGCTCCTCGTGACCCACGACATGCGGATGGCCGCCGACGTGTCGGACCATGTGATCTTCCTCCATCAGGGCAGGATCGAGGAGGAGGGGCCGCCCGACCGGCTCTTCGGCGCGCCGCAGACCGAGCGGTTGCGCCAGTTCCTGTCCGCGACCGCCTGACGATCCACAACAAGCAACAAACTGACCGGGAGATACCGATGAAGAAGCTGATCCTGACCACCGCGCTCGTGGCGCTTGCCGCGGGTGCGGCCGCCGCGCAGGACACCGTCCGCATGGGCACCGAGGGCGCCTACCCTCCCTACAACTTCATCAACGACAAGGGCGAGGTCGACGGCTACGAGCGGGAACTGGGCGACGAGCTCTGCAAGCGCGCCGAGCTCACCTGCACCTGGGTGAAGAACGACTGGGACAGCATTATTCCGAACCTGCAGTCGGGCAACTATGACACGATCATGGCCGGCATGAGCATCACCGAAGAGCGCGAGCAGGTGATCGACTTCACGCAGAACTACATCCCGCCGGCAGCCTCGGCCTATGCCGCGATGTCGCCCGATGCCGACATCGAGGGCGGCGTGGTGGCGGCGCAGACCGGCACGATCCAGGCAGGCCATGTGGCCGAAAGCGGCGCGACGCTGCTCGAATTCGCCACCGGCGAAGAGACCGTCGCCGCGGTGCGCAACGGCGAGGCCGATGCGGTCTTCGCCGACAAGGATTTCCTCGTGCCCTTCGTGACGGAATCGAACGGCGAGTTCACCTTCGTAGGCGAGGACGTGCCGCTCGGCGGCGGCGTGGGCATGGGCCTGCGCAAGTCCGACACCGAGATGAAGGAAAAATTCAACGCGGCGATCCAGTCCATGAAGGACGACGGCACGATCAACGCCATGATCAAGAAGTGGTTCGGCGACGAAGCCGCGACCTTCTGATCGAAAGGAGGGGGCCCTGCGGGGCCCCAGCCCCCATGTTCGCAAGCTGCGCCGATCCGAAGAGCCTCGAGGGCCTGAACTGGCTCATGTGCTACCTCACGTCGGGGTCGCATATCTCCTTCTACTGGTCCTTCGTCACCGTGCTCGTCCTGCTGGCCGTCACGGCGCCGACGGCGCTCGCGTTCGGCTTCGCGGGGGCGGTCGCGGCCCGGTCGCATGTCTGGCCGCTCTCGCTCCTCGGCCGCACCTATACCGCGATGGTGCGCGGCGTCCCGGACATCGTCTTCTTCCTCTTCTTCGTGATCGCGCTCGATCAGGGCATCGAATGGGTCACACACCAGCTTCGCTGTCCCGAGTGGACCGAGCCGATCCGCAACGGGCTCGAATTCCGGGTCTGCCCCGCCGCAAAGGTGCCGCCCGGCAACGCGCCGCAGATCTGGCACCAGGTCTACGGCTTCTGCCTCGCTGTCGTGACCTTCGCCATCGTCTTCGGAGCCTTCGTGTCCAACGTCCTGACGGGCGCGATGAACGCGGTGCCCCGCGCGCAACTCGAGACGGCCGAGAGCTACGGCATGAGCCAGGGCCAGGTCTTCCGCCGCATCCTCGTGCCGCAGATGTGGGTCTTTGCCCTGCCCGGCCTCTCGAATCTCTGGATGATCCTCATCAAGGCCACGCCGCTCCTGTTCCTGCTGGGCGTGCAGGACATCGTCTACTGGGCACGCGAGCTTGGCGGCACGAAGACCTCGCTCTTCTCCTATCCGCACCCCGACTGGCGGCTGTGGTATTTCCTGGGACTGCTCGTCTTCTACCTCGGCATGACCCGGCTCTCCGAGATCGTCCTCGGCCGGCTCACCCGCAGGCTCACCTTCGGCCAGGCAACCGCCGCGGGCGAGGCACAGCGAAAGGCCGCGGCATGAGCTGCATGGACACGATTGCCGGCTATGGACTGCGCTCGCTGGGCTTCGGCGAGCGGCTCCTGCCGCGCTCGGACTTCACGCTCTGCCAGCAGTTCACGCTGATCGGCTCGGGCATGATCTGGAACATCTACTTCGGCGTGCTGGCGCTGGCGGCGGGCTTCTTCCTTGCCAACGCCCTCGCCGTGGCCAAGGCCGCCCCCTCGCCCTGGCTGCGCAAGCCCGCGGAATGGTTCATCTTCGTCTTCCGGGGCTCGCCCCTCTTCATCCAGTTCTTCCTCGCCTACGAGGCGCTGGTGATGCTGCCGCGCGCCGGGATCGACGTGCTCGGACTGACGGTCGAGACCTCGTGGCTGACGCGGGCCTGGGCGGGCGCGCTGATCGTGCTGTTCCTCAACACCGCCGCCTATTCGGCCGAGATCTTCTACGGCGCGCTGATGGCGATCCCGAAGGGTGACCTCGAGGCCGCCGACGCCTACGGCCTCTCGGGGTGGAAGAAGTTCCGCCGCATCCAGTGGCCGACGATGCTGCGCCTCGCCTGGCCTGCCTATACCAACGAGGCGATCTTCCTCTTCCACGCGACGACGCTCGTCTTCTTCTCGGGTTTTCCTGCCTTCCAGCAGCGCGGCGACGCGCTCTACTATGCGAACTATTTTGCCGACAAGACCTTCAACCCCTTCGTGCCTTACCCTATCGTGGCCTTCTATTTCATCTGCCTCACTCTCCTCGTGATCTGGCTCTTCGGACTGATGAACCAGAGGCTGAACCGCCACGTTCCGCAGGCCCGCCGGCCGCGTCTCAGGGTCAGGCCGCAGATCGTCAGGTGACTTGATGAAAGACTGGCTGAGAAAGCACCCCCAGGTCCGCACGATCCGCGTCGCGGCCGCGGACCTCAACGGGCAGGCGCGCGGCAAGCGCATCCCCGCCCGCTTCGCCGACAAGGTGGTCAAGGACGGGACGCGCTTTCCCTTCTCGGTGCTGAATCTCGACATCTGGGGCGAGGACATCGACGACAGCCCGCTCGTCTTCGAGCAGGGCGACGCCGACGGCATCCTGCGCCCGACCGAGCGCGGCTTCATGCCGATGCCCTGGCTCGAGGCGCCGACGGCGCTGCTGCCGATCTGGATGTTCCGCGAGGATGGCCGCCCCTACGAGGGCGACCCGCGCCACGCCCTGCGTGCGGTGCTCGACCGCTACAAGGCGCGGGGCCTGACGCCGGTCGTGGCGGTGGAGCTTGAATTCTTCCTGATCGACGACAGCGGCAAGACGCTGCAGGTGCCCCCGTCTCCGCGCTCGGGCAAGCGCCGCAAGGCCGCCGAGGCGCTGTCCATCCGGGCGCTCGATGCCTTCGACACCTTCTTCACGGACCTCTACGACGCCTGCGAGGAGATGGACATCCCCGCCGACACCGCCACCTCCGAGACCGGCCTCGGCCAGTTCGAGGTGAACCTGATGCATTGCGACGATGCGCTGCGCGCCGCCGACGACGCGTGGTTCTTCAAGCTGCTGGTCAAGGGCCTCGCCCGCCGCCACGGCTTCGCCGCAAGCTTCATGGCGAAGCCCTATCCGGAATATTCGGGCTCGGGTCTGCACATGCACTTCTCGGTGCTCGACGCGCAGGGTCGCAACGTCTTCGACAACGGGGGCCCGACGGGCACCGCGATGATGCGGCATGCGGTGGCGGGATGCCTCGGCGCCATGCACGACTCGACCCTCGTCTTCGCGCCGCATGCCAACAGTTTCGAGCGACTCGTGCCGGAGATGCATGCCCCGACCGCGATCTCCTGGGGCTACGAGAACCGGACCACGGCTATCCGGATCCCTGCGGGCAACCCGGCCGGGCGGCGCATCGAGCACCGCGTTGCGGGCGGCGACGTGAACCCCTATCTGCTGGTGGCCACCATCCTCGGGGCGGCCCTCACCGGCATCGAGGATCAGGAGGAGCCTCCGCAGGCCATCATGGGCAATGCCTATGCGCTGGAGGATCTGCCCCAGATCCCCGCGACATGGGAGGCCGCGATCCAGGCCTTCGAGAATTCCGCGATCATGCCGAGGATCCTTCCGCGCGAGCTGATCCGGAACTATGTGCTGACGAAGCGGCAGGAATTGCATTACTTGGCCGAGCTTTCGCCCGAGGAACAGGTCGAGCTCTACCTCGACACAGTGTGAGCCCTTGCCGCCTGCCCCGGGCCGGGGTTACTCTCCGGCCCATTCAATTTCGGACAATCCATGCTGATCGGCATCCTGCAGACGGGCGAAGCGCCCGACGTCCTCTCCGACAAAATGGGGGACTATCCCGACATGTTCCGGCGCCTGCTCGGCGGAAAGGGGTTCGAGTTCCGCACCTACCGGGTGCTGGACATGGACTTCCCCGCGAGCGTGCATGACTGCGACGGCTGGCTCGTCACCGGCTCGCGTCACGGCGTCTACGAGGACCACGCCTTCATCCCGCCGCTCGAGGCCTTCATCCGCGAGGCGCGCGACGCCCGCGTGCCGATGGTGGGCATCTGCTTCGGGCACCAGATCATCGCGCAGGCGCTTGGCGGTCGGGTAGAGCGGTCGGAGAAGGGCTGGGCCGTGGGCCCGACCACCTACGACTTCGCCGGCGATCCGATCGTACTCAACGCCTGGCACCGCGATCAGGTGATCGAGCCGCCCGACGGCGCCGAAGTCGTCGCCGCCAACCACTTCTGCGAGAACGCGGCGCTGCTCTATGGCGACTTCGCCTTCACCGTGCAGGCTCATCCCGAATTCCGCGACGACTTCATGGACGGGCTGATACGCACCCGCGGCAAGGGCGTGGTGCCGGACGACAGGCTCGAGGCTGCGCAACGGCTGCTCGGCCATCCCAACGATGCGGACCGCCTCGCGGACCGCATCGCACAGTTCTTCAACCAGGCAAGATAGCCCCATGTCCGACTGGACCGACAGACTTCCCGAGGCCGCCCGCTCCTACATCGGCGACCGCCGCGTCGACGAGGTGGAGTGCATCGTCTCCGACATCGCCGGAGTGGCGCGCGGCAAGGCCATGCCCGCCTTCAAGTTCGGCAAGCAGACCAGCTTCTTCCTGCCGAACTCGATCTTCCTGCAGACGATCACCGGCGAATGGGCCGACAACCCCTCGGGCGCCTTCACCGAGCCGGACATGATCCTGATCCCCGACTACGCGACCGCCACCGCCGCGCCCTGGACGGCGGATGTCACGCTGCAGGTGATCCACGATGCGGTGGACCAGCAGGGCCGCCCGGTGCCTGTCTCGCCGCGCAACGTGCTGCGGCGGGTGGTCGAGCTTTACAATGCGGAAGGCTGGACGCCGATCGTGGCGCCGGAAATGGAATTCTTCCTCGTCGCGCGCAACATCGACCCGAACATGCCCGTGATGCCGCCGATGGGGCGGACCGGGCGGCGCGCGGCGGCCAAGCAGGCCTATTCCATGTCCGCCGTGGACGAATACGGCAAGGTCATCGACGACATCTACGACTTCGCCGAGGCGCAGGGCTTCGAGATCGACGGGATCCTTCAGGAAGGCGGCGCGGGCCAGGTCGAGATCAACCTTGCGCATGGCGATCCGGTGGCGCTGGCCGACCAGATCTTCTTCTTCAAGCGGCTGATCCGCGAGGCCGCGCTGCGCCACGACTGTTTCGCCACCTTCATGGCCAAGCCCATCGAGGGCGAGCCGGGCTCGGCCATGCATATCCACCACTCGGTGGTCGAGACCGCCACCGACCTCAACATCTTCTCGGATGCGAAGGGCGGCGAGACCGAGGCCTTCCTGCATTTCATCGCGGGGATGCAGACTCACCTGCCCGCGGCCGTGGCGCTGCTCGCGCCCTACGTCAACAGCTACCGCCGCTACGTCCCGGACTTCGCGGCGCCGATCAACCTCGAATGGGGCCGCGACAACCGGACGACCGGCCTGCGCGTGCCCATCTCGGGGCCGGAGGCGCGGCGGCTCGAGAACCGGCTGGCAGGGATGGACTGCAACCCCTACCTCGGGCTCGCCGCCTCGCTCGCCTGCGGCTATCTGGGGTTGAAGGAGCGGAAGATGCCGCAGCCCGAATGCACGGGCGACGCCTACATGTCCGAGACGGACCTGCCCTACAACCTCGGCGACGCGCTCGACCTGCTCGAGGAGAACGCGGCCCTCCGAGACGTGCTGGGGCCCGAGTTCTGTGGCGTCTACGACTCGGTCAAGCGGAACGAATACAAGGAGTTCCTGCAGGTCATCAGCCCGTGGGAGCGTGAGCATCTGCTGCTGAACGTATGAATCTGCTTCACGCCAACGACCGGCCGGGCGAGTATCCCCGATCCTGGTATGCCGAAACGGCGACGGCACTCTCGCCCTTTCCAGCCCTCGAAGGCGAGACGCGCGCGGATGTCTGCGTCGTGGGCGGGGGCTACACCGGCCTTTCGACTGCACTCCACCTGGCAGAGCGCGGCTATTCGGTCATCGTGCTCGAGGCGCACCGGGTGGGCTTCGGCGCCTCGGGGCGCAACGGCGGACAGGTCGGCTCGGGCCAGCGGCTCGAGCAGGACGAGCTCGAGGCGATGGTCGGCCTTGAGGATGCGCGCAAGCTCTGGGAGCTAGGCGAGGAGGCGAAGGCGCTGGTGCACGAGTTGATCGCGCGCCACGACATGCCGGTGACCTTCCGTCCGGGGATCGCGCACGCCTGCCGCAAGGCTTCGGAAGTGGCCCATTCCCACGCCTATGCCGAAAAGCTCGCGCGCGACTACGGCTACCACCGGATCGAGCCGCTCGACCGCGACGGCATCCGCCGGCTCGTCGGTTCGCAGGCCTATGTGGGCGGCGACATCGACCGCGGGGCGGGCCATCTCCACCCGCTGAACTTTGCCCTTGGCCTTGCCCGAGCCTGCGCGGCGGCGGGTGTTCGCATCCACGAGCGGAGCCTCGTCGGCCGGATCATCCATGGACCGGAGGCCCAGATCGAAACCGCGGAGGGGCGGGTGCGCGCGGCCCATGTCGTGCTTGCCGGCAACGGCTATCTCGGCGGGCTCGAGTCCTCGGTCGCGGCGCGGGTCATGCCGATCAACAACTTCATCGTGGCGACCGAACCGCTTGGCACCCGTGCGGCCGACGTGCTGACGGAGCCGGTCGCCGTCGCCGACACCCGCTTCGTCGTGAACTACTGGCGGCTGTCCGAGGACGGGCGGCTTCTCTTCGGCGGCGGCGAGAGCTACGGATACCGCTTCCCCGATATCGAGCGCACCGTCCTGAAGCCCATGCTGCAGGTCTATCCGCAGCTGCGTGACGTGCGGATCACCCATGCCTGGGGCGGCACGCTGGCGATCACGATGAACCGCCTGCCCTGCTTCACCCGCGTGGCGCCGAACATCCTCTCCGCCTCGGGCTACTCGGGGCATGGGGTGGCGCTGGCCACGCTGGCGGGCCGGCTGATGGCCGAAGCCGTCGCGGGTCAGGCGGAGCGCTTCGACCTGATGGCCTCGCTGCCGCAGCCGAGCTTTCCGGGCGGGGCCGCCCTGCGCTGGCCGATGCTGGTGCTGGCGATGACGTGGTATTCCATGCGCGACCGGCTGGGAATCTGATCGGCCGCGCCAGCGGAGAGGCCGGGGGGCCGTCTGCCCCCCGGACCCCCCGAGGATATTTGGGCGAGAATGAAGCGAGCGGGAGCGGGAGCGGGAGCGGGAGCGGGAGCGGGAGCGGGAGCGGGAGCGGGAGCGGGAGCGGGAGCGGGAGCGGGAGCGGGAGCGGGAGCGGGAGCGGGAGCGGGAGCGGGAGCGGGAGCGGGAGAAGATCCCGTGCGTGTGGTCCGGGCCGCAAGGATCTTCGAAACGGTTGCCTCTCTTTCGAAGGATCGGCCCCGGGTGTTGAACAGCCCGGACGGCGCCGCTAGCCTTGCGACAACCTTCCCTTCTGGAGTGCTGGACCATGCGTGACGATGCGCCGAATTCGTGGGAGTCGCGGGCCGACGCCTTCTCCCTCTATGGCTTCACCGACCTTCCTTCGGTGCACAAGCGCGGCGCGGTGGTGCTGACCCATGGCAAGGGCCCCTATGTCTACGACGTGCACGGGCGCGCCTATCTCGATGCCAACTCGGGCCTCTGGAACATGGTCGCGGGATTCGACCACCCGGGACTGACTGAGGCCGCTAAGGCCCAGTACGACCGCTTCCCCGGCTATCACGCCTTCTTCGGCCGCATGTCGGACCAAACGGTGATGCTGTCCGAAAAGCTGGTGGAGGTCTCGCCCTTCGAGCGCGGCCGGGTGTTCTACACCAACTCGGGGTCCGAGGCGAACGACACGATGGTCAAGATCCTGTGGTTCCTCGGCGCGGCCGAGGGCCATCCGGAGCGGCGCAAGATCATCACCCGCGTGAACAGCTATCATGGGGTGACGGCGGTCTCGGCCTCGATGACGGGCAAACCCTACAACAGCCTCTTCGGCCTGCCCCTGCCCGGCTTCATCCATGTCGGCTGCCCGCATTACTGGCGCTTCGGCCAGGCCGGCGAGACCGAGGAGGAATTCACCGCCCGTCTCGCCCGCGAGCTTGAGGCCACGATCATCAAGGAAGGTCCCGACACGATCGCGGGCTTCTTCGCCGAGCCGGTGATGGGCGCGGGCGGCGTGATCCCGCCGTCGAAGGGGTATTTCCAGGCCATCCAGCCGGTCCTGAAGCGCTACGGCATCCCGCTCATCTCGGACGAGGTGATCTGCGGCTTCGGACGCACCGGCAGCACCTGGGGATGCGAGACCTACGATTTCATGCCTGACGCGATCATCAGCTCGAAGAACATCACCGCAGGCTTCTTCCCGATGGGCGCGATCATCCTCGGGCCGGAGCTGTCGGACAGGGTTCAGGCCGCTGCCGAGGCGGTCGAGGAATTCCCCCACGGCTTCACCGCGAGCGGCCACCCTGTGGGCTGCGCCATCGCGCTGAAGGCCATTGACGTGGTGATGAACGAGGGGCTGGCCGAGAACGTGCGGGCGCTGACACCGAAGTTCGAGGCGGGGCTCGCTCATCTGGCCGAAAACCCCAACATCGGCGAATGGCGCGGCAAGGGGCTGATGGGGGCGCTCGAGGCGGTCAGGGACAAGGCCACGAAGACGCCCTTCCCCGGCGATCTTTCGGTCTCGGAGCGGATCGCAAATACCTGCACCGACCACGGGCTGATCTGCCGCCCGCTGGGACAGTCGATCGTGCTCTGCCCGCCCTTCATCATGACGGAGAGCCAGATGGACGAGATGTTCGAGAAACTCGGCGCGGCGCTGAAGAAGGTCTTCGCCGAAGTGGCCTGAGGCCGGAATGGCAAAGGTGCCCCGCAGGCGGCTGCGGGGCCCCTCGCGATCAGGACGCGCTCAGAGCTTCGAGAGCTTCTTCTGCAGGTCGGCCAATTGCTTGCGGATCTGCGCCAGTTCCTCTGCGCTGCCTGCCTCGGGCGCGGGTTCCTCCTTGGAAGCCGTGGCCGCGTTCCAGCCCGGAAGGGCCATCATGGCCTTGATGAAGGCTTCCTGCTGCTTGCGCATGGCGTCAAAGCCCGGCATCCCCGCCATCGGGCCGGACATCTGGCTGAAGTTCTCGATCATTTTCGTCTGGCCCGTGCGCAGCATCTCGAAGGAAGCGGCCAGGAACTGCGGCACCACCGACTGGACCTCGGTCGTGTAGCTGCGGACGAGGTCGGTCAGCACGGCGAGCGGCAGGACGTTGTCGCCCTTCGACTCGTGCTCGGCGATGATCTGGAGGAGATACTGCCGCGTGAGGTCATCGCCGGACTTCAGGTCGATGATCTGGACCTCGCGCCCTGACCGGATGAAGCCGGCGATGTCCTCGAGTGTCACGTAGTCGCTGGTCTCGGTATTGTAGAGCCGCCGGCTGGCATAGCGCTTGATCAGCAACGGCTTGTCAGTCTCGGCCATACCTACCCCGTCTGTTTTTCTGCGGCTGCAGGGAAGACTATGGCACGCCCGGACAAAAAGAAAGGGCGGGCTGAAAGCCCGCCCCCGCGCATCCGCCCTGGGAGGAGTAGTTGGATGCGCTCTTCCGGCTCACTTCGCCGGAGCCGTGGCCTTCTTCGCGGCGGTGGACACGTCCGACGTCGCCTTTTTTACGGCGGCGGTGGCGTCGTCCTGCATGTCCTTGCCGGCGGCCAGCATCAGCTCGACGGTTTCCATCTGGACCTTCTTGGCCACCTCGGCGAAGGCGGCGAGGTTCTCGGCAGCCATTTCAGCCGCGGCCGAGGCGAAGTCCGTGGCAGCCTTGGTATATTCGGTCGGTTCCGACTTGGCTTTCGCCAGGTCGCCGAACTTCGCGATCGTGTCCTTGGCCCACTTGGCGGTGATCTCGGTCGATTTCTCGGCGGCCTCGAGGGTCACCTTCGACATCTTCTCGGCCATCGCGGCCTGGGTCTTGAACGCATTCTGCATCGCCGACGAGTCGACCGGGAAAGCGGCCATCATGTCTTGCATCACTTTGGTGAAGTCGGGGGTCTTGGTCATTGCCTTGTCTCCTGCGAGCGGGCTCATGCCCGGTTATCCTGTGCACTGGATATAAATGCTGCGCTGCAGCAAATCAACCACTAATTCTGCGACGCAGCATTTTTTCGCCGCATGGAGGGGAAAGACGCGGCAGGACGGCCGAATGGCGGTGGCCTCAGCCCGCGGGCTGGGCCACCACGTAGCTTCCGGGCGCGGGTGCGAGGGCCGGATGCTTCGAATCGCCCGGCTGACGAGCGGCGATCCGTTTCCCCGAACGCTCGGCGAGCCAGCCCCCCCACCGGGGCCACCAGGAGCCTTCATGGAACTCCGCCCCCTCGCGGAAGGCCTCGGGAGTCGTCATCGGACCCGAGTTCACATAATGCCCGTACTTCTTCCGGCTCGGCGGGTTCACGATGCCGGCGACGTGACCGGATTCAGACAGGATGAAGGTCTTGTCCTCGGAGCCGAACTGGCGGAGCCCGTTGAAGCTGCTCTTCCAGGGGGCGATGTGGTCGGTCTCGCAGGCCACTCCGCAGACAGGCAGCGTGATGTCCTTGAGGCCGACCGGCCCGCCCAGCACCGGGAAGGTCCCGCCGGCCAGCCGGTTCTGCTGGCAGAGGCCGCGCAGGTACTCCACGGCCATCTGCGCGGGCAGGTTGGTCCCGTCGCCGTTCCAGTAAAGCAGGTCGAAGGCGGGCGGGGCCTCGCCCATCATGTAGCTCTTGATCGCGGGCTGATAGATCAGGTCGTTCGACCGCAGGTAGCTGAAGGTCCGCGACATGAAGGTCTTGTCGAGGATCCCGTCCACGGCCACCTGACGCTCGATTCCGTCGACGAAATCGTCGTTCAGGAACACGCCCACCTCGCCCGGATCCGAGAAGTCGGTGAGCGTGGTGAAGAAGGTGGCGGACCGCACCGAGGGATCGCCCGCCTTCTGCAGGTGAGCGAGCGTCAGGCTGAGGGTCGTTCCCGCGATACAGTATCCGACGGCGTTGATCTGCTTCTGTTTGGTGATCGAGCGCACCTCGGCCATGGCGCGCATGTAGCCTTCGCGGATGTAGTCGTCCATGCCGATGCCCGCATAGGCCGCATCGGGGTTGACCCAGGAGACGACGAAGACGGTGAAGCCCTCGTCCACGAGCCATTTCAGCAGCGAGTTCTGCGGCTTGAGGTCGAGGATGTAGAACTTGTTGATCCAGGGCGGAAAGATCAGCAGCGGCGTCTCGTAGACCGTCTCGGTCGTGGGCTTGTACTGGATGAGCTCGAACATGCGGTTGCGGTAGACGACCGACCCTTCGGTGGTGGCGATGTTCTGGCCCACCTGGAAGGCCTCGCGGTCCGCAAGCGTCACCAGCAGGTCACCGTTGTTCGCCTCGATGTCCCGCACGAGGTTCTCGAGCCCCTGCACGAGGCTCTCGCCATCGGTCGCGATCGCGCGCTCGAGAGCATCGGGGTTGGTGCCGAAGAAGTTGGTGGGCGAGAACAGGTCCACGATCTGGCGCGAGAAATACTCGACCCGCTTCTTGTCCGAGGGCTCGATCTGCTCCAGCGCGTCGACGGCCTGATGCACGGCCTCGGCGTTCATCAGGTACTGCTGCTTGAGATAGTTGAAGAACGGATGCGTCTGCCAGAGCGGGTTCGAGAAGCGCCGGTCCTTCGGGGTCTGGTCCGGCGGCGGCTTCAGCTCACCCTTCACGAGCTGCTGCTGCGCCTCGACGTAGTGCTTCAGGCTCTTGCCCCAGAAGCTGATCTGATGCTCGAGGATCTTGGCGGGGTTCTGCATCATTTCGGCCATGTAGGCCGTCATCGCCTTCAGGAAGACGTCGCCCGAGGGTCCGTGGAGCGCGGGGTCGGACAACTTGCGCTTCGTGAGCGCGGCGGTCAGCCGCTTCGACAACTCGTCGATGCGCGCCAGGTTGGCGTTCAGACGCTCGAACTGCGCGTCGCGGGCCGCACCCGGGGACTGCTCTTCGGTTGCCATATTGACTTTTCCCCCCTCTTTTGCTGCCATGCAGCATCGTGTGCCCGCCCTTGGCGGAGAACTGCAGGAACACAGCGCCTCCACCGGGCAGGGATACCGAATGAAATATATGACAACCTATGACGTCATGGAGAGTGCGCGCAACACCAACGAGTGGTTGGGCGCGACTGCACGGGCGATGGCCTCCTATCCCGTCTTCGCCCTCTCCATGAATCCGATGCTGGCACTCACCGCCGCCTGGGGTGAGGTGACGGAGCGCAGCTTCGCCCGCATGGTGGCCAAGCCTGACTGGGGCATCCGCTCGATCGTCGGCGACGACGGGCAGGACCATCTGGTCGATATCCGCACTGTCGTGGAAAAGCCTTTCGGCAATCTGATCCAGTTCTTCGTCCGCCGTCGTGCGCCGATGGCGCGGAAGGTGCTGCTGGTGGCGCCCATGTCGGGCCACTACGCGACGCTCCTGCGCTCGACGGTTCTCAGTCTGCTGCCGGACTGCGACGTCTATGTGACGGACTGGCACAATGCCCGTGACATTCCGGTGTCCTGCGGCAAGTTCGACGTCGAGGACTACACGCTCTACATCGTCGAGTTCATGCGTGCCCTCGGGCCGGACACCAACGTGATCGCAGTCTGCCAGCCCGCACCGCTGGTTCTGGCGGCGACCGCCTATCTCGCCGGAGAGCACCCCGAAGAGCAGCCGCGCACCCTGACGCTGATCGGCGGCCCGATCGACCCGGATGCCGCCGCGACCGAAGTCACGGATTTCGGGCGGCGCATCACGATGGGGCAACTCGAACAGCTCGCGATCCAGCGCGTGGGCTTCAAGTACATGGGTGCTGGCCGGATGGTCTATCCCGGCCTCCTGCAACTCCAGAGCTTCATCTCGATGAACATGGAGCGCCATTCCAAGGCCTTTCAGGAGCAGATCGTGCGCGTGGCGCGCGGTCAGGCCTCGGACCACGATGCGCACAACCGCTTCTACGACGAATACCTCGCCGTGATGGACATGACGGCCGAGTTCTACCTCTCGACGGTGGAGCGCGTCTTCAAGAACCGCGAGATCGCGAAGAACGAGTTCACGGTCGCCGGCAAGCGGGTGGACATCGGCGCAATCACCGATGTTGCGGTCAAGACCGTCGAGGGCGAGAAAGACGACATCTCGGCGCCCGGCCAGTGTGTTGCCGCGCTGAAGCTGCTGACCGGGCTGCCCGATTCGAAGAAGGCCAGCCACCTCGAGCCCGAGGCGGGGCACTACGGCATCTTCGCGGGCAAGAGCTGGCGCCTGAACATCCGTCCGCTGGTCCTGAGCTTCATAGACGCCAACGCGCCGAGGCCGAAGCCCAAGATCGTGCCGGCCGCGGCCAACGGCTGAGCATTCCGACGGCATCCGGTGCCGAACGTCGGATGCCGTGCCGGTCCGGTGCGGGCAAGACAGGGCGGCCTTGCGTCGTCAAGGGCGGGCCTTCCCCGGGCCCGTGCGGCCGCGACTCCCCGACCTGTGCGCGGCCACGAGGGGGCTCGCCGGCAGTTGCGTCCTGCAAGCAGCCTCGCGCCTTGCCGCGAGGCAAGACGCCCGGCCAGGCCTTGCGGCTCAAGCCGCGAGAACCTCCTCGAGCGTTGCCTCCATCAGGGACAGGCAGGCGGGCGTCGAGAAGCGATGATCGGCCCCCTTCACGAGCGTGAGCCGCATGTCGGGCGAAACGGCATGGTCCAGAAGCCGCAGGGCCACCGATGGCGGCACGTCCTCGTCCGCCGTTCCCTGCAGCAGCCGGACCGGAAACGGCAGGTCCAGAGGCTCCCGCAGGACGAGTCGGTCGCGTCCCTCCTCGATCAGCCGGCGCGTGATGATGTAGGGTTCTTCGGAATAGTCTGACGGCATGACCACCTGCCCGACCCGCTGCAGCGCCTCGCGCTGCGCCGCGTTGAAGCCCGTCCACATGCTGTCCTCGGTGAAGTCCGGCGCGGCGGCGATCCCGACGAATCCCGCGATCCGCTCGGGCATCGCGCGGGCGAGAAGAAGCGAGATCCAGCCCCCCATGGACGATCCGACCAGCACGAGAGGCCCGGCAAGCAGCCCGCAGGCAGCGCGGGCATCCTCGAACCAGTCTCCGATCGCGCCCTCGAGGAAGGCGCCTTCGGATTGCCCGTGGCCCGAGTAGTCGAAGCGCAGGAAGGCGCGGCCTGACCGCTCCGCCCATGCCTGCAGGTGGAGCGCCTTCGTCCCCTCCATGTCCGACTTGAAGCCACCGCAGAAGACGACGGCGGGCCCCTGCCCGTCGGTCAGACGGTAGGCGATGCGGCGGCCTTCTGGCGTCACGAGGAAATCGGGATCTGACATGGGCACCTCCTTTTCTTCGAGCCTTATCAAAGCACGGGTCCGCAGACCACCTCTGCGGCCAATCCCGCGCCGGAAAGGGCCGTGTCGCGTTGACTTTCCCCGATGCGCGGCGCAGAAGCGGTCCGCACATGACCCGCAACCGGGCGCAATCGTAGGCGCCGAACCGACGAGGAGAGCCGCAATGGCCCAGATTTCCCTCACATTTCCCGACGGCAACGCACGCGAGTTTCCCGCCGGCATCACCCCTGCCGAAGTGGCGGCCTCGATCTCGACCAGCCTCGGGAAGAAGGCGATCTCGGCCAGCGTGGACGGCCGGCACACCGACCTGCAATGGCCGCTGACCGCCGACGCGAAGATCGCGATCCACACCATGGCCGACGAGGCGCAGGCGCTGGAGCTGATCCGGCACGACCTCGCCCACATCATGGCCCGCGCGGTGCAGGAGCTCTGGCCGGACGTCAAGGTCACCATCGGCCCGGTCGTGGCGAACGGATGGTATTACGACTTCGACCGCGAAGAGCATTTCACGCCCGACGACCTCGGCGCGATCGAGAAGCGGATGAAGGAGATCATCAACGCCCGCGACGCGGTGAAGACCGAGACGTGGGACCGCGACCGCGCCATCGCCTACTACGAAGGCCGCGGCGAGAACTTCAAGGTCGAGCTGGTGCAGGCGATCCCCGCCGACCAGCAGATCCGCATGTACTGGCACGGGAACTGGCAGGACCTCTGCCGCGGGCCGCACCTCCAGCACACAGGGCAGGTTCCGGCGGATGCGTTCAAGCTGATGTCGGTGGCCGGCGCCTACTGGCGCGGCGACAGCAACAACAAGCAGCTCCAGCGCATCTATGGCGTGGCCTTCAAGACCCGCGACGAGCTGAAGGCCTATCTCCACATGCTGGAAGAGGCCGCGAAGCGCGACCACCGCAAGCTCGGGAAGGAGATGGAGCTGTTCCATCTTCAGGAAGAGGCGCCGGGCATGGTGTTCTGGCACCCGAACGGCTGGCAGATCTACCGCACGCTGGAAGATTACATGCGCGGCCGGCTGCGTCAGGCCGGCTACAAGGAGATCCGCACCCCGCAGGTGGTGGACCGCAAGCTGTGGGAGGCCTCAGGCCACTGGGAGGCCTACAAGGAGAACATGTTCATCGTCGAGGTCGAGGAGGAACATGCCAAGGAAAAGCGCATCAACGCGCTGAAGCCGATGAACTGCCCCTGCCACGTGCAGGTCTACAACCAGGGCCTGAAGTCCTACCGCGACCTGCCGCTGCGCCTGGCCGAATTCGGCTCGTGCCACCGCTACGAGTCGTCGGGCTCGATGCACGGGCTGATGCGGGTGCGCGGCTTCACGCAGGACGACGCCCACATCTTCTGCACCGAGGACCAGATCGAGGGCGAATGCGCCTCGTTCATCGAGCTGCTCTCCAGCGTCTACAAGGACCTCGGCTTCGACAGCTTCGAGATCAAGCTCTCCACCCGCCCCGAGGTGCGCATCGGCTCGGACGAGGCTTGGGATACGGTGGAGACGGCGCTCGAGAACGCGATCCGCAAGGTCGGCGTCCCCTACGAGATCGATCCGGGCGAAGGCGCCTTCTACGGGCCGAAGCTCGATTTCAAGCTGACCGACGCCATCGGGCGCAAGTGGCAGTGCGGCACCTTCCAGGTTGACCCCAACCTGCCCACGCGCCTCGGCGCGGAATATATCGGCGAGGACGGCGGCAAGCACCGGCCCTACATGCTGCACCGGGCGATCCTGGGCAGCTTCGAGCGCTTCATCGGCATCCTGATCGAGAACTATGCCGGCAAGCTGCCGTTCTGGCTCGCGCCGCGGCAGGTGGTGGTGGCCTCGATCGTCTCGGACGCCGACGCTTACGTGGCCGAAGTGGTCGCGGCCCTGCGCGCCCGTGGCGTGCGCGCCGAGGCCGACACGCGGAACGAGAAGATCAATTACAAGGTTCGCGAGCATTCCGTGGGCAAGGTGCCGGTCATCCTTGCCATCGGCATGCAGGAGGTCGAGGGTCGCACGGTGTCCGTCCGTCGCCTCGGGGAGACCCGGACGGAGTCGCTGTCTCTCGATCAGGCCGTCGAGACCCTAGCCGGGGATGCCCGCATCCCCGGGTGATTCTCTGCTGTCGGCGGGATGTCGCTCATCCGCCGACAGCTTCATCAGACTTTGGCATGAGGGCGCCGGCGGCCCGTCCGCCGGCCACCGGTCCACGGCCGTCTGCCGTCCCGCGAGCCCCCCTCGGCGAGCTTCGAGGAAGCCCGCTGCGGATTCCCGCAATACAGAAGTTTATCAACCTCTTGGGGCATTGTTCCCTCGCCTGTCGCGCGGCAATTGGCCTCGTGCGTGCGTTTCAAATCTGCGCTCTAATGCAGGTATTGATCGCCACAAGACCACTTCGAAACGCCGCCGTGATGCTTTTGCCCGCGTGCAGAACAAATGCTTGTTCTGCACGACTTTTCCATTGCCGCTTGATTTTCGGCAGGTCTTTGGCATCCTTTCGACGTGACAACAGACGTTCTGACGCTTTCCTGTTTCCAGGGCTAATGCGGAGAACCTGGATGCACGGCCCGTGGCAATGTCGCCCGGGTGAAGGCTGACGAAGGGAGAGACGGAATGCCGACCGGCACCGTGAAATGGTTCAACAGTACGAAGGGCTTTGGCTTCATCGCCCCCGATGATGGTGGCAAGGACGTGTTCGTCCACATCTCGGCGGTGGAACGTGCCGGCCTCAAGGGGCTCAGCGACAACCAGAAGATCGGCTACGAGCTGCAGTCCGGCCGCGACGGCCGCTCCTCGGCGGGCGACCTGCGGCTGCTGTAACGCCACGACGCGCGCGCGTGATTACGAGACAGCCTGCCGCCCCGTGGGCTGTTTCACCCCAGAAGCCGACGCTGGACACCCGTATCCCATCCCAGGAACAGCCCTTCCTCCGTGCGGATGACCGGCCTTTTCATGAGCGTCGGCTGCGCCGCGATCTGCGCCTCGGGCTCGGAGGCCTTGAGCCAGTCCGAGAGCCCCCGCCAGGTCGTCGACTGCCTGTTGACCAGCGCATCACCGAATTCCGTCACAAGCTCCGAGATCTCGCCCTCGCTGAGGGGTGCCGCGCGCACGTCGCGGAACTCGACGTTGTGGCCCGCGCCCTCCAGCGCCTTGAGCGCCTTCTTGCAGGTGTCGCAGGTGGAAATGCCGTAGAGGATCATGGAGAACGCCTGTCATCGCGAATTTCGGCATCAGTGATGCCAGAAACGCGCGGCTGCGCAAGAACCCTCAGACGGGCGCGATCCAACGTGTGACCGCGACGCCCACCCCTGCGGAAACGCCTGTCAGGACGGTGCCCCAGAGAAGGTCCACCACCACCATCGTCGGGTGCCAGTCGCGCAGGATCGTGTAGCTGGTGAGCTCGTAGGTGCCATAGGCAACCGCCCCGAGCACCGCGCCTGCGACCAGCGCCTGCATCGGCGCCCCCTCGCGAAGCGCGGGCCAGGAGACGAGCCAGATCAGCCCGGCAATATACCCGACGTAGAAGATCACGGCCGGCACCATCCGCGGGCTGTCGAGCATCAGCGGCCCGATGTGGGCCTCGAACAGGGGCTTCATGAAGCGCGACAGCATCACGGCATCGAGCCCCGCGAAGACGAGGCCGGTGACGAGGACGAGGACGGCGAGACTCATGCGGCGGTTCTCCTCTGGAAGCGGCAGACCGCCCCAGTATCAGCGCCGGCGCAGGTATTCGTAAAGGACGCAGGCAGGTGACGCTGCGCGAAGCTCGATCTGCGAGGCGAGTGCCCATTCGGCCGGATCGAAGTCCGGAAAGAAGGTATCGGCACCGGCGACTTCCAGATCGACCTCGGTGACGAGCAACCGGTCCGCGACGGGCAGATGCGCCGCGAAGATCCCCGCGCCGCCGATCGAGTAGATCCGCGCGTGTCCCGCCGCCTGCGCGGCGGGGATCGCGCCATCGAGGGTCGTGAACAGCGCCTCCCCCTCCAGCACCCGCGACGTGACCACGATGTTCATCCGTCGCGGCAGGGGCTTCTTCGGAAGACTCTCCCAGGTGCGCCGCCCCATGATCACCGCACCGCCGACCGTCTCGCGCTGGAAGAAGGCCAGATCCTCGGGCGCTGCCCAGGGAATCGTGCCGTCCTTCCCGATCGCCCCGCCCTTCGCCCGCGCCACCACAAGGGACAACATCAGACCGCCACCTCCGCCAGGATCGCCGGATGCGGGTCGTAGCCCTCCACCGCGAAATCGCCGATCCGGTAGTCGTCGATGCTCTCGGCCCGCCGCAGCAGCCGCATCCGCGGCCAGTCCCGCGGGCTGCGCGAAACCTGCTCGCGCGCCTGCTCGAGATGGTTGAGGTAGAGATGCGTGTCTCCGCCCACCCAGACCAGTTCGCCGGGCCGAAGATCCGCCTGCTGCGCGATCATCAGCTGCAAGGCGGCGGCACCCACGAAGTTGAACGGCGCACCGAGCAGCAGATCCACCGAACGCTGGTAGAGCAGCGCGTTCAGCCGCCCGTCGGACGTCACGTGATACTGATAGACCATGTGGCAGGGCGGAAGCGCCATCTGCCCCACCTCGGCCACGTTCCAGGCGTGGAACAGCATTCGGCGGCTGGAGGGGTTGCTGCGCAGCGTCTCGATCAGTCCCGCGATCTGGTCGTGCTCGCGCCCGTCGGGCCCGAGCCAGCGCCGCCACTGCTTGCCGTAGACCGGGCCGAGCTCTCCCCAGCGGGCCGCGAAGTCCTCGTCCGCCAACACCCGCGCCTCGAACTCGGCCTGCCCGATCTGCTCGCCCGTGGCACGCCGGTAGGCGGCCAGCGGCCAGTCGCTCCAGATCCGCACGTTCTCCTGCAGGAGCGGCCGGATGTTGGTGCCCCCGGTCAGGAACCAGAGCATCTCCTTCACCGCGGTCTTCCAGAACACCTTCTTCGTGGTCAGGATCGGCGCCGAACCGTCCGACAGGTCGAAGCGCAGCATCGCGCCGAAAAGCGAGAGCGTACCCACGCCGGTCCGGTCAACGCGCCGGTCGCCCAGAGCCAGCACCTGCGCCAGAAGGTCGAGATATTGCTGCTCCGGATGCCCCACGCCGCCCCTCCTGCCGCTGCCGCCCCCGGCCTGGTCTTCATTCTCGCCAAAATATCCCGGGGGTCCGGGGGCAGAGCCCCCGGTGGCTTGCTATCAGATGCAAGGCCGGGGCGACAACCGCGTTCGGAAGACAAGCCGCGCGCCCCGCCTCCGCAGAACAGGGGCAATGCAACAGGCAGGCAATGGCCACATGCCTGCCCTTCCCGACCCGCGGTGGACGTGATTGCGTCCAGCCGATCCTTCGCCCGACGGACGGGATCATTTCCTTTCTGCCGGCTCGTGCTAGCTTGCCCGCCGACACAGCCAGAAGGGAGCCCCCATGCAGGTCAGATATCTTCACACCATGGTCCGGGTGCTCGACCTCGAGAAGAGCATGGAGTTCTTCCGCCTGCTCGGCCTCGAGGAGACACGCCGGATCGAGAACGAGAAGGCCCGCTTCACGCTCGTCTTCATGGCACCGCCCGGTCAGCCGGACTGCCCGGTCGAGCTCACCTTCAACTGGGACGGCGACGAGGGGCTGCCCTCGGACAGCCGCCACTTCGGCCATCTCGCCTATGCCGTCGAGGACATCTACGACATGTGCGCGAAGCTGCAGGTGGCAGGGGTCACGATCAACCGCCCGCCGCGCGACGGGCACATGGCCTTCGTCCGCAGCCCCGACAATGTGTCGGTCGAACTTCTGCAGATGGGCGAAGCGCTGCCTCCGGCAGAGCCCTGGGCCTCGATGGAGAGCGCCGGCCACTGGTGAAGCATCGTCCCGGAGGGTGGGGCCGTAGCGGGCCGAAGGTGTAGCGGGCTCCCGGCACGGGCAACCGGCGGCGCTGCGGAAGACGCGGGGGGCCGTCTGCCCCCCGCACCCCCCGAGGATATTTGAGCGAGAATGAAGGGCGGAACGCGTCCTCCGGCTTTCGCCGGACGACCGGCGTCAGAGCGGTCGCCAACGCGCGAGCAGGTCCACTCCGACCGTCTCGACCGAAACAAGCCCGAAAGCCGGGGCATCCGCCAGATGGAGCAGGCGCAGAGGCCCCATCGCGCCGCGCCCCTCCTCGCCAATCAGCTTGCCTGCGGTGAACGAGATCAGTTCATCGCAGAGCCCGGCCCGCACCAGCGCCGCACCGAGCCGCGCCCCTCCTTCGCAGAAGATCCGCGTCAGCCCTTCCGCGGCGAGTCGCTGCATCACCGAGCGCACGTCGAGGCCGTCCGGCCCGGCTGCACATTCGAGCAGGATGGCGCCTGCCGCCCGCCAGCCCTCGCGAGCCTGCTCGGGGGCATCCGCACCATGGCAGAGCCAGACGGGCACCTGCCGCGCCGTGCGACCGAGGCGGCTGTCGGGGGCATGACGCAGGAGGCGGTCCACCACGATCCGCACCGGCTGGTGCCGGGCCCCGAGGTCGCGCACCGAAAGGTCCGGGTCGTCGGCCAGCGCGGTTCCCACGCCGACCATCACCGCATCGTGCCGCATCCGCATCGCATGGGCGGCGCGCCGGGCGAGCGTTCCGGTGATCCATCGGCTCTCGCCCGAGGCCGTGGCGATGCTGCCGTCCACGGTCGAGGCGAGCTTCAGCGTAACGAAGGGCAGGCCCTGCGTCACGCGCTTGAGGAAGCCCGCGTTGGCGGAACGCGCCTCGGCCTCCAGCACCCCCTCGGTCACGAGGATCCCAGCTGCCCGGAGCAGCGCATGGCCGCGGCCGGAGACGCGCGGATCCGGGTCGCCGGTCGCGGTCACCACCCGCGCGATGCCGGCCGCAACCAGCGCCTCGGCACAGGGCGGCGTCCGGCCATGATGGGCGCAGGGCTCGAGCGTGACATAGGCCGTAGCGCCAAGCGCCGCCGTGCCGGCCGCGGCCAGGGCCACCGGTTCGGCATGGGGCCGGCCGCCGGGGCGTGTCCAGCCGCGGCCGACGACGCGGCCCGCCTTCACGACCACGCAGCCAACTGCGGGATTGGGCCAGGTCCTCCCCAGGCCCCGTGCGCCGAGGCGCAGCGCATGGGCCATATGGTCGGCGTCGGTCACTCTTCCGCGGGTGCCGAGGGACGCAGTTCGGACACGAACTTGTCGAAATCGTCCGCCGCCTGGAAGTTCTTGTAGACGCTCGCGAACCGGACGTAGGCCACGGTGTCGATCCTTGCGAGGCTTTCCATCACGATTTCGCCGATGACCTTCGAGGGGATGTCGGTATCGCCGAGGCTTTCCAGCCGCCGCACGATGCCCGAGATCATCTGGTCGATCCGCTCGGGCTCGATGGGGCGCTTCTGCATGGCGATGCGGATCGAGCGTTCCAGCTTCGTCCGGTCGAAATCCTCGCGCTTGCCCGAAGACTTGATCACGACGAGGTCGCGCAGCTGCACCCGCTCGTAGGTGGTGAACCGGCCGCCGCAGGCCGGGCAGAAACGGCGGCGGCGGATCGAGACATGATCCTCGGCCGGGCGGCTGTCTTTCACTTGCGTATCGATGTTTCCGCAGAACGGGCAGCGCATCGCCTCTCCCTCATGCCTCAGCTTCGCGACGCGGGACACCACGATCGTCAGATCCGGGGGTGCCCCTCTCGCAATCCACAAGACCATAGCCAGAGGCCGATGGGTTGCACAGCGGAATTCATCGCCCCCCAGATAAGGGGCTTCCGCTGTGGCCGCGAGGACTCATGACGCATCCGTGAAGCCGACGATCCCGCATCCGCGCTTAGGCTGTCGGCAGAAAAGGGCAGTCGGCGCTTCTGGAGAGCGGGCGATCCGTGCGTCTGCCGGAGCCACCGAAGCCGAGGGAGGAGAGACAGCAATGACCCGCATGACGGCAAGGGACTTCCACCCCAGGCTGCTGGAGCTCTATGACTACTACGCGCACGGGCGGATCACCAAGCGCGAGTTCCTCGACCGGGCGGCGAGCTACACGGTCGGCGGTCTGACGGCCGCTGCCATGCTGGATCTGATGAGCCCGAACTACGCCCTGGCCCAGCAGGTCCCGGAGGGCGATCCCGCGATCGCCGCCGCCTATGTCACCTATCCCTCGCCCGAGGGGCATGGCGAGGTGCGCGCCTATCGAGTGCAACCGGCCGAGGGCAGCGGGCCATGGCCCGGCGTGGTGGTCGTCCACGAGAACCGTGGCCTCAATCCCTACATCGAGGACGTGGCACGGAGGCTTGCCAAGGAGGGATTTCTCGCCTTCGCACCCGACGGCCTCACCTCGGTCGGCGGCTACCCCGGCAACGACGACCGGGGTCGCGAACTTCAGCGGCAAGTGGATCCGGAGAAGCTGATGAACGACTTCTTCGCGGCCGTGGATCATCTCATGTCCGGCGACGAGGGATCGACCGGGCGCGTCGGGATCACCGGCTTCTGTTACGGCGGCGGCGTGGCCAATGCGGCAGCGGTGGCCTTTGCGGGCCTGGGCGGCGCGGTGCCGTTCTACGGCCGACAGCCCGAGGCCGGAGACGTGGTCCGGATCCGCTGCCCCCTGCTCATCCACTACGCCGGTCTTGATGAACGCATCAATGCAGGCTGGCCAGCCTACAGGGCCGCGCTCGACGAGGCGAACGTCCGCTACGAGGCCTACATCTATCCCGGCGTCAACCATGGCTTCCACAACGACACCACGCCCCGATATGACCAGGAGGCGGCAGAGCTGGCGTGGAAGCGAACCGTGGACTTCTTCAGAACAAACCTCGTCTGAGGTCCCTAACGCGAAAGGGCCGGCGGATCCGCCGGCCCTGCGCGCAAAAGGTCTCGCGCGTCAGTCGAAGAGAGGCGGATCCTGCCGGCAGAGTGCGCGGGCATGGATGGCACTCACCGACGCGTCCTTGGCGCCGATGATGAAGAGGCCGGTCTTGCTCGCGGCACCCTGCGAAGAGAGGCCGAAGCGCACGCCCTCGGCCTGCCGCCGCGGCGGCTCGCTCAGGCGCCAGATCCGCGTCGTGGGCAGCAGGCCCTGCGACATCACGTAGTCGCCTGCGGCGCACCAGCTTTCGCCGGGTCCCTGCCCCGGGCTGCCCATCACGACGAAGGTGCCGTCGCCCGCGGGCTGCACGACCTCCCCGTTCTTTGCAATGAAGGCGGACGCCGGTCCGGCGAGGGCCGTTGCGGCAAGGGCTGCGAAGGCGAGACGGCGGATCATGAGACCGCTCCTTACTGGTCGAGGAAGCTCCGCAGCTTGCGGCTGCGGCTGGGATGCTTGAGTTTGCGCAGCGCCTTGGCCTCGATCTGGCGGATGCGCTCGCGCGTGACGCTGAACTGCTGGCCGACTTCCTCGAGGGTATGGTCGGTGTTCATGCCGATGCCGAAGCGCATGCGCAGCACCCGCTCCTCGCGCGGGGTGAGGCTGGCGAGGACCCGCGTCGTCGTCTCCTTCAGGTTCTCCTGAATGGCGCTGTCGAGCGGCAGGATCGCGTTCTTGTCCTCGATGAAATCGCCGAGCTGGCTGTCCTCCTCGTCGCCGATCGGCGTCTCGAGGCTGATCGGCTCCTTGGCGATCTTCATCACCTTGCGGACCTTCTCGAGCGGCATCTGCAGCTTTTCGGCCAGCTCCTCCGGGGTCGGCTCGCGGCCGATCTCGTGCAGCATCTGGCGGCCGGTGCGGACCAGCTTGTTGATGGTCTCGATCATGTGGACCGGGATGCGGATGGTCCGCGCCTGGTCGGCGATCGAGCGGGTGATCGCCTGCCGGATCCACCACGTCGCATAGGTCGAGAACTTGTAGCCGCGGCGGTATTCGAACTTGTCCACCGCCTTCATCAGGCCGATGTTGCCTTCCTGGATGAGGTCAAGGAACTGCAGTCCGCGGTTGGTGTATTTCTTGGCGATCGAGATCACGAGGCGGAGGTTGGCCTCGACCATCTCCTTCTTGGCCTGCCGGGCTTCCTTCTCGCCCTTCTGGACCTGGTTCACGATGCGGCGGAACTCCGAGATGTCCACGCCGACATACTGGCCGACCTGGGCCATGTCGCCACGCAGGTCCTCGACCTTGTCGCGGCTCTTTTCCATCAGGGTCTGCCAGCCGCGGCCCGACTTGGCGGCCATCCGCTCGGCCCAGGTCGGATCAAGCTCGTAGCCCTGATATTCCTCGATGAACTCGCGACGGTTGATCCGCGCCGCATCGGCCAGCTTCACCATGGCCGAGTTGATCGACATGATCTTGCGGTTGATCCCGTAGAGCTGGTCGATCAGTGCCTCGATCCGGTTGTTGTGCAGGTGCAGTTCGTTCACCAGCAGCACGATCTCGGAGCGCAGCTTCTGATAGGCGGCCTCGTCCTCGGTCGTGAAGCGGATCTTGTCGTTCAGCGTGGCCGCCATGCGCTTCGTCTGCATCTCGGCAAGCTTGCCGTAGTCGCGGGCGATCAGCTCGAGCGTCTCGAGCACGCGCGGCTTCAGCGCCGCCTCCATGGCGGCGAGCGACATGGCCGAGGCCTCGTCGTCCTCGTCCTCCTCCTCGACCCGGCTGATCGGGTTGCCGTCAGCGTCGAGCTCCGGCTCGGAAGAGGCGGTGCGGCGCGGCGCCTGCTGGGTGGCAGAGGCGGAGGCAGAAGCGACTTCCACCTCGTCGATCTCGGGACCATCCAGGTCGTCGTCGCCGTCAAGCGAGCGACCGAAGGTCGCCTCGAGGTCGATCACGTCGCGCAGCAGGATGTCTTCGGACAGAAGTTCGTCGCGCCAGATCGTGATGGCCTGAAAGGTCAGCGGGCTCTCGCACAGGCCCGCGATCATCGTGTTCCGGCCAGCCTCGATCCGCTTCGCGATGGCGATCTCGCCCTCGCGGCTGAGAAGCTCGACCGAGCCCATCTCGCGCAGATACATGCGCACCGGGTCGTCGGTGCGGTCGAGCGTCTCGCCCTGCGTTCCGGCAATGGCGATCTCGCGCGAGCCGGTGCCCTGCTCCACCAGTTCGCCGGCCGGCTCGCCCTCTTCGGCTTCCTCGTTCTCGATGACGTTGATGCCCATCTCGGAGAGCATGGCCATCACGTCCTCGATCTGCTCAGACGAGACCTGATCCTGCGGCAGGACGGCGTTGAGCTGGTCGTAGGTGATGTAGCCCCGCTCGCGCGCCTCCGCGATCATCCTCTTGACGGCGGCCTGGCTCATGTCCAGCGAGGTTTCGGCGTCCTGATCCTCGGGTTTGCCGTCGTCGGTGTCTTTGACTGCCATGGATGCTCCTCAGAAGCGCGGAGGGTGGTCTTGCCGAAGCGAAAGTCGAATCGTCGGGACGATATAGCGAATCAATAGCTCGAATCACAGGTGGGGGAAGCGCATCAGCCCCTTTTCTTTACCCAGATCTGGCGGTCGATCATTTCCTGCAACGACCTTGAAAGGGCCGCCCGGTCTTCGCCAAGGTCGGATGAGTCGTCAAGACGGGCGCGCTCGGCACGATGACGCGCCTCGGCCGCCTGCGACAGCCGCCAGGTGAGGCCCTCGTCCACGAGCCCCGCCAGATCCTCGACCGCGTCCTCGATTTCCTGTCGTGCGCCCCGGCGCGCCTCGAGCTTGGCCAGTTCCTCGGCCAGGCACATGCGCGCCGTCTCGACATCGCCGGGGTGTCGCACGGACGGACAGATCCGGACATGGGTCAGCGAGAGCAGCCTTTCAAGGGGCTCGCCCGCCAGCGTTCGCACCTCCGCCCGCACCGCCTCGGGCTCTCCGGATGTCGATAGCAGCGCCCGCCGAAGGATCTGGTGATCCGGGTCGACGAGATCCAGTGACTCCAGCGCGGTCTCGAAATCGTGCACCAGCGCAGGATGGAGCGCACAGGTGGCAAGGATTACGGCCAGCCGCATCTCCTCCTCGATCCGCTCGCCCGCCGCGGTCGCCAGAAGCGAGGCGCGGGTCGAGGCATGCGGCGCGACGGATGCCGGTTCGCGCCTGCCGCCGCGATGGAAGGCGCGGCGTGGCGTGGCGGACCCGAACAGGTCCATGCGCAGGCGGTTCAGCTCGTCGCCATAGTGCCGGCGGATCATCGGATCCGCGATCCGCAGCACGGCCGCGCGCAGCCTCTTGTCGAGCGCCGCCCGCCGCTCGGGGCTGTCAAAGACATGCCCGTCCGTTTCGCGGCGCCAGAGAAGGCCCACCATCGGCTGCGCCGCGTCGAGCACGCGCTGCATCGCCGCCGCGCCCTCGGTCCGGATCAGGTCGTCTGGATCGAGCCCCGGCGGCAGGACCGCGAAGCGCAGCCCCTGCCCGGCTTCGAGCAGCGGCAGGGCCAGGTCCACCACCCGCAGCGCCGCCCGTATCCCGGCCGCATCGCCATCGAGCGCGATCACCGGCTCGGGATGAATGCGCCACATGAGGCGGAGCTGGTCCTCGGTGATTGCCGTGCCGAGTGGCGCGACCGTCGCCTTGAAGCCCGCCTCGGACAGGGCAATCACGTCCATGTAGCCCTCGGCCACCACGAGCGGCTGGCCCTTGCCCGCGGCGTCGCGGGCCGGCCCGACGTTGTAGAGGTTGCGCCCCTTGTCGAAGAGCGGCGTCTCCGGCCCGTTGAGGTATTTCGCCCGCGCCGCCGGATCCATCGCACGCCCGCCGAGGCTGATCGCCCTGCCCCGCGCATCCCGGATCGGGAAGATGATGCGGTCGCGAAACCGGTCGTAGGGTGCGCCGCCATCCTCGGGTCGGGCGCAGAGCCCCGCCTCGACAAGCAGATCGGCGGCAATACCCTTCCCGGTCAGCGCCTGATACAGCGCCTGCCGCCCGTCCGGGGCAAATCCCACGCCGAACCGCTCCTGCCCCTCGGGAGAGAGCCGGCGACGGGCGAGATAGTCGCGCGCCGCCGCGGCGGCTGTAGTGCGCAGCTGCAGGCGGTAGAACTTCACCGCCTCTTCCATGACTTCGGAAAGCTGGCTCCGCCGGTCGGCCTTCTCGGCGGCCCTCGGATCGCGTGCGGGCATCGGCATGCCGGCCTCGCGCGCGAGGATCTCGACCGCCTCCATGAATCCCACGTTCTCGGTGTCCTTCACGAAGGCGATCGCGTCGCCCTTCGCATGGCAGCCGAAGCAGTAGTAGAAACCCTTGCGATCGTCGACGTGGAAGCTCGCCGACTTCTCCTGGTGGAACGGGCACGGCGCCCAGAAGTCGCCCTTGCCCTGGTTCGACTTGCGCAGATCCCACGTCACCTTCCGCCCGACCACCTGAGAGAGCGGGACGCGGTTGCGCAACTCGTCGAGGAATCCGGGTGGCAGGCTCATGCTTCCGGTTATCGTGCCGGCCCGGCTCCGAGTCCAGCGGCCATGGCAGCGGCGCGCCACGTCCCCGAACCGGCGAATCCGCCGGGCGCGTCGCCTCAGCCGTCCGGCACCCTTTGCGCATCGGCGGAACGGTTGCCTGCCCTGCCCCGTCCCTTCATTCTCGCAGAAATATCCCGGGGGTGCGGGGGCAGCGCCCCCGCCTGCCCGCCGCCTAGAGCCCCTTCGACCGATAGGTCGCCGCCACCCTCCGGATCGCCACGATATAGGCCGCGACACGCAGGTCCTCGACGCCCTCCCCGCCGTGCCACACCTCGCGCATCGACTGGTAGGCGGTGCGCATCGCGTCATCGAGCCCCGAGCGCACCAGGGCAAGCTCGTCCGAGCCCTGCATGAACTTCTGCTTGAAGTCCGGTTTCAGCTCCCATCCAAGCCCCTGGTCGGCCGAGAGCCGCTCGAGTTCCTCCACCAGCGCACGGCTCCGCGCCTCCTCGGCGCGGCGCTGCATCCGGCCGAAGCGGATATGGCTGAGGTTCTTCACCCACTCGAAATAGGAGACCGTCACCCCGCCCGCATTGGCATAGAGATCGGGGATGATGATCGTTCCTTTCTGGCGCAGGATCTCGTCGGCTCCGAAGGTGATCGGCCCGTTCGCGGCCTCGATGATCAGCGGCGCCTTGATCCGCGCGGCGTTCTCGCGCGTGATCACGCCCTCCATCGCGGCGGGGATGAGGATGTCGCATTCCTCTTCGAGCAGCGCCGCGCCCTCTTCGGTGTAGTCGGCATGGGCGAAGCCCCGGATCGAGCCCGTCTTGGACATCCAGTGGTGAAGGTCCTCGATCGGAATGCCGTCGGGATTGACCAGTGCACCGTCGCGCTCGATCACGCCGATGATCTTGGCGCCATCCTCCTCCGAGATGAACTTCGCCGCGTGATAGCCGACGTTGCCGAGGCCCTGCACGATCACGCGCTTTCCGTCGAGATCGCCCGACAGCTCCGCGCGCGCCTTGTCCTCGCCGTGACGGAAGAACTCGCGAAGCGCGTATTGCACGCCCCGGCCCGTGGCCTCGACACGTCCGTGGATGCCGCCCGCGTTGATCGGCTTGCCGGTCACGCAGGCACGGGCGTTGATGTCGGTCGTGTTCATCCGGGCATACTGGTCGGCGATCCAGGCCATCTCGCGCTCGCCGGTGCCCATGTCGGGTGCCGGCACGTTCTGGGCCGGATGGATCAGGTCGCGCTTTGCAAGCTCGTAGGCGAAGCGCCGGGTGATCTGCTCGAGCTCGTGCTCGTCCCACTCCCGCGGGTCCAGGCAGAGCCCGCCCTTCGAGCCGCCGAAGGGCGTCTCGACCAGCGCACATTTGTAGGTCATCAGCGCCGCCAGCGCCTCGACCTCGTCCTGGCTCACCGACAGGGCGAAGCGGATCCCGCCCTTGACCGGCTCCATATGCTCGGAATGAACCGAGCGGTATCCGGTGAAGGTGAAGATCTTGCCGCGCAGCCGGACCCCGAAGCGCACCGTATAGGTGGAGTTGCAGACCCGGATCTTCTCCTCGAGACCCGGCGAGAGATCCATCAGCGCCACGGCGCGGTTGAACATCAGATCGACGGATTCGCGGAAACTGGGCTCTGCGAGATGCATGGGTGCCTCCTCCTGGCAACGGGCGCGGACTGCGCCCCCGGCCCTTAGCTAGTCCGGAAGGGCGGTCTCGTCACCTCCGCGCCGCGAGAGTCGATTCGCGGACTGCCGACAACCCCCTCCGGCCAGATCCGAATCGCGCCGCCGGCTCGACAATCCGCAGCCGCTTCCGCCGATCGTTTCCTGGCACGGGGCATTTCCCGCAAGCCCCTTGCGAAACGCCACAATTCTGCCCCAACCAATCCGTTAGATGAGCCAGTCCCCTGCTTTCGGATGTTGTCGCGCCGCAGGCAAGGGGCTCGTTTCAAGGAACGCCATTGATGGACGATTTTCACTCTTCCCCTTCCTCGAAACTGCCCTTCGTCGGCTGGCGGGAGACGCGCTTGCGGTTCCTGCGCGCCGAAGATGGCTCGATGCTCGTGTTCGGCCTCTTCCTGTTCGTCCTGATGCTCATGATCGGCGGCATCGCGATCGACGTGATGCGCTTCGAGTACACGCGCTCCGGCACCCAGCAGACGCTTGACCGTGCGGTGCTGGCGGCCGCGAGCCTCAAGCAGGTGCGCGAACCGAAGGTGGTCGTCGAGGATTACTTCGACAAGGCCGGGATGTCTGAGCGACTGGGCGAGACCTACTCGGACTCTCCGACGCTGAACTCGAAGCGTGTGTGGGCCGATGCGCGGGCCGGCGTGGACACCTACTTCATGCACATGCTGAACGTCGACACCCTCTCGTCGCCGGCCGGAGCAACGGCCGAGGAAGCGGTCAGCAACATCGAGATTTCGCTGGTGCTCGACATATCGGGTTCGATGCGGAACAACGGCATGCAGATCACCAAGCTGCGCACCGCCGCCAAGGAGTTCTTCGCCACGGTGCTGGCCGGAGACGCGAAGAAATTCACCTCGATCAACGTCGTCCCGTATGCCGGCCATGTAAACGTGGGCAGGAAGCTCTACGAGGCTTTCGGAGGTGCCGCGACCACGCACACCAACTCCTACTGCCTCGACCTCAACTCTTCCGACTATGCCTCGGCGGGGCTGCCCTCGAAGAACCTGCCACAAGTTCCCCACTTCATGAACTGGACGATCGACTGGCCGACGATGGACTGGGGCTGGTGCCCCGGCGCGAAAGCAGAGATCCAGGTGGCTCAGAACGACGAGGCGGCTCTCAGCACCTACATTGAATCGATCCGGCTGCACGACGGCACCGGCACGCAGTCGGGCATCAAGTACGGGCTTCTGCTGCTGAACCCCGACATGAAGAGCATCTTCGACACGTTGCCCACCATTCCCTCGGACTTCGCCGGACGCCCCATGGCCTGGCCGAACACGCCGGATGCCAACGTCCAGAAATACCTGATCGTCATGACTGACGGTGTGATTACCGAGCAGGTCCGCCCGACCTATACGGACACCCTGCGGGATTTCGACTCCGACAGGAAGGACAACGAGTATTACGACGGAAGCAACAGCAAATCCGATCCGGACACGGTCGACGGCACCAACCATGTCCTTCTGAATTCGCAGGTGGAGCTTCAGAACCAGAAATCCTCCTATCGTACGACGCCCACATCCGCATCCACCAACATCGCGCGGTTCAAGGCTCAGTGCGACCTCGCCAAGGCGAATGGCGTGATCATTTACACCATCGCCTTCAACACCGACTCTTCGGCGGCAGCGCCGATGAAATACTGCGCGACCAAGCCGTCGAACTTCTTCGAGGTCAAGGACAAGGAAATCAGTGACGCCTTCGCGGTTATCGCGCGGAACATCCAGCAACTGCGGCTGACGCAATGACCGCATGGCCAAGATGGTTGCGCCGCCACGCGCTCGACGAGGGCGGAACCGCCTCGGTCGAGTTCGTGCTGGTGTTCCCGATCATCATGTCGATCTTCTTCGCGGCCATGGAATCCGGCCTGTACATGACCCGTTCGGTCCTTTTTGACCGCGCGCTGGACATGGCGGTACGGGACCTGCGCGTGGGCCTCATCGAGGATCCCACATTGGACAAGCTCAAGTCAGCCGTCTGCGATCAGATGACCATGATGCAGGACTGTGCGACGGCGATCCGCATCGAACTGACGCTTGTCGATACCGCGATCTGGGACTTTCCCACGGATGCCATTACCTGCGTCGACCGCAGCAAGCCGATCGCCCCGGTCCTCGAGCCGGACTACGGCGTAGCCAACGACATCATGGTCGTGCGCGCCTGCGTGCCCGCCGACGCGATGTTCCCTTCGACAGGAATTGCCGCCGGGCTGCCAAAGGATGGAAAAGGCGGATACTACGTCGTCGCGTATTCCGCGTTCGTGAACGAGCCCTGACATGTTCCGCCCGACACTGATTGCAAAGCGCGCCTCGGCCATCCGGCACTTCGCCTCGAACGAGAGCGGCACGATGCTGTCCGAGTTCGTGATCGTTCTTCCCATCCTGCTTTGGGCCTGGCTGGGAATGTATACCTTCTGGCAGACCTACGCGACGATGAACCGGGTGCAGAAGGCGGCCTTCGTGGTCTCCGACGCCCTCTCCCGCTCCACCGGCGAAGTGAACGAAGATGAGCTGGACGGCATGTTCGACCTCATGGACTACCTGATCGGCGGCCGCGGCGATCCGGTGGCCCGCTACACCAGCGTCGGCTGGAACCCGACCACGAGCGCCTACTACGTGATGTGGTCCTACTCGTCGGATAACGTGGCCCTGCCGCCACTGAACACGGGCACGATCAGCAAGATCGAGTCACACCTTCCGACACTCGTGAATCTCGAGACGGTCATCGTGGTGGAAGCCAGTTACGATTACCAGCCGGTCTTCAGCCCCTTCACGCTCAGTGGCGTCACGATCGGCCTCGACGAGATCACGTTCGACGAGACAGTGGTTACACGACCCCGCTTCGTCATCAAGGTCTGCAAGGAATACGTGGATTGCGGCGCGGTCTCGTGACGGCTGCGCGCTGACGCCGGGCCGCTGCTCCGAGACCGGAAGACGAGGGTGCAGATCCCTCACCGCGCCGCGCCGACCGCCCTCAGGGCCATGTCGGCGTAACATGCCGCCACCTCGTCCCGCGTCAACGGCCCCATGTCGCGAAACCAGTTCGTGACGCCGGTGAGCATTGCGATGACGGCGCGCGTCGCCAGACGCACATCCGGCAGCGCAAAGCTGCCCTGCGCCACGCCTTCGGCCAGGATGGTCGCGAGACGCTGCTCGTAGCGCCGGCGCAGGTCCTCGATGGCAGCGAAGTTCTCTGGGCTCAGGTTCCGCAGCTCCATGTAGGCGATGAAGACCGCTTCGGGACGGTCGATGTGATAGCCGATGTGGAACCGCGCGAACTGCTCGAGCGCCGCGCAGGGATCGGCAGGCGCAGGAAGAGCTGCGCAGGCGGCGAGCAACTCCTCCATGTGAATCCGCATCAGGTCGAACAGCAGCGTCTGCTTGTCCGGCGTGTAGAGATAGAGGGCGCCGGCCTGCACTCCCACCTCGGCCGCGATCTGGCGCATCGAGACCGCGGCATAGCCGTGGCGGGCAATCAGCCGCTGCGCCGCCGCGCGCACGCGCGGGCCGGTCGTCTCGGCGTGGGATCCTGCCTTGCGTGCCATGACGGCAGGATTATCTGAACGCTGGTTCAGTTCAAGCGCCCACTGGCCTAGGCCGCCCGTTCTCCCTGGCCATGTTCGCGGCACCGCAAGCAGCCGGACGCGTAACCGGGCGGCGAGGATCCGGCGCGTGGCACCGCCAGCCGCGAAGGGGGCGAGCGACGGCGGCTCCCTGTCGTGCGAGCCCAGGATCATTCGGCGGACCCGTCGCCGTGACGGGCCGCTCGACGCTCCGTGCCGGGCCATCCCCGAATGCGCGACGCCGCAGGCGATCCGTCGGCCCTTGCCGCCGCGGGGTCCCGGGGGCTAATGTCCGACCGCTTGAACGGAGCGACCGATGCGCCCTGCCCTCACCCTCGCCGCGATGCTCCTCCTGGGGGCCTGCGCGGATTATCCCGAGGTCATCGAGGCGCAGTCCGCCCGCGCCGACGCCCCCGCCCCGCCGCTGCTGCCGCTCGACGAGCTTCTGGCGCGCGCAGGCACTGCCACGGTCACGAGCGACACGGAGGCCTCGCTCGAGGCGCGCGCAGCCGCCCTCCGTGCGCGCGCGGCCGCGCTGCAGGCTCCCCCGGCGCAGCCTTGAGGCGCGTTGCTCTTCCCGTCGCGACGGGCTAACAGACCTGCCATGACAGCCCGGCGCACGCTGCCGGTTCACGGTTTTCGGAGGTTTCATGGCTGCCCCCCTGCGTCTTGGTATTGCCGGTCTTGGCACCGTCGGCATCGGGGTGGTCAAGATCATCCAGCGGCACGCCGACCTGATCTCGGCACGCGCGGGCCGACCCGTCGTCGTCACCGCGGTCTGCGCCCGCGACCGTTCGAAGAACCGTGACGCGGACCTGTCAGGCTATGCCTGGGAGACCGACGCCGTTTCTCTCGCCCGGCGCGAGGACGTGGACATCTTCGTCGAGGTGATGGGCGGGGCCGAAGGGGCGGCGCGGGCCTCGACCGAGGCCGCGCTGGCCGCGGGCAAGGACGTGGTGACCGCGAACAAGGCCCTCCTTGCCCATCACGGGCAGGCGCTGGCCGAGATGGCCGAGGCCGCGGGCCTCGCCATCCGCTTCGAGGCCGCCGTCGCGGGCGGCATTCCGGTCATCAAGGCGTTGACCGAGGGGCTCGCCGGCAACCAGATGCGCCGGGTGATGGGCGTGATGAACGGCACCTGCAACTACATCCTGACCCGGATGGAGACCGCGGGCCTGCCCTACGAGCATGTCTTCGAGGAGGCCCGCCAGCTCGGCTATCTCGAGGCCGATCCGAACCTCGACGTGGGCGGGATCGACGCGGGCCACAAGCTCTCGCTCCTGGCCGCGATCGCCTTCGGCACCCGCGTCAGCTTCGACGACGTGCAGCTCGAGGGGATCGGCCAGATCTCGATCGACGACATCCGCCATGCGGGCGACCTCGGCTTCCGCATCAAGCTTCTGGGCGTGGCCCAGGTCTCGGGCCGCGGGCTCGAGCAGCGCATGACGCCCTGCCTCGTGCCCGCCGACAGTCCGCTCGGCCAGCTTCAGGGCGGGACCAACATGGTGGTTCTCGAGGGGGACTCGGTCGGCCAGATCGTGCTGCGCGGCCCCGGCGCGGGCGAAGGCCCGACGGCGAGCGCCGTGATGGGAGACGTGATTGACCTCGCGCGCGGGCTGCGCATCCCCAGCTTCGGCCGCCCGGCAACAAGCCTCGTCGAGGCGGTGCCCGCCAAGGTCGCGGCGCCCGCACCCTGGTATCTGCGCATGACGCTCCTCGACAAGCCGGGCGCGCTCGCCAAGATCGCGACCGCGCTCGGCGAGGCCGGCATCTCGATCGACCGCATGCGCCAGTACGGGCACGAGGGCGGGCACGCCCCCGTCCTGATCGTCACCCACAAGGCCACGCGAGACGACATTTCCCATGCGATGAGCCGGTTTGGCGGGACCGGCGTCCTCGTCGGCGAGCCTGTGGCGATCCGCATCGAAGAAGTTTGATCCCCCCCTCCCGTTCCGATAGGGAGGGGTCGGAGATCTTGCACCCTCGAGGAAAGTGACCATGGCAGACGCCGCACAATTTCATGACCGAATGCTTTCGCTGGGCCTGGCCCGTGTGTCCGAGGCCGCTGCCCTCGCCTCGGCCCGCCTGATCGGGCGCGGCGACGAGAAGGCAGCCGACCAGGCCGCGGTCAACGCCATGCGCGACCAGCTCAACCTGCTCGACATCGCCGGCGTCGTCGTCATCGGCGAGGGCGAGCGCGACGAGGCGCCGATGCTCTTCATCGGCGAGGAAGTGGGCACCGGCCATGGCCCGGCCGTCGATATCGCCCTCGACCCGCTGGAAGGCACGACGCTCACCGCCAAGGACATGCCGAACGCGCTGACCGTGATCGCGATGGCCCCGCGAGGCACGCTGCTTCACGCGCCCGACGTCTACATGGAGAAGCTTGCCATCGGCCCGGGTTATGCGCCCGACACCGTGACGCTGAAGATGAGCCCGGCAGAGCGCGTCCAGGCGCTGGCCAAGGCGAAGAACGGCACCGCCGAGGACGTGACCGTCTGCATTCTCGAGCGCCCGCGCCACGAGGATCTGATCGCCGAAGTCCGCTCGACCGGCGCCGCGATCCGTCTCATCACCGACGGCGACGTGGCCGGCGTCATCCACTGCGCCGAGGCGCATCTCACGGGCATCGACATGTACATGGGCTCGGGTGGCGCGCCCGAGGGCGTGCTCGCCGCCGCCGCGCTCAAGTGCATGGGCGGGCAGATGTATGGCCAGCTCCTGTTCCGCAACGACGACGAGCGTTCGCGCGCCCGCCGCGCCGGCATCCAGGATCTTGACCGGATCTACACCCGGGACGAACTGGTGACGGCCGACGTGATCTTCGCCGCGACCGGCGTGACCAACGGCTCGATCCTTTCGGGCATCAAGCGCGAGCCGGGCTGGGTGACGACCGAAACGATCCTGATGCGGTCCAAGACAGGCTCGGTCCGCCGGATGAGCTACCGCAACCCGGTGAAATGACAGGCCCGGCGGCGCGCGCCTTCCTGGGGGTCGAGGCCTCCGCGACCGGGCGCCGCTGGGTCGGCCCTTCCCCCGAGGAGGACCGGCTGGCCGAGGCGATGGCGCAGACCACGCGCCTGCCCCTCGCGCTCTGCCGCACGCTGGTGCGGCGGGGCGTCGCGGCCGCGGATGCCGAGACCTTCCTCGCACCCGCGCTGCGCGACCTGCTGCCCGATCCGCTGACGCTGAAGGACATGGCGCCTGCCGCCGCACGGCTCCTGCAGGCGGTGGCGCGGCGCGAGCGGATCGCGATCTTCGCCGACTATGACGTGGACGGCGGCTCGTCGGCTGCTCTGCTGATCGTCTGGCTCCGGGCGCTGGGGCGGACGGCCACGCTCTACATTCCCGACCGGATCGACGAGGGCTATGGCCCGAACGTGCCCGCCATGCAGGCGCTGGCCGAAGCGCATGACCTGATCCTCTGCGTCGATTGCGGCACGCTCTCGCACGAGCCCATCGCGGCGGCGAAAGGGGCGGATGTGGTGGTGCTCGATCACCACCTCGGCGCCGAAACCCTTCCGCCGGCGCTCGCGGTCGTGAATCCCAACCGTCAGGACGAGGATGGCGCGCTCGGCCATCTCTGCGCGGCCTCGGTCGTCTTCCTGCTCCTTGTCGAGGCGAACCGCCGCCTGCGGGCCGAGGGCGTGCAGGGGCCGGACCTGATGGCGATGCTCGACCTCGTGGCGCTGGCCACGGTGGCCGATGTGGCGCCGCTGACAGGCGTCAACCGGGCGCTGGTGCGGCAGGGGCTGAAGGTCATGGCGCGTCGCGAACGGCCGGGTCTCGTGGCGCTGGCCGACGTGGCGCGGATGAACGCGGCACCGACCGGCTACGCGCTGGGCTTCCTGCTCGGTCCGCGAGTCAATGCGGGGGGGCGGATCGGGCAGGCCGATCTCGGTGCGCGACTTCTGGCAACGGACGACCCGCGCGAGGCGCAGGCGCTGGCGGTGCGGCTCGACCAGCTCAACACCGAGCGGCGCGAGATCGAGGCCCGCGTCCGCGAGGAAGCGCTGGCCCAGGCCGAGGCGCGCGGCCTCTCCGGCCCCCTCGTCTGGGCCGCGGGCGAGGGTTGGCACCCGGGCGTCGTGGGCATCGTCGCCGCCCGCCTGAAGGAGGCCACGAACCGACCCGCCGTCGTGATCGGGCTCGAGAACGGGATCGGCAAGGGCTCGGGCCGGTCGATCTCGGGCGTGGACCTCGGAGCATCCGTGCATCGCGTGGCGCAGGAGGGGCTCCTGCTGAAGGGCGGCGGCCACAGGATGGCCGCGGGCCTGACGGTCGAGGAGGGCCGCATGGAAGCTGCGATGGAGCGGCTGGCCGAGCTTCTGGCCCGGCAGGGTGCTGCCTCGGCCGGGCCCGCCGACCTGCGCCTCGACGGGCTTCTGATGCCCTCGGCCGCAACATCGGCTTTCGTGGAACAGATCGAATCGGCCGGCCCCTACGGCGCGGGGGCCGCCGCTCCGCGCTTTGCGCTGGCCGACCAGCGCGTGGTGTGCCGGCGCATGGGCGACAAGCACCTGCGGCTGACCGTCGGCGGCGCCGAGGGCAGGCTCGAAGCGGTGGCCTTCGGCTGCTTCGACGGCCCGCTGGGGCCGCTGCTCGAAAGCGGAGGGGCCGCGCGATTCCACCTCGCAGGCCGGCTCGAGATCGACACCTGGGGCGGCAGCGCGCGCGTCCAGATGCGGCTCGAGGACGCCGCGCGGGCATGATCTTCCGGCAGGATCAGAATTCCTCTTGCGCTGTCCGCCGCGGCGAAATATGACCGCGCCTGTTCCGACTGGCCCGTTCGTCTATCGGTTAGGACACCAGGTTTTCAACCTGGGAAGAGGGGTTCGACTCCCCTACGGGCTGCCACTTCTTCCCGTGAGACAGACCGGCCGGAGCGGCCGCGACCTGTGCGCCGGATCGGCAGAACCTCCCGCAACGCATCCTTCCTGAAGCGATCAGGTCAGGACCTGCGCGCGTCCGCGCCTGCATGGGCGGGACCTGCGGCATCTCTTCCGGGCGGCAGGCGCTCCGAGGTCAGGCCGAACCTTGATCACAATCCCGAGGCACAGGGGCGGAAGACCGTCCGGGCGCGGCCCTCGCGCTTGGCGTGGTAGAGGGCCGTGTCGGCGGTGCGGCTCGCCTCCGGCAAGGCGCCGCTGCCCGCAGGCAGGTGCGTCACGCCGATGCTCACGGTGATGTCCACACGCCTGCTTTCGTCAACCCGGCAGCTCATCATCAGCATCCGCTGCAGTCGTTCTGCAGCGCGTTCGGCCTCCGGCGCATCGACGTCCGGAAGCAGCACCGCGAATTCCTCGCCGCCGAGACGGATCACGCTGTCTCCCGGCCGCACCGCATGCCGCAGCCGATCGGCCGCCGCACGCAGCACCTCGTCCCCGGCCTCGTGACCATAGACGTCGTTCACCCGCTTGAAGTGATCGATGTCCACGATCATCAGCCCGGTGCCCCGCGACCGCGCCAGCGCGTCCGCATCGGCGAAGCGCCGCTCGAAGCTTCGACGGTTCAGCACGCCGGTCAAGGGATCGGTCTGCGACTCGGCAACCAGCGCACGCTCGCGCGCGGCTGCCGCACGCTCTCGCTGCAGGAAGGTTCCGAAGACCAGCGCGCCGAGCAGGTTCAGCAGGACGAGCGTCAGGCCGATCATCGTGCGCGTATGCTGTTGTCCGACCGGAAACCAGGCCAGCACGACAAGCGGCAACGAGATCATGGCCGCAAGCAGAATGAGGCCGGCGAAGTGCCCGGTCCGGAGACGCGTGCGCAGCATCGGCCAGAGAGACCCCATGACGGCTGCACAGATCATGCCGGTCACGGCGAGGGCGCTCACGGTGGCCGGGTCCATGGCCACTCGCGCCACGATGCCCACGACGAGGGCGACCGAGGCCCCCAGCGGTCCGAGAAATGCGCCCGCGAATCCGATGAAGAGAGCGCGGCTGTCGATGACGATGCCCGGTGCAATGGTCAGCGACTGCATGATCGAGACGCTGGCGCCGAAGCCGAAGGCCAGCCCCAGAAGCAGATGCCGCAGGGGTCTCGACCAGTTCAGGCGCTGGACGCTGCCATAGACGAGCGCGATCGCGCCCATCATCGCAAAGCTGTTGATCAGATGGAGAATGAGCGCCACCAGATGCATTCCATGACTATGGGCGCCTCGGACGACGCGGGCGGAACTTGCCTGACAGAAAGCCTCTCTGCAACCTGAGAGCGTGGAATTATCTTCCGGCCGTCCGCAAAGCGACGCTCATTGCGAGAATTGTGCACGAGGGCGCGCGACGCGCGCCTCCGGCGGGCTTGCCGCTCATCGGGGCTGCCCGGGATCAAGCAAACACGGCCTTCCGGAGGAAAGCGCGCTGGGGCATGATGGCGTCATGATTGCGACCCGTTCCATCGACCTGAACGCCGATCTCGGCGAGAGCTTCGGCCCTTGGCGCATGGGCGATGATCGGGCGATGCTCGCCATTGTCACTTCGGCCAATATCGCCTGCGGCGGCCATGCGGGCGATCCCGAGACCATGGCCGCGACCCTCGCCGAAGCGAAGGCGCGCGGGGTGCGCGTGGGGGCCCATCCATCCTACATCGACCGCGAGGGCTTCGGGCGGCGTGTAATCCCGATGACACCGGACGAGATCTCGCGCATGGTTGCCTGCCAGATCGGCGCATTGATGGGCGCGGCCGCCCTCGCCGGCGTTCAGGTGGCCTATGTGAAGCCGCACGGCGCGCTCGGAAACCTCGCCGCGGACGAGCCCGAGGTCGCACGGGCGGTCGCACGGGCGGTCCACGCAGTCTCGCCGAGGCTCGCGCTGCTCGCCATCTCGGGGACCGAGCTCGAGCCCGCCGGGCGTGAAGCGGGACTGGCCGTCTATTCCGAAGTCTTCGCGGACCGTGCCTATCTGCCGACAGGACGGCTGGTGCCCCGCAGGCAGTCGAACGCCATGATCGAGACTGTGGAAGAGGCCGTCGCGCGCCTGCTGGACTTTCTCGAGACCGGTCGCATGCCGGCGCTCGGCGGAGGCGCGATCGCCCTTGCCGCGCAGTCGATCTGTGTCCATGGCGACAGCCCCGGCGCAGTGGCGATGGCACGCGGCATCCGACAGGCCCTGACCGGTGCCGGCATGACGCTGGCGCCCTTCCTTCCATGAGCGCCTTTCCCCGGCTGCGTCCGGTGGCCGAGCGCGCGGTGCTGGTGGAATTCGCCGAAGAACCGTCGCCCGAGGCCGAGGCAGGTGTGGCCGCCCTCGACGCGGCAGTCGCGGCTTCTCCGTTTGCCGGCTTCGACGAGGCCGTGCCCGCCTATGTGAGTCTCCTCGTCACCTTCGACCCGCTCTGCACCGACCATGAGGCCGTCGCGGCAGCCCTGCGGTCGCTGATCGCCGGGACGCCGCAGGATCGACGCGAGGGACGGCTCCACGAACTGCCCGTCTGCTACGATGAACCCTTCGCACGCGATCTGGCCGAGGTCGCCGACCGGACCGGTCTGGCGCCCGAGGCCGTGATCGCCGCGCATTCGGGCGCGGACTATCGCGTGGTGATGTACGGGTTCGCCCCGGGCTACGCCTATCTCACCGGCGTTCCCGGGACGCTGCATCTGCCGCGCAAGCCTGCGGCACTTCGGGACATTCCATCGGGAAGCCTGCTGATCGCAGGCCCGCAGTGCCTCGTCTCGACGCTCACCATGCCGACGGGCTGGTGGATCCTCGGCCGGTCGCCGGCGCGCATCCTGACCGGCGAGGCGGGCCGACCCTTCCTCTTCGATCCGGGCGACAGGGTCCGCTTCCGACGCATTCCTGCCGGGGACATGCCCGAATGACGGCGCTGCTGCGGGTGGTCGAGGCGGGGCCTCTCTCTTCCCTGCAGGATGCCGGGCGACCCGGACTGATGCGCTACGGCGTGCCGAGGTCGGGACCAATGGACGGCGAGGCGCTCTCCCTCGCCAATGCGGCGCTGGGAAATCCGCCGGATGCGACGGCGCTGGAGGTGTCGTCCGGCGGTCTGGTGCTCGACTGCGTCGAAGGGGCGCTCTCCGTGGCGCTCGTGGGCGAAGGGTTCCACGCCGCCTGCGGCGGGATCCGGCACGAGGCGAACGTCGTCCTGTCCCTCCTGCCCGGCGAGCGGCTGGCCATTCGCTCGAGCGGGGGAAGCTGGGCCGTGCTGGCTCTCGCCGGCCGGATCGAGGTCGCCGAATGGCTCGGCAGCCGGTCCACCCATGCCCTCTCGGGTCTGGGCGGCGGCCTCCTGCGGGCCGGGCAGGAGATCCGCCTGTCGGAGGCCACGCTCCGCCCGGAGCGGCACGGCGTGCTCGACCCCCTGCCCCGTCCCACCGGGCTGCTGCGCGTCACCCTCGGACCGCAGGAGCGGTTCTTTTCCGCCGAGACGCTGTCCCGCTTCCTCGACGAGCCCTTCCGGATCTCGTCGGCGCGAGACCGGATGGGACAGCGGCTCGACGGACCTCCGCTTCCGGTCCGGGCGCTGGACATGCCCTCCGAGGCCGTGCTGCGCGGGTCAGTGCAGGTCTCGGGGGACGGCGTGGCCACCGTGCTGATGGCCGACCACCAGACGACGGGCGGCTATCCCAGGATCGCGACTGTGATCGGCCCCGACCTCGACACCCTCGCCCGGATGAGGCCGGGCGATGCGGTGCGCTTCGCCGCGGTCAGCCCCGCCGAAGCGACCGGGATCACGCGCGCCGTTCACGAAGCGCGAATGGAAAGGCTCGCCCGCAGCGCCGCGCCACGGGATCTGTCGGCGCGGCTCGCGGGGGCCAACCTGATAGGCGGCGTGGTGGATGCCCGCGACTGAGGCGGGCTCAGCGAGCCAGCACCGGATGCAGCACGCGTCCCGTATCCTCGAAGGCCGTGATGTTGTCGATCGTCGTCCGGGCGATTCCGGTCAGCGCCTCGCGGGTGAAGAAGGCCTGGTGCCCGGTGATGAGCACGTTCGGGAAGGTCAGCAGCCGCGCGAAGACGTCGTCCTGGATCGCCTTCTGCGACAGATCCTCGAAGAAGAGATCGGCCTCCTCCTCGTAGACATCGAGCGCCAGTCCGCCGATCACCCCGCTCTTCAACCCACGGATCACCGCGCTCGCATCCACCACCGCACCGCGGCTCGTGTTCACGATCATCACGCCGCGCTTCATGAGACCGATCGCCTTGTCGTCGATCAGGTGGTGCGTGTCGGGCGTCAGCGGGCACTGCAGGCTGATGATGTCGGATTCGGAGAAGAGCCGGTCCAGCGGGACATAGGTCACGCCGCTCGCCGCGCAGTCGTCGGAGGGATACGGATCCGAGGCGATCACCTTGCAGCCGAAGCCCTGCATGATCCCGGCGAAGGTCCGACCGATGAGCCCGGTTCCCACGACACCGACCGTCTTGCCGCAGAGATCGAAGCCGAGCAGCCCCTCCAGCGCGAAGTTGCCCTCGCGCACCCGGTTGAAGGCGCGGTGGGTGTTGCGGTTGAGCGTCAGGATCAGCGCGACGGCATGTTCGGCGACGGCATGTGGCGAATAGGCGGGCACCCGCCCCACGGTCAGCCCGGCCGCTTCGGCCGCGGCGAGATCCACGTGGTTGAAGCCGGCCGAGCGAAGCGCCACAAGCCGTGTGCCTGCGGCGGCGAGCTCGGCGATGACCGGGGCCGTCACCTGATCGTTGACGAAGGCACAGATGCATTCCGCGCCGCCGGCGAACCGCACCGATTCTTCGGACAGGCGCGCCTCGATGAAAGCCAGCCGATGCCTGCCCTCATTGGCGGCAGCGAGGAAATGGCGGTCGTAGGGCTTGGCACTGAAGATGGCAACGTCCAAGGCAGGCTCCTTCCGGTTCAACCCGCGGAGGCTAAAGCCTTGACGCAGGGGTCCGTCAAGGCCCGGGGGCCAGTGCACGGGGATTGGCACACAACCTGCTCAGCAGAACGGCAGCTTGGGCCAAGGTGCGGTGGCGGCGGTCGGCGGCTGCACGGCGCTTGCGGGACCGGCAGCCGCTTCCCATCTCTGGCCCTCAGACGGAGGGGTCGCATTGGATGCCGAGACAGAAGCCGCCCTCATCGCCGCGGGTCGCAGCTACTTCGCGCGCCGCCGCGAGAAGGTGGCGGGGTTCGCTCACCGAAATTTCGGCGTGCGAGGAACGCTGGGGCTGCATCGGCGCGCGCTCGGCTGGGACATCCTGAAGGCGCCGCTGAACGTCGCCCTCTCTCCGGTCTTCGTGGCGACCCGGCTCGGGGCCCTGCTCGCCGATGCAGCCCGCGCGCGGGGCGCCGCCCGCTGGCTGCGGTCGCGACGCATCCTGCTGCCCACCGCCGTCGCGCGCGAGGCGGAGCGGCGCATCGTGGCCGACCTTCTGGAACTTCCGTGGCGTGCGGACGGGCGCGCGTCGTCCCATGATGCGCTGGCCGAGGCCATGCTCGCCGAGCCAGCGCTTCGCGATCTGATCCGCAGGCGGCTCGAGGCGGGGGTCGAGGCGCGGGTGGCGGCACGGCTGGGCGACTATACCGGCACGCGGTCCGCGGTGGCCGAAATGACCACCGCTCTCGGCACCCTTGGCGCGGGTGCGCTGGCGTTCAACGCCCTGACGCCGGGGGTGCTGTCCCTCGCGCCGACGCTCTCGGCGATCCTCGCCCATCAGGCGGCGCTGGCGGCCTTCCCACTCGGAGGTGCGCTCGGCTCGGTCTGGCTCGGCCTCTTTCCGGCGGCCGCCTCGCCGATTCAGACCGCGGTGGTGGTTGCGGCGCTCATGCTGGCGGGTTCGACGTTCGCCGCCTTCGCGGGCGTGATCGCCGACCCGATCCAGACCCGGCTCGGCATCCACCAGCGGCGGCTCCACCGGCTGATCGATGCGCTCGAGGACGAATTCACAGGCTCGGGCCGTCAAGGATTTGTCGCACGCGAGCATTATCTTGCCCGGCTGATGGATCTGGCCGACGCGGGCGTTGCGACACTGCGGATGTTCCGGGGCTGACGGTCCGGGGCCGGGACGAGACGGGAGAGACGGATGGCAGGCAGGGCGGAAGACGCGGAAAGCGCCGGCGAGAGCGCGGAGGCCGCGTTGCGGCGCATTGCCGGGGAATGCTGTGCGGCCTTCGATGCCAACCTCGCCCGGCTGATGGAGGAGACCGATCCCGAGGGTCCGCACAAGGCCCGCGTGGCGCTGCGCCGTCTGCGCACGGCGCTGACGGCCTTCGACCCGATCCTCGATCCCGGGTTCGCGCGGAAGGCCGGGCGCCGGGCCCGGACGCTCTTTCGCATCGTGGGCGACCTTCGCGACGCCGACGTGCTGGCGGAGCATCAGGAGGACGAGCCCGAAGGCGCCGCGGCGGCACGCGACGCCGACCGGATCCGCCAGAAGGTCCGCAAGCGCCTCCGCCGCGAGAAGGCGGTGCGCTTCGCTCCGAAGATCGGCAAGACGCTCGCCAAGACAGCCTGGCGACGCAGCGGTCGGCGCACACGCGTGCTGGCGGAGGGGTCGGCCGCGCTCGTGGGCGGCCGTGCTCTGGGCGACGCCTGGGCGACCTGCCTCTCGCATGGCGACGATCTGTCGGCGATGCCGGACGAGGATCGGCACGAGTTGCGCAAGGACCTGAAGACGATGCGTTACACCGTCGAGTTCTTCGGAGAGATCTGGTCAGGCGAGGCTCAGGAACGCTTCCTCGCACGCATGAAGGACCTGCAGGATGAACTTGGCCACCTGAACGATCTCGCGATGCTCCGCCGGGAGGGCGTCGCCGACGATGAGCGGGACGGCGAGGAGGCAGAGGCGATGCGGAAGGCGGCGGCGATCTGGTCCGACCTGGGCTCGTCCCCCGTCTGGTGGCAGGAAGGTGCCGGACGGCCGTCGGGCGATGGCGCCTAGCGACGGGCGCGTCCCTGCCGGCGGCAGGCAAGATGCCCGGACTGACAAACCCTGCCGATCCAGGTCACGGAAATCTCAAGCGCCTCGTGCGCGGTCCGAGCCACCCGTCTGCCGCATGACGGCCAGTCCTCGTCCCGCGCGCTTCGCCGCATAGAGCGCCGCATCGGCATCGCCGAGCATGTCCGCAGGCTGCGGCCGGTCGTAGAGCACCGAGAGCGTCATGCCGATGCTGGCGGATACGCGGCAGAGCCCCTCGCCGTAGGGGATGGGCTTGTCCACTTCCGCGATCATGCGCATTCCGATCTTCCGCAACTGCTCTCCATCCGCGACGCCGGGAAAGATCATCATGAACTCGTCACCGCCAATGCGCGCCACGGTGTCGCCGGTGCGGGTTTCGCGCGTCAGCACCTCGGCCACGCTGCGCAGCACCTGGTCGCCCGCGGCATGGCCATATCCGTCGTTCACCTGCTTGAAGAAGTCGAGATCAAGGTGCATCAGGCCGAAGGGCCGGCGCGCCGCAATCGCAGCCTCGAGCGCCTGATCGAGCGCCCGGCGATTGCGCAGGCCCGTCAGTTCGTCGGTCAGCGCCTCTTCCTCGGCGGCGCGTCGTGCAAGTTCGAGCCGGCGATTGAGGCGATGAAGCTCCTCGGTGACGGCGGTCTTCGCCTCGACCAGATAGAGCAGTTCCACCGTGAGATCCGTGGCGGCAAAGTCGCCGTCGGTGAGGCCGTGGCGACGGACCGCGTCGAGCACGGTGATGCCGAAGGAAAGGTTCAGCAGGATCCCGCCGCCCTCGTGCAGCGGCGTCGCGACGCCGCGGAGGCTGACCCCGCCGCCATCGCGGGTGGCAAGATGAAGCCGCATGCCGGTGCGTGCCGCCAGCGCGGCCAGGGTCTCGATGCCGGCAGGCCGGCGCACTTCGAAGAGGTCGAAGAAGGATCGCCTGACTGGCGACCGGTGGAAGAGCTTTCTCAGCGTGGGGCCGCAGCCCGCAATGCCTCCTTGCGCGTCGAGCCGGATGTGCATCGGCATCAGCAGGTCTAGCCCCCCCGCCGAGAGATTGACCGGCTTGGCCATGCTTCCCATCAGCCGAGACGCTCTGCCAGGTCGAAGGGCCGTCCCGCCGAAAAAGCTGCATCGAGCAGCACGATCGACACCACCTCGCCCTCGGCGGTCAGGCCGCGATGGTCGAGCATCACGAGCACCCCGTAGTCGTCGGCCATGGCGCGCAGCAGCCCCATCATCACGTAGCCCATCCCGGCGATGGGCGAGGCGCAGATCAGCCGGAAACGCTGCTGCCCCTGCCCGGTCAGCCGCAGGTCGGGCAGGTCGAGCTCGGGCAGCGCCAGCCGGGCACGGTCGGGAAGGTCATCCAGGGAATGCAGGAAATCGGTAAAGGTGACCCCCCCGAACCGCAGCAGCCGGCGCAGCGGCTCGGTCGTGGGATGCGAGACGAGATAGGTGCCCACATCCTCCAGCAGCGCCTCGCGCGGGCGGGCCAGCCGGGCACCGGCTGCGGCGATCACCGCCTCGGTCTCCGACGGGTCGTAGATCAGCATCGGCTCGAAGCTGTCGAAGCCGAGCCGCGCATCGCGTGCCACCTCGACCCACAGGGCGGGGCTGTAGGTGTCGCGAAGAAAGCACTCAAGCGCCCTGTTCACCAAGCCATGCATGATCCCCGGCCCTTCCGCATCCCGGGAGACACTATCGGCCTGCCCTTAACAAATGCCGAAGAGCCTAGGGCAACAGCAGGAACGCGCTGCCACCCGCCCGGAGGCTGTTCGCCGGGGCGGGCGCGAATTGGGGCGGATCGTCGAGCAGACCCGTCAGCAGCGCCTCGGGCGTCTCCGCACCGCCTGTGCCGAGGTCCTGGACCGCAAGCACGTGGAGGCGCCCGCCGCTGAGGCCGAAGCCCAGCCGGTTGAGCTCCCCCCGCGGACCCATCATCAGGACGAGCGCCTCCTTCCCTTCCCTCTCGGTCAGGAAGTCCCCCACCATCATCACGCATCCCGGACGTCCGTCCGGCAGCTCCAGCCGGCAGGAGTCGCGCCAGACCCGCCGCTCTGCCGGGGCGAGCCGGGCCACGATGGCTTCGCGCATCTCCGCCTCTCCCTCGGGACGGACGGCCATCAGCCCCGCAAGTTCGACCGCCAGATCGTCGGTGGCGCGCGGGCGGCCCGGCACGCCGGGCCGGGCGAGCCGATCGGCGAGCGCCTGCTGACCGGGCTCGGCGGCCTTTCGCTGCAGCGCCTCGAGGGCTTCCGCCCCCTCGATACCCCAGCGGCCGATCGAATAGGGGTCGAGATCGGTCAGCGAGGTGCGCCCATCGAGGAACCGCGAGAGCTGGTCGCGCGCCGAGATGCGCGTGGCGTCGAGAACCGGCGACTGCCAGAGGACCGAAACGCCCAGAAGGGCAAGCGCCATGGCGACATTGCCCTTGCGGATGCGCTCCATCCAGCTGCGCCCCGAGAGAACCGAGCCCGCATAGATCAGCCCGTAGGCCAGCGCGATGGCCGCGGCAACGGCCCCGGCGAGCCGGTCCGGCGTCCAGCCGAACTGCTCCACCCGCTGCCAGATCGCCCAGGCCGCAAGCGCCGCGGGCACCGGCAGGAGCAGCGCCAGCGCCTGCGTCGCCCGGCGCATGAGACGACCCTGCACGGCCTCGGCATTGCTCTGGTCGATCGCCGTCGTGACAAGAAGCGCCGCAATGGCAGCCATGAAGATCAGCGTCTGCGCCACCGGAACGCTGCCGAAGATCGTGCCGAAGCCCTGCACCGGCAGACCGAGGATGAAGAGCACCATGACCAGCAGCACCGGCGGCAGCAGGAGCCGCAGCAGCTTCAGCACGAGCGTGGGCGAGATCAGCTCGGAAAACTCCATCACCACGGCCAGTGCGACGCCCAGCGAGAGGCCGGTGATCAGCCAGGGGCCGGCTTCCGTCTCGACGATGCGACCGATCAGTCCGACGCCGACAAGCTCGAGCAGCGCATCCGACAGCAGGATCAGTCCCCAGACCAGCAAGGTGAAGAGGACGGCCGCCGCCATGCGGACCACAATGGTCCAGGATGCCGCGAAGAGCGCCGGATAATCGCGCCAGTTTCCCTCCGCCCGTGCCACGAGGAAGGGCAGCGGGACGAAGGAGAGGATCAGCAGCGGAATGACGCTGCCCGCCACGTCGAACATGGCCTCCGTGCCGTCGAAGCGCAGGCTCGACACCAGAAGGGCCAAGCTGACGACCGCGGCCACGGCCGCCGATCCGGCCGCGGCGCGGCCGGCGGCGAGCGGACCCGTGAGGCTGAGCCAGCCGCCGAAGAAGACCGCGGCATATCCCGTCGCGCCCAGTGCCAGCCGGTCCGGCAGGATATCCTGCTCGGACACCTCGAGCAGCAGGTGCAGGCACAATCCCGCGAGGCCGCCCATGGCGGCCATCATCAGCCGCTGCCGCATGTTCCCGTCCATCGCCCGCCTCGCCGTCAGAGGTCCTTCGCGGGGACGCTATCGCGAATGCTCCGGGGCTTCCAGACACCCGGCAAGAGACCGCTCAGGACCCCTGCCCAAGCCCATCCTGCCGCAGCGGTCAAGGGCCGGAATCGGCGGACAAGCGACCGGCGTCAGGGCTTTTTTTGAGGATGCGTCGTCATCGAGGGACGACTGGTCTCCTGTCGAAGGAGTCTTCCCGACAGGGCAAACGCCGGAGATCCGAAGCCCGCAGCGGGCACAGCGCCTGCACGCCCTGCCGGTTCCGTCACATGAACGGCCGCGACTTCGGATGGGGCCGCTTACGCTGCACGATTCCGGCCTTGCGCCGGTTCAGGCCGCCGCCAGCCCGTCGATCCAGTCGGCGAGGCCGCCAATGTCAGGGAGGATCACGTCGGCGAAACCCGCGAGTTCCTCGGCGACAGCAATTCCGGTCAGGACCGCCACCGTCTGCATCCCGGCGGCACGTCCCGCGATGAGGTCATGGGCGGAATCTCCGACCATCACCACATGCTCGGGCTCGATCCCCGTGCGATCCGCGAAGGCCAGGAGCATCCCGGGCTCGGGCTTGCCGCCATGGCCGGAATCCGCGCCCGCGATGAAGTCGAAAAGCTCGGTCAGCCCGTGGCGCCCGAGATGCGCCCGCGCCGGAGCCTCGGAATCGTTCGTGGCCAGCCCGATCTTCAGACCGCGCGCGCGCAGCTGCGCCAGAAGCGGCGCAAGCGGCACCGCTTCGGCCATCTCGGCACCCGCAGCGAGCCGGTTCATCTGCGCCACCAGCTCGCGCTTGGTCCAGCCGGGCAGGAGCGGCAGGAGCAGTTCCGCGATCTCGTCGGCCGTCGACGCGATCACCGGGCTCCATGGCGCGAAGGCGCCGGTGTCCATGTCGTAGCCGAGCGCCGCCGCCAGTTCGCGCGCCTGCGCCTCGCTCGAGGAGATCTCGCGGAGCAGGTGCGACGACCACGTGCCCCAGCTTCGGCGGAAGTCGAACAGAGTGCCGTCCTTGTCGAAGATGATGCCGTGGATCATGTCGCGTCCTCCCTGCGCGCAGCAAGAGTGGGCATCCTGCAAAATCTTTGCAACGGGCTCATGTCCAGTGCTGCGTCATTCCGCCCGGAATCGCGGCCCGCGCCCGCATGGGTGCCTCGTAATCGAGCCCCTGCGCGTCGCAGAAGCCCATCACGCGGGCGTCCTCGGCCATCAGGAAGTCGAGGACCCCGATCAGGAACGCGGGCTTTGCCGCATCGCGACGCACATCCTCGACCGTGGCGCCGGTCATGTGAAGGAACGCATCCAGCAGCCCCTCCTGCGAGGCCAGCCATCCCAGCGCCTGCAGCGCGAGCGCTTCGGCGGATTGTTGCCGCATTCCCGTCCCCCGTGTCATTCGGCGCAGGCTCGTCAGAGCATATCCGCTGTAGATCCGAAAGGAACTTTTAACCAATTCTGCCCCAATCTGTGGGCCTGGCGACGCAGGAAGACACACGACATGGGCGGCAAGGTTCTCATTGCGGACAATGTTGCGACGAACCGCATCGTCCTGAAGGTCAAGCTCGGAGCGGCTTGCTACAGCCCGATCCTCACGGCCGACGGGACCTCCTGCCTCGCCGCCGCGCGAAGCGAAAGCCCGGACCTCATCCTGCTGGACAGCTCGCTGCCCGATCTCGCGGGGATCGAGGTGCTGCGCCGCCTCCGGGCCGATCCGGTCACGCGCGACATTCCCGTCATCATGATCTCGGCCTCGCGCGATGCCGACCTGCGGCTCGAGGCGCTGGCCGAGGGCGCGGACGACTATCTGGGCAAGCCCGTGGACGATCCGGTGCTCATGGCGCGCCTGCGCAGCCTCATGAGGCTCCGGCAGAACTCCGGCGAGGGGGCGATCCGGGGCGCGGCGCTCCGCGCCCTCGGCCTTGCCGAGCCGCCGGAGGCCTTCGAGGGGCCGGGCCTCATCTCCCTGGTGGCCAGCCGCAGGGACTGCGCGATGCGCTGGCGGAAAGAGCTGCAGGCGCTGATGCCCGACCGGCTGGTCGTGCAGAGCCGCGAAGAGGCGCTGGACGAGACCGGCACCATCCCCGACATCTTCGTCATTGATGCCGATCTGGACGGAGCGGGCGGCGGGCTGCGCCTCATGTCGGATCTGCGCAGCCGCGCGGGCTCGCGCCATGCCGCGGTCTGCATTGTCCGCGGCGAGGTGGGCGGCGAAGGCGCGGCCATGGCCTATGATCTGGGTGCGAACGACCTTCTCCCCGCGGCCTTCGACGCGCGCGAGGCGCGCCTTCGGCTGCGGAACCTGCTCCGACGCAAGCGCCGCGCGGACGAGACGCGGGCGACGCTGCAGAACGGGCTCCGCCTCGCGGTGGTCGATCCGCTGACCGGCCTCTACAACCGCCGCTATGCGGGCGCCCATCTCGCCGCCATGGCCGAACGGGCGCGGCAGACGGGCGAGCGGTTTGCGGTGATGGTGCTCGATCTCGACCGGTTCAAGTCGGTGAACGACCGCTGGGGTCACGGTGCGGGCGATTCGGTCCTTGTCGAGGTTGCGCGGCGTCTGCATGCCAACCTGCGGCCCGGCGATCTCATTGCCCGAATCGGCGGCGAGGAATTCCTCGTGGCCCTGCCCGAGGTGCGCGGCCCCGAGGAGGCGCGGGCGGTGGCGGAGCGGTTGCGCGAGGCCGTGGAGGAACTGCCCGTCACCCTGTCCTGCGGCGGCAGCCTGAGGGTCACGATCTCGGTGGGCCTCGCCTTCTCGCTCGAGGATCACGCGCTGCGGACGGAGCCGGTGGACGAGATCGTGCACCGTGCCGACAGCGCGCTCCTCGTGGCCAAGTCCGGCGGGCGCAATCAGGTGACGATCGAGCGGAGCGCGGTCGCCTGAGCGCGGCTCAGTCCTGCATCCGATCCCGCCCGTCCCGCCGCTCGCCATGATGGCCCCGGCGGGTCAAGCTTTCCGCAAGCCTGTCGGCGAAGGCACGCCGCTCGTCCGGCGTCATGGCCCCGATCCTCTGACCGAGCAACCGCGCACCCAGTTCGGCCGTCCGCGCCCCGCGCTGCTGCTGGCGATCGAGCACCGCCTGAAGCGCGGCCGGGTCGAAGGGCTCGGCACGCAGGATGGCCAGCATCGACTGGAAGTCCTCGCGCATCTCGCGGCGGATCATGCGGAAATCGCCCCGCTGGTCGAGGAAGGCACGGCGCATCTCCTTGCGGTCCTCGGGCGCGAGCGCCTCGGAGAAGGGACCGAACCCCAGATCGCGCACCGGCCCGCGCATCTCGCCCGAGTGGAAGCGCCACATCGCGCCGCCCGCCATGCCGACGACAGCCAGGTTCAGCGCAACCGACACGGCGAGCGCGATCCTCATCCAGAGCGGCGAGCGCGGAGCGGGAGGGGGGGCAGACGTCATCTCGGTCATGTCTCAGCCTTCCACCGGCGTCTCGAGACTTGCGAAGAGCTCGTAGCCGGGCACGAGATCCACGCTTTCCAGCTGGTCCCCCGCCGATCCGCCCCAGAGCGCCTCGGCCACCGGCGCGGGCTGGGCCACGCCGATCCAGATCCCCGCAAGGGTCGCGGTGGCAAGGCCCGCAAATAGCCCTCCGCCGCCGAAGAGCGCGACGCGCCACCGCCGTCCGCCGCGCGGCGCAGGCACGGGCGCCACGGGCACCGGCGCAGGCATCTCGGCCGCGGCATCGGCGAGGATCCGCGTCATCAGGTCGGCGGAGGGCACGGGAGCGCCGCGCCGCGCCTCGGCAAACAGATCTTCCAGATCGCTCTCGCGCATCTCAGCCTTCCTCATACCCCAGTTCGGCACGCTGCCCCGCAAGCAGCGCCGCCAGAGCCCGCTTTCCCCTCGCGGTCAGGCTCTCCACCGCTTCGACGCCCACCTGCATCACCTCGGCGATCTCGGGGTTCGAGAGACCCTCGAGATGGCGGAGCACCACCGCCTGCCGCTGCCGCTCGGGCAGGGCGGCAAGCGCCGCATCGAGCGCCCGCATCCGGTCGCCCTCGATCAGCGCCGTCTCGACGCCGGGCGAGGCATCGGGCACCTCGGGCGCATCGTCGAGCGCCGTCGCCGCCCGCCTCCGCCGGCCGCGGAGCCGGTCGGTGCAGAGGTTGCAGGCGACCCGGTAAAGCCAGGTCGAGACACGCGCCTCGCCCTGCCGCCAATCCGGCGCGACGCGCCAGAGCCGGAGCATCGCCTCCTGCGTCACGTCCTCGGCCTCGGCCCGGTCCGACAGCATGCGCGTGGCGACCGCCAGCACCCGGGGTGCCATGCGAAGGGACAACGAGCGTGCAGCGGCGGAATCGCCGTTGGCGTAGAGCACGAGCAACGCCTCGTCGGAGACGTCGGAAAGGGCATCGAACGGCATTTCCATCCTGTCCCCGGACTAGCGCAGTCGCGCCCCACCTGCAATTTCCCCGCCCGGGGGCCGGATCGTCCCGGGCGGGTTTCACTCGTCAGCGGTCGAAGAAGCGCCAGCCGTGATGGCCGCGGTCGTGGCGACCGCGCCACTGCGTGCCGGCCTGCGCGGCCTCATCCTCCGTGAGGGTGCCGTCGCCGTTCGCATCCATCCGGTCGAAGAACATCAGCGGACCCGGACCGGCCGCCAGTTCGGAAACCGACAGCATTTTGTCGCCATTCGCGTCGAATCGCTCGATCATCGTCCTGGTATGCGCCTCGATGCGCGGCATCATCCGCGCGACATGCAGCGCCGTCAGTTCCTCGGCCGAGAGCATCCCGTCTCCGTTCGCATCGGCATTCTCGACCCGAGCCGAGCGCGCGGCATCGAGTTCGCTCTTGGTCACCTTGCCGTCGCCGTCGGTGTCGAGCGCCTCGAAGTCGAACATCGGGCCACGTCCTGGACCCATGCCCATGCCTGGCCCCATGCCCGCGCCCGGACCCATGCCCGCGCCGGGACCCATGCCCATACCCATACCCGGACCCATGCCGGCTCCAGGGCCCATGCCCATACCCGGACCGGCGCCCTGCGCCGGGCATTCGGTTCCCTGCATGCAGGGGCCTTGCCCGGGTCCCATGCCCGGACGCGGCCCCTGGCCCGGCGTCTGCTGGGCGAGGGCCATCGTTCCTGCGGTGAGGGCGATAGCCGTCACGGCCACGGCTCTGAGCGTCGTGAAGCGTTTCATGTCAATCTCCTGCGTCGCGGCAGTCGTTTCTGCCTGTTTGCGCCTCTGAAACGCTGCCGAATGCGGCTTCCGTCGCGGACCGACAAAAATCGTAATAGATGAATCCAGCATGAGCTATTTAAACTCGGCCCGGCTCCGGAACAGCGCGCCGCCCGAGGCGTTGCGCGTCCGGAGTGTGCTTGCGAGTCGGAGGCAGGTCATGAGGGATGGGTCGTTGAATTTCGAGATCGATCACGAGGAACGCCCGGTCGGCCCGGCGCTCTGGCGCGGCTGGAACCGGGTCTGTCCGCGGTGCGGCTCGGGGCCCATGCTGCGCGGCTACCTGACAGTGCGCGACAACTGCCCGGTCTGCGGCGAAAGCCTCCACCACCACCGCGCGGACGACGGGCCGGCGTATCTCACCATCCTGATCGTCGGGCACCTGATGGCGCCGGTGATCCTCTGGGCCTTCGTCAAGTTCCGGCCCGACCCGGCGATCCTTGCGACAGTCTTCGGCATCGGCACGGTTGCGCTCTCGCTCTTCTTGCTGCCCCGCCTCAAAGGGGCCATGGTGGGCCTGCAGTGGGCGAAGAGGATGCATGGATTTGGCGGCAGAGCCGGCGGAGGCTGACAAGACGCGGATCCGTCCCGCGGCGACCGTCATCCTTCTTCGAGACGGGGCCTCGGGCCCCGAGGTGCTGATGGGGATGCGTGGCGCGGCGGCGGCCTTCATGCCCTCGAAGTTCGTCTTTCCGGGCGGCGCAGTCGATGCGGCCGACGCGGAGGTCCCATTGGCGGCGCTGCCGTCAGAGCCGTGCCTCCGGCGGCTGGGGCGCGAGGCGCCGGGCGCGCAGGCCCTCGCTGCCGCTGCGATCCGCGAATTGTGGGAAGAGACCGGACTGCCGCTCGGCATCGCCGGGGCATGGGATGCGCCGCAGGGTTGGCGCGGCTTTGCAGCGCGCGGTCTGGTGCCGGATGCCTCGGGTCTCCGCTTTGTCTTCCGCGCGATCACGCCGCCCGGACGGCCCCGTCGGTTCGACGCGCGCTTCTTTCTCGCCGATGCCTCGCGGCTCGCGGGCGACCCTGAGGATTTTTCGGCCGCCTGCGACGAGCTTTCGCACCTCCACTGGCTGCCGCTGGGCGAGGCGCGGCGGCTCGATCTGCCCTTCATCACCGAGGTGGTGCTGGCCGAAGTCTCGGCGCTGGTGAACGGCGGCGGCGAGGCCGGCGTACCGTTCTTCGACAATTCGGGGCCAGTGCCCACGTTCCGGCGCCTGACCTGAGCCGGCGGGCCGCAGCCGGCCGTCACTGCCCGGAAGGCGCCTCGTCCGGCACGAGGGCTTCGGGACACCGGCTCAGGCGCAGGGGCTCGGCCCCTGGCACCAGCATCAGCATCGACTCGGCCGCGTCGATCACGAGGAGACGCGCGTCGGCGAAGGTCTCGCCTTCGGCCTCGCATTCCAGCAGCAGCTCGGCCCCCGGCAGCACCTGAAGCGGATCGGCCTCGGTGATGCGGCAGCGGTTCTCGTAGCCGACGAATTCTGTCGCGGTGATCCGGATCGGCGCCTCCGGCACCTCGCCAGTGCGGCCGGCCTCGGCGCACCAGGCGGGATCGGCCGCCCAGTCGCCGAGCCAGGGGCTGTCCTCGGCCCGGGCAGGTGACGTGAGACAGCAGAGGACGAGGCAGCAGGAAAGCAGGGTCGGTCGCGGCATGAAACCTCCGGGCATCAGGATCCGGGCGTCAGAACAGGATCAACCGCTTCAGGTCATAGCCGTTCCACTCGAGAATTTCGCGGGCGGCGGTCAGCCGGTCGGCCGGAAGCGGCCCACCGCGGTTCAGGAGGAACCCGAAGCCGCCGGATGGCGTGCCGATCGCGAGGGTGCGGTAGTCCGTGTCCACCCAGAGCACCCACCAGGGCTCCGTGCCCCCGGCCGGCAGCAACCGGCCCGGACCGATCACTGCAAGTGGGCCTGCCAGTGCCATTTCGCGGCTGCCGAGGCAGAGGCGGCCGCTGATCCCGAGGCCGCCCGGCGAAGATGTGATGGAGGCACCGCCCGGACGACAGGCGCCGGGGGCGGCGAAGGCCGCCACCTCCTGCCACTCTCCCGCGAGGCGTGCCGGCTCGAAGACGGCATTCGACCAGATCGGCGCCGACGTGTCGCGAAAGGACGGCGCGGGTTCCGGCGTCTTCGGTGCACAGGCTGCGAGGAGCAGCAGGGACAGGGTCATCAGTCGAGACACAGCGTGATCCTTCGCCCCTGATCGTCGAGGATGTCGTTGCAGCCCAGCAGGGGATCGAAGGGCGCACAGGTCTGCGAGCGGGCGAGGCATCGGCTCGAACAATCGGATTCGCGCGTACAGCGCTTGCCGGCATCCCGCGGGGTCCTCACGCAGGTGAAAAGCTCCTTCACCTTGACGTAGGTTCCCTTCCGGCGCTCGCAGGCAAGCTGGCTCGGCGACTTGACGACGGCCGGCGGCGCGAGTGCATCCGCAACCGGCGCGGCATCTTCCGCCGCCAGGGCCGCAGCTTCCCCGCCATCGGCCGCCGTCGCATCCGGCGCGATGGCCGCGCCGGGGACAGCGTCCACGGCGCCTGCCGACGGGCTGGCCTCCGCCAGCGGCGTGACTTCAATCGCGGACGTGGCGAGCGGCTGGGCGGCCGGCGGAGGCGCCTTGTCTTCCCCGCCGGGGATCAGGCTGCACGCGCCCAGGGCGAGCGTGGCAAGAAGGAGAAGCCTTCGCATGTCACTCGTTCCTTCCGACCCGTTCGCGGCACGGCATGCCACCGCTGCGGGCGACCTCACCCGCATGCGGCCCGACGTTCGCGGTCAGGAGCCAGATGGCGCGATCCGCGGGCGCTCCGCAAGGGGGATCAGAACGGAGCGGGCCAGGCGCGGTGGGCGGCGGCGACCTCGGCCAGCACCTCGGGATCGAGCGTCACCTCCGCCGCGCCGAGATTGGTGCGCAGCTGTCCGGCCGAAGTCGCGCCGAGAATGGGGATCACCGGGAAAGGTCGGGTGCGGCAGAAGGCGAGCGCCATCTGGCAGGGATCGAGCCCGTGCCTCGCCGCGATGCCGAGATATCCCGCGACTGCTTCGAACACGGTGGCCGTCACACGCCCGCCGAGCGTGGCATTTCGCTCGCGCCGTGAGCCGTCCGGTGTCACGTCGCCCGCGTATTTCCCCGAGAGCAGCCCCGCCGCGAGCGGGGAATAGGCCAGAAGGGGCATGTCCTCGATGGCGGAAAGCTCGGCCCAGTCGGTGTCGAACTGCCGGCAGAGAAGCGAATATTCGTTCTGGATCGTGGCCATCCTCGGCAGCCCGTGCCGCTCGGACAGCGAGAGCCACTGCGCCGCACCCCAGACCGTCTCGTTGGACAGGCCGAAGTGGCGCACCTTGCCCTCGGCGGCCAGCGCCTGCGCCTCCTCGAGGACGGCGAGCATGTTCTCGCGGACCGCCTCCGCACCGGTCGGCGGCACATACCCCCACATCTTGCGGAAATGGTAGGAGCCGCGGTTCGGCCAGTGGATCTGGTAGAGATCGACGTGGTCGGTGCCCAGCCGGGCGAGGGAGGCCTCGAGCGCGCGGCGGAGGCTCTGCGCCGTCACCGGCTCGCCGTTGCGGACGGAGTCGTTGCCTTCGCCGGTGATCTTGGTCGCCAGCACGATCCGGTCGCGCCCGCCACGCGCAGCCAGCCAGCTGCCGACGATCGCCTCGGTATCGCCCACGGTCGCAGCCGTGACCGGGTTCGTCGGATACATCTCGGCCGTGTCGATGAAGTTCACGCCGTGGTCGAGCGCCAGATCGATCTGCTCATGGGCCTCGGCTTCGCTGTTCTGACTGCCCCAGGTCATCGTGCCGAGGCAGAATTCGGAAACGGTCAGATCGGTGCGACCGAGGGGGATCAGCTTCATCTTGGGCTCCTGTTCTGCGCATGCAGCCTAGCCCACATGTCCGGGATGGCAAGTCGCGGCCGGATGCGGAACCGCCGAAGGCGGCGGCCGACACGGTGCGCCCGGCCGATGCCGCCCGGCCCGCAGCTTGAGCACATAAGAAGAACATGCCAGAGTCGGACGATGACGACTCAGCTTCTCGACCGCCATGGTGCCCGGGTCCGGCCGATGCAGCGGCTGGTGGGGGATCTCTCGCTCTCGCGGGCGCGGGTGCATGAATTCTGCGGCCCTGCGCGGCGGCTGCTCGCGCTCGTGCTGATGGCCGGCGGGCGGGGGCCGGTGGTCTGGATCCATCCCGGCTGGCGGCCCGAGCGGCTCTATCCCGACGGAATGCGCGACTTCGCCGAGCCGGGCCGGCTGATCCTTGCCCGCGCCCGGCGGCCCGAGGATCTGCTCTGGTCGATGGAGGAGGCGCTGCGTTCGGGCGCGGTGCCGCTGGTGGTGGCCGAACTGCCCGAGCCGCCGCCCCTCACCCCGGTCCGCCGGCTGCACCTGGCCGCCGAGGCCGGTGCCGAAACCGCCGCGGGCGTGGGGGCCGATCAGCCGATCGGGATCCTCCTCACGCCGGGCGATGGCGGATCGGCAGGCATCGAGACGCGCTGGCGGCTGGCCCCCTTCCCCGAAGGGCGGTGGCGGCTCGACCGGCTCCGCGCCCGGATGGAACCGCCCGCCGGCTGGATCCTCCGCCGCGGGGACAAGGGACTCGAGATCGAGCGACGCGCCCCGGCCTGATCGCCCGCCGCCCGCGGATGCCAGCAGCAGGCAGCGACAGCGACAGCGACAGCGACAGCGACAGCGACAGCGACAGCGACAGCGACAGCGACAGCGACAGCGACAGCGACGATGCGGGACACATGGACCGAATTCCCGTCAATTCCCTCCCGCTGCCGGCCCGCCGTCCTTCCGTCCCCTGCCCTCCCATGTCCTGCCACTGACAGCCGCTTCCGCAATGATCCTCTGGCCCTTGCCTCGGTCCGGCGCTAAACAGCGCGCGGTCGGCACAAGGGAATTCTGGGCATGGCGCGGATACTCATCACTTCGGCGATCCCCTACATCAACGGGATCAAGCATCTGGGCAACCTCGTCGGCAGCCAGCTTCCGGCCGATCTCTACGCCCGCTACTGCCGCGCCCGCGGCCATGAGGTCATGTTCATCTGCGCCACGGACGAGCACGGCACGCCGGCGGAACTCGCCGCCGCCAAGGCGGGCAAGCCGGTCGAAGTCTATTGCGCCGAGATGCACGAGATCCAGAAGGAGATCGCGGCGGGCTTCCGGCTGTCGTTCGACCACTTCGGCCGCTCCTCCAGCCAGCGCAACCATCGCCTGACCCAGCATTTCGCGGGCGCGCTCGCCGACAACGGCTTCATCGAGGAAGTCAGCGAAAAGCAGGTCTTCTCGGTCGCCGACAACCGCTTCCTGCCCGACCGCTACATCGAGGGCACCTGCCCGAACTGCGGCTATGACAAGGCCCGCGGCGACCAGTGCGAGAACTGCACCAAACAGCTCGATCCGACGGACCTCATCAACCCGCGCTCGGCGATCTCGGGCTCCACCGATCTCGAGGTGCGCGAGACCAAGCACCTCTATCTCAAGCAGCGCGCGCTGAAGGGCGAGATCGAGGCCTGGATCGACTCCAAGACCGACTGGCCGGTGCTGACCACCTCGATCGCGAAGAAATGGCTGCACGACGGCGACGGGTTGCAGGACCGCGGCATCACCCGCGACCTGCACTGGGGCGTGCCGGTGAAGAAGGGCGACCAGCCCTGGCCGGGAATGGAGGGCAAGGTCTTCTACGTCTGGTTTGACGCCCCGATCGAATACATCGCGGGCACGGCGGAATGGGCCGACGCGAATGGCAAGACGGACGCCGACTGGGAACGCTGGTGGCGCACCGACAAGGGCGCCGAGGACGTGCGCTACGTCCAGTTCATGGGCAAGGACAACGTCCCCTTCCATACGCTGAGCTTCCCCGCCACCATCATGGGCTCGCGAGAGCCGTGGAAGCTCGTCGATTACATCAAGTCCTTCAACTACCTGAACTATGACGGCGGCCAGTTCTCGACCAGCCAGGGCCGCGGCGTGTTCATGGACCAGGCGCTGTCGATCCTGCCGGCCGACTACTGGCGCTGGTGGCTGCTCAGCCACGCGCCCGAGAACTCGGACAGCGAATTCACATGGGAGAACTTCCAGAGTTCGGTGAACAAGGATCTCGCCGACGTGCTGGGCAACCTCGTGAGCCGGGTGACGAAATTCTGCCGCTCGAAATTCGGCGAGACGGTGCCCGCGGGCGGAACCTTCGGCGAGCGTGAACAGCAGCTGATTGCCGAGTTGCAGCAGCGGCTTGCGGCCTACGAGGCCTGCATGGAGGCGATGGAGGTGCGCAAGGCCGCGGCCGAGTTGCGCGCGCTCTGGGTGGCGGGGAACGAATATCTCCAGTCTGCCGCGCCCTGGACCGTGGTCAAGACTGATCCCGATCAGGCGCAGGCGATGATCCGCCTCGCGCTGAACCTGATCCGGCTCTACTCGGTGATCTCGCGGCCTTTCATTCCGGATGCGGCGGCCTCGACCATGGCCTCGCTCGACTGCGAGGACTGGAGTTGGCCTGCGGATGTGGCCGAGGCGCTGGAGATGCTTCCTGCAGGCCACGGCTTCACCACCCCCGACGTGCTCTTCCGCAAGATCACCGACGAGGAGCGGGTGGAATGGCAGACCCGCTTTGCCGGCGTGCGGGGCTGAGGGCGCGCCCGGACGCAATGCTGCGGAAGCGGGGGGCCGTCTGCCCCCCGGCCCGGCCTGACGGCCGGGCTCCCCCCGAGGATATTTCAGCGAGAATGAAGGAGCACCTGCAGCAGGGCGGAGAAGCTGGCCCTGCCTGTCAGATCGCGCCGAGGTCGATGGTCACGTTGCGGCGCGCGGCGCTTTCGACCGCGGCCTGCTGCAGGGCGGTGTTCCGGCGCAGCAGTTCGAGAAAGCGCGCCTCGTCGAGACTCAACAGCGTGCCGTGGCTGATCGCGGTCACCTGCGCCCGCCGGGGCTTGCGGGTCAGGATCGCGAGATGGCCGAACATGTCGCCACGCCCCAGGCGCACCTTCTGCCCGGCCACATCGGTCTCGACCGCACCGGAGGCGATGAAGAACACCTTGCGCGGCACATCGCCCCGCCGCAGCAACACGTCCCCCGGCCGCACGTAGACGGTCTTCAAGAGCCGCTCGAGCGCATGGAGTTGCGTCTCGTCCATCTCGGCGAAGAGCGGAAACTGGCGGACGAGCTCGGTTTTCTGCAAGGCGAAATCGAGCCGCGGGCGGCGCTCCTTCTTCCCGCGCGCGACCTGGATGCGCTGGCGGAGCGTCATGAACAACTCCTGCCCGATCAGCCCGTCATCGCGCAGCGTCTCGTATTCCCGCAGTTCGAGCTGCAAGGCGGTGCGGCGGATGAAGCTGCGCACCATCTCCTCGGAGTAGCCGGGATATTGCAGCCGCAAGGCCTCGAGCGACTGCGCGGTCTCTTCCTCGCGCCGCTTGAGCATCTCGTGCAGGATCTCGGCCACGCGGCGACCGTGGATGCGGCGGATCTTGCCGTCGATCAGCCCGTGCAGGTCGCCGAGGATCAGCCGCTGGGCCAGCAGCATCTCGAACCTGTCCGACGTCAGCTCGCTCAGCCAGCGTGAGATCTTGAGCCGGTTGTGCGCCCAGACCGCCAGGCGGTGACGCCGCCCGTAGCCGAGCGCGAGCCGGCCCGCGGATCGGTAGCCGTCACGGCCCTGCAGGCGCGTGCGCTCGATCAGCCGGTCCGCATCCACCAGCATCGCCTCGGCGAGACGCGGCGGAATGATCTGCTGGCGGAAGGCGGCAAGGATGGCATCCCTCTCGCGCCCGGCAAGGGCCAGAAGCCCCAGCGTGATCCGGTCGCGATCCGGGATGTCGTCGGCGCTGTCGTCGGCCATCTCGACCGCGCGGGCCAGCCTCTGTCCGAAGCTCTTGGCTTCCGCCCGGACGATCTGCGGGTCGAGCTCGCGCTCGCGCACGCTCTCGGCCACGCCTTCGCGCACGTTCTGCAGCGCCACGGCGATCACCTGGTTCGACAGCGCGAGATCGAGCGGCGTGAGCCTCGCGAGGCCAAGCCGCCGGATCACCAGACGCAGCGTGGTCCCCTGCACAAGAAGCGTGAAGAGCACGAAGCCGGTTGCGAGAATGCCTACCTCGCGCTTCACATGGGGCGGCACCATGGGATTCTCGGTCACGGCCAGCGCGAGCGCGAGGGTGACGGCGCCGCGCAGGCCACCCCAGAGGATCGCAACCCGGTAGGGTCTCTCGACCTTCGGAGAGAGGTTGAGCCGTGTGAGCAGCGGCAACAGTCCTGACAGCATCACGCCGCGCGCGACGACGGCGGCGAGCACGACGATGCCGATCAGCACCAGATCCCATGCCGTGGCGCGCCCGATGAGCCGAGGGATCAGCAGCGCCGTCACGATGAAGATCAGCGATCCCGCCCAGTGCGAGAGCATCTCCCAGGTGTCGCCGAGCAGGTTCCAGGTGGAGGGGCTGAGCCGCCCCGGGCCGGCAAGGTTCATCGCGATGCCGGCCGTGACCACGGCGATCACGCCCGAGACCTCGAGTCCGCTCTCGGCCAGGACATAGGTGAGATAGGGCAGTGCGAGGCTCAGCGACAGCTGCGCCGTCGGATGGGTCGCCATCCGCGTCATCAGCGACAGGGCGAGGCGCGCCATGCCATAGCCGAGCGCCACGCCGCCGACGATCAGCAGCGGGAACTGGACGAGCGCGTCGCGCAGGGTCGGGTCCGGAACGCCCGCCATGACGAAGGTCAGGAAGAAGCCGAAAAGGGCGATGGCAGCCGCGTCGTTCAGCAGGCTCTCGCCCTCGACGATCCGGCTCAGCCTCTGCGGGGCGGCGATCGAGCGGAAGATGCTCACCACGGCCGAGGGATCGGTGGTCGAGACGATGGACCCGAGCAGAAGGCAGGCGGCGAGCGACATGGTACTGAACGGCTGCAGCGCAAACCCGATCGCCAGGGTCGAGACCAGCACCGCCACGACCGCCATCACGAGGATGGGCACCCAGTCGTCGATCATCCGCCGGATGTTCAGGCTCAGCGACACCTGGAACAGCAGGGTCGGCAGGAACATGTAGAGGAAGACGCTGGACCGGATCGGCAGCGAGAGAAGCTCGGCCACCTCGGGTCGGAAGCCCGCCGCGACGCCGCTCCTCTGCAGCCAGAGGGCCAGCGTGCCAAGCGCCGCGCCAACTACCGCAAGCACCACCGAATAGGGCAGCCGAAGCCGCGCCGCGACGGGTTCGCAGGCGGCGATAACGATGAAGAGGACCGCCAGAGCGGCGACGAGCAGGACTATTGTCATGCACTTCTGATAGGCGGTTCGCGATGCCGAGAAAACCCGGCACCACGCACTTCCGCTTGAACCGCGACGTTGCCGCTAGTGGGCGATCTGCGCGGCGCGGCGCCCGAGCTTGTAGGCCCGCGCCTTCGTCATGGGAGCATGATCGACGAAGCCCTTTTCGACCAAGGCGCGGAGCGCCCGGTGAAAGGTGGGCGTGGCGATCGCGCTGCACAGCGTATGCCGCCGGATCGCATCCGATCTGACGATCGAGTCCTCCGTCTCGCCCAGGAGCTTCACCGCATACAGCACGTCAAGCTCATTCCGGGAAAGTTCGGCGATGCCGAGATCATGTTCGAGGCCAAGGAGAAGCTCTCTGAGTTGCGCAACGCTGTGAAACCGCCGGGAAGCGGTCATACGCTCGTCCATCTTGCTTCCGTCCACCGTTACTCCCCCTAACTGCATTCAAATTAAAATCAAAATCCGCTACGTCGGCGCAGCATAGACGAGGTTTGCGCAGGCGTTGCAAGCGACAAAATGTCGCATGCATTTGCCCATATATACAACTTGTGCGCATCCGTCCGGCCGATGCTCTTTCCACTGCGCAAGACACGGGCGAAGGGCCATCTGTCAAGCTGAAAACCTGCCCGGAAACCCCGATTTCCGCGTCGGAAGAGCAGCCGTGACGTGCTTTCGCGCCCTGATCGAGCAGAGCGCCGGGCGGTCATGCTGCCCCGGGCACACTGACGCAGGGGCGCTGCAGGTTGACGCTGGACGCGACGCTCAGGACCAGAGTGCATATGCCCATCCGGCCAGTGGCACGAGCATTGCAGTACAGGCAATCCCCGTTGATACGCGCCCGCGGAGCATGTGCCACATGAGCCGCAGGGACCACAGCGCGGACAGCAGAAGCAGGCCGCTCCAGACGAGGCGGGGATCGACAGCGGAGCCTGCTCCTGCTGCCGAGAGACGCTCGGCGAAGCCGGTGACGAGCCCGCAGGCGGCAAGCGGCAGCAGTGCGAGAGAAAGCCGGTGGACGCTGACCCGCCCTCCGGAGAGGCGCCGGGCCAGGACCAGCGGCAGGGCCACGGCGAGCATGACCGTCACCCAGATCGCGAGAAGGGTAAGCAGCATCGCGACGCCCGCTCCCAGGGTGGCGGCGCCCTCGGCCGTGTTGAAGAGCATCCAGGGCGCTCGCTCCTCCCACGCCAGCAAGCCCCTCAGCGCGGGGAGCCAGGGCGCCACCGGCCACCAGAAGACCGCCGAGCCGAGGCCGAGCAGCCCTGCCAGAACCACGAGGCTCTCGGCGCCCGATCCGTGGGCCCTGAGAACCTCCTCGCCCGGCACGCGCAGTTCCAGCCGGACCGCATTCCTGAAGCCCGCACAGCGGCCGCACATGTGACAGGGCGAGGCGCTCTCCATCGTGCGGACAGGCACCATGGGCTCGCAGTTGAAGCGCATGCTGCGGGCCCGGGCGAGATCGCAGGCATCCCAGGCGCGGGCATCGACCCGGTAGTGCATCGGCGCGAGCTTCGAGAGCGCCGCCAGAACACCCCCGATCGGGCAGAGGAAGCGGCACCACACCCGCTTCTCCTTGCCGTAGAGCCAACCGACGAGGACCGCTGCGGCCGTGGAAGCTCCGAAGATCAGGGCGGACGCGCGGGGATCGTCATAGACCGAGATCATCTGGCCGTAGACCGTGACGAGGACGAAGAGCGCGAAGGGCCATCCCGGCCACTTGATCCAGCGCGGAATGGCATGCCCCCTGCCCCGGGTCGACGCCGCGGCCGAAAGCTTGCCCTCGGGGCAGAGCAGCCCGCACCAGAGCCGCCCGAACAGCAGCACCGACACGATCACGCCGGGAAGCCAAAGCCCCCAGAAGAGGAAACGGGCGAAGAGCGTCAGGCTGGTGAGTATCCCGTCCTCGCGACCCGGCGCGGGCAGCAGGGGGGGGAAGAACATGAGCGGCAGGTAGAGCACCACCATCGTCCATTGCAGTCCAGCCACCAGCCGCTGGTGGTCGCGGAGCCAGAGGCCGCAGCGTTCCATCGCCGGAGGGCGGCGGACCGGGACCGCGGACACGCGATGCGCGCCGGCGAACTGATGGCGAGGCTCATGCATGGCGCCTTGTAATCGGCTCGGGTCGCGTTGGACGAGGCGGCCCGTCGACATGCGTCAGAGGGTCGCGCGCCTCTCTCTTGCGGGCGGCAGTCGAAATGTCTGGGCTTCGGAAGAACCGGGCGCTTGCCGGGTTTGACTTCGCGCCGGAAGCGGCCAAAGGTCCGCCGATGAGACCAGACGCCGCCTCCGACCCGCCAGGATTCCGCGCCCGCTGGGCCGCGCTGCGCAACGTCCCGCCCTTCCTCAGGATGGTCTGGCAGGCGAGCCCCGGCATCCTCGTCCTCAGCCTTCTCCTGCGCCTCGTGCGCTCTCTGATCCCGGTGACCGCGCTCTGGTTCGGCAAGCTCATCATCGACGAGGTGGTCCGTCTTGCGGCGGCACCGGTTCCCGAGGCGGGAGCGCTCGGATGGATCGGAGTTGAGGGGACAGGCACGCTCGCCCTGTTGCTCGCGGCCGAGTTCCTGCTCGCGATCCTGTCGGACCTGCTCGGGCGCCTCAGCGGGCTGGTGGACACGCTGCTGACCGAGCGTCTCACGATGTCCTCTTCGGTCCGGCTCATGGAACATGCGGCGAGCCTTGACCTTGCGGCCTTCGAGGATGCGGGCTTCCAGGACCGACTCGAGCGGGCGCGACGCCAGTCGGGCGGGCGCATGACGCTGACGGGCCAGATCCTCACGCTCATGCAGGACGCCGTGACGGTCGCCTCGCTTGCCGGGGGACTCGTGATCTACAACCCCTGGCTCATCCTGCTTCTCGTCGCGGCGCTTGTGCCCGCCTTCCTCGGCGAGGCGCATTTCAATGCGCAGAACTACAATCTCGACTTCCGCCGCACGGCCGAGCGGCGCGAACTCGACTACATCCGCGTCACCGCGGCAGGGGTCGAGACTGCCAAGGAGATCAAGATCTTCGGCCTCGCGCCCTTCCTGATCGAGCGCTATCGCACGCTGTCCGAGAGCTTCTACCGCGCGCGACGACGCATCGCCACGGCGCGGGCTGCCTGGGGCACGCTGTTCAGCGCCCTCGGAACGGCGGGATATTACCTCGCCTACGTCTGGATGATCGGCGCCACGCTCTCGGGACGGTTGTCCATCGGGGACCTGACCTTCCTCGCGGGCTCGTTCCTCCGCCTCCGCGGATTGGTCGAGGGGCTTCTGACCGGCTTCTCGACGACGGCCTCGCAGGCGCTTTACCTCGAGGACCTGTTCGGCTTCTTCCGGCAGCAACCCACCATCCTCGCTCCGGCAGAGCCGCGGCCCGTGCCGCGCCCGATCCGTGAGGGCTTCCGCTTCGAAAACGTGGGGTTCCGGTATCCGGGCGCGGGAACCTGGGCAGTGCGCGACCTCTCCTTCACGCTCAGGGCCGGCGAGACGCTGGCGCTGGTGGGGGAGAACGGCGCGGGAAAGACGACGCTCGCCAAGCTGCTCACCCGGCTCTACGACCCGGATGAGGGCCGGATCCTGCTCGACGGCCAGGACCTGCGCAGCTTCGATCCCGTGGCGTTGCGGGGCGCGATGGGCGTCATCTTCCAGGATTTCGTGCGCTACTCGATGAGCGCAAGCGAGAACATCGCCGTCGGCCGCATCGAGGCGCGAGGGGAACGGGAGCGCATCGAGGAGGCGGCCCACCGCAGCCTCGCCGACCGGATCGTGGCGCGGATGCCGGAAGGCTACGGCCAGATGCTCGGCAAGCGCTTCCGCGAGGGCATCGATCTGTCAGGCGGCGAATGGCAGAAATTCGCGATCGCGCGGGCCTACATGCGCGATGCCGAGGTGTTGATCCTCGACGAACCGACCGCGGCGCTGGACGCACGGTCGGAATACGAGGTCTTTCAGCGGTTCAAGGAATTGTCGGAGGGTCGGACCGCGGTCCTCATCTCGCACCGGTTTTCGTCCGTGCGGATGGCGGATCGGATCCTCGTGCTCGCGAACGGACGCGTCGAGGCAAGCGGAACCCATGAGGACCTGGTGTCCCGGCCCGGCCGCTACGCCGAACTGTTCGAGTTGCAGGCGGCCGGATACAGATAGGCGGACCCGAAGGCCCGCCAGGCGTCGTGTCGGCAGTTCCGAGAGGACGCTACGCCCTCCGGCAGGGACTTACACGCGACCGAATGCGGAGGGGACCGCCCCTCCGGACAGGAGCGTCACCAGCGATGCGCCCGAGATGGTCGTCGGCCCGGCTCGTCCGGCTTCCAGCGCCCGCACGTCGGTCACATCGAGGCCGAGGCGTGCCGCGAAATCCTCCTGCGAAAGACCGAGCACCCAACGGCCGTGGCGGACGAGGCGGGCGGTATCGCGGTGGTGGAACTGCGGCATCGAAATACTCCGGAAGCAACGTGACATCGGCGTGGCAAGCGATTTCTTTTCTGTCTGAAGGAATACCTCTTTCCACCGATAAAGCGAGTTGCCCAAACCGACAGGCTGTTGCCCTTAGGTATGGAATCTTGCCAACAGTAAGGTTCCAATTTGATCGAAAGCCCGGCGGCACGGGCACATCCCGCTTCTTTTGTCGGGACGGCGACCGATCGGTTGAGCCGGCTCGCCTCTTGGTGGAAAAGCGTGCTCGCACAGGCTTCTGCCAATCCGCGCGAGCGCAGACCCGCCCCCCATCCTTTCAGGTTTCGGCTGTCGGGAGGATCTTCGATTGAACGGCGACGCGCCGGCAGGCCTCGGCACGCCCGCACCGGGGACTACGCAGTTTGGCAGATCGCGGGACCCATATGGATCAGCGGCGTCACCTTCAGCCGAAAAGCTCGTGACAAAGCTCCAGCGCCTCGACCAGACGGTCGACCTCATCCGTGGTGTTGTACATCGCGAAAGAGGCCCGGCAGGTCGCTCCCAGGCCGTAATGCTGCATGAGCGGCATGGCGCAATGGGTCCCCGCGCGGACGGCGACGCCCTTGCGGTCGAGCACGGTGGAGATGTCGTGGGCATGGGCCCCGCCGCGGATGGTGAAGGAGAAGATGGCCCCCTTCCCCGCCGAATTCCCCTGCACGTCGAGCCAGTTGAGGCCCGCAAGCCGGTCACGGGCGTAGTCGCGCAGGGTCCGCTCGTGCGCGGCGATCTCGGCCATGCCCACGTTCATCATGTAGTGGAGCGCCACGCCGAGGCCGATCTGCTGCACGATGCCGGGCGTTCCTGCCTCGAAGCGCATGGGGGGCTTGGCATAGGTGACCATGTCCCGCGTCACCTCGTGGATCATGTCACCGCCGCCGATGAAGGGGCGCATCTCCTCCATCCGCTCCGAGCGGATCCAGATCGCGCCCGAGCCCGAGGGTCCGTAAAGCTTGTGGCCGGTGATGGCGTAGAAGTCGCAGCCGATGGCGGCCACGTCGACCGGCATGTGCACGGCCGCCTGCGATCCGTCGACCAGCACCGGCACGCCCTTGTCCCGGGCGCCGGCGCAGATCGCGGCCACATCCACGACCGTGCCCAGCACGTTCGACATGTGGGTGACGGCGACGAGCTTCGTCCGAGGCCCGATGGCGTCGAGCACCGCCTGCGGGTCAAGATCGCCGTTCTCGTCCACATCGACCCATTTCAGCACCACGCCCTGCCGCTCACGCAGGAAGTGCCACGGCACGATGTTGGCGTGATGCTCCATGATCGAGAGAACGATCTCGTCACCCGGCTGAAGCCGCGGCGCGGCCCAGCCGTAGGAGACGAGGTTGATCCCCTCGGTCGTGCCGGTGGTGAAGACGATCTCTTCGGGCGAAGGCGCGTTGAGGAAGGTCGCGATGGTCGCCCGCACGGCCTCGTACTTGTCGGTCGCGAGGTTCGACAGGTAGTGCAAGCCGCGGTGGACGTTGGCATATTCATGACTGTAGGCGAGGTTCATCGCCTCGATCACCACGGCGGGCTTCTGCGCCGAGGCGCCGTTGTCGAGATAGACCAGCGGCTTGCCGTTCACTTCTCGCGAGAGGATCGGGAAGTCCTGGCGGATGGTCGCGACGTCGAACATGAGAAAACCTCAGCCGCCCATGAAGGGCATCAGGATGGCGGCCAGCGCGAAGGCCATGCCGAAGAGCGCCAGAAGGATGCCGCCAAGCACGGCGACGGTGGATGTGAAGCCGTGCAACTCGGCCACGAAATGAGTGAGCAGCCAGAAGAAGAGCACGATCCCGGCCACGCCCAGCAGGTCGGCAAGGGGCGGCAGGACGAGTTGCGCCACAAGCTGGATCACCTCGAGGCAGAGCAGGATGAACTGCAGCCAGGCCACCAGCAGGATCGAGTCGCCGAAGCTGCCGCGCCCGCCGCGCCAGGCGCCGATCCGGTAGATCAGCATGGCCGAGAGCGAGAGAAGCCCCACCTGCAGGGCGGCGCTGAAGAGCGGGCTCGGCAGGTCGTCACCGATGAGCTGCCGCACGTCCTGCGGCAGGAGCGTGAGGCCGAGGAAGGTCACGAGCGCCGCACCGACCGCCGTCAGGACGAGCGCGATCCAGCGCGCCTCCATCGGAAGACCCAGCGCCATGATGGCCCGTGCGCCATCGCGCGGGTTGGTCACAGTGAAGCGCGCGAGGCGCAGCAAATCCGCAAGCGAGAGGCTCATCTTTCGGCCTCGACCAGCATGAGGAGCCAGATGGAGAGAAAACCCGCCAGCACGAGGATCCCCACGATCAGCACGCCCGGACCCTCGCCGATGAACCCGCCGACCAGACCGTTCAGCAGCATGAGCGGCGAGGTCACGAGCAGCGCGAGGAAGAGCGCGAGGCGCGCCCCGAAGAAGCTGCCCCTTCCGCCGAAGAGGCGCGCGGCCAGATGGCTCAGTGCCGCCAGCACGTAGCAAAACAGCGGCAGCAGGAAGACCGTGCCCATGAGCGCCCCGCTCATCCGCGCCTCGAGCGGCTGCGACGGGTCTAGATAGGCCTGCCGTGCGAGGACCGGCCACTGCGACACGAAGATCAGCAGGCAGGCGCCCATCAGGATGACGAGCGCCCGGCCCTCGTTCTCACCGGCATCGAGATACCGCCGGATGACCGTGCGGGGGTGGCGATAACTCTGGACGATGTCGGTGGTAACAGCCATTCAATGCTCGTGACGCGCCAGCCAGTTCTCCAGCCGCTGCCGGATATCCTCGGCGATTTCCTCGTTCTCGATTTCCTGAATGGCTTCGGCGAGGAAGGCAAGGACCAGAAGCGATTGTGCGGCTTTCAGCGGCACCCCGCGCGAGCGGAGGTAGAAGAGCGCCGTGTCGTCGATGGCCCCCGAGGTCGAGCCGTGCGAGCATTTCACGTCGTCGGCGTAGATCTCGAGTTCGGGCTTGGCGAGGAACACCGAATCGTCGTCCAGCAACAGCGACTGGCTGATCTGATAGCCGTCGGTCTTCTGCGCGCCGGGCTTCACGAGGATCTTGCCCTGGAAGACGCCGGTCGCGCCGTTCTTCAGCACCTTCTTGAACACCTGCCGGCTTTCGCAGGCCTGGCCTTCGTGGGTCACGAAGACGGTGTCATCGTGATGGAACTTGCCGTCCCCCATCGCAGCGCCTGCGACATGGGCCACCGCCTCGTCGCCCACAAGCTCGATCACCGCCTCGTTGCGGGTCATCACGCCGTTGGCCGTCAGCGTGAAGGACTTGAAGAGACCGCCACCGGCCACGCGACCGAAGATGTGGGTCGAGGCGCGACGTTCGTGATCGCGCCCCTGCGCACGGATGTGGTGGAAGCGGCCGCCTTCGGCCACGTCCACTTCCATGACCTTCGTGAAGCGCGCCGCCGCCGGCCCGTTCTCGAGAATCGTCACATCCGCCCCGCTCTCGACGCGGATGCAGTGGTGCAGGATCGCGTCCGAGGTGTCGCCAGCGTGGATGTAGATCAGGGCGATCGGCCGTGGGGCATAGCCCGTGACGCGAATCAGCACGCCCTCTGTCGCGAAGGCGGTGTTCAGCGCCGCGAAGGGGCGCTTCACCGGCACCTGCCCGCGCGCCTCGAGCACGCCATAGAGGTCGCGCGCCCAGTGGATGTCCGACCGCGACTCCGACAGAAGCCCGATCTCCACATTCTCGAGCGCCAGCGGATCCGAGGCCGCGGCATCGAAGACGCCATCGACGAAGACCAGCTTCAGCCGGTCGACGGTCTCGAAGACCATCCCCTCGTCGCCGTCGTCGTCGTCGAAGGTCGAGGCCGGAATCGGTTCGGCCGAGTTGAAGCTCGCCGGGTCGGTGTAGCGCCAGTATTCGTCACGCCGTCCCGGCAGACCCATCGCGGTCAGGCGCGCCAGCGCGTCGAAGCGGGCCGGTGCCTGCCAGCCCTCGTTCGAGAACGAGAGGCCGGCGATACGCGTTGCCAGCAGGTCGTCCTTGGGCAGAGCGTCGGCCATCACGCCTCCTCCGCCGCCAGGATGTCCGCGTATCCGTTCTTCTCGACTTCGAGCGCCAGCTCCGGTCCGCCGGTCTTCACGATGCGGCCGTTGGCCATGATATGCACCACGTCGGGGTGGATGTGGTCGAGCAGGCGCTGATAGTGCGTGATCACGAGGAAGCCGCGGCCCGCGTCGCGCAGCGCGTTGACCCCGTCCGACACCAGCTTCAGCGCGTCCACATCAAGACCCGAGTCCGTCTCGTCGAGGATGCACATGCGCGGCTCGAGGATCGCCATCTGCAGGATCTCGTTCCGCTTCTTCTCGCCGCCCGAGAAGCCCACATTGACCGGGCGCTTCATCATGTCGGCGTCGATCTTCAGCGCCTTGGCCTTCTCGCGCACGAGCTTGAGGAAGTCCCCGGCGCTGATCTCCTCTTCGCCGCGGGCCTTGCGCTGCGCGTTGAGCGCGGTGCGCATGAAGGTCATGTTGCCCACGCCGGGGATCTCGACCGGATACTGGAAGGCAAGGAAGAGGCCCGCCGCCGCGCGCTCCTCGGGCTCCATCTCCAGAAGCTGCTCGCCGTCGAGCGTGGCCGAGCCTTCCGTCACCTCATAGCCGCCGCGGCCCGACAGCACATAGGAGAGCGTCGACTTGCCGGAGCCGTTCGGCCCCATGATGGCATGGACCTTCCCGGCCTCGACCGTCAGGTCCACACCCTTGAGGATGACCTTGTCCTCTTCTTCGAGCTTGACGTGCAGGTTCTTGATCTCGAGCATCTCTGTTCCTCAGGCAATGGTGACGGCGGTGCCGGAGGCCGACACCATCAGCATGTTGTTGATGACCTCGTAATCGAGATCGACACCGACGACGGCATTGGCGCCCTTCGCCCGCGCGGCTTCCTCCATCTCGGACAGCGCGGTCTCGCGGGCGCGGCCCAGTTCCTTCTCGTAGGCGCCCGAGCGCCCGCCGATGAAATCGGTGATCCCGGCGAAGAGGTCGCGGATCGCGTTGGCGCCCAGGATCGCCTCGCCCGTCACGATGCCGTGGTAGGTGGCGATCTGGTAGCCTTCGATATTGGGGGTGGTGGTCACGATCATGGCCGGACCTCGCCGCGGAGGGGTGAGCCGCAGCTCACCCGACCGACCCTTCCAGCGAGATCGCCACCAGCGCCTGCGCCTCCATGGCGAATTCCATCGGCAGGGCCTGCAGCACCTCCTTGCAGAAGCCGTTGACGACCAGCGCCACCGCCTCCTCCTCGTCCATCCCGCGCGAGCGGCAGTAGAAGAGCTGGTCGTCATCGACCTTCGAGGTGGTGGCCTCGTGCTCGACCCGGGAGGAGTTGTTCTTCACCTCGATGTAGGGGACCGTGTGAGCCCCGCACTTGTCGCCGATGAGCAGGCTGTCGCACTGGGTGTAGTTGCGGCTGTTGGTGGCCTTCGGGTGCATCGAGACGAGGCCGCGGTAGGTGTTCTGCGCCCTTCCGGCCGAGATCCCCTTCGAGACGATCCGCGACCGGGTGTTCTTGCCCAGATGGATCATCTTGGTCCCGGTATCGGCCTGCTGGGCGTTGTTGGCGATGGCGATCGAGTAGAACTCGCCCTGGCTGTCGTCGCCCCGCAGGATGCAGGAGGGATATTTCCAGGTGATCGCCGAGCCCGTCTCGACCTGCGTCCACATCACCTTCGAGCGCGCGCCCCGGCAGTCCGCCCGCTTCGTCACGAAGTTGTAGATGCCGCCCCGGCCTTCCTCGTCGCCCGGATACCAGTTCTGCACCGTGGAATATTTCACCTCGGCATCCTCGAGCACCACGATCTCGACGACCGCGGCATGGAGCTGGTTCGTGTCGCGCTTCGGCGCCGTGCAGCCTTCCAGGTAGCTGACGTAGGCGCCCTTGTCGGCAATGATCAGCGTGCGCTCGAACTGGCCGGTGTTCTCGGCATTGATGCGGAAATAGGTCGAAAGCTCCATCGGGCAGCGGGTGCCCGGCGGGATGTAGACGAAGGAGCCGTCCGAGAAGACGGCCGAGTTCAGCGTCGCGAAATAGTTGTCGGACTGCGGCACGACCGAGCCCAGATATTTCTTCACGAGCTCGGGATGCTCGCGCACCGCCTCCGAGATCGAGCAGAAGATGACGCCTGCCTTGGCCAGTTCCTTCTGGAAGGTCGTGCCGACCGAAACCGAGTCGAAGACCGCGTCCACCGCCACCTGCCGCGGAGCATCCGGCACCTCGGCGCCCTCGACGCCGGCGAGGACCGCCTGCTCCTTCAGAGGGATGCCGAGCTTCTTGTAGGTTTCGAGCAGTTTCGGATCCACCTCGTCCAGCGACTTCGGCTTCACATCCATGCTCTTGGGCTTGGCGTAATAGTAGATGTCCTGGTAGTCGATCTTGGGATAGTCGAGCATCGCCCAGCGGGGCTCTTCCATCTGGACCCAGCGGCGGTAGGCCTGCAGCCGCCACTCGGTCATCCACTCCGGCTCGTCGTTCTTCTTCGAGATCAGCCGCACGATGTCTTCGTTCAGCCCCTTGGGCGCGAAGTCCATCTCGATCTCGGTTTCCCAGCCGTACTTGTACTTGCCGGCCATCGCCTGGACCGCCTCGATCGTCTCGCGATCGACGCCGTCGCGGACCTCGGGAACCGCAGTCTCTTCAAGTGCTGCCATCGGTCTCAGTCTCCGTTCCATGGGGCGGGGCCCCGTCTTTCCTCCTGCGCCGCCCGGCTGGGGCGACCCGATCCTTCAGGCCTCAGGCGGCCCGCGCGCGATGACGCTCGCGCGCCCGCAGCCAAGCCTCGGCAAAGCGCATCGCCTCGGCTTCTGTCACGCCCGGTCCCATCGAGACCCGCAGCGCAGAGGCCGCGTCCATCTCGTCGAAGCCTATGGCGCGCAACACGCGACTCGCCCGCACCTTGCCCGAAGAACAGGCCGATCCTGCCGAGACGGCGAAACCCGCCAGATCCATCTGCATCACCTGCGTCTCGCCCTTCCAGCCCGGGGTGACAAGACAAAGCGTGTTCGGAAGACGTGCTCCGCCTTTCCCGACAGAAATAGTCCCTTTTCCGGACTCGCACAACGCCAATTCTAGAATATTTCTAAGTTGAAGCACAGATTCCCATGCCCCACTGGCAAGATCCCGGGCCGCCGCCTCGGCCGCAGCCCCGAAACCCGCGATCCCGATCAGGTTCTCGGTGCCTGCCCGCCGTCCCATTTCCTGCCCGCCGCCCCTCAGGCGCGCCTCGACATCGAGCCCGCGCCGGATCACGAGAGCACCCACGCCTTTCGGACCACCGATCTTGTGAGCCGAGACGAATCCGATGTCGCAGCCGAGCCAGTTGAAGGCGAAGGGAACCTTGCCGAAGGCCTGCGTCAGGTCCGAAACCGCCAGCCCCGCGGGCAGTTCCTGAAGGATCCCGGTCTCGGAATTGGCCATCTGAAGCGCGCTACGCGAAGGATCCGCCACGGCGACGCAACCTTCGCCATCGACGGAGAGGTCCGGCGCGCACCAGGCGGAGACCGCCTCATGCTCCACATCGCCACAAACGAGACCGCGCCCTGCGCAGGCGAGCGCCGCGGCCTCGGTCGCGCCCGAGACGAAAACCACATCCGCGCCCTCGGCCCCTAGCGCCGCGGCGACCTGCCCCCGCGCTCGCTCCAGCAGCGCCTTTGCGGCACGTCCTTCGGCATGCACCGACGACGGATTGCCGACGAGATCCATCGCAGCCGTCATGGCCGCCCGCGCCTCGGGGCGCAGCGGTGCGGTAGCGTTCCAGTCGAGATAGACGCGCGAGCCCACCCTTCACCCTTCATTCTGGCAGAAATATCCGCGGGGGTCCGGGGACAGCCGCCCCCGGCGGCCCGCCACGAAAGCTACCGCCTCAGTCCTCGTCAACCACTCGAAACAGCGCCGGCACCGCCGGGCATGGACGCATCTCGTTCTTGATGATGTCGGACAGACGGGTCTGGTGCAGGAAGACATAGACATGCGCCGAGAGCCCTTCCCACAGCCGGTTGGTCAAGGATTGTGCACGCGAGCCGGAAACGCCTCCGCTTGCACCGGCGCCGGTATGCATCGCGTTCACCGTCTCCTCCACCGCTTCCATGATTTCGCTCACATGGACCGAATCCGCGCTGCGTGCGAGCTTGTAGCCGCCCCCGGGCCCGCGCACCGCCTCGACCAGCCCGGCCCGGCGCAGCTTGACGAAAAGCTGTTCCAGATAGGGCAGCGAAATGTCCTGCCGCTTCGAAACCTCGGCGAGGGAAACGAGCTCGTTCCCAGATTTCTGCGCCAGCGCCAGGTCCACCAGCGCCACCATTGCATACCGACCCTTGGTCGACAGTTTCATTTTCCGGTTCCCGCCAAATCCATTGACGCCAAGCGGCAGGCCGCTTAACTCGTTACGGTTCCGGGGCGGGTGCTCCGCCCAAGTGGAATGGTTCTAATTTGCCCGAGCGTTTTTGTCAAGAATACGTCCCGGAAGAAACAGGCAAGGCGAGGCGATGCCCGAAGTGATTTTCGCAGGCCCCGAGGGCCGGCTCGAAGGCCGCTACCACCCGCAGAAGGACCGAGACGCTCCCATCGCCATCGTGCTGCATCCCCATCCGCAGTTCGGCGGCTCGATGAACAACAAGGTCGTCTACAACCTGCACTATGCCTTCTACCGGCTGGGTTTCACAGTCCTGAGGTTCAACTTCCGGGGCGTCGGCAGGTCGCAGGGCGAATATGATCAGGGCATCGGCGAGTTGTCCGATGCCGCCTCGGCGCTCGACTACCTGCAGTCGATGAACCAGAACGCCAAGCACTGCTGGGTGGCGGGCTTCTCCTTCGGTGCCTGGATCGGGATGCAGCTCCTGATGCGCCGGCCCGAGATCACCGGCTTCGTCTCGGTGGCCCCGCCGGCCAACATGTATGACTTCTCGTTCCTCGCACCCTGCCCCTCTTCGGGGCTGATCATCAACGGCACCGCCGACCGCGTCGCGCAGCCGAAGGATACCGTCACGCTGGTGAACAAGCTGCACGAGCAGAAGGGCATCACCATCACGCATGAACAGATCGAGGGCGCGGACCACTTCTTCAAGGACGAGGAGGAGCACATGAATCCCATGATCGCCACCGTCTCCGACTATGTGAAGCGCCGCCTGACCGAGGCCTCGCGATGAGCGACCGCCTCGGCAGGCAGCTCGCCTTCCTCGCCGAGGCCGACCGGCTGAAATCCGTCCTGCGCGCCAATCCGCTTGGCGACGGTTCGCGGCGCGAGAACTCGGGCGAGCATTCCTGGCACGTGGCGCTCTATGCGCTCGTGCTGGCGGATCAGGCGGGACCGGAGGTGCGGATCGACCGCGTGCTGCGCATGCTCCTGATCCACGACGTCGTCGAGATCGACTGCGGCGACACGCCGATCCATGGCGACCACGACCCCGCCGCTGTTGCGCAGGCGGAAGCGGCGGCCGCCGACCGGCTCTTCGGGCTCCTGCCTCCGGACCAGGCGGCCGAACTCCGGGCCCTCTGGGACGAGTTCGAGGCGGGCGCCTCGCCCGACGCGATCTTCGCCCGCTCGATCGACCGGGTCCAGCCGGTCATGCAGAACCTTCAGTCCGGCGGAGGCACGTGGCGGGACTTCTCGGTCACCTCTGAACAACTCGACGCCCGGGTTGGTTCA
>NZ_JBQPXH010000004.1:0-384670 GCF_052244495.1 Rhodobacter sp. NSM
TGCCGAGCTCGCCCGCTTCGCCGAGACGCTCGAGCGGGTGACGGTGCAGACGGTCGAGGACGGCTTCATGACCAAGGACCTCGCGCTGCTCGTCGGCCCCGACCAGAAGTGGCTGACGACGATGGGCTATCTCGAGAAGGTCGACGAATACCTCGACCGCGCGCTGGGCGCCTGACCAGAGCCGGGGGGCCTCAGCCCCCGGACTCTTGAGGGCTTTTTTCCAGAGTGAAGGCAGGAGGGCGGCGGGGCGACGCCCCGCCCCTACAGCATTCCGGCGGGACCGGCGGGCGGTCTGCTCCCCGGGCCCCCGAGAATATTCCAGAGTGGAGGCGGGAGGGCTGCCGCGCAACGTGCCGCACGCCCGCGAATCCGGCCCCGCCGCCCGTGCCGCCTTGCCCGCTCCGGCCCCTTCCCCGCACCACTCGATGACGGTCCGTCTCCCCCGGAACCTCCTGCCTGCGACAGGAGCCCGGCGCGGGTTCCTCCAGGTCCGGCGCCCCTCTTGCCCTTTCATTCTCGCCCAAATATCCCGGGGGTCCGGGGGCAGAGCCCCCGGCCTTGCCGCAGGATCCCCATGGCCGACACGACCGCCCACACGAGACTCGAGGACGCTCAGGCGATTGCCTATGGCTGCACGATGGCCGCCTTCGGGATCACGATCCTCACGCATCTCGGGCTCGTAACCGGCCAGACGGCGGGACTGGCGGTGCTGATCTCCTACGCGACCGGCTGGGGCTTCGCGCCCGTCTTCTTCGCGATCAACATCCCGTTCTACTGGCTCGGCTACAGGCGCATGGGGCCTGCCTTCACGCTCAAGACCTTCCTCTCGGTCGCGCTCATGTCGGCCCTCGTGCAGGTCATGCCGCAGTGGGCAAGTTTCGCCCAGCTTCACCCGGCCTTCGGCGCCGTGCTCTTCGGCCTCGTCTCCGGCTCGGCTCTCCTCGCCCTCTTCCGCCACGGCGCGAGCCTTGGCGGCATCGGCATCCTCGCGCTCTACCTGCAGGACAAGACCGGCTTCCGCGCCGGCTGGACCCAGCTCGCCTTCGACGCCCTGCTCTTTGCCGCGGCCCTCGGACTGCGCGACTGGAGGCTCGTCGCCTGGTCCTTCCTGGGCGCGGCCGTCGTCAACCTCGTCATCGCGATCAACCACCGCCGCGACCGCTACATCGCGACCTGACGCTTCTTCGTGCTGCCGCCCGAAAGCGCTGGCCTTTCTGCGCCGCGTCATGTAACGCCGCGCTCGAACCCCTGATCCCTACCCGAGAGAGCACCCCGATGGAGCTTCGCAACATCGCCATCATCGCGCACGTCGACCATGGCAAGACGACCCTCGTGGACGAGCTCCTCAAGCAGTCCGGCGCCTTCCGGGACAACCAGTCCGTGGCCGAGCGGGCGATGGACAGCAACGACATCGAGCGCGAGCGCGGGATCACGATCCTCGCCAAATGCACCTCGGTCGAGTGGAACGGCAAGCGCATCAACATCGTCGACACGCCCGGCCACGCCGACTTCGGCGGCGAGGTCGAACGGATCCTGAGCATGGTCGATGGCGTGGTCCTGCTGGTGGACGCCGCCGAGGGCCCGATGCCGCAGACCAAGTTCGTGACCTCTAAGGCGCTTGCGCTGGGGCTGCGGCCCATCGTGGTGCTGAACAAGGTCGACAAGCCCGATGCCGAGCCCGACCGCGCGCTGAACGAGGTCTTCGACCTTTTCGCGAACCTCGGCGCGTCCGACGAACAGCTCGACTTCCCCGCGCTCTATGCCTCGGGCCGCGCCGGTTGGGCCGACGAGCAGCTCGACGGGCCGCGCAAGGATCTCTCGGCGCTGTTCGAACTGGTGCTGCGCCATGTCCCGGCGCCGAAGCAGCTCGCCGCGCGCGAGGAGCCGTTCCGGATGCTCGCCACCACCCTCTCGGCCGACCCGTTCATCGGCCGCATCCTGACGGGCCGGGTCGAGGCGGGCACGGTCAAGGCCGGCGACACGCTGAAGGCGCTCTCGCGCAATGGCGACCGGATCGAGCAGTTCCGCGTCTCGAAGGTGCTGGCCTTCCGCGGCCTGTCGCAGGCCCCCATCGACCTCGGCGAGGCGGGCGACATCGTGACCCTCGCCGGCATGTCGAAGGCGACCGTCGCCGACACGCTCTGCGCGCCCGAGGTGGATGTGCCGCTGCCGGCCCAGCCGATCGACCCGCCGACGATCTCCGTCACCTTCGGCATCAACGATTCGCCGCTCGCCGGCAAGGACGGCAACAAGGTGCAGTCGCGCGTGATCCGCGAGCGGCTGATGAAGGAGGCCGAGATCAACGTCGCGATCAAGGTCACCGACACGCCCGGCGGCGAGGCCTTCGAGGTCGCCGGCCGGGGCGAACTGCAGATGGGCGTGCTGATCGAGAACATGCGCCGCGAGGGCTTCGAGCTGTCGATTTCGCGGCCGCGCGTGCTCTTCCGCGAGGAAGACGGGCAACGCATGGAGCCCATCGAGGAAGTCACGATCGATGTGGATGATGAATTCACCGGCGCGGTGATCGAAAAGCTGACCGGGCCGCGCAAGGGCGAACTCGTCGAGATGAAACCGGCCGGCGCCGGCAAGACCCGGATCATCGCCCATGTGCCCTCGCGCGGGCTGATCGGCTACCACGGCCAGTTCCTGACCGACACGCGCGGCACCGGCGTCCTGAACCGTGTTTTCCACGAATGGGCACCGCACAAGGGCCCGATCGAGGGCCGCCGCGTGGGCGTCCTCGTCTCGATGGAGAACGGAATCTCGGTGCCCTACGCGCTCTGGAACCTCGAGGAGCGCGGCCATCTCTTCATCGGTGCGCAGGAAGCCGTCTATGTCGGCATGATCATCGGCGAGCACAGCCGCGAGAACGATCTCGAGGTGAACCCGCTGAAGGGCAAGAAACTCACCAACGTCCGCGCCTCGGGCACGGACGAGGCCGTGCGTCTCACTCCCCCCGTCCGGCTCTCGCTCGAGCAGGCCATTGCCTACATCGACGATGACGAACTGGTGGAGGTGACGCCCAAGATCGTGCGGATGCGAAAGCGCTACCTGGACCCGCACGAGAGAAAGCGCGCCGCCAAGGCCGCGGAATAAAACGAAGGGCGCCCCTGCGGCGCCCTTTTTTCTTTGACCGAGACGCCGTCCCTCGAGTTGTCGCCTGCTCTTGTTTTCAGGCTGCTCGTTCGACCGGCCCGGCCATGGGTCCGCCGCCGCCAGCTTGATGGGGGAGCGCGTCGTCGGCCCTTCCGGCCACCGCCTGCGGCAGGCTCAGGCTGCCTCCGCCAAGGGGCCCGGGCGGAAAGGCTCGACATGGACTGCCTCGCCCTCGAAGGTGCAGAAGGAGCCCTGCGCCACCGGCAGCCAGTCGCCTTCGTCCTGCTCCAACGGCTCGGAGACGACGGCTCGCCCGCCCCGCCGCAGGCTCCAGCGGTGGTAGAGCGTGGGCGCCTGCTCGTCCGAGGCGTAGCGCACGGCAAAGAGCCGCTCTCCGTCCGACAGCGCAGCCGTCAGCCGGACATGCGGAACGCTGCCCTTCTCGCGCGAGAGCTGCTCGAGCCGCAGCACCGCGCGCTCCAGCGCACCTTTCGGATCGCGCTCCAGCCCCTCGGCCAGCGCCACGAGGAACAGGACCTCGCTGTCCGTGGCCCCCCGGCGATGGCCATAGAGCGCCTCGGGGATCAGCATGTCGGCATCGCGGCGGAAGCTGTCGTAGCCGCCGATCTGTCCGTTGTGCATGAAGCTCCAACGACCGACGACGAAGGGATGACAGTTGTTGCGGCTGGTGGCCGTGCCGGTCGAGGCACGGACATGGGCGAGGAACAGGCCGGACTTCACCTGCGCCGTGAGGCTGCGCAGGTTGGGATCGCTCCACGCGGGATAGACGTCGCGGTAGAGCCCGGGCTCCGGTCGCTCTCCGTACCAGGCGATGCCGAAGCCGTCGGCGTTGATCGCCGTGCCGCATTCGGTGGCGCAGTGGCTCTGGTGGATCAGAGAGTGACCCGGGCGGCTCACGACCTCCTCAAGGAAGATCGGTGCCCCGACATAGGCGGCCCATCTGCACATGATTCAGCGCGCTCCGCCTGCGCGCAACGGTTCCGGCATGTTCGCCCTGCCCCATCGACTGCTCGCAGAGAGCATAGCGCGGGCCGTGCGGCGTCGCATCATGAAACCGTTACGAACCGGTCACCCGCGACAGCGCGTGCAGAGGCGTGGCCGCCTCCGCCTTCTTCGTGGGCGATCACTCGACCTCTTCGACCACCACAAGGTCACGCACGGAAGCGCCACGGGCGTGGTCGAGCGCCGCCTGATACTCTGCAGAGTGGTAGCAGGCCACCGCCGCCTCGACCGAAGGGAATCGCGCCACCACGTTGCGCGAGCGGTCTCGACCCTCGAGCTGGACATGACGGCCGCCGCGGGCGAGGAAGACCCCGCCATGCGCCGCAATGGCCGGCCCGGCGCCCTTGGCGTAGCGGCCATAGGCCTCGGCGTCGGTCACTTCCACATTCGCGATCCAGAGTGCCGTCGCCATGTCAGCCTCCGATCACGGCTTCGGCCGCGCGGATCGCCGCCTCGGCCTGCGAGGCATCGGCGGCCCCCGCCTGCGCCATGTCCGGCCGCCCACCGCCGCCGCGCCCACCCAGCGCCTCGGCTGCAGCCTTGACCAGCGCCACTGCCGACAGGCGATCGGTCAGGTCGGTCGTGACGCCGGCGGCAAGGGCCGCCTTCCCCCCGGTGTCCGAGATCAGAAGCACCGCACCCGAACCGACCCGCGCCTTCATCTCGTCGATGAGGCCCGGCATGTCCTTGCCCGGCACGCCCTGGACGATCTGCGCGAGGAACTTCACCCCTCCGATGTCCTTGGCTTCGGCTCCCGCACCTCCGCCCATTGCGGCCTCGCGACGGAGCTGCGCCACCTCGTTCTGAAGCTGCCGCCGCTCGTCGACCAGCGCCTTCACGCGGTCCACAAGATCCGCGGGCGCGGCCTTCAGCGCCGCGGCCGCCTCGGCCAGCCGTTTCATCTGCTCGTTGAGATAGGCGAGCGCGCCCTCGCCGGTCAGCGCCTCGATCCGCCGGATCCCGGCAGAGGACGCCTGATCGCCGAGGATCACGCAGAGGCCGATGTCGCCCAGCCGCGCCACATGGGTTCCGCCGCAGAGCTCGAGCGAATAGGTCTGCCCGTCGGCGCCCTTGCCCGAACCGGCGAGCGTGCCCATCGAGACAACCCGCACCTCATCTCCGTATTTCTCGCCGAAGAGCGCCTGCGCTCCCAGCGCCCGTGCATCGTCGGGCGACATGATCCGCGTCTCGACGGCGCCGTTCGAGCGGATGAAGGCGTTCACCTCTCCCTCGACCCTCGCCAGTTCCTCGGGGCTCAGGGCCTTGGCATGGCTGAAGTCGAAGCGCAGCCGGTCGGGCGCATTCAGCGAGCCGCGCTGCGCGACGTGGTCGCCGAGGGCACGCCGCAGCGCCTCATGCAGAAGGTGCGTCGCCGAGTGGTTCGCGCGGATCGCCGAGCGCCGTGCGTGATCCACCTCGAGCGCGGCCCCCTGACCCTGACGGATCTCGCCCTCGGTCACCTCGGCGAAGTGCAGGAACAGTCCCTGGCTCTTCTTCACGTCGGTGATCCGGGCCCGGCCCGTGTCCGTCCTCAGTTCACCGCTGTCCCCGACCTGGCCGCCCGATTCGGCGTAGAACGGCGTCTGGTTCATCACGATCTGAACCGCCTGCCCCTGCGCGGCCGTCGAGGTCTCGGCACCGCCCGCAACGATCGCGAGGATCTGGCCCTCGGCCCGTTCGGTGTCGTAGCCGAGGAACTCCGTCGCCCCGTGCTTCTCGGCCATGTCGAACCAGATCGCCGCGTCCTTGGTCTCGCCCGAGCCGGCCCAGCTCGCGCGCGCCTTGGCCTTCTGCTCGGCCATGGCACTCTCGAAGCCGTCCACATCGACCTTGCGGCCCTTCTCGCGCAGCGCGTCCTGCGTGAGATCGAGCGGGAAGCCGTAGGTGTCGTAGAGCTTGAAGGCCGCGTCGCCCGGCAGGGGCGAGCCCTTGGGCAGCCGGCCGAGTTCGTCCTCGAGCAGCCGCAGGCCGCGGTCGAGCGTCTGGCGGAAACGCGTTTCCTCCAGTTTCAGCGTCTCCTCGATCAGCGCCTGCCCGCGGGTCAGCTCGGGATAGGCTGCCCCCATCTGCCGCACGAGCGCGGGGACGAGGCGATGCATCACCGGGTCCTGCGCGCCGAGGAGATGGGCGTGACGCATGGCGCGCCGCATGATCCGGCGCAGCACGTAGCCGCGGCCCTCGTTCGAGGGCATCACGCCGTCCGCGATCAGGAACGAGGTCGAGCGCAGGTGGTCGGCGATGACGCGGTGATGTGTCTTGCCCGGCCCGTCCGGATCGGTCGAGGTTGCATGGGCGGAGGCCTCGATCAGGCTGCGCATCAGATCGGTGTCGTAGTTGTCGTGCTTGCCCTGAAGCAGCGCCCCGATCCGTTCGAGCCCCATGCCGGTGTCGATCGACTGCTTGGGCAGCGGCGTCATCGAGCCGTCCGGATGCTGCTCGTTCTGCATGAAGACGAGGTTCCAGATCTCGATGAAGCGGTCGCCGTCCTCCTCGGGCGAACCCGGAGGACCGCCCCAGATCGAAGGGCCGTGGTCGAAGAAGATCTCGGTACAGGGGCCGCAGGGTCCGGTCGGGCCCATCATCCAGAAGTTGTCGTTGGTCGGGATGCGGATGATCCGCTCGTCCGGCAGGCCCGCGACTTTCTTCCAGATTTCCGCCGCCTCGTCATCGGTGTGATAGACGGTGACGAGCAGCTTCTCCTTCGGGATGTCGAAGTCCTTCGTCAGCAGTTCCCAGGCAAAGGGGATCGCATCCGACTTGAAGTAGTCGCCGAAGGAAAAATTCCCCAGCATCTCGAAGAAGGTATGGTGCCGGGCTGTATAGCCCACGTTGTCGAGGTCGTTGTGCTTGCCGCCGGCGCGGACGCATTTCTGCGCCGTCGTCGCGCGGGTGTAGTCGCGATGCTCGAGACCCGTGAAGCAGTTCTTGAACTGCACCATCCCCGAGTTGGTGAACATCAGCGTCGGGTCGTTGCGCGGGACGAGCGGGCTCGACTCCACGACACGGTGGCCGTTGCGCCGGAAATAGTCGAGGAAGGTCGAGCGGATATCGTTCAAGGACGGCATGGAGAAAGCCCCTGTCAGGCGGATCTGCGGTTCGCCGTCCCGTTTAGCCCTGCGCGTCGGGGCTGTCCACCTCGACGCGCGGAAGCCTTACATGTCCACCAGGTCGTCATCCTTGCCATCCTCGCCGGTCGAAAATTCGAGCCCGTGCGAGGCGCGGATCTTGTCTTCGATATCCGTCGCGACGGAGGGGTTGGCGCGCAGGAAGGCCTTCGCGTTCTCCCGGCCCTGACCGATCCGCTCGTCGCCGTAAGAATACCAGGAGCCCGACTTCTCGACGACGCCCGCCTTCACGCCGAGGTCCACCAGTTCTCCCGTTTTCGAGATCCCTTCGCCGTACATGATGTCGAACTCGACCTCGCGGAAGGGCGGCGCCACCTTGTTCTTCACCACCTTCACCTTGGTGGTGTTGCCGATGACGTTGTCGCGGTCCTTGATGGCGCCGGTCCGACGGATGTCGAGACGAACGGAGGCATAGAACTTCAGCGCGTTGCCGCCCGTCGTCGTCTCGGGGTTGCCGAACATCACGCCGATCTTCATCCGGATCTGGTTGATGAAGATCACCATGCAGTTCGACCGGCCGATCGAGGCCGTAAGCTTCCGCATCGCCTGGCTCATCAGGCGGGCCTGCGAGCCCATCTGCATGTCGCCCATGTCGCCCTCGATCTCCGACTTCGGCGTGAGCGCCGCCACCGAGTCGACGACGATCAGGCTGACCGCGCCGGAACGGACCAGCGTATCCACGATCTCCAGCGCCTGTTCGCCCGTATCGGGCTGCGAGATCAGGAGTTCGTCCAGGTTCACGCCAAGTTTCTTCGCGTACGTCGGATCGAGCGCATGCTCGGCATCGACAAAGGCGCAGACACCGCCCTTCTTCTGCTCCTCGGCCACCACATGCAGGGTGAGCGTGGTCTTGCCCGAGCTTTCCGGGCCATAGATCTCGACGATGCGCCCCTTGGGCAGCCCGCCGATCCCCAGCGCGATGTCGAGGCCGAGAGATCCCGTCGAGGTCGCCTCGATCTCCATCACCGGGCTGTTCGCGCCCAGCTTCATGATCGAGCCCTTGCCGAACTGCCGTTCGATCTGTGCCAGCGCGCTTTCCAGCGCCTTTGCCTTGTCCATCTCGCGCCTTCCGTTCAAGTCGAGGAGGTTCGCCGTCGCCATGTTCCGTTCCTTATTCCACAGCCGCGCCAAGGCAGCAATCGCTTCGCGAGTTCGCTGTATGTTCTGCGTCACTATGAGATCGGAACGCGAACATTTCAACCAGATTCTCCGGTAGATGCAGCTTCCGGCAAAAGCGGTTAAAGGCTAGTTTACGACGCCGGGGACCCGCAGAGGTCCGAGAGCAAGAAGGGACAGGATGCTCGTATTCTGGGAACAGCGGCTGGCGTTTCTCGCCACGCCGAAGACGGGGACGACCGCCATCGAGGCCGCGCTGGAATCGCTCGCAGCCGTTTCGATCCAGCGGCCGCCGCTGCTCAAGCACACGTCGGTCCGCCGCTACAGGCGGTTCATCGGACCTTATCTGGAGGCCGCCTCCGGGCAGCCCTTCACCGTGGTCGCGCTCATGCGCGAGCCGCGGGCCTGGCTTGGCAGCTGGTACCGGTACAGGCAGCGCGAGGACATCCTCGACGCGGCAAAGAGCACGGCGGCGATGAGCTTCGACGAGTTCGTCCGCGGCTATGCCTCGGACCCGCAGCCGGACTTCGCCGCCGTCGGCTCGCAGGCGCGATTTCTCGACGCGAAGGGGGGAAGCGGCGTGGACCGGCTGTTCCGCTATGAGGAAATCGAGACCTTCATCGACTTCCTCGAGGAGCGGCTCGGCTGCGAGATCATCCTGCCCCGGCTGAACGTCTCACCCTCCGCGCCGCTGGACCTTGCCCCTGATACAGAAGATCTTCTGCGCAAGACCATGGAACGCGACTTCACGCTCTACGAGTCGCTCGGCTGAGCCTCAATGCACCTGCCCCTGCACCGTCGCCGTAAGATCGTTCAACGAGAAGGGCTTGGGCAGGAAGATGGAATTCGGGATGCGCGCCTGTGATTCGGCGAGGCATTCCTCGGCATAGCCGGATACGAAGATGACGCGCACGTTCGGGCGCTCCTCGAGGGCCTGACGGACCCAGGTCGGGCCATCCATTCCGGGCATGACGACATCGGTGACGAAGACGTCGACCTCGAGGGCCGGATCCTCAAGCGCCCGGAGAGCGTCCTCGGCATTCTCGGCCTCGATGACCGTATAGCCACGCATCCTGAGGGCGCGCGACGCGAAGGCGCGAACGGGCGCCTCATCCTCGACAAGGAGCACCACCCCCTCGCCGCGGCGCAGGGTCTCGGACCCGGTGCGCGCGGGCGGTGCGGCCTCGACGGGAACCGGCTCTTCGTTGATCGGGAAGTAGAGGTGGAACACGCTGCCCTGGCCCGGTTCGCTATCGACGAAGATGAAGCCTCCCGACTGTTTGACGATGCCGTAGACCGTCGACAGGCCGAGGCCGGTGCCTTCGCCCGTGCGCTTCGTGGTGAAGAAAGGCTCGAAGATCTTCTGCAGCCGCTCCGGCGGGATGCCGACGCCTTCGTCCTGAACGTGAATGGTGGCGTAGTTTCCGGGCGGCACCACCGCACGGTCGCGGCGGAGTTCTTCGGCCAGAGTGAGAGCTTCCGTCTCGATCCGGATCACGCCCCCTTCTGGCATGGCATCCCGCGCATTGACGACGAGGTTCATCAGCACCTGCTCGAGCTGCCGCTTGTCGGCGCGGATGGGACCCAAGTCGGGCGCATGGGACAGGCGCAACGTCACCCTCTCGCCCACGAGACGGTTGAGGAGATGGGTCATGTCGGCCAGCACCTCCTGCAGTTCGATCCGTTCCGGCTTCAGGGTCTGCTTGCGCGAGAAGGCGAGGAGCTGCCCGACGAGGCTCGCCGCCCGGTTGGCGTTCTGGTGAATTTGCACGAGGTCCGCGAATTCCGGATCCTCCCGGTCGTGACGCAGGAGCAGCAGGTCGCAATGACCGGAGATGGCGGTCAGCAGATTGTTGAAATCATGGGCGATCCCGCCCGCGAGCTGGCCTATTGCCTGCATCTTCTGGCTTTGGACGAACTGCGCCTCGAGGGTCTTCAGCGCCGTCGCATCGTTCAGCACCGCCAGCACGGATGGGCGACCGTGCTCGACGATGCGGCGCAGCGCGATCTGCAGAAAGACCTCTTCCTCGGACCGGCGCAGGCGCAGAACCTCGGCCCCGCCCGGCATGCGCTCGGAGGCGACATCGGACAGCCAGTCGTTGACTGCACGCCCCAGCCCCTCGAAGAGGTCGGAGAAGATCGGGCGGGCATCCGGGCCTATCCCCAGCAGGTCGCGGGCGGCCCGGTTCGCGATCCGCATTCCGCCGTCGCCGCCGAACTTCATGAGCGCAACGGGCAGATGCTCGAAATCCGCAAGCGCCGTGTCATGCGTGCTCGAGGCGGGCACCGGCATGAGATAGATCTCGCGGCGCTCGCCCAAGCCCTCGACTTCCGCAAGAATGGCGCGGATGGGTCCATCGACGGAGGCGACCTCCACCTCCTCTCCCGACCGCGGCGCCAGGTCGGTGAACACCCGGTCAAGCCGCTTGGGGCGCTGGCCGACCAGACGCCTCATGGCTTCGTTCGCGAAGAGCACGACGCCCGATTTGTTCGCCACCAGCATCGGCAGGCTCAGCCCCTCGGCGCCTCTCCCGGCGACCGAGGCCCGATCCTGAAACTCCTCGAGGCGCCACAGGAAGCGGGCGGGAGCGATGCGGTGGACGGAAAGCCTGATATGCCCCCGGCGCGTCACCACATCCTCGCGCGAGGAGCCGAGGTTGGCGGCGCGGGCCTGCAGGCGGAAGAGCACGGAAGCCGGGCTTGCGAAGTGGTCGCCCAGCGAGGCGACAAGCGTTCCGCCGCTCCGGTCGCCGAAGCGGGCGGACGCGGCACGGTTCTGATACCCGATCTGACCCACGGCGTCGGTAGTGAAGCAGGGGGCCGCATCTTCTCCGAGCAAGCCGGAGAGACGCAGGTCCAGCCCACGGTCGCGCAACCTGCCCCAGGCCGTCATGCCGCGCGCGATGAGCGCAATGGCGAGGAAGGTCAGCGCCACCATGGCGGCGCCGAGCTGCATGTTCAGGTCGGACGCGAAGATCGCCGTCACGAGCGCGCCGCCGGCGACCGCCAGCAAGAGCCAGAGGCGCGAGCCGAAGCCCTCGGCCGCCCCCACGAAGTCTGCAGCTTGCCTGTGCACTGGCACCTCCCGAGCCGGATTCGCCCTCGGGCAATTCGGCATCGAAATCGTTAACCACAGTTTAATCGCAATCGGGAAACAGTCCCGGTCCGCCCGGGAACTTCAGCGAATTCGCCGCAACAGGTCCAGAAAAAATCCGTCGCCACCATCGAGCGGCGTCAGGCGCAGCCGGCGCACCCTCTCCCAGCCCGGTGTCCGTGCGAGGAAACCGTCGGTCTGGAGCATGTTCTCGCAGTCGAGAACCGAGCAGGTCGCGTAGGCCAGATGGCCACCCGGACGGACCAGCGGCGCCGTCTCGTCGAGGATGGCGCTCTGGGTCTCGAGCAGGCCCTCCAGCCGCGCGGGGGTCAGGCTCCACTTGCCCTCCGGAGCACGTCGCCAACTGCCGGAGCCCGAACAGGGCACATCCGCGAGAACGAGATCGAAGGGTCCATGACGGGCGGGCTCGCCCGGGACCAGGCAGCGCAGGTCGGCTCCCGCACGGCGCGCCCGCTCCGGCAGATCGCGCATCCTGCGCGGATCGGCGTCGTGGCAGACAAGTCTCACATTGGCGCGGGCCGCCATGGCCAGGCTCTTGCCGCCGCCGCCCGCGCAATGGTCCAGAACCAGGTCCCCGTCGGACAGCGGCAGCGCCTCGACGACCGCCTGCGAGGCCGCATCCTGCAACTCGACCCGACCTTCGCGATAGGCCGTCGAGGACTGAACTCTGCGCGCATTGCCAGTAACTTCGAGCGCTGTCTGGGCAAGCGGATGCGCTCGCGTGACGATGCCCTCGGCGGCCAGTTCCGCCGCCACCGTCTCGCGATCGCAGCGCGCGCGGTTGACCCGGAGGAAGACCGGCGCGCGATGGCGCAGCGCCTCCATCACCTGAGCGAAATCCTCCTGCAGGCTTTCGGCCAGCTTCGGGGCGAGCCAGTCGGGACAATCGAGCGCCTCGAACTCCGACGCGGCCTGCGGCACCCGTTCCGGCCCCTCCGGCGGACGGGGCGCATGGCCCTCGCCGGTGAAGAGGCTCTCGACCTCCTGCCCCGCAGCGCGAAGGCCGCCCAGGACCAGCCCCCGCCCCGTCTCGGCGCCGCCCAGCCGCGCGAAGGAGCGGCGACAGCGGATGGCGTCGAACACCACGTCCCGCACCGCCGCCCGGTCTCCGGATCCCGCGAAGCGGCTCGCCCGGCCCCAGTTCGTCAGGGCCTGCTCGGCCGGCGTTCCCGCGAGGATGCGGTCGAGGATGTCGATGGCGGCGGAGAGGCGGGCGGCGGGCGTCATGGCGGTGCTCGGGGCGGCTGGATGGGCAGCGGAGGCATGACACGGGCGGCGGAGCATGGCAAACAGCATCTGGAACGGCAGCGAGGGGTGGGATGGCGCTCAATTTCCGGCAGACCGAGATCCTGGAGATCGCGCGCAGCGAGGGGCGCGTGGTGGTCGAACAGCTCGCCGAGCATTTCGCGGTGACGCTTCAGACCATCCGGCGCGATCTGACCGAGCTCGCCGATGCGGGGCTTCTGGACCGGGTACATGGAGGCGCGGTTCTGCGCACCGGCGTCTCGAACATCGGCTACGAGGAGCGGCGTCGGATGAACGACGCGGCCAAGGCCGCGATCGGCCGGGCCTGCGCGAGGGCGATCCCGGACAATTCCTCGATGATCATCAACATCGGCACCACGACCGAGGCCGTCGCGCGCGAACTTCTGAACCACCGCAACATCACGGTGGTGACGAACAACATGAACGTGGCGAACATCCTCGTGGCCAATCCCTCCTGCGAGGTGATGGTGGCGGGCGGGCAGCTGCGCCGCTCGGACGGAGGGCTGGTGGGCGACCTCACCATCCAGTTCATCCAGCAGTTCAAGGTGGATTTCGCGATCATCGGCACCTCGGCGCTCGACCGCGACGGCGACATGCTCGACTTCGACCTGGCGGAGGTCCGGGTCTCGAAGGCGATCCTGCGCCAGTCCCGGCAACGCTTTCTGGTGACCGACGGCTCGAAGCTCGACCGCAAGGCGCCGGTTCGGCTGGCCTCGCTCGAGGAGCTGGATGCGGTCTTCACCGACGGCCCCTTCCCCGAGGAACTGGCGCGGCGCTGCGAGACCTGGGAGACGCGGGTGACGGTCGCGGAGCAGGTGGGCACGGCCTGACGGAAGAACGGATCCCTCCTGAGGCGCTCGGAACTGACAGCCTGGGGGCATGGCTGGCTAGAGCGCGTGGAGCGTGCCCTTCGCGAGGTTGTGGATGCGCGCGACCCGCGTTCCGTCCCATTCGAAGGCGAAGTGGTCGCCCTGCACGGGTGCCCCCGCCACGTCCGGCCAGAAGAGCGCCACGCAGAGGCCCGAGGGCGCGCGGGCGCTGGGGTAGAGGATGCCGTCCGCTCCCTCCTCGCGCAGGCGAGCGCCGAAATCCTGCGCCGCGCGGTAGTCGTGGCGGTCGAGCAGCTCGGCCCGCTCGGGGCCGACCACCTCGAGATCTGCGTCGAGCCGGCCTATGAGCTGGCGGAAGTCCGAGGTCCAGCCGGGCCGCTCGGCGGTGGCAGTCATGAACCGGCCGTGGTGGTGGGCCACCTCGATCAAGGCGGTCTCGAGCGTCTCGGCGGCGTAGTAGACCCCGAAGCTCCCGTCCGAGAAGCGGCTCGGCCGGTCGGGCGAGACATGGATGAAGGGCGCCATGGCCCAGGAGGCACCCGGTCCCGATACGCGCCGCGCCGGCGGCACCAGGTCGAGCCGGCCGAAATTGTCGCGCAGGCGGGGATTGGTCTTGGCCTCGGCCGAGGCGATGGCCTCCCAGTCGGCAGGGTCGGCGATGTCCTCGAAGAGGTCGATGGGCGGGAAGCGCGAGCGGATGATCCGGTGGGTCCGGTCCCAGATCACGCGGCGGCGGGGCATGTCACCAGCCCCCGCGCTCGGCATCGAGGTAGCTGCGCACCCGGAGGAGGTCGGTGATCTCGCCGCCCAGCATGATCTGGAGCGCGGAAGCGCCGCCGAAGACCTCGTTCGGCCGGCGCACCCAGCCATAGGCCTTCTCGGGCTCGCGGAAGATCAGCCGGAGCGCCTTGTGAATCCCCATCAGCAGCGACAGCCGCGTCTTCTGGTCGCGCGAGATCCGGCCCGGTGCCCCGGCCTTCCACCGCGCCCAGGTGCGCGACGACAGCTCGCCCAGCAGGATGCCGGCCTCGCGATCCGAAAGGTCCCACAGCCGGAAGAGGTTGACCACCGCCCGCGCCATGGCGGCGGCCTCGGCATCGGTGATGCGCGGACTGTCAGGTTCGGCCGGCGTCTTTCCAAGCGGACGGAGGGCAAGCATGTCTGACTCCTTTTGGCGCAATATATGGCGCTTCTCGCCATATGGCAATATCGCCCGCCCGGGTGGCCCTTGCAGGCCCCTTGCATGCCGAAGCCGAATGGTCATATTCGCGCAAGCCCAGCGACGGGCGCACACCGGTGACCGGGCCCCTCTGGCGAGAGAATGCGGCGCTCTCGCGATGTCGGCACCCACAGCGTCGATTGCCGCCAGGACGCGACACTCCATCATGTTCCAAGCCAATCCCATCCCCCGCCCGGCCGAAACGCCGTGCCGTGGGGCGCAACCGGAGTCCGTCGCATGACCTCCGCGAGCCAGAAGAGCACGATCTCCTATTTCACCTGGGCCTTCGCCTTCACGGCGGTGGGGCTCGCGCTAGGTGCCTTCCTCGGCTGGCAGAGCACGGGCACGGCCGAGGGCACGGCCACGATCTTCTTCATCTGCTGTGTTCTGGCGGTGCTCGAGATCTCGCTTTCCTTCGACAACGCGATCGTCAACGCGAACAAGCTGAAGACGATGACGCCGAAGTGGCAGCACCGCTTCCTGACCTGGGGCATCATCATCGCGGTCTTCGGCATGCGGATCGTCTTCCCGCTGCTGATCGTGGTGATCGCGGCGAGCCTCGGGCCCTGGGAGGCGCTGAAACTCGCCGCCACGCAACCCGCCGAATATGCGCGCATCATGAACGAGGCGCACACGCCCATCGCGGCCTTCGGCGGCACCTTCCTGATGATGGTGGGCCTGACCTATTTCTTCGACCAGGAGAAGGACATCCACTGGGTGCGCCGGATCGAGGAGCAGGCCAGCCGCTATTCCTCGATCCGCGGGGTCGAGGTGGCGGTGGTGCTCTGCGCGGTGCTCGGCTTCTCGCGGCTTCTCGAAGGTGCGGAGCAACAGGTCTTCATCAACAGCGCGATCTACGGGCTTCTGACCTTCCTCCTCGTCGAGGTGGTGGGCGGCTTCCTCGACCATCGCCAGCAGGCGATGGACGCGGCGGTGAAGGGCGGCTTCGGCGCCTTCCTCTATCTCGAGGTGCTGGACGCCTCCTTCTCCTTCGACGGGGTGATCGGAGCCTTCGCGCTCAGCCAGAACCTGTTCGTGATCGCCATCGGCCTCGGAATCGGCGCGATGTACGTGCGCTCGATGACCATCATGCTGGTCGAGCGCGGAACGCTGGCACAGTACCGCTACCTCGAGCACGGCGCCTTCTACGCAATCCTGATCCTGTCGGTGATCATGTACGTCCAGACGCTGACGCACATTCCCGAGGTCATCACCGGGCTCGGCGGCGCGGGGCTGATCGGGATCTCGCTCTGGTCCTCGATTCGCTGGAACCGGCGTCACGCGGACGAGCTGCCGGACGAAGCGGCGCGCCAGAGCGCCTGACCCGGCAGGCGGCGGGGGCGGAAGCGCCCCCGCATGACCATATCCCCTGCGTAATCCTCGCGTCCGGCGCGGCGGAAGACCCGGGAGAACTGGCCGGACTTCAGAACCGGTAGGGGATGTGGCTTTCGGCGATCCGCAGCCGTTCGAGTTCTTCCTCGCTGGTGCGGTAGCGCATCCACGGCGCAGGATGCCGGTCGGCCGCGCGCAATCCCCCCATCAGTCCGATCAGGCTCTGGACGGCGGCGGTGGTCAGGGCAGTCATGATTTGCTCGTTCAGCAGTTTCATCTGCTGAAAATCTGGTCGGTTTGTGAACGCCGCTCCTTGACGCGGATCAATGCCGGCGACAGGTGCGACGCCGCGTCTCAGGACAGCTCAGCCTCGGCGGGCCCGCCCTCGATCCGGGAAGGCAGGTGACCGCGCGGCCCGTTCGGGCGGTCACCGGCTCCTCAGGCCCGGCTCAGGTCCGGAAGACACGGTAGATCGCAGGGATCACCAGCACCGTGAGCAGGGTCGAACTCATCAGCCCGAAGAGGAGCGAGATGGCCAGCCCCTGGAAGATCGGATCGGCAAGGATCACGGCCGCCCCGATCATGGCCGCAAGCGCGGTCAGCAGGATCGGCTTGAACCGGATCGCGCCCGCCTCGATCAGCACCTCGATCCGGTCGCGGTCCGGGTCGGCATGGCGGATGAAATCGACGAGCAGGATCGAGTTACGCACGATGATCCCTGCCAGCGCGATGAAGCCGATCATCGAGGTGGCCGAGAAGGGCGCCGCGAACATCCAGTGGCCGAGCATGATGCCGAGGAACGTGAGCGGCACCGGCGTCAGCACCACGAGCGGCAGGCGGAAGCTGCCGAACTGCGCCACCACCAGGATGTAGATCCCCAGAAGCGCCACGCCGAAGGCCCCGCCCATGTCCCGGAAGGTGACCCATGTCACCTCCCATTCGCCGTCCCAGAGCAGGACGGGCCGCGTCTCGTCCTCGGGCTGACCGTGGAGCGCGATCTCGGGCTTCGTGCCCTCGGGCCAGTCCATCGCGTCGAGCCGGTCGGCCACGGCAAGCATCCCGTAGAGCGGGGCCTCGAAGTCGCCCGCGAGCTCGGCCGTGACCATTTCGGCAGCACGGCCGTTGTGGCGGAAAATGGGCCAGGAGGCCCGCTCCTCACTCACCCGCACCACGTCGCCGAGTTCGACCACACCCCGCGCACCGGGCAGCAGATCCGCCGGGATCGGCGTCGAGAGGAACCGCTCGTCGAGCACCCGGTCGCCCTTGGGCCGGGCGAGCACGATCGGGATCGGATGCCGCCCCTCGCCGCGGTGCGAATAGCCCACCACGCTCTCGCCGTTCAGAAGCTGGATCGTGTCGAACACATCCGCCTCCTGCACCGAGAAGAACTCGAGATCGTCGGGCTCGATGGTCGCGCGCAGCCGCGCGGGCGGCGTGCCGAAGCTGTCGTCCACATCGACCACGAAGGGCACGCTCTCGAAGGCGTCGCGGATGCGGCTGGCGGCTTCGCGCCGCGCCTCGGGCGTGGGGCCGTAGACCTCGGCCAGAAGCGTCGCGATCACCGGCGGGCCGGGCGGCGGCTCGACCGTCTTCAGCACCGTCCCTGCGGGGCGCGGGATGGCCTTCAGCCGCTCGCGGATCTCGAGCGCGATCTCGTGGCTCTCGCGGTCTCGCGCGTCCTTGGGCGCGAGGTTCACCTGCAGGTCGCCCTCGTGCGGGCGGCCACGCAGATAATAGTGCCGCACCAGCCCGTTGAAGTTGAAGGGCGCCGCCGCCCCGGCATGTGTCTGCACCGAGATCACTTCGGGCAGTTCCAGCACGGCCCGCGCCGCATCCTGCGCCACCCGGTCGGTGGCCTCGACCGAGGCGCCCTCGGGCAGGTCGATCACCACCGCCAGCTCGGACTTGTTGTCGAAGGGCAGGAGTTTCACCGTGACATGCTGCGTGTAAAGGAGCCCCATCGAGCCGAAGGACACCACTGCCGTCCCGAGGAGGAAGAAAAGCGCCCTGCCCTTCGTCCTCAGCACCGGCCGCGCTACCGCCGCATAGAGCCTCCCCAGCCGCCCGCCCGGCGAGGCATGGTCCTCGCCATGCAGCGGCGCACGGCCTGCGATCTTCAGCATGAGCCAGGGCGTGATGATGACCGCCACGAAGAACGAGAAGATCATCGCGGCCGAGGCATTGGCAGGGATCGGGCTCATGTAGGGGCCCATCAGCCCCGAGACGAAGAGCATGGGCAGCAGCGCCGCCACGACGGTCAGGGTAGCCACGATGGTAGGATTGCCCACCTCGGCCACCGCCTCGACGGCGGCCTCGGCCCGCGGCTTCGTCCGCTCCATGCCCCAGTGGCGGGCGATGTTCTCGATCACCACGATGGCGTCGTCCACAAGGATCCCGATCGAGAAGATCAGCGCGAAGAGCGACACCCGGTTCAGCGTGTAGCCCATGAGCCAGGCGGCCGCGAGCGTGAGCAGGATCGTGACCGGGATGACGATGGCCACCACCATGGCCTCGCGCCAGCCGATGGCGACCCAGACCAGCACGATGATCGAGATCGTGGCGAGCCCGAGATGGAACAGAAGCTCGTTGGCCTTCTCGTTCGCCGTCTCGCCGTAGTCGCGGGTGATGGTGACGGCCATGCTGTCGGGGATGAGGCTGCCCTCGAGCGCCTCGATCCGGTGCAGCACCGCCTCGCCCACCACCACCGCATTGGCGCCCGCGCGCTTGGCCACGGCGAGCGTGACGGCGGGAGTCCTGACGATCGTGCCGTCCTCGGCGCGCGTGACGTTCGCGACCAGCGCCTCGGTCATGTCCGAGACCACCCCCACCTCGGCCACGTCACCCACGTAGACCGGCCGCCCGTCACGCGTGGTGAGCAGGAGGTTCGCGATCTCGGCGGGCGTCGTGAGCGTCCGGCCCGCGATCAGCGCGACCTGCCGGCCCTCCTGCCGCAGGAGGCCCGCATCCTGCGCCTCGTTCGCGCCGCCCACCTTGGCCGCGAGGCTCTGGAGCGTGACGCCGAAGAGCGCGAGCTTCTCGGGATCGGGCGCCACGCGGATCGCCTCGGGCGTCTCGCCCACGAGATAGGTGAGGCCCACGTCCTCGACCTTGGCGACCTCTGTCCGCAGCTCGCGCGCAACCCGCGTCAGGTCGTTCGCGGTCACGCCCGGCCCGGTGGGGACGACGGTCAGGGACAGGATCGCCACATCGTCGATGCCGCGGCCGACGATCAGCGGCTCGGCAATGCCCTTCGGAATCCGGTCGATATTGGCGCGGACCTTCTCGTGCACGCGCAGCACCGCCGCATCGGACGAGGTGCCGACGACAAAACGCGCCGTGACCATCGCCTGATCGTCCGAGGTCTGCGAATAGACATGCTCGACCCCGTCGATGGCCTTGACGATGGTCTCGAGCGGCTCGGTCACGAGCTTGACCGCATCCTCGGCGCGCAGGCCCGGCGCCTGGACGTGGATATCGACCATCGGCACCGAGATCTGGGGTTCCTCCTCTCGCGGGAGCGAGACGAGCGCGACCAGCCCCACCGCGAGCGCGGCAAGGATGAAGAGCGGCGTCAGCGAAGAGCCGATGAACGAGCGGGTGAGATGGCCGGCAAGGCCGAGCCCGGGCCGGCGCTCACTCATGACCGGTCACCACGTCATCGCCGGCCTCGAGCCCCGAGAGGATCTCGACCATCGGGCTGCCATCCACATCCTGCCGCTGGCCGAGGATCACGCTGCGCGCGACTGGCCCACCCTCGCCCGCCACCGTGACGAAGTCGAGCCCCGCCCGGCGCTCGACCGCCGCCTCGGGCACCAGAAGCGCCTGCCGTTCGCCCACCGGCAGGCGCACGAGCACCCGCGCATCGACGAAGCGTTCCGGAAGGCCCGGCACATCCACGTCCGCAATGACGCGGCCGTTCTCGATCAGCGGATAGACACGGGCGAGGCGGCCGTCCTGTGGCCCGTCCGGGCTCTCGATCAGGATGGTATCGCCCTCCTTCAGCGCGCCCGCATGGCGCTCGGGCACGGCGAGGCGCAGGAAGAAGCCGCCACCGCCCACGGTCGCCACTTCCTCGCCCGCCAGCACCACCGCGCCCGCCACGACCGGCACGTCGATCACGAGACCCGCGACCGGCGCCAGCACCCGGCCCTCGGCCGCCTGCTGCTCCAGCACGTTCCGCTCGGCCTCGTTGGCGGCGATCTGCCCCGAGAGGACCTGCACCTGCGTGCGCAGCGCGTCGGACTGCTGCGAGGTCGAGACCCCGCGGGCCAGCAGATCCTCGACCCGCCGAAGCTCGGTCCGGGCATTGGCAAGTTCCGCCTCGAGAGCCGCACGCTGTGCATCGATGGCCGCGAGCTGGAAGCCGATCTTCTCGTCCACCACTTCGGCCAGCACCTGCCCCGCCTCGACCCGGTCGCCCTCGGTCACCGAGAGCGAGACGAGCGTGCCGCCGAGTCGCGCCCGCGCCGGGATCCGGTCGCGCGCCTCGATCCGGCCATAGACGGCCTTCCATTCGGTGACAGTCACGGGCCGCAGCGGTTCGGCCACAAGCTGCAGGGGCAGGAGCGACAGCAGGGCCGCGAGGATCAGGCGTGTCATGGCGGATGTCCGGTGCGAGGCCGCGGGCGGCATTTATATTCGATTTACCGAATATAATATTCACGGCATCCGTTCAACCCGGGCAAGGAGAGAAAGAGGCCGACGCTGCCCGATTGCGCGGCGGCTCCTGCGGATTCTGATGCGGGGAGTCCCTTGCGGGGTCCGGATGGCCCTGAATGCCGCCGTCGCGGTTGGGTCTCGACCCCGGCCTGCAGCGCTTCGTGCGGGGACTGTGGGGCAGATCCCGCGAAACGATCCGGCCGCTCAGAGCACGACGATGCCGTTGTGCTTGGCCTTGTGCTCGGGTTCCACATGGATGCTGACCCGGCTGTGGGGGATCAGCCGGTGCAGGGCCGCCTCAATCCGGTCGCAGATGTCATGCGCCGCGGCCACCGTCGTATCGCCCGTCACGACGAGGTGGAAATCGATGAAGGTCGCCTGCCCGGCGTGCCGCGTCCGCAGGTCATGCGCCTCGACGGCGCCCACGGCCTCGTGCGAGATCACCTCGCGCACCCGTGCCAGCACTTCGTCCGAGACCGACTCGTCCATCAGCCCGCTGACCGAGGCCGAGACGACCACCCAGCCGGACCAGAGCACGTTGACCGCGACCAGCGCCGCCAGCGCCGGGTCGAGCCAGGACCAGCCGGTGAAGATCGCCGCCAGCACGCCCACCGTCACCCCGGCCGAGGAAACCACATCGGCCAGGAGGTGCCGCCCGTCCGCCACCAGTGCCGGGGATCGCAGCCTCCGACCGCGCGAAATCAGGATCCAGCTCCAGAGCGCGTTGAGGAGTGTGGCCGAGCCGTTCACCAGAAGCCCCTCGATCGGCGCGACCAGCGGCCTGGGATCGAGGAAACCCAGCGTCGCCTCGCGCAGGATCAGCAGGGCGGCCACGATGATCATCGCCCCCTCGAGCACCGCACTGAGGAACTCGGCCTTGTGATGTCCGTAGGGATGGTTGGCATCGGCGGGAATGGCGGCCACCCGGATCGCCACCAGCGCGACCGCGGCGGCGGCCACGTTGACGATGCTCTCCATCGCATCCGACAGGAGCGCGATCGAGCCGGTCATCCACCAGGCAAGTGTCTTGAGGGCGAGGACAACGAGCCCGACGAACAGGCTGCCGACTGCAAGTCTGACGGTCTGGGACATGGGCCGGCTCCGGGGGCGCGAGACGCTTTGCGACCTCGAATGCATCGCGGCCGCCCTTCAGGAAGGCCGCTCTATCAGGATTCGGCCGGATCAGGCAAGTGACTGATCCGGCTTGAGAATGTGTCGCAGTCTCAGGCGTCGACCCATTCCGCGCCCGCACGCGCGCGAAGGTAGCCGTTGGCGAGCTGCCCACCCGGCGCCACGGCCCGCGCCGCGGCTTCGAGTTCGGCCGTGTTCGCTCTGGCCTTCACCGCCGCGTCGAAGGCCTTCGCCAGTCCCACCATGTCGCCGGTATGGGGCGAGAGTCGCAGCGCCGACACGCCAGCCGCCAGCAGGTCGGGGATCTCGCGTCCGGCGAAGGAGGTCGCGCAGGAGAGCGTCTGCACCCCGTTCACCGCGAGGAACCGCTCACCGTCGAGCGTGTCCACCTCGCGCCCGTCGGGGTCGGCGTTGCAGATGAACTGGCAGCTGTCCTTGATCCGGTCATGCAGGCGGGCATGGTAGCAGCGCCCCGAGATGGCCAGCGGCTGGCGGCCGAATCCCCAGACCTCGACCGCGACGCCGCGCTCGGCGCCCGCACGGGCCAGCACCGCCACCGATTCCATCGGCAACTCGTTCGGCAGGCAGATCCGCTTCGCCCCGCGCGCGGCGAGCCAGTCAAGCGTGCCCACGTTGTAGCAGTTGATCAGCGGGCTCACCGAGAAGGGCGTGCCTTCCGGAATGTAGGCCAGCGCCGTGAGGTCGGCGATCTCGATGCCTGCGCCGGCATCCACCAGCTCCTCCGTCAGCGTCCGCTCGCGCTTCAGCGTGACGAGAGCCAGGGACGAGATCCAGACCTCCTTGCCGGCCGCACGCAGCCGCTCGACCGCGACGGGGATCTCGCCCTGCCAGAAGGGCAGCCGCTTCGAGCAGACGACCTCGCCCACCACGACGCGCGCGACAGGCGCCTCGTCGGCCATGCGGGCATAAAAATCGCGAACGCGCTCGGCTTCCCAGAAGAACAGGTTCGGTCCGATCGTGAGATCCATCGGCTTACCTCCAGGTCTTGGCATAGGCGCCCGTGGTGGTCGCCTGCCCTTCGGAGAGGGCGGCCAGCGCCCCCTGCGGCATCGGCTGGCCAGCGGCCAGCGCATCGACAGCGGCGCGGAAGCTGCGCACGACCTGCGCCACATAGGAGCGCGAGCGCTGCCGCCCCTCGATCTTCAGCGCGGTGACGCCGGCCTTGGCGAGCTGGGGCAGGATGTCCTGCGCGTTGAGGCTGACCGCATCCTCGAAGATGTGGCCCACCTGATCGCCCGAGGTGAAGCAGCCCTTGCAGAGCGTCGGATAGGGCGCGGGCTCGTCCTTGCCCACCCGGTGGATGGTGAAGTCGCCGAGGCGCGCGGCGAGGCTGTCGCCCTCCTCGACATATTGCACCTCGGTCGCGGGCGAGCAGACGCCGTTCATGTTGGGCGACTTGCCGGTGGCATAGGACGAGAGCGAGCAACGCCCCTCGGCCATGACGCAGAGCCCGCCGAAGACGAAGACCTCGGTCTCGACGTCCGGGGTCTCCTTGTTGATCGCGGCGATCTCGGCCACGGTCAGCACGCGCGGCAGCACCACGCGCTTCACGCCGAACTCGCGGCCGTAGAAGTTGATGATGTCCGGGTTGGCAGCCGCGGCCTGCACCGAGAGGTGCCGGCGGAGGTTCGGATGGTTCTTCGCGGCCCAGCCCAGCAGACCCATGTCGGCCAGGATGACGGCATCCGCGCCCGCGGCCTCGGTCGCGGCGATGTTGCGATGCCAGAGCGTCTCGTCCCCCGCCCGCGGGAAGGTGTTGATCGCGACGAGAACCTTGGCGCCGTGCTTGTGGGCGAAGGCCACGCCCTCGGCCAGTTCCTTCGGCGAGAAGTTCAGGCCGGGGAAGTTCCGCGCATTGGTTTCATCGGCAAAGCCGCAGTAGACCGAATGGGCGCCGGCTTCGACGGCGGCACGCAGCGCGGCAGGGGTGCCGGCAGGGCAGACGAGTTCCATCAGTAGACTCCCGAGGCGCGGCGGAGGGCCACGCCGGTTTGACGTTCGAGGGCGGCCGCGATCGGGGCCAGGGCGCGCCCGAGCGGCGGCGCCACATGCTGGATCTCTTCCAGCAGGTCGAGCTCGGCATTGTCGATCGCATTTCTGAGCGCCAGCGCCGCAGCCGTGTCGCCGGCGATCACGAGATCGCGCGAGAAGAACAGCGCATCGCCATCCACCGCGCCGTGCACCAGCGCGAGCAGTGCCGAGAGCCTGCCCGCGATCCGGCAGTCGGCGCCAGAGGCATCCTTCGCGAGGCGGATCCGGGGCTGCCCGGCGGGCAGGGTGAGGATCATGACCATCGGCAGGTCGGTCGGATCGAGCGCGAAGCTCGCGTTCACATGCGTCCCGAGGCGGCTGACGATCTCGGGGTGGCGCGCGGCGATGCGGCGGGCGAGCAGCGTCAGCGCGACGGAGGCCGGCGGCTTTGGCAAAAGCCCCGCAAGCCGCGAAAGCGGCGGGGCGAGCGTGGGCAGACTGGTCATGGCACACCTGTTCCGATCGGATCGGGCCCGCTCTAACATCCATGCCGCAGGACCATATTGATGTAGGTCAAGCCATTGGCCCGGCTCGGCTGCTAGGCCCCGAGGCCAGACACGTGAGGTTTCATGCGCAGCCTGCCCATCTTCCCGGATCTCCGGGCCTTTCTCGACTGGTGCAACAAGGAGGGCGATCTCGCCCGGGTCGCCGAGCCGGTCTCGCTGCGGCATGAAACCACAGCCGTCGCCTCGAAGGTGCTGCGCAGCGGGGGGCCGGTGCTCCGTTTCGAGAAGTTGCGCGACACGGCCGCGACCATGCCTCTGGTCGCGAACCTCTTCGGCACGCGCGAACGGGTGGCCGCGGGGCTCGGCCTGTCGCTTGCGCAGATTCCCGAACTGGGATCCTTCCTCGCCGCGCTGCGGGCCCCGGCCCCGGTGGCAGGAATGCGCGACGCGCTCTCGCGGTGGCCGCAGCTTCAGGCCGCCCTCAACACTCGCGCCAAGCTCGTGCGCTCGGCCGAGGTGCAGGAGGTGGTGCACGAAGGGCCCGCCGCCGATCTCGGCATGATCCCGGTGCCGACCTGCTGGCCGGGAGACGCGGGCCCTCTGGTCACGTGGCCGGTCGTGCTGACGCGGCCGCACGGGACATCCATCGACGAGACGCTGCATTACAACGCCGGCGTCTACCGTGCGCAGGTCATCGGACGCGACCGGCTGATCATGCGCTGGCTCGCCCATCGCGGCGGCGCGGGTCACTGGCGCAGCTGGATGCGGGCCGGCGAGCCGATGCCCGTGGCCCTCGCGCTCGGCTGCGATCCGGCGCTTCTGCTCTCGGCCGCGCTGCCCTTGCCGGAGCAGGTGTCCGAGCTGACCTTCTCGGGCGTGCTCAGGGGCGCGCGGACGCCGCTCGTGCCCGGGCGCACGGTGCCGCTGATGGTGCCCGCCACGGCGGAGATCGTGGTCGAGGGCTGGATCCATCCCGGCGACGTGGCGCCCGAGGGGCCTTTCGGCGACCACACCGGCTATTACAACTCGGTCGAGGATTTCCCGGTGCTGCGGGTCTCGGCCATCACCCACCGCAAGGATCCGCTTTACCTCACCACCCACACGGGCCGCCCGCCGGATGAGCCCTCGGTCATCGGCGAGGTCTTCAATGATCTCGCCATGCCTGTCTTCCGCCAGCAGATCCCCGAGGTGCGCGACCTCTATCTGCCCCCGGCCGCCTGCTCCTACCGCATCGCCATCGTCTCGATCGACAAGCGCTATCCGGGTCAGGCGCGGCGGGTGATGATGGCGCTCTGGGGAATGCTCGCGCAGTTCTCCTACACCAAGATGGTGATCGTGGTGGATGAGGACATCAACCCGCGCGACTGGGATGATGTGGCCTGGGCGATGGCCACACGGATGGACCCGTCGCGCGACGTGGTGCTGCTCGAGAAGACACCGATGGATTACCTCGACTTCGCCTCGCCCGAGCCGGGCCTTGCCGGCAAGATCGGCATCGACGCCACCAACAAGATCGGCCCCGAGACCCACCGGGAATGGGGCGAGGTCATGGCCCAGTCGCCCGAGGCCGAGGCATTCGCCGACCGGCTGATCGCGAAACTCAGGATCGGGGCATGAGGGTCGTCCTCGGCGTTTCGGGCGCATCGGGCGCGGCACTGGCCGCCGCCTGCGCGCGGCACCTGGAAGCCCTGGGTGCCGAGATCGACCTCGTGATCTCGAAGGCGGGCGAGCGCACGCTGGTCGAAGAGGTCGGCCCCGAGGCGGCCGACGCACTCCGCGCGCAGGCGACGCGGGTCCACGGGATCATGAATGTGGGCGCGGCCATCGCCTCGGGCTCTGCCCCGGTGGCGGGGATGATCGTGGCCCCCTGCTCGATGCGCTCGCTCGCGGCCATCGCCCACGGGCTCGACGACAACCTGCTGACCCGCGCGGCCTCGGTGCAGCTGAAAGAGCGGCGGCGGCTGGTTCTCATCGCCCGCGAAAGCCCGCTGACGCTGGCCCACCTGCGCAACATGACCGCCGTCACCGAGATGGGCGGCATCGTGGCCCCGCCGGTGCCGGCCTTCTACCTGCGGCCGGACAGCATCGACGCAGCCGTCGACCAGATCGCCGCGCGGGCGGTGGATCTGCTGGGCCTCGGGCGGCCGCAGGCGCGGGCCTGGGAATAGGTCCGCGCCTCCCGACGCTCAGGCGAGCAGCTCGTCCACGATATGCTCGGCGATGGGCAGGGCCGAGGTCGCGGCCGGCGACGGCGCGTTGCAGACATGGAGCGCGTGGCGCGTGCGCACGAAGACGAAGTCGTCGATCATGCGCCCGTCCGCCCCCACCGCCTGCGCCCGCACCCCCGCCCGATAGGGCGCGAGATCCTGCAGCCGGATCCGGTCGCAATACTTGTGGACCTTGCGCAGGTAGAGCTGGCGCACGAGCGAGGCCGACAGCTCCTCGACCGCAGCCCCCGCATTGCGGCGCATGAGCTTCCAGAAGCCGAGGTAGCTCAGGCTGTCGGCAAGATCCTTCACCGAGATGATGCCGTTCGTGTAGCCCTCGCGCGCCATGGCGAGCACGGCATTCGGCCCGACGGTGAAGCCGCCATTCATCTTGCGCGTGAGGTGGACGCCGAGGAACGGCCGCGAGGGATCGGGCACCGGATAGATCAGGTGCTGCACCAGATCATCGGGCTGGTTCCTGATCGCGAAATACTCGCCACGGAAGGGCACGATGCGGAAATCGAGGCTCGCTCCGAAGGCCCGCGCCAGACGGTCGGCATGAAGACCGCCGCAGAAGACGGCCTTGCCGGCCGATATCTCGCCCGCGGTCGTCTCGAGCCGCACGCCCGCCTCGCTCTCGGCGCCGCCGAGAACCTCGGTGTCGAGCCGGATCTCGCCGCCCCGGTCGCGGAAGAGCTCGGCCATGCGCTCGGCCACCCGGCCGTAATCGACGATGCCCGTCGTGGGCGACAGGAGCGCCCCCACCGCCTTGATGTTGGGCTCCAGCCGCCGCGCCTCCTCGCCCGCGAGCCGCTCGATGACGATACCGTTGGCCCGCGCCCGCGTCTCGAGCGTTCCCATCCGCTCGAGCTCGGCCGCGTCCGTGGCCACGATCAGCTTGCCACAGATCCGGTAGGGGATGCCGTGCTCGTCGCAGAACTCCCTGGTGGAGGAGACACCGCGGGCGCAGAAGCGGGCCTTGTGGCTGCCCGGCGCGTAATAGACCCCGGCATGGATCACGCCCGAGTTGCGGCCAGACTGGTGGCGGGCGACCGCGGGCTCCTTCTCGAGCACGGCGATCCGTGCGCCGGGATGCAGGGTCTGAAGCCTGAGGGCGGTGGCGAGGCCGACGATGCCGCCGCCCGTGATGACAAAATCGCTGCTGGTCAAAATGACTGTCTCCGAAATGGACCGCCCCCATTTCAGCGCAGGTCACCCCTTCTGCACAAGCCCGTCCTGCGTCATTCGGCGATGCAGATCTCGTTTCTCCAGATCCCAAGCGCGGTGCGCAGCACGAGCGCCAAAACGACGAGCACGAGAAGGCCGAGCAGACCCGTGCCGATCCAGCGATGCGCCTCGGATCCTGCGGCCGCCGCATGGGCGAAGCTCGCGATGGCGAGCGCCGCCAGAGGGAAGGACAGTGCCCACCAACTCATCGCGAAAGGCATGCGGAGGAACCTGCCGCCCTGCGTCACCACGATGGCCGCGAAGACATAGGCGACCGAGAGGAGCACATGGCCGAAGGCCCCGCCCTCGCCCGCGAGCCGAAGCCAGGCGACGTAGGACACCGCCGGGGGCGCAATGAGGATCATCAGGGTCGGCACCATCTTGCCCGGCAGCGGATCGTGAAACATCAGCCGGTTCATCACCAGCGTCAGCAGGACGATCCAGAAGAGAAGACCTCCGGAAAAGAAGAGCCAGGCGATCTCGACGTGGCCGAGCGGCACGCCGGCGATGGGCACGATGACATTTCCCACCGCCGGAATGAACCAGGCTGGGGTCAGCTGGCCCGGCTGGAACGGCCGATGCCCGATCCAGGCGCTGATGACCGACAGCGCGAGCACCCCCTGCAGCGTGGTCCCGCCGATCCAGACTCCGTGCGCCACCTCGGGCCATCGGCCGAGAAGCGCGATCGAGGCAAGAAGCAGCGAGATCGAGATCGCGGGAAAGAAGGCGATGCGGACCGGATGGTGCCACTCGGCCGAGACCGCCCCCGGATGAAGAAGAAGCTTCAGGGTGTAAAAGAACGCCACGAGCGCGATCACGCCGAAGGACAGACCCAAGAGGGCTGTCGATGCCTCCGACCCGCGCCCGTAGGCCGCTTCGGCTGCATGGACCGCGATGGTGAGGCCGAGCATGCCCATGCCGACAGCAAAGAACGTCACCGGGAAATGCGCGAGCCTCGCTCCCGCGGGATGTGCTTCGACCGAGTTCATGGAGCGCCCCCTAACGTATGCGACTTCGTGAATGCGATAGGGCTTCGGCAGCCCATGTGCAAGCCCGTCGGGCCGCGGGGGCCGCGCTTTGTCTTCAGGCTGGACCGAGAGCGCGGCGGACGGCCTCGACTACCTCATCCGCAGGCCCGGTCGCATCGAGCAGGATCCAGTCGCCTGCCCCGGGATGCCGGCCGAGCTGGGCACGCACCACCGCCTCGTCCGCGTCCGATGCGTCCCCCTGCCGGGACGTGACCCGCTCCACGAGCACTTCGGGCGAGGTCTCGAGCCAGATCCCCTCGAGGCGAAGGCCGCAGGCACGGGCGAGATCCTGCGCCGCCTCGCGGTCGGCGGGGTCGAGGAAGGTCGCGTCGAGGATCACCGGCCAGCCAGCCCTCAGCAGCGCCCCTGCGCGGTCGAGCATCCTGCGGTAGACGCGCCTCCGGGCCTCATCCGCATAGGCGGCGCCCGGCAGATGCCGGTCAGCCGCCACGCCCGCCAGCGCCTTCCGCTCGAGATCCGAGCGCAGGTGCACGGCACCGGGGGGAAGGCCAACACCCGGCGCAAGAGAGGCCGCGAGCAACGTCTTGCCGCTTCCCGAGACGCCCCCGACGGCGATCAGCCGCGGCGGTGGAGGCGACAGCGCACGGCAGGCCTCGTCGAGGAGATGCCGCGCCTCGGTGTCGGAGTGGCCAGGCGCTCCACGCGCCGTGTCCGTCTGGACCAGCACCATGGCACGGATCGCCGCGCGGACCGCGAGGAAGAGCGGCAGCGCCGCGAGCCCGCTGTCTTCGGTGCCTGCAGCGGCGAGCAACCAGGCACCGAGCGCAATCCCGGCGGCCCGCGTCAGCCCGCGGTGGTCCAGGTCCATCAGCAGGAAGGCAAGATCGTAGAGGATGTCGCAGGTCCCGAGCCTCTCGTCGAACTCCAGCGCATCGAAGGGCACCGGTTCTCCCTCGATCAGCACGAGGTTGCGCAGGTGCAGGTCGCCATGGCACCGGCGCACCCGGCCCTCGACAGAGCGCCGACCCAGAAGCGGCGCAAGCCGTGCGAGCGCCGCGCGGGCATCCGCGTCGAAGCGGGCGATGCGCTCGCGCCCGAGCGCCACCTCCATGCCCGCGAAGACGCGCGCGAGCTCGTCCAGGATCTCGGCGATCAGCCGGTCGCCGTCGGCCTCGCGTCGCGGTGCTGCGCGGTGATAGTTCGCGACGGCGCGGCCGAGACGCGCCGCGAGGCGATCGTCGAGCGCTCCCCGCTCGGCCACGGCCGACAGCTCGTCCTCGGCCGGAAAGCGCCACATGCGCAGCACCCATTCGACAGGTTCACCCTTGCCTCCGAGCGCGAGCCCCTCCGCCTCGCGCGCGACCGCCACGACGTCGCGATAGATGCCAGGCGCCGGCGGCCGGTTGAGCTCCAGCTCGCGCAGGAGCATCCGGTGGCGACGCTCCAGCGTGGAGAGGTCCATGTAGTCGTAGCGCACGGCGCGCTTGATCTTGAAGGCTTCGCGACCGGCGAGAAACACGAGGGCGCCGTGCGTCTCGACCACCTCGACCGGCTGGCCCTGGTGGGTCGCCGGGTCGGACAGGAAGCGCACGGCCTCGGTCTGATCCTGCATGGGCATCTCCCTCGGCGCCAGCGTGACCCGCCGGACCACGAAGTCAAGGCGTCGCACCGCCGCCTTGACTGCCGTCAATGATGCGCGGCGCGCCCCGTGGGAGAATGCCGGATGCGACTGGTCCCCATGCGGGCCGGTCCTGCTCAGGAAAGGAGTCTTGCGATGACTTTCTCGAAGACACCACCCGCCATAGACGCCACTCCCGCCACTGAAGGCCGCCGCACGGCGAGCATCGCCTTCGAGGGTGGCACGGCCAACACCTACGAGTTCTGGCTCCGCCTCACGAACGAGCTGAACCATTTCGCAGCGGACAGGATCTGCGACACGGTCAAGACGCAGCAGCAGATGATGCACTGCCACAGCATCGCCGAACTGGCTCACCTTCGTGCGCAGTGGATGCAGCGCGCGATGGACCAGTATGCGGAAGAAGCCGGCCGGATCAGCGAGATCTGCCGCGACGCCATCGACCGGGCGGTCCGGGTTCGCGCGACCTGAACCACGGGCCGCGACGGGTCCGGCACGGTTACTGCGAAGCGGCAGCCAATGGCCTCGCCGTAAGCGCGCATTTGCGCCGAAGGGTTTGTCATCGGGCGATCGGACCCCATCTTCTGCGGGAGCACGAACCCTCCGAGAGTCCCATGCCCGCAGCCGAGATTACCGTCGCCTCCTACAACATCCACAAGGGGATCGGGACCGATCGACGGCGCGACCTGAAGCGGACCGCGGCCGTGATCGCCGAACTCGATGCCGACATCGTGGCGCTGCAGGAGGCCGACCGGCGCTTCGGAGACCGCGCGGGACTGCTGGACCTCGATCACCTGCGCGAGGAGACGGGCCTGGTGCCCGTGAAGGTCGAGGGGCGCGGCCGGGCTCATGGCTGGCATGGCAATCTGCTTCTGGTCAGGGATGCGAAGGTCGAGGAGGTGCAGAAGGTCGTGCTGCCCAGCTTCGAGCCGCGCGGCGCCCTGATGATCGACCTGATCATCCGGGAGCGCCCGCTGCGGGTGGTCGCGGCGCATCTGGGTCTGCTGCCCGGCTCGCGCGCCGCCCAGACGCGGCACCTGCTCGAGCGGATCGAGGCGGGGAGGCCGCGGCCGACCCTGCTGATGGGCGATCTGAACGAGTGGCGGGGCGGGGCGGGCGCCGCGATGGGCCACCTCGCGCGCCACTTCACGGGCGGCGCGATGGTGCGCAGCTTCCCCTCGCGCTTCCCGATCCTCGCCCTCGACAGGATGATGACCTGCCGGCAGGGCCAGCTGCATGACCTGGCGACCCATGACACGCCTCTCGCCCGGCGCGCGTCGGACCACCTGCCGATCAAGGCGCGCCTGCACCTGCCCCCGCGGATCGCGGCCGCATCATGATCGACGGCTGGCTGGGCGCACTCGTCTGGGTGATGCTCGCGGCAGCCGCGGTCGCGGGCCTCTCGGCGCTGACCTGGCGCTCGTGGCGGAGGTTCGCGCAACAGGCGCGCGGGCCGATCACCATGGCCCTGCCGAAGACCGGCCCCGAGACGCCGCTTGACCGACTCTTCACACCGCTCGAGGCAGCCGAGCCGGGCCGCACGGGCCTGCTCGCCCTTCTCGAGAACCCGGACGCCTATGCCGCCCGCGCGCTGTCGGCGCGCATGGCGGGACGGTCGCTCGACCTCATGTATTACATCTGGCGCACGGATCTCACGGGCTGGCTGCTGATCGAGGACCTTCTGGCGGCGGCCGACCGCGGCGTGCGGGTGCGGCTTCTGCTCGACGACGTGAACGTGCAGGGCTTCGACCGGGCCTTCCTCGCCCTCAACCAGCATCCGAACGTCGAGGTCCGGCTCTTCAATCCCACCCGCAACCGCGGCCACGTCGCCCGCCGGACGCTCGAGATGCTGCTCGGCCTCTCGCGCTTCAACAGGCGGATGCACAACAAGGCCTGGATCGCGGACGGCCGCCTTGCGATCGTGGGCGGGCGCAACATCGGCGACACCTACTACGATGCCGAGGAGAGCGGACTCGCCATGTCGCGCGACGCGGACGTGATGCTGGCGGGTCCCTTGGTGGCCGAGGTCGAGGGCCTCTTCGACAGCTACTGGAACCTCGGCCTCGCCCTGCCGATCCTGACGCTCTGGCCGGAGTTCAAGGTGAACATCCGCAGCTTCCAGCGCCGGATGATGCGCCACAACCGTGCGCCGGCGGCGGTTTCGTTCCTGCGCCGCACCATGGCGGGCCGCAACGGGCCGGACCTCCTGACCCGGCGGCTGCGCTGGACAGAGAAGGTGACGCTTCTCGCCGATCCGCCCGACAAGGCGCTCGGCCAGCGCACCGGCCCCTGGATGGGCGAGGCGATCACCGCGCTGCTGCGCGCGGCTGAGCGCGAGGTGCGGATCGTCACCCCCTACTTCGTTCCGGGCAACGGCGGCTGCGACCTGCTGGAGGGCATCGCCCGGCGCGGGGTGCGGCTGTCGATCATGACGAATGCCCTGTCGGTGACCGACATGGTGCTGGTGCACGGCGCCTACCGCCACTACCGCCTGCCGCTGCTGAAGGCCGGCGCGGACCTCTACGAGTTCGGCCCCCTGCCCCGCCTCAGCGGCCGGCGCGATCTGCTCCACACCAAGGTCTTCCTGATCGACGGCCGTCAGGCGGTGGTGGGATCGCTCAACTTCGACCTGCGGTCCGCCTTCATGAACACCGAGCTGGGCGTGCTCTTCGAGGAGCCAGACCTCTTCGCCGAACTGGCCGAGATGTTCGACCGGCAGAGCGCGCCCGACCAGGCGCACCGCCTCTCGCTCGAGGGAGGACGGCTGCGGTGGTCGGTGATCCAGGCCGGACAGCCCGCCCTTGCGCGCTTCGAGCCGGACTCTCCGGCGGTGCTGCGGGCGGTCTCGTGGATCGTGGGGCACCTGCCGATCCAGAGTTACCTTTGACGCGTGCAAGCCCGGTTGCGCGCCCGCCGCTGCGGACGGGCCGTCACGCCCCGAGCGGTTTCATCCGCCACATATTCATGCGCCAGCATTTAACGCAAAATACTGTTTAAGAAGTATTTTTTCCGCATCCTTTGGCTTCTGCGTCAAGCTGCCGCAGTTGAAATGCGGTCCGGCAGCGACGGATTTCCAACGTGTCGACGTGTGACGATCGCCTGCCCGTTGCGGGCCTTTAGCAAGGAAAAACCTATGAGACGAGTTCTTCTGTCCGCCCTCGTGGCCGCCCTCCCCGCCGTTGCGATGGCCGCCGACGCCGAGCATGTTGTCGAGGCCCGCAAGGGGTTCTTCTCGCTCCTGGCGATCGAGTTCGGCCCGCTGGCCGCGATGGCGAAGGGCGAGATGCCCTATGACGCCGATGCCGCCAAGGCCCATGCGGCCGACCTCGTCGCGCTGACGAAATACAACCCCTCCGACCTCTATGCGCCCGGCACCTCGGCGGACGACGTGAAGGGCACCGCGGCCAAGGCCGAGATCTGGAAGGACATGGATGCCTACCAGTCGAAGGGCATGGCCTTCTTCGAGGCTGTCGCCGCGCTCGAGCCGGCGGCCGGAGCCGGCCAGAAGGAACTTGCCGCTGCCGTCGGCAAGGTCGGGGGCACCTGCAAGTCCTGCCACGACGACTACCGCATGAAGAAGTAAGCCATGAGCAGCCCGGACATCCCCGCACCCGCCCTAGAGACGGTCCGCATCTGGGATCCGCTGCTGCGGATCTTCCACTGGGCGCTGGCCGCGGCCGTCGTGCTCGCCTGGGGGCTTGGCAAGTTCGGCCCGGACATCATGACGCTGCACTTCTTCGCCGGATATGCGGTGCTCGGGCTGCTTGCCTTCCGCCTGCTCTGGGCGCTGGTGGGCCCCCGCCCCGCCCGCTTCACGAGCTTCGTCTACCGCCCGACCGAAATTGCCGCCTATGTCGCCGAGGCGTGGCGGCCGAAGCCGTCCTACTGGCGGGGCCACAACCCGCTCGGCGGGCTCTTCATCGTGGCCTTTCTCGTGGTGCTCGTGCTTCAGGTGCTGACCGGTCTGGTGGCCGATCCGGATGACTTCGTGAACGTGGGTCCGCTGGCCTCATCAGTGCCTTCCTGGGTTGCCGGCAAGGCACCTGGCTGGCACGAGTTCCTCGGGGACCTGACGCTCGGCCTCGTGGCCCTGCATCTCTCGGCCATCGCCTTCTACAGGATCTGGAAGCACGAGGACCTGATCCGGCCGATGCTGACCGGCCTCAAGACCGTCCGGCGCGGCTGAGCGCGCTGGAACCGGCGACAGGGCGCCTCTCATCGGCGCCCTGTTCCCGCCTGGCGGTCCGTGCCCGTGCGGCGCCCCGCGCCCCTCCGGGTGACTGCCGTCGCGTCAGACCTGAAGTCCGTAGCCTGCGAACCTCTCGACGACGGCCGCGATCTGGGCATCGGACAGCAGGCGCACCTCTCCCAGCTGCAGGCATCCGAGATACTGCTTCGCCAGGGTCTCCACCTCGACCGCGGTCCACATGGTCCGCGGAAGCGAAGGACCGATGGCGATCATGCCGTGATGCTCGAGAAGGCAGGCAAGCCGACCCTCGAGAGCCGCCACCGCGTTGCGGGACAGGTCTTCCGACCCGTAGATCGCATAGGGTGCGACGCGGATCGTCGGCCCGCCGGCCGCGGCGATCATGTAGTGCACCGCCGGGATCTCGCGGTTCATGATCGCCAGCGTCGTGCAGGCCAGCGGATGGGCATGGACCACGGCATGGGCATCGGGCCGCGAGGCCAGGATGTCGCGGTGGAAGCGCCATTCGCTCGAGGGCCGGTGGCGACCGGTGGCGGTGCCGTCCATGGCCAGGAAGACGATGTCCTCGGGGGCAAGCTTCTCATAGGCGATGGCGGTCGGCGTGATGAGCAGCCCGTCGCCATGCCGAACCGAGATGTTGCCGGACGTGCCCTGGTTCAGCCCCGAGCGGTTCATCTCGAGGCAGGCCGCGATGATCGCCTCGCGCTTCATCCGTTCTTCCGCGTCCATCCCATCCTCCTGTGTCGGCCCCCGGCATAGGCGAGCCGTCCGCCCGGGTCAAAGGTGCCGGCGTCGCACGGGCATGGGAGGCGCGCCAATCTCTGCCGCTTCGGCGCCGCGATGATCTCGGCGGGACGGCCATCCGTCGACGCAGGCGGGACGAAGGCCTGCCGCTGCGAGGAACCACCTCCACCCGCATCTTCCGTGCGCTGGCGCAACGTTCGGCCGCGCGGCCTGCCCTAGTCACCGGGCAGGAACACCGGAAGGAGACGCCATGTCCGACATTTCCCTCACCCTCGACAGCGAAGTGGGCGAGATCGCCGCCCGCCTGCCCGGCGCGGCCGGCCTCTTCCGCCGCCATGGCATCAGCTTCTGCTGCGGCGGCGGGCTGAGCCTCGCCGAGGCCGCCGGACACCGGAACCTCGCGCCCGAGGACCTGCTGGCCGAGCTTCGGGCCCTCGCCACGGCCGCGGCCACCGAGGCCCCGACCGAGACCGGGGCCCTCATCGCCCACATCCTTGATCGCTACCACGAGACCCACCGGCGCGAGCTGTCCGACCTCATCCCGCTGGCCGAAAAGGTCGAGGCGGTGCACGGCGATCACGACGAGGCGCCGCACGGGCTGATGCTGCTGCTCGACGACATCCGCGACGGGATGGAGGATCACATGCAGAAGGAAGAACAGATCCTCTTCCCGATGATGCGCATGGGCGCACCCATGGTCGCCCAGCCGATCGCCGTCATGCGAGCCGAGCACGACAGCCATGCCGAGCAGCTCCGCAGGCTCGAGCACATCACCCGCGGCTTCACCCCGCCCGAAGGCGCCTGCCGGTCGTGGCATGCCCTCTACGCCGGGGTGCGCAAGTTCGCCGAGGATCTGGTGGCCCACATGCATCTGGAGAACGAGGTGCTCTTCCCGCGCTTCGAGCAGCCCGCCGCCTGACCTTCGGCCGGTGGGATAACCCGGGACAGGGGATGGATCGACCTTCGTCCGGGCGACGACAGGACCCCTTGGGCAGGGGACGGTTGACCGGTAATCAGGCAGCCGGACGACCTCCGGCCGATTGACCTGCCGACCTTCGGCCGGGCGACGGGATGAGCCCTGGACAGCAGAGCGGTTTCCCTCAAGTCGGGGACCGGCTTGACCTTCGGGCAAGGGGACGACTTGACCTTCGGTCGGGGGACGGGGAGAACCATCGGCAATGCCATTGCCGGAGGTTCCCTTGCCAGCGCCCCTGTCCCGCCCGAGGCTCGTCACGGCCGCCCTTGCCGTCGTGGCGATCCTGCTCTCGCTCGTCATGCTGGAACGGGCCCGCACCGGGATCGAGCGCATTCCCATGACCGTGGGCGTCACGCCCGCCACGCTCTACCGGCCCGCGGATGCCGCGCCGGCTCCGCTCGCGGTGGTGGTGCACGGTTTCGGCGGCTCCCGCCAGATGATGGAGGCGATCTCGCTCACGCTGGCGCGGGCGGGAATGGCGGTCGTGTCCTTCGACTTCCACGGGCAGGGCCGCAGCGTCGTGCCCATGTCGCCCGACGCCTTTCCGGACGAGCAGGGATCGAGCGGCACGACCGTCCAGCTGGTGCGGCAGACACTCGAGGTGATCGAGGCTGCCGAGGCGTTGCCGGGCGTGCAGGGGCCGGCCGCACTCGTGGGGCATTCCATGGCCACCGACATCCTCGTGCGCGCGGCGGCGCGGCGCCCGGCGACGGGACCGGTGGCGCTCATTTCGGCCTATTCGCGCGAGGTCACGCCCGAGACGCCCGCAAAACTCCTGATCCTCTCGGGACAGCGCGAGGGCGGCCTGCGGGAGGTGGCCCTCGGCATGGTCCGGCAGGTGGCGCCCGAAGCGGCCGAGGGAGAGACGGTGCGGGCGGGCGAGATCGAGCGACGGGCCGCGGTCGCGCCCTATGTCGGCCATGCGGGCGTGCTCTGGAGCCCCGCGACGCTGCGTGAACTGCGCGACTGGCTCGCGCCCGGCAGCACCGCCCCGGTGGCCGCCACGGGGCCGTGGATCCTGCTTCTCCTCGCCGGTCTCGTCGCCCTCGTCTGGCCTGCAGCCGCCCTGCTGCCGAACCGCCGCCGCAAGGCCCTCGCGATCGGCTGGCCGTTCTTCCTCGTCCTTCTCGCCCTGCCCGCCCTGCCCGCGGCGTTCCTGTCGCTGAACTTCGGCGCCTCGGTGCTGGGACTTGCCGGCGTCGGTCGGATCGCGCTGTTCTTCGGCATCTGGGGGCTGCTGCAACTTGCCGTCCTGGCGCATTACCGGGGGCTCGACCGGCGGATCGACGGGCCCGCGCTTGCGCTGCTCATGGGCGGGAGCCTGATCTTCGCCTTCGCCATGGATCGCTATGCCGCAGCCTTCCTGCCCACCGGTCCGCGGCTGCCGCTGATGGCCCTTCTGGCGATCGGCACGCTGCCCTTCATGCTCGCCCATGCCCATCTTGCGCACAGGGCGGGATTCTGGCGGCGCCTTCTCCTTGCGCTGGCGCCCGTTCTGGCGCTCGGCGGCGCCATTGCGGCCGAGCCGGAGCGGCTTGGCCTCTCCTTCACCGTGGTGCCGGTCTTCCTGCTGTTCCTGCTGGTCTTCGGAACGATGGGCCGGTGGGTCAGCCGCTTCACCGGGCCGGCGACCGTCGGAATCGGTCTCGGGCTGATGCTTGCCTGGTCGATCGCCGCGTCGACGCCACTCTTCGGCGCCTCGTCGCGGCTCATCTACTGACGGCGCGCGGGCCGCATCCGTCGGCGACGCGACGTGACCTTTCGCCGTCGGCATCCTCGGGGCGTGTGCCGCCCGCGCCGTCGCCGTCGGCCATGGCGGGTCTCAGCCGACAGGTGCCCAGATCACCTCGTCGATCCGGGGCGCGCCGGTGGCCAGCATCACCAGCCGGTCGAAACCGAGCGCGATGCCGCTGGCGGCCGGCATGAGGGCCAGCGCGGCGAGGAAGTCCTCGTCAAGCGGATAGGTCTCGCCGTAGATCCGCTGCTTCTCGGCCATCTCCGCCTCGAAACGGCGGCGCTGCTCGGCCGGGTCGGTGAGTTCGCCGAAGCCGTTGGCAAGCTCCACCCCGCAGGCATAGAGCTCGAACCGCTCTGCCACCCGCGCATCGTCGGGCGCACGGCGGGCGAGCGCCGCCTCGGCCGCCGGGTAGCGGTCGAGGATCGTGGGCCGGCCGTGACCGAGATGCGGCTCGACCTTCTGGACGAGCACGCGGCTCAGCATGTCCGACCAACCGTCGTCCGGCCCCGCGGAGAGCCCCGCCTCCGCCATCGCGCGGCGCAGCGCGCCCGCGTCGGGCAGACCATGTTCGTCCACCGTGGCCAGAAGGTCGATGCCCGCATGGCGCGCGAAGGCCTCGGCCACCGACAGCCGCTCGGGCGCGGCAAACGGATCGCAGGTCCGGTCGCGGAAGCGCAGCTCCCTCGCGCCTGCCGCCTCGGCCGCCAGCCGCAGGAAGGCCGCGCAATCCGCCATCAGCACCTCGTAGCCCTCGCCCGCCCGATACCACTCCAGCATGGTGAATTCCGGCGAATGGAGCACGCCCCGCTCGCGGTTGCGCCAGACATGGGAGAAGGCCGCGATCCGCGTCTCGCCCGCGGCCAGCAGCTTCTTCATCGCAAATTCGGGCGAGGTATGCAGGTACATCCGCCGCCCCTGCCCGTCGTTGCCGATGGCTTCGGTGGCAAAACCGTGCAGATGCGCCTCGTTGCCGGGCGAGACCTGGAGGGCGGCCGGATCGACCTCGGTGAAGCCGTTCCCGGCCAGCCAGCCGCGAATGGCGGACTGGATGCGGTTCCTCGCCAGCAGGAGGGGGCGTCGGTCGGCGTGACGGTGGGGCTGCCACCAGGATGAGTCGGACATGCGGAGGCTTTCGGCTGGAAATTCCGGCGCGGATGGGATAGGCGCACGGCCAATCCCGCGCGCATGCCCGCGCGCCCTCCGCCTATCACAAGGATTGCACCCGTGAAAGTCATCGCCTCGAGCCTCCGCAAGGGCAATGTCGTCGACATCGACGGCCGGCTCTATGTCGTTCTCACCGCCCAGAACTTCCACCCCGGCAAGGGCACGCCGGTGACGCAGGTCGACATGCGCCGGATCTCGGACGGCACCAAGGTCTCGGAGCGCTGGAAGACGACCGAACAGGTCGAGCGCGCACATGTGGACGAGCGCGAGTATGACTATCTCTATGAGGACGGCGAGGGCTTCCACTTCATGGAGCCCGAGAGCTACGACCAGGTCGTGGTCTCTCCCGATGTCGTCGGCGACGGCAAGGTGTTCCTGACCGAGGGGATGCGCGTCTATCTCCAGACCCACAACGACGTGGCGATCTCGATCGAGTTCCCGCAGAAGGTCACGGTCGAGATCACCGAGACCGAGCCTGTGGTGAAGGGCCAGACGGCGTCTTCCTCCTACAAGCCCGCCATGTGCACCAACGGGCTGCGCGTGATGGTGCCGCCGCATATCTCGGCCGGCACGCGCATCGTCATCAACACCGAAGACCTGAGCTACGTCGAGCGCGCGAAGGACTGATCCTCGCGCCTGCTCTGCCGGAGCACTGTCGCCGCATATGCAGAAGGGGCGCCCCGCGAGGCGCCCCTTCCTCATTCCGGGAGAAGGCTGAATTACGTCCCGGAAATCTCCTCGGCCGCGCGGCGGGCGCCGACCTCTTTCAGCCGGGCATGGGCCGCAGCCACCCCGGGAGCGATCTGCGCAGCCAGCGCCTCGGGGAAGACGGCGCGAAGCGCGAGAAGCGCCTCCACCCCCTCGGCCGCCCGCGCGCGGAGATCGTCCGCCAGCGGATCCTTGACCTCGATGGGCTGGCCCTTCTCGTCCGTGCCCGAGACGTAGCGCATCCAGCCCGCCACCGCGAGCAGCAGCCCCGGCGAGGCGCGCCCTGCCGCAAGGTTCTCGGCCAGAGTGCCGAGGATGCGCTGCGGCAGCTTCTGGCTGCCGTCCATCGCGATCTGCCAGGTGCGGTGCCGGATGGCCGGATTGCGGTAGCGCGCCAGAAGCTCATCCGCATAGGCCGCGAGGTCCACTCCCGGCGGCGGCGTGAGCGCCGGGATGATCTCGTCCCGCCAGAGATGCTGCACGAAAGCCGCGAAGACCGGATCGGCCACCGTCTCCGAGATCGTCTCGTGCCCGGCGAGATAGCCCAGATAGGCGAGCGAGGAATGGGTGCCGTTCAGCATCCGGAGCTTCATGTGCTCGAAGGGTGTAACGTCCCCCACGAGCTGCACGCCCACGGCGCCGAGATCGGGGCGAGCGCCGTCCACGAAATCGTCCTCGACGACCCACTGGCTGAAGGGCTCGTGCATCACGGGCAGGTTGTCCTCGATGCCTCGCGCCCGGAGCCGCGCGATATCCTCGGGCTTGGTCGCGGGCACGATGCGGTCGACCATGGTCGAGGGGAAGCGCCCCTCCGCCGCGATCCAGTCGGCGAGCGCGGGATCGAGGCGGCGGGCGAGATCCAGCACCACGCCGCGGACGACGCGCCCGTTCTCGGGGAGGTTGTCGCAGCAGAGCACCGTGAAGGGCCGGAGCCCTGCCGCCCGGCGCCGCTCCAGCGCGCGGACGATGTAGCCCGGCGCCGAGCGCGGCAGCGCTTCGGCGATGTCATGGGCGATGTCGGGGTGATCCGGGTTCAGCGCGCCCGTCGCCGGGTTGTGGCAATAGCCCTTCTCGGTGACGGTCAGGCTCACGATCCTGACGCCCGGATCGGCCATCGCGGCCAGCACCGCCTCGGGATCCTCGCGGGCCACCAGCACCTGCCGCACGGCGTCGATCCGCCGGACCGTCTCGCCCTCCGGCCCCTGCTCGACCGCGTGATAGGCAAAGCCCTGCGGGGCCAGCGCGTCGTGCATCGTGGGCGACTGGAGGCTCACGCCAAGGATGCCCCAGTCGCCGCCTGAGGCCTCCATCGCGCGGGCGACATAGACCGCGCCATGGGCCCGAAAGAAGGCGCCGAGCCCGAGATGGACGATGCCAACGCCTGCGGGGATCGGATCAGCGGGCAAGCCAGCCTCCATCGACATTGAGGATCGCGCCATGGACATAGGCGGCGGCGGGCGAGGCAAGGAAGACCGCGGCGCCCGCGATATCGTCCGCGCGGCCCCAGCGCCCGGCCGGGATCCGCTCGAGGATCGCCCGGTTGCGCGCCTCGTCGGCACGGAGCGCCTCGGTGTTGTTAGTCTCGATATAGCCCGGCGCGATGGCGTTCACATTGATGCCCTTCGCCGCCCATTCGTTGGCGAGCAGCTTGGTGATCCCCGCGACGCCATGTTTGGCGGCCGTGTAGGAGGGCACGCGGATGCCGCCCTGAAAGCTCAGGAGCGAGGCGATGTTCACGATCCGCCCGCCCGTTCCACGCGCCAGCGCCGCGCGGCCGAAGGCCTGACAGGTGAAGAACAGGGCCTTGAGGTTCACATCCATCACCGCGTCCCAGTCCTCTTCGGTGAAGTCCACCGCATCGGCCCGCCGGATGATGCCGGCGTTGTTCACGAGAATGTCGATGCGCTCGGCCTCGAAGACGTCGCGCGCGGCCATCGGGTCGGCGAAGTCGAGCCGCAGCTCGCGCCCGCCGGTCCGCACCACCGTCTCGGCGCAGGAGGAGCGGCCGGCGGCGATCACCTCGGCCCCCGCCTCCGCCAGACCCACCGCGATCGCCTGTCCGATCCCGGTATTGGCGCCGGTCACCAGCGCGCGCTGGCCCTGAAGCGAGAAGGAGATCACCGCAGATCCTCCATCGCCACCATCTCGACGTCGCGGTAATCGACGTTGTCGCCCGCCATGGCCCAGACGAAGGTGTAGGAGCCGGTGCCGCAGCCGCAGTGGATCGACCAGGGCGGCGAGACCACGGCCTCCTCGTTCTTCATCACCAGATGCCGCGTCTCGGAGGGCTCGCCCATGAAGTGGAAGACGCGGGCCTCTTCGGCGAGGTCGAAGTAGAGATAGGCCTCCATCCGCCGATCGTGGACATGGGCGGGCATCGTGTTCCAGACCGAGCCGCCGTGGAACTGGGTGTAGCCCACCACGAGCTGGCAGGATGGCATGACCTCGGGGTGGATGAACTGGTTGATGGTGCGCTCGTTGGCGGTCTCGGGCGAGCCGAGCTTCACCTTCTTCGCATCCTCGAGCTTCACGAGCCGCGCCGGATGGGCGGTATGGGCAGGCGCGGACAGGATGTAGAACCGCCCCTCGCCTGCGAAGGTGACGGGGCCCGCGCCCATCGGCAGGTAGAGCACGTCGCCGCGGCCCATCTCCCAGCTTTCGCCTCCCGCCGAGACGGTGCCGGTGGCGCCCACGTTCACCACGCCCATCTCACGCCGGTCGAGGATTGAGGCGGTGCCGGTGGGCTTCACCTCGTCGAGGACGAGCGGCTCGCCCGCGGGCACGGCGCCGCCCACGATCATGCGGTCGTAATGGGTGTAGACGAGGCGGATCTCGCCCGAGCGGAAGAGCTCGCCCATGTGGAAGGCCTCGCGCAGGCCCGCCGTGTCGAGCTGGCGCGCGGAAACCGGGTCCATCGCGTGACGGATTTCGACATGGGTCATGGGAAACTCCTTTCTGGGGATCGCGCCGCCACAGGAGATCCCGGGGCGGCAGGAAGGGGACGGCCCCGCAGTGCCCCCGCCGCCATGCGGAGGGGCTTGCGGGACCTCTTGGGAAGAGCGGGCGCTCCCACGCAGCGCGTCAGAGGAAGTCGTCGCGCCGGGGCGCGAAACTGTCGATCAGGGTTCCCGCCTCGAGGCAGCGGCAGCCATGCTCGATCCCCGACGGGATCATCAGGCTCTCGCCCGGGCCGATCTCCTGCGTCTTGCCCGCGAGGACGAAGGCGAAGCGGCCGGACTGGACGAAGGTCGATTGCACATGCGGATGGCTGTGCAGCTTGCCCTCGGCGCCTTCCTCGAAGCGGAAGGCCACCAGCATCAGCGCGGGATCCTCGGCGAGGACCTGGCGGGTCACTCCGGGATCGGTGGGAACGACAGGATACATGGGCACCTCAGCGGAACTGGGCCGGCAGCCAGAGCGACAGCGCCGGGATGTAGGTGACGAGCAGCAGGACGCCCACCGCCGCACCGTAGAAGGGCCAGATCGTCCGCATCGCCGTCCAGATCGAGATCCGTCCCACGGCGCAGCCGACGAAGAGGACTGCACCAACGGGCGGCGTGCTGAGACCAATCCCGAGGTTCAGGATCAGGATGACACCGAAATGCACCGGGTCCACCCCGAAGGCCTGCGCCACCGGCAGGAAGATCGGCGTCGTGATCACGATCAGCGGCGACATGTCCATGAAGGTGCCGAGCACGAGGAGCGCCACGTTGATCAGCAGCAGGATCACCAGCGGGTTGTCCGACAGCCCCTGCATGAAGGCCACGAGCGCCGTCGGCACCTTCAGATAGGCCAGAAGCCAGCCGAACGAGGCCGCGCATCCGATCACCAGCAGCACCATCGCCGTCGTGCGGACGGCTCCGATGGTGGCGTGGACGAACTCGGACCAGTTGAGCGTGCGGTAGACGAGGATCGTCACGACGAGCGCATAGACCACCGCGATATTGGCGCTTTCAGAGGCCGTGAAGATGCCCGAACGCACGCCCCCGAAGATCAGCGCGACGAGGATCAGGCCCGGCACCGCGCTCACGAAGATAGCCCCGAGGGCGCGCAGGCCCGGGAAGCGCTCGGTGGGATAGCCGCGCCGGCGGGCGACGAAGTAGGCCGCCACCATCAGCGAGATCGCGAGGACGAGGCCGGGGATGATGCCCGCGGTGAAGAGATCCGCGATCGAGATCCGGCCGCCCGCGGCGATCGAATAGATGATCATGTTGTGCGAGGGCGGGATCATCAGCGCGATGATCGAGCCCACGACGGTCAGGTTCACGGCGTAGTCGACGCCATAGCCGCGGGCCTTCATCTGCGGCACCATGAGGCCGCCCACCGCCGAGGCATCGGCCGCGGCCGAGCCCGAGACGCCGCCGAACATGACCGAGGCCACGACGTTGACCTGCCCGAGGCCGCCCCTCAGATGGCCGACCAGCGCACCGGCCAGCGCCACGAGCCTCCGGGCTATGTCGCCCCGGACCATCAGGTCGCCCGAGTAGATGAAGAAGGGGATAGCCATCAGCGCATAGACCGAGACGCCCGAGTTGAGGCGCTGGAACACGACGACCGGCGGCAGGCCGAGGTAGAGCACGGTCATGAAGCTCGACACGCCGAGGCAGAAGGCGACGGGGGTGCCGATGAGCAGCAGGAAGACGAAGCTTCCGAACAGGATGAAGAGCTCCAACGTCAGGCCCCCGTGGTCGTGGTTTCGGGATCTTCCGGCGCATCCTCGCCGAAGCGGGCGGTGTGGAGCCCCGCGGCCCGGCGCAGGACGCGCTCGATGGAGAAGAGGACGAGCAGCGTGCCGCCCGAGATCAGCGGCGCGAACTCGAAGCCGCGGCTGATCCCGAGGCCGGGCATGAGGTCGTTGGCGGCCCGCGCGGCGAGAGACCAGCCATACCAGGCCATGCCGAAGCCGAAGGCCGCCACGAAGAAGTCCGAGATCGTGTGCAGCCAGGGCGCGACCGATTTCGGCAGGAAGTAGAGCAGCACGTCGAAGGACAGGTGATAGCCCTCGCGCACGCCGACAGCGGCGCCGAGGAAGATGAACCAGCCCATGATCATGACGGCCGCGGGTTCGGCCCAGTGCAGGCTGTCGTTCAGCACGTAGCGCACGAAGACCTGCGCGAAGACGAAGACCGTCATCAGCACGAGCCCCCCTCCCGCGATCCACAGCGCGATCCGCGCCACCCAGCCCATGACGAGGGCGAGCTTCTTCAATCCGTCCTGCACGGTTGCACCTCGCCGGATGAGGGCCCCGCGGCGCGGGCGCGCCACGGGGCCGCAGGTCAGGTCACTGGGTTTCCTGGATCCGCTTCACGAGATCCTGGTATTCGGGCTTGGTCACGTATTTCTCGTAGACCGGCGCCATCGCCTCGATGAAGGGCGTCTTGTCGATCTCGCGCACGACTTCGGATCCCGCGGCGAGCACCTTCTCTTCCGACGCCTTCTCCTGCTCGGCCCAGAGCTTGCGCTGCACCGGCTCGGAGTCCTCGGCCGCCTGACGGAGGATCTGCTGGTCCTCGGGCGAGAGCTGGTCCCACTTGGTCTTCGAGATCGCCACCAGCTCGGGCACCATCAGGTGCTGGTCGAGCGTGTAGTACTTCGCCACCTCGAAATGGCCCGAGCTGTCGTAGGACGGCCAGTTGTTCTCGGCCCCGTCGATGACGCCGGTCTGGATCGAGGAATAGACCTCGCCATAGGGCATCGGCGTCGCATTGGCGCCGAGCGCGGACATCATGTCCACGAAGACGTCCGACTGCATGACGCGGAACTTCATGCCCTTCAGGTCCTCGACCTTGGTGATCGGCTTCTGGCTGTTGTAGAAGCTGCGCGAGCCGCCGTCGTAATAGGCCACGGCGATCAGGTCCTTGGCCTCGAAGGCCTTGGCGAGATCGTCGCCGATCGGGCCGTCCATCACGTTGTGCATGTGCTCTTCCGACCGGAAGAGATAGGGCAGCGAGAGCAGCTGCGCCTCGGGCACGATGTCGTTGAACGAACCGAACGAGGCGCGCACCATGTCGATCACGCCGAACTGGGTCTGCTCGATCGTGTCCTTCTCCTCGCCGAGCTGCGACGAGGGGAAGACCTCGATGCAGATCCGGCCGTCCGACAGCTCCTTCGCGCGCTCGGCCATGAACTTGACGCCCTCGACGGTCGGGTAGCCGTCCGGGTGGGTGTCCGAGGACCGCAGCGTCACCTCGCATTCGGCGAAGGCCGGTGCCGCGAGCGCGGCGCTCGCCAGCAGGGCCGCCATCAGTGTCTTCGTCATGGTGTCTCCTCCCTTGATGATCGTGTCAGAGCCTGTAGGCCTCTTTCGCGAGGCGGTAGGCCAGATCGTGCGCCACCTCGGGCGCCTCTTCCTCGTCGAGGCGTCCGGTGGCGACCAGTGTCGCCAGGAACGCGCAATCGACCCGGCGCGCCACGTCGTGACGGGCCGGGATCGAGCAGAAGGCGCGGGTGTCGTCGTTGAAGCCGACGGTGTTGTAGAAGCCCGCCGTCTCGGTCGTCATCTCGCGGAAGCGGCGCATCCCCTCGGGGCTGTCGTGGAACCACCAGGCGGGGCCCAGCTTCAGCGCCGGATAGACCCCGGCCAGCGGCGCAAGTTCCCGCGCATAGGCGGTCTCGTCCAGCGTGAAGACGATGACGGTCAGCCGCGGATCGCCCCCCACCGCCGACAGGAGCGGGCGCAGCGCGCGGACGTAATCGGTGCGCGTCGGGATGTCGAAGCCCTTGTCGCGGCCGAACCGGTCGAGCACGGGCCGGGAATGGTTGCGGAAGCTGCCCGGATGGATCTGGAGCACCAGACCGTCCTCGAGGCTCATGCGCGCCATCTCGGTCAGCATCTGGCCGCGGAAGGCGTCGGCCTCCTCGGGTGTGCAGGTGCCCGTCAGCGCCCTGGCGAAGAGCGCGGCCGCCTCGGCCTGCGGCATGTCCTCGGTCCGGGCCGTCGCATGGCCATGGTCCGAGGATGTGGCGCCGAAATCCTTGAAATACGCGCGGCGCTTGCGGTGGGCGGCCAGATACCCCTCCCAGGTGGCGGTATCCTCGCCGGTCAGGTCGCCCAGCTGCGCGACATTCTCCGCGAAGCCCGCAAATTCGGGATCGACCACCGCATCGGGACGATAGGCCGTCACGACCCGGCCCTGCCAGCCGCTCTCGCGGATCATGCGGTGCCAGCGCAGGTCGTCGAGAGCGCTTTCCGTCGTGGCAATGGCCTCGATCCCGAACCGCTCGAAGAGCGCGCGGGGCCGGAACTCGGGCCGGGCGAGGCAATCGGCAATGTGGTCGTAGGCTGCGTCCGCCGTCTCGGCCGAAAGCCGGCGCGACAACCCGAACACCTCGGAGAAGGCGTGGTCGAGCCAGAGCCGCGAGGGCGTGCCGCGAAAGAGGTGGAAGTTCGAGGCGAAGAGCCGCCAGATCTTTCGGCCGTCCGTTTCGGTCGGGCCGCCGTCCACCCGCGGCACCCCCATCGCCTCGAGCGGGATGCCCTGCGAATGCAGCATCCGGAACACGTAGTGGTCCGGAGTGACGAAAAGCTGGGCGGGATCGGGAAAAGGCTCGTTCTCGGCGAACCAGCGCGGATCGGTGTGGCCGTGCGGCGAGACGATCGGAAGATCCTTTACCGACGCGTAGAGCGAGCGGGCCAGCGCCCGGGCGCCCTCCTCGACCGGAAATAGCCGATCTTCCTGCAGCAGCCCCATTGCCTTCCGCCTCCTCCCTGCGTCAAGCCTCAGAAAACGGTGGCATTCGGCCGCCGTGTCTGACTAATATGCTAGTATGCTTCACCTGTCAACGGAGTGGACATGACCGACGCGATCACGCTTCCCACCCTCGAGGCGCCCGCCCGCCCCTCGGTCACCGATCAGGTGTTCGACCAGCTCTACGACCGGATCATCGAGCTCGACCTGCCGCCCGGCACCAAGCTGTCCGAGGTCGAGGTGGCGCGGCAGTTCGGCGTCTCGCGCCAGCCGGTGCGCGATGCCTTCTACCGCCTGTCCAAGCTCGGCTTCCTCGCCATCCGACCCCAGCGCGCGACGACGGTTTCGCAGATCTCGACGCGCAGTGTCATGCAGGCCCGCTTCATCCGCGCCGCCATCGAGGCCGAGACCGTGCGCGTCGCCTGCGAGCATCTGACCGCGGCCGACCATGCCGCGCTCTGGGTTCTGCTGGATCTGCAGCGCGAGGCCTCGGAGACGGGCGACCGCCTGCGCTTCCATGCGCTCGACGACCGTTTCCACCGCGAGATCTGCGAGAGGTCGGGCTGCGGATTCGCCTGGGAGATGATCCGCGAGAACAAGTCCCACATGGACCGTGTGCGCTACCTCTCGCTGGCCTTCGCCTCGAAGGATGCCTATGAGGACCATCTCGAGGTGATGCAGGCGATCGAGGCGCGCGACGCGCCCGAGGCCATGCGGCGGATGCACCGCCACCTGAACCGGATCAAGATCCAGATCGAACGCATCCGGATGGACCACCAGTCCTTTTTCGCACAGGAGGATACATGCCTGCCGGATCTCTGAGAAAGCACATTGTTTCGGTCGGCGAATGCATGGTCGAGATGGCGCCGACGGGCGATGGGACCTATGCGATGGGCTTCGCCGGCGACACGCTGAACACCGCGTGGTACCTGCGCCGCGCCCTCCCGTCCGGGATGCAGGTGGATTATCTGACGGCGGTTGGCACCGATGCGATCTCTGGCCGGATGCTCGCCTTCCTGGAAGAGGCGGGGCTGGGCACCGACCGGATCGCCCGCATTCCCGACCGGACCGTCGGTCTCTACCTGATCGAGATCGCGAACGGCGAGCGCAGCTTCGCCTACTGGCGCGGGCAAAGCGCGGCAAAGCTTCTGGCCCGCGATGCAGCGGCGCTGGAGGCCGGCCTTGCGGACGCCTCGGTGATCTACTTCTCCGGCATCACGCTCGCGATCCTCGATCCCGCCGACCGGGCACGCCTGATCGAGGCCCTCGCAGCGGCCCGGGCGGCGGGCAGCACGGTGGCCTTCGACCCGAACCTCCGCCCAAGGCTCTGGCCGGATGCGGCGGCCATGTGCGCCGCCATCAGCGAGGCCGCGCGCCACGCCGATATCGTGCTGCCGTCGCACGAGGACGAGGCGACCTTCTTCGGGGATACCGATGCCGAGGCGACGGCCGCGCGCTATGCGGAGGCAGGGGCCGGGCTGGTCGTCGTGAAGGACGGGCCGGGGCCGATGATCACGCTCTCGGCCGAGGGAAGGCAGAGCCACCCGCCGGAAGCCGTGAGCCGCGTGGTCGATACCACGGCCGCGGGCGACAGCTTCAACGCGGGCTTCCTCGCCGCGCATCTCACCGGCGAACCGCTGGCGGAAGCCGTCCGCGCCGGCGCCCGCCTTGCCGCGCGCGTCATCGGCGCCCGTGGCGCGCTGGTGGACTGACGCGCTCGCACATGGAAAGATGCGGGACCATCCGTCCGACGGTCTCATCGACGGGCGGCTTCGGGCGAGGCACGCGACCAGACATTGCCTTGCGGCCGCCCTGCGCCGGAAGGGCAGGTGGCAGAGACCTACAGGTCGTGCCGACAGGCCGCCGTGGCGGTGTCAGCCGTCGATCGGAACCGACTCCGGCGCCGCATCCAGCCTCTCGCCCCAGATCCGGCAGGTCTCTTCCCAGGCAGGCGCGACACCGCGCTTGACGATCACGGTGGCCACCAGCGGCGCCAGGAACGGCGGGCAGCCGATCCCGACGAGGGCCGCCGACATCACCCCCACCAGCCCCGCCCCCGGCAGGTTCAGCGCCGACCGTAATGCCTCGCGGTCGCCTTCACCCGCTTCGGTGCACATGAGGCGGTGCAGCTCGCGCTCGAGCCGGGCCACGACGCCCAGCCCGAGTTCGCGGAAGGGGAATTGCACCGTCTCGGTCACGGCGACCGGCAGTTCCAGCGCGATGGTGTCCCCTGCCGCAGGATCGATCTCGAGGAGAGCCTGCCGCCGCCCGATCTCGGCCACCAGGGCTTCCTCGCCGGCATCGAGAAGCGCGGCCGCCGCCCCCGGCTCGCCCCCGGGCAGCGCGCGTTCGGCCATCGGCATCTCCGGCACCGCGAAGGGGGCGCTTTCGGGCATTCCCTCGACCGCCGCGAGGATCGCGCGCGCCGGACCTGCATAGCCCTGCGACGTCGGGTGCAGCTCGTCATACCAGCCCGCGTCCGGCACGCGGCCGCGGCAGTCCGCAATCATCACGCGTCCGCCGAACCGGCCGGCCATGCCCATCAGGGCCTCGTGGAAGCGGTCGATGAGCACGCGCACGATCTCGCGCTGGATGCCCTTGTCCACGATCCCCAGCGCCGCCATCGGACGGCCGAGCCAGCGGCCCCCGTTCGGGATGACATGGTCGTAGCTGTGGCAGACCACACGCTTCGCCCCGGCACGCAGCGCGCTCTCGATCAGTTCGGCATAGATGTCGATCGTGCCCCTCAGGATGCCGTCAAAGGCCGGGCCGACGTGATGTGCAGGTTCGGAGGCCGGATCGAAGGGCAGCAGATACTTCTGCAACGAGCCGCCGCCCAGCACGTCGTTGCCGCCCCCGCTGAAAAGCACGAGGTCCGGCTTCTCGGCCAGAACCGCGACCGTCACCTCCTCCTGCCGGGCCATGTCGCGCAGGAGGTCACCGGCCGCGCTCACGCAGTAGATCGCCCAGCGGTCGAACAGGTGGTCGATCACGTCGTCGAGCAGGAAGGGATACTGGAACCAGCTGTCACCCTCGGCCACCACCTTGAGGCCGTTCCAGTTGCGGATCTTGCGGGCGTAGCGCTGCTGGCGTCGCCAGCGCGCCACGCCATTCAGCGAGTTCAGCGCCATCGCCGCCTCGGTCGCGGCATAGGCCACACGCGCGGGGTTGGCGACGACGCTCGGCTCGAACGGGGCGCTTTCCAGCGGATCGAGCTGCAGGTAGGGCCGGATGGCCTCGTCCGGCACGTCGGGATCCATCAGCATGGCTTCGAGCTGCGTGCGGTCGATACGGTTCATCACTCTTCTCCCTCTCGAAATGCGTCGGGGCCGAAGGCTGCGCGCTCACAGCCGTCGAGTGGCGTCCCGCCCTGCCCGCGCCCCGGCCGATCATGCGGGACGGCCGCGCAGCCGGGCCGGCACGCCCTCCGGTCGTCATGACCGCCCCCATGCTGGTCATGGTCGCACCCGGTCCCCACGCAGGCGGCGATGGCGCGCCGCCCCGGCGAAACCTTCTTGACCTTGGCGCAGATGTTGCCACCGCTGCCGCCCGAGGAGCGGCTGGCCCTTTCGCCGGCGGGATCGCCTCTTCCGGTGGAAAGCCCGGCATGAAGCGTCCGCCGGCACCGGCGTCCGGCCTTCCATTCTCGGCATGCAAAGATGTCGACAAGATCGACCGCGGTCGGCTCCGCGGCGTTGCAGGCGGAATCCATGGCGACAATGTCCAAGGGCGCTCTGGCACCCGGCGAAAAATCACTTCAGATAGCAGAAGATCCAAGGGAAGCGCTCTGCCTCCGGCTCTCATGGTGAGCGAATCACGCTGGTGCGTCAACATTCAGTGTGATGGCATCTTCAACCAACGGGCGACTGTTCAGCAGGGCCCTTCGCCTGTATCCTGATCCGACAAGACAAAGATCATTTTGATTCCCGAAGCCTGTCCTTTTCGGCCGTTCCGGCCGCGCGGCAGGCAGTCGAAAAAGTCATTGGCGGGTGAGACGCCGTGTGCGTCGGTTCCGCGCCCCTTCCCGGCAGGAGGAGCCGATGGAATGGCACGCGAGACATTCGATCGAGACATTGGCCTTGCAGGTCATGCCGCGCCTGTCGCGCGATGGCGGCCCTCTTGAGGCGGGCGAAGGCGGCGGCAATGGCCCCGACCTCTCGCGCTCCGGCATTTCCGCGCGGATCGAACGTTCCGAGGCCACGCTCCGCAAGGCGATGGAGGCGGGCATCGGCGATCCGGGCCTGTCGGAACTCGCGCTGCACACGCTCGACACCGGCCGTGAGGGGCTGGAACTCATTGCAGGCCAGCGCGACGAGACGCGGGCGCCGCTTGACGAGGTGGTGGCGGCGCTCGAGGTCATCGTGCAGACGGATGGCTCGCGCCCCTCGTTTCTCGTGCGCGAGGACGGCCCCGACTTCTCGACCAGCCCGGCCGGCGGATGGGCGGATCTGCTTGCCGACCCTTTGCGCGAGGCCGAGGTTCACGCGGCACTCTCGGCGGTGGGCCGCATCGACATCACGCATCCGCTGATGCCCTATGCCGGCACCGGCTGGCTGGTCGCGCCCGACGTGATCGTGACGAACCGCCATGTGGCACAGGTCTTCGTGGCCTTCCCCGAGGGCGAGCCGCCCCGCGTCCGGCAGGACCTCGCGCCGCGCTTCGACTTCGGGCACGAGTTCGGCGGACGCGAGAGCGCCGACGCGCGGCCGATCACCGAGCTTCTCTTCTGCGGCGCGACACCGATCCCGCCCGTGGGGATCGACCACGGCTGTCTCGATCTCGCAGCCTTCCGCCTTGCCGCGCCGGTTCCCGACACGCGCCGCCCCCTGGCGCTGGCGGAAGGACCGCGCCTGTCGCTTCCGCAGACGCAGGTCTTCGTCGCCGGCTACCCCGCCCGTCCGGATCCCGCCGCGCTCGGATCGGTATCCGAGACCGACCGGGTGCTGCGGCTGCTCTTCGACAAGCTCTGGGGCTTCAAGCGGCTTGCGCCGGGCGAAGTCACGACCTCGACCATCGGTGTCCGCACCCTGAACCACGACGCCTCGACGCTGGGGGGCAACTCCGGCTCGCTCGTGATGGGCCTCGACAGCCTGCCCTGCGTCACGGGCCTCCACTACGGCGGAAGCTGGGGCGGCAGCCGGACCAACTGGGCGCATGTGCTGGGCGCGATCCTCGAAGAGCCCGGCCTGCCGGACCTGCCCCATGCCACCCTTGCCGCGCTCTGCCTGGCCGAGGGTATCGAGCGCAAGGCCTTCTGATGCCGCTCGACGCCCGCCAGATCGAGAGCCTGAGCGCGGTGCTGAGCCGCCTCTTCACCCATTCCGACCTCGAGCGGCTGATGCTGACCGCCACCGGTGACGGGCTCTACGAGGCCTGGGTGCCGGCAGGGATGACCCTGCGCCGAACCCTCTTCGAGCTTCTGCAGGAACTCGAGCGCCAGGGGCTTGCAGCGCGCGTGCTCGCCGAGATGCGCGAGCGCCGCCCCCTCAGCGCGGACCTGCGCGCGGCACTCGCCACGGCCTGCCCCGAGGCACTGGAGGCGCCGCCGCAGGGCGGTATCGGGCTCGCGCCCCAGGTGGCGGGGGTGCCGGTGCGCGGCCTGCCGGATGACGCCTTCGCACCCGGCCTGCAGAAGAACGTGCGCCCGCATCTGGCCAAGCTCGACCTCGCGATCTGGATCGACCGGCTGGCCGCCATCCGGCGGCAGGTCTGCCGGATCGAGATCGGCCGCCGGGCCGCCGGCACGGGCTTCCTCATCGGGCCGGCGGCCGTCCTGACCAACTGGCATGTCGTGGCGAAGGCCGCCCTTGCCGAGGCTCAGTGCCGGTTCGATTACGTCATGCGCGCCGACGGCACGCGCGAAGCCGGCAGCGCCGTCGCCCTTGCCGCCGATCCGCTGGCCTGCCACGCGCCCCCCGCCCCGGCCGAGATGACCGAACACCCCGAGGATCCGCCCCCTGCTGCGGGTGAGCTGGACTTCGCGCTCCTCCGCCTCGCGGAGCCCGTGGGGGAGCGCGGTTGGCTGCGCCTTCCGGACGCGCCGCCGGACCTTCCGCCCGGATCGCCGCTCCTCATCGTCCAGCACCCGGACGGCGCCCCGATGAAGCTCGCCATGGACACGCAGTCGGTGATCGGCGCCAATGCCAACGGCACACGCGTGCGCTACCGGACGAACACCGAGAACGGCTCGTCCGGATCGCCGGTCTTCACGATGGACTGGGACCCGGTCCTCCTCCACCACTACGGCGACCCTGCCTGGGGGGCGCCGCGCTTCAATCAGGGCGTGCCGCTCGACCGGATCCGGGCCGCGATCCTCGCCGCGGGCCACGCGCCCCTGCTGGAGGGCTGAGCCATGCTTCCCCCTGCCCTGATCGAACCGCTGAGCGAGGAGGTGGCCCGGCTCTTCACCACCGACGATCTCAAGCGGATCATGCTGAAGTCCACCGGGCTCGGCCTTCACGAGGAATGGGTGCCGGACAACCTGACCGGCCGCGAGCGCGCCTTCGCCCTGCTCGAGGCCGTCAGCCGGCAGGACGCCGAGCCGCTGGTGCTGGCCGAGATGCTGGCCCGCCGCCCCGATGCCGCCGATTTCGCCGCCCTCGTCGAACAGGCCTGTCCCGAGGCGCGTGCGGCGCTGCCGGCGACAGGCCGCCAGGTCGAGCAGGTGATCTCGGGTCTCAGCGCGGTGTACTTGCGGCTCGACGAAGCGCCGGTGCGCGAAAGGCTCACGCAATCGCGCGACCGGCTGTCGATGATCGTGGATACGGTGGACAGTCTTGACGCCTACAAGTCACTGCACGAATGCCTGCACCAGATCCAGATCAAGCAGTTCCGCGCGCTGAACGACGCCGCCCGCGCCCTGCCCGAGGATCCCCGGCAGGCGGCCGAACTGCGCGTCTATTGCAACCAGTTGCGCGGGGCGTGCGTCATGGCGCGGAACGCGGTCGAGCAGCTTCCCGCGGCACCGATCCCGCGGGCGACCGAGACGCTCTGGATCGACGCGCTCGAGGCCGCGGCGGCGCAGGTCCAGGATGCCATCGATGCGGTCGATACGGCGGGTGCGCGGTCGGCGCTGCGCCAGATCCGCTGGATCATCCAGAACACTCCTCCGCGACTGAACAGCCTGATTTTCGCCACAGCGAGCGCCCTGCCGCTCGATGACCTCGCCCGCGCGCTCGAGGACGTGGCCGGTGCGGGCGGAGGCGAACCGATCCGGACCGCTCTCCGGTCGCTGCGCCTGATCATCCCCACGATCCGGTCCGAGGTCGTCGAGCACCGCGAATGGCAGGAGGCCGACATCCGCATCACCGAGCTCGACCAGCTCTTCGAGCGGGCGGGCAACGGCGTCGATCTTGTCGAGGAGTTTGCCGCGGTCTGGATCGAGCTCAAGTCCATGGTGCAGGAGCTTGCCACCCGCGATCCCGAGGCGGCCTGGGCTCGGCGCATCCTCAGCTATCTGGAGGACGTGGATGACGCCCTCGCGCGCGAGCAGGCCGATGCGGGCTTCGAGGCGGTCTATTCCGCCTTCCGGGGCGAGGCGCAGATCCGGTTCCTGACAGTGGATTCGCGGCTGAAGGGCGACTGCACGGCGCTGGTGCGCATCAGCATGCCTCTCCACAAACTGCTGGCGGAGCTCGGCCCATGAGGAACGGCGAGCCCGAGCGCTTCGAGAACGTCCTCGAACTTCAGACGGCGCATCTGGCCCTGATGCAGCGGCAGCAGGACCAGCGATCGGCGGGCGGAGGGCCGGTGGACGAGGCGGATATCACCGCGTTCCTCGATCGCGTGCGGCGGACCGGCACGGTGCTTGCCACGCATGCCGACCGTCGGATCGCGCAGAGGGTGCTCGACTACTGGACCGCCGACCTGCTCGATGCGTCCCGCGGCTACGGCGGGCCGGTCACCACGGAGAGCCTCCTCCCTTACGAGCCCGTCGAGAAGACCGAGGAACGCGCAGCCCTTGCCGAGGGACGCGGCACGAGGGAATACATCCGCCTCGCAGCCCAGGCGCGGCAGTGGCGCGACACCCGCTCCAGCGGATATCTCCTTTCGGGCAAGGCACTTCGGTCCGCGGAGCGTTTCGGCCGCGATCCGGAAATCGCCGACCTGATCACCGCGAGCCTTGCCGAGGAACGGCGCGAGGCCCGGCGGGCGCGGCGGCGCAAACGGATCGCCGCCGTCCTGACGCTGGGACTCGTGACGGCGGTCGCTCTCGCCGGGCTGGCATCCCTCCGGGCGAATTTCGCAGCCGAGACGGCGGCAGCGTTTGAAAAGACCAACAGGGCGCTCTCGGACGACAAGGCGATCCTCGACTGGACCGTGGCCGCTCTCGATCAGGAGCAGCAAATGCAGGTCGAGCAGCGCCAGGTCGCGCTCGCCAATGCCACCGAGGCGCGCAGCATCGCCCAGAGCCGGATCGGCGCGCTGGCCCAGCGGCAGGCCGAACTCGACGCGGCCCGTGGGGCGCTGGCCGACATCGTCGTGTCCGAGCGCCTTTCGCTCTCAAGCGTTCCGGACAGCGTGCGCGAGGACGTGCTGCGCATCCTGGCGCTGAGACTGGCCGAGGGGCGGCTCGATCCGTCCGCCCTCGCGCCGGACGTGAATGCGGCGCTTGCACCGGTCGCAGCAGAGGTCAGCGGCACGGTCTTCAATCTGGACCTGAAGGGCTACGACCCCGATTTTCTCGGCCGTCCGCTGCCGCTGCCAGGCCTCACGCCGCTTGTGGAAGGCGCAACCTATCTCGGCGGAGAGGCGGTGCCCTACCTCCACCACAGCGTGATCTACGACCGGCTGCGGCCGTCGTCGCTGATCTCGGCCGTCAACTTCGACCGGGCGGCACAACTGGTCCTGCCGGCGACCAGCACGCCGATCGAGCCAGATCCCCGACTGCCGCCTCAGTTGCGCCCGGATCCCTCGCGCTTCGACGGCGGTCTCGTCTCCGTCGACTACGTCGATCGCGCGATGATCGCTTGGGGGGACTTCGACAAGGGCGACCCGGTCCGCGCGGCGCGCATGCTGGACCAGTCGATCCAGATCCATCTGAACAAGGCGCCCGTCCATCCTGCAACGGCGGATGCCTGGTCGCAGGTCGTCAGCCGGATCCGCGAGATCCACAACAGCTCGGCATCCCGCGTCAGCTTCTTCACCGGTCCCATTTTCCGCCGGGGCGAGAGCAAGGTGCCCGCGTCGCTCTGGCTGATCGCCGTGTCGCTGCGTGATCCGGTCTGGGTGCCGAAGGGAGAGGTGCGTCCCTTCGTGGCCGAAGCCTTCCTGATCCCCAACCGTCCCGATACGCCGACCGAGCAGCCCTGGCACTTCGCCATCACCGTCGACGGGATCGAGCGCGCGACGGGGCTGCGCTTTCCCTCCGAACTCGTCGCGGCGGATCGCGGGCGGGCCATCGTCAATGCGACCGAGGGCGACCGGCTGGCCGGTCGCGCGATCGACCTGAACGCGCCGGCGGCGGACGTGCGCCGGAGGGCGATGCACGACCTTGTTCAGGCGCTTGAAAGCGAGCGGCTGGCCGGCTCGGAGCAGGCCAAGATCGTGAGCCGGCTGATCGACATGCTGGCGAACACCCAGAAGCTTCGGACCGAGGCCCGGATCGGCGTCACGAGCCTGCTGGCAGGATTGCCGCCGGAGATCTGGTCGCGCTCCGACTGGATCTGGCTGAAGGGCAAGGCGCGGCGTGCCGTGGTGCTTGCCCGCGAGAACGTGCCGGGTCCCGAGGAGGGCGCCCTGCTCGATCGGCTGGCCCAGACGCTGGGGCTCGACATGCCGCAGCTGCGGACGGTGATGATCAGCTATGCCTCGCTGCGGCCGGATACGGCGCAGGACATCGGGAACCGGATGAAGAAGCTCGGCTGGAACGTGCCTTCAGTCGAGTGGGGCGCAGATGCGAGGGGCATGAACGAGGTGCGATACAACCCGCAGGAGCCGGGCGCCGAAGCGGACGCACAGCTGCTCGCCGCCGACCTCATGGCCGCCGGACGCACCGTGGCGCGGCCGGTGGCCGATGCGCGTGTGGACCGACACGCGCTGCATGTTCTGATCGGCGGCCAGATGCGCTGAAGGCGGGGCAGGCCCATGACTCCCGGTATCGAGACGGCGCCCTTCCCTGTCCCGCCCCGCCCGGTTTATGATCGCCGTCGGAGGAACCGATGGCGAAACCGCAGGCACCGCGCGAGGGGGACGTTCCCGACTCGGTCTGGATGGACGTCCTGTCGGCCGTCGACCGGACCTATGCCGATCTCGTGGACTACCAGGAGCGGCTCGAGCGGCAGAACGCCGAGCTCGAGAGCCTGCGGTCGTTCCACGCCTCGGTGCTGGCCTCGGTCTCCGACATCCTGATCGTCGTCTCGCGGGGCGGACTGGTCGAGGAGGTCTCGGCCTCGGTATCGACCCGCACGCGTCGGCCGCGGAGCCGCCTCTGCGGCGAGCCCGCGCCGGAGATCTTCGCACCGTCGGACCGCGCCGCGCTGCTGGAGGCCATGCGGCAGGCGACCGAAACGCGCAGCGCGATCACCGTGGAGGCGGGCCTGCTGACGCCCGACGGCCCGAGCGCGGTCGAGCTGTCGCTTTCGCCCCGGTTCGACGAACGTGGCCGCTCGGCCGGGCTGGTGCTGACCGGCCGGTCGGTGGCCGAGCTCAGGCAGGCCTATGCCGCGCTGGAGCGCAGTCACGACGAGCTCAAGGCGGCGCAGGCGCTTCTCGTGCGGAACGAGAAGCTTGCCTCGCTCGGGCGGCTGCTTGCCGGGGTGGCGCACGAGCTGAACAATCCGATCAGCTTCGTCTATGCCAACGCACATGCCCTCGAACGCTACGCCGCCAAGTTCGAGCAGTATTTCGAGCAGGTTCAGGCGGGCGCGCCCCGAAACGCACTGATCCGGCTGCGCGAGGAGCTGAAGCTCGATCGCGAGGTGCGCAACCTGCGCGATGCGGTGCAGGGGGCCCGCGACGGGGCCGAGCGGGTGCGCGACATCGTCGAGGACCTGAGGCGGCTGTCCTCCGAAGGCTCGGGCGAAATCGAGGACTTCGACCTCGTCGCCGTGACGCAGGTGGCGATGGCCTGGGTGCTGCGCGGGGCACGGCGTCCCGTGGAGGTCGATGTCTCGGGCCTCTCGAGCCTGCCGGTGCGTGGACGCCCGGGCCATGTGCAGCAGGTGGTGATGAACCTCGTCCAGAACGCGCTCGACGCGGTCGAGGAGGTGGCCGGGGCCAGGATCGCGATCTCCCATGCGATCGAAGGCGACCATGCGGTGCTGACGGTGCGCGATAACGGGCCGGGCGTGCCCGAGACGCTGGCGCAGGCGATCTTCGATCCGTTCTTCACGACGAAGCCCGTCGGGCGCGGCACGGGGCTCGGCCTGCCCATTTCGCACAAGATCGCGGAAGAGCATCGGGGGCGGCTTGTGCTCTGCGAGGGCGGACCGGGTGCCGCCTTCCGTCTCGAATTGCCGCTGGACCGGGAGGCGCGATGAACATCCTCTGGCTTCAGGCCTCGGGCTGCGGTGGCTGCACCATGTCGCTCCTCTGCGCCGAGGCGCCCGGCGTCTTCGACCTCCTCGAGGGGGCGGGGCTGCGCTTTCTGTGGCACCCCGCGCTTTCCGTCGAGACGGGCGATCAGGTCCGCGATCTGCTGGACCGGATCGGGACGGGAGACGAGCCGCTCGACATCCTCTGCGTCGAGGGCGCGATCGCCCGCGGCCCGCGCGGGACCGGACGCTACCAGATGCTTGCCGGCACGGGGCTGTCGATGCTCGAGGCGGTGGCCCGGCTCGCGCCGCTCGCGCGGCATGTGGTGGCTGTCGGAAGCTGTGCGGCCTATGGCGGGATGACGAGCGCCGGCGGCAACCCGTCGGACGCGGTGGGGCTGCAGTTCGAGGGCACGCATCCGGGCGGAGTGCTGCCGCCGGGCTTCCGCGGTCGCGGCGGCCTGGCCGTCGTGAACGTGGCCGGCTGCCCCACGCATCCGGGCTGGGTGACGGAGACGCTCATGCTGCTCGCGCAGGGGACGCTGGCCGAGGGCGATCTCGACCGCTTCGGCCGGCCCCGCTTCTACGCCGACCACCTCGTGCATCACGGCTGCCCGAAGAACGAATATTACGAATACAAGGCCAGCGCCCGCGGCCCCGGAGAAATCGGCTGCATGATGGAGCACATGGGCTGCATCGGCACCCAGGCAGTGGGCGACTGCAACATCCGGCCCTGGAACGGCGGCGGCTCCTGCACCTCGGCGGGCTACGCCTGCATCGCCTGCACCGCACCCGAATTCGAGGAACCGCGCCATCCCTATGCCGAGACGCCCAAGATCGGCGGCATCCCCGTGGGCCTGCCCTCGGACATGCCGAAGGCGTGGTTCATGGCGCTGGCGAGCCTCTCGAAGGCCGCCACGCCCGAACGCATCCGCCGCAACGCCGTGGCCGACCGGATCGAGGTGCCCCCCACGCTCAGGATGCCGAAGCGATGACGACGCTCGTGGTCGGCCCGTTCAACCGGGTCGAGGGGGATCTCGAGGTCCATCTGGATGTCGCCGAGGGGGCCGTGGTCGCGGCACGGGTCAACGCGCCGCTCTATCGCGGCTTCGAGCGCATGCTCGAGGGACGCGACCCGCGGGACGCGCTGACGATCACGCCCCGGATCTGCGGGATCTGCTCGATCAGCCAGTCGGTCGCCGCAGCGCGGGCGCTGGGGGCGGCGACGGGCCTCGTGCCCGCCCCGGCGGGCGAGCGGGTGGCAGCCCTGATCCATGCGGTCGAGAATGCCGCCGATCACCTGACACATTTCAACCTCTTCTTCATGCCGGACTTCGCCCGCCCCGTCTATGCCGGGCGAAGCTGGCATGCGCGGGCCGTGGCGCGCTTCACCGCCATGGAGGGCAGCGCCCAGCGTGAGGCGGTGGCGGCGCGGGCGGGCCTGATGCACATCCTGGGCCTCCTCGCCGGAAAATGGCCCCATACGCTGGCCGTGCAGCCGGGTGGCGTCACCCGCGCGCCGGGGGCGGCCGACCGGGTGCGCATCCTGGCGACGCTCCGCAGCTTCCGCCGCCATCTCGAGGGCACGCTCTTCGGCGCGCCGCTCGAGGAGTTCGTGGCGCTCGGCACCGGGGCGGCGCTGCTCGGCTGGAGCCGCGGCGACGCGGGCCTCTTCCTCGAGATCGCCGCGGATCTGGGGCTCGCCACGCTCGGCCGCGGCACGGGGCGCTATCTCAGCTTTGGCGCCTATCCGTTGCCCGAGGGACCGGCCTTCGCAGCGGGTGTCTGGCAGGAGGGGGCGGCCCGGCCGCTCGACCCGCGCCTGATCCGCGAGGACCTGAGCCATTCGTGGATGCTGGGCGAGGCCGCGCATCCCTCGGAAGGCCGCACCGTGCCGGACGAGGAGATGCGCGCCGCGGCCTACAGCTGGTGCAAGGCCCCACGGCTTGACGGGCAGCCGATGGAAACGGGCGCCCTTGCCCGCCAGGTCATGGCGGGCCATGCGCTCGCCCGCGACCTTGCGCGGGAGGGAGGCGTTCTGGCCCGGGTCGGCGCACGCCTTCTGGAGCTTGCGCGGACGCAGATCCTCATGGAGCGGCTGGCGGATGGGATAGACCCCTCCGCCCGGTTCATGGTGGCGATGGGGCGGATGCCGGAGGAGGGCGAAGGCGCAGGCCTCGTCGAGGCGGCACGCGGGGCGCTCGGGCACTGGTTGCGGCTGCGTGGCGGCGTGATCGACCGCTACCAGATCGTCGCCCCCACGACGTGGAACTTCAGCCCGCGTGATGGTGCCGGCGTGCCCGGGCCGCTCGAGGCGGCGCTGGCGGGCGCCCCGGTCCTGCCGGGCGAGACGACGCCCATCGCGGTGCAGCACGTCGTGCGCAGCTTCGATCCCTGCATGGTCTGCACGGTACATTGATGGGACAGGGCAAGGGTTCGGAAGGGTCCTCCGATCCGGCCTCCGGCGAGCATCGTGGCTCGCAGCGGGCGGTCGCTCCGGAACGCAGTGCATCCGAGGCCACGGATGCACGCAAGGATGGTCCGGGCGCGGCCCCCGAGGACTCGGGCGCGCAGCGGGATGGGCCGGACGCCCTATCCGGGCCGGAACGGCCTCGGCCAGCCGCCGACGCTGCGGAAGGGTCACAGTCGCCGGGCGAGGCGGTTCCGGCCACGCCCCCGGCCGAGCCACGCCACGACGACGGATCGGTCGCGGAGGCCTTTCCTCTGCGCGAGGGGCTGGAGATCCGCGTCCGCGGGCAGGTGCAGGGGGTGGGGTTCCGGCCCTTCGTCTGGCAGCTGGCGCGGCGCATGGGGATTGCTGGCGAGGTGCTGAACGACGGCGAGGGCGTGCTGATCCGGGCAACCGACGGCGACATGCCGGCCTTCCTCGATGCGCTGAGGGCCGAGGCGCCGCCGCTCGCACGGGTCGATGCGGTGGAAACGGCGCCCGCGACTGTCCCGGCGGGCCAGTTCCGCATCGCTCCGAGTTCGGCGGGAGTCGTGGCGACGCGTGTCACGCCCGACGCCGCCACCTGCCCCGACTGCCTCGCCGAAACGCGGGCGGACGGGCGGCGGCGGGGCTATGCCTTCACCAACTGCACGCATTGCGGTCCGCGCTTCACCATCCTGCGCGACCTGCCCTACGACCGGGCACGCACCTCCATGGCGGTCTTTCCGATGTGCCCGGACTGCCGCGCGGAATACGACGACCCCACCGACCGTCGCTTCCACGCGCAGCCCATCGCCTGCCCGGCCTGCGGACCACGCCTCTGGCTCGAGACGGAGGTGACGTGGATCGCGGACGGCCCCGTGCGGGCGTCGGGCGAGGAGGCGCCCCCTGGCGCGGCCCGGCAGGGCGATCCGCTGGCGGCGGCGGTGGCGCTGCTGGCGGGCGGAGGGATCCTCGGCGTGAAGGGGCTGGGCGGCTTCCACCTCGCCTGCGATGCGCGAAACCCCGAGGCGCTGGCGCGGCTTCGCCAGCGCAAGCGCCGGCCGGGCAAGCCCTTCGCGCTGATGGCGACCGAAGCCATGGCCGCGGACATCGCCGAACTTTCGGAGGCCGATCGGGCGCTTCTGCGCGATCCCGCCGCGCCGGTGGTTCTCGTGCAGGGGCGCGGCAGGCTTCCCGAAGCGGTTGCGCCCGGCATGACAACGCTCGGGATCATGCTGCCCTGCACGCCGCTCCACCACCGGCTGATCGATGCGTTCTGCGGGCCGCTGGTGATGACCTCGGCCAATCTCTCGGGCGAGCCGCAGGTGATCGGCAATGCCGAGGCGCGGACGAAGCTCGCAGGGATCTGCGACGCGCTTCTGATGCACGACCGCGCGATCGTCCGGCGGCTCGACGACAGCGTCGAGCGGGCGACGCCGCCCATGGTGCTGCGCCGGGCGCGGGGTCGGGCGCCGGGGACGCTGCCGCTGCCCGAGGGGTTCGGTCAGGCGCCGCGGGTGCTGGCACTCGGGGGGCAGATGAAGGGCGCGATCTGCCTCCTGAAGGACGGGCAGGCGCTGCTCTCGCATCACCTCGGGGATCTCGACGAAGCGCTGAGCTTCGAGGAGTTCACCCGCGCGATTCGCGACCATGCGAAGCTCTTCGACCACCGGGCCGAGGTCGTGGCGGTGGACCTGCACCCCGGATACCGGGCAACGCAGGAGGGCAAGCGGATGGGAGTACCGGTTGTCGAGGTGCAGCACCACCACGCCCACCTCGCCTCCTGCCTCGGGGATGCGCTCTGGCCGCTGGAGCGTGGTCCGGTGGCGGGGATCGTGCTGGACGGGACGGGCCTCGGCGCCGACGGCACTATCTGGGGCGGCGAGGTGCTTCTGGGCGACTACCGGCGCGTCGAGCGGGTGGCGCATCTGGCGCCTGCGCCTCTGGCGGGGGGAGAAGCTGCGGCGCGGGAGCCCTGGCGCAACGCGCTGATGCGGCTGGACGCGGCGGGGCTCGGCGATCTGGCCGACCGGCTTTTCCCGGACCGCCCGCGCCCGATGCTGCGGCGGACGGTGGCGGCGGGAATGAACGCGCCGATGTCCTCCTCTGCGGGGCGGCTCTTCGATGCGGTAGCGGCCTGTCTCGGGCTGGCCGCCGATCGCCAGAGTTACGAGGGCGAGGCCGCGATGCGGCTCGAGGCGCTGGAGGGAAACGGCCCGCCCTATGCCTTCGATGGGCTGGACCCTGCGCCCATGTTCCGGGCGCTGGCAGCCGATCTCGCGGCAGGCGCTGCACCCGGCATCATCGCCGACAGCTTCCATCGGGGTCTGGCACGGGCCTTCTGCGCCCCGGCGCGGAACCTTGTGGCCGAGGGCCGGGCGGCGGCGGTGGCGCTCACCGGGGGCTGCTTCCAGAACGCGCGTCTGATGGCTACCTGCGTCGAGGAACTGGCGGGGCTGCCGGTGCTCCTGCACCGGAAGGTTCCGGCGAATGACGGAGGGCTTGCCTTTGGCCAGGCCCTTGTCGCCGCAGCGCAGCAGAGTCACGCGGCGGAAACACCCTGACCGGCAGACCTGAGGGCTGGTAACCGTCTTTCCTTGCACCTCTTCAAAGGGCCCCGCTCAATCGCCCGAAAGTGTATCCTGATCAACATGTTGATCTAATTCATCCCTCCACACGCATTTCTTTTGCGCCGCCTCCGCCGCTTCCTGCATTCCTTGGCATACGAAGCCGGCGGCACAGCGCGTGCCGCGCCAAAGGCCAGCGAGGGAGGAATGCGTTGCCCCAGATCGAAACCTTCTACGACGTGATGCGCCGCCAGGGGATCACCCGGCGCAGCTTCATGAAATACTGCTCGCTCACGGCGGCGGCTCTGGGCCTCGGGCCCTCCTTCGTGCCGAAGATCGCCCATGCGATGGAGACGAAGCCCCGCACGCCGGTGATCTGGGTGCATGGTCTCGAATGCACCTGCTGCTCGGAGAGCTTCATTCGCGCGGCCCATCCGCTGGCCAAGGATGTCGTCCTGTCGATGATCTCGCTCGACTACGACGACACGCTGATGGCGGCGGCGGGTCATCAGGCGGAAGCCGCGCTGATGGATACGATCGAGAAATACAAGGGCAACTACATCCTCGCGGTCGAGGGCAACCCGCCGCTGAACGAGGACGGGATGTACTGCATCATCGGTGGCAAGCCCTTCGTCGAGCAACTGAAGATGGCGGCCGAACACGCCAAGGCCATCATCAGCTGGGGCGCCTGCGCCTCCTACGGCTGCGTGCAGGCGGCGGCACCCAACCCGACGCGGGCGACGCCGGTCCACAAGGTCATCCTCGACAAGCCGATCATCAAGGTGCCGGGCTGCCCGCCCATCGCCGAAGTCATGACCGGCGTCATCACCTACATGCTGACCTTCGACCGGCTGCCCGAGCTGGACCGGCAGGGCCGCCCGGCGATGTTCTACAGCCAGCGCATCCACGACAAATGCTACCGCCGCCCGCATTTCGACGCGGGCCAGTTCGTCGAGGCCTGGGACGACGACTACGCCAAGAAGGGCTACTGCCTCTACAAGATGGGCTGCAAGGGGCCGACCACCTACAACGCCTGCTCCACCGTGCGCTGGAACGAGGGCGTAAGCTTCCCGATCCAGTCCGGCCACGGCTGCATCGGCTGCTCGGAAGACGGCTTCTGGGATCAGGGATCCTTCTACGACCGGCTGACGACGATCAAGCAGTTCGGCGTCGAGGCCAATGCCGACACGATCGGCCTCACGGCCGTCGGCGCGCTCGGCGCGGGCGTGGCGGCTCATATTGCGGCGACCGCCCTCAAGAGCGCGCAGAAGAAATCGCAGGCGGCGAATGCCGCGAAGACCGACGACAAGATGGGGGCCTGAGCCATGGTCGCGACACCGAACGGTTTCAACCTGGACAACTCGGGCCGCCGCATCGTGGTGGACCCGGTGACCCGGATCGAGGGTCACATGCGTTGCGAAGTCAACGTGGACGACCAGGGCATCATCCGCAATGCCGTCTCGACGGGGACGATGTGGCGGGGGCTTGAGGTCATCCTCAAGGGCCGCGATCCGCGCGACGCCTGGGCCTTCACCGAGCGGATCTGCGGGGTCTGCACCGGCACCCATGCGCTCACCTCCGTCCGCGCGGTCGAGGATGCGCTGGGGATCTCGATCCCCGACAATGCGAACTCGATCCGCAACATGATGCAGCTGAACCTGCAGATCCACGACCACATCGTCCATTTCTACCATCTCCATGCGCTGGACTGGGTGAACCCGGTGAATGCGCTGCGCGCCGATCCCAAGGCCACGTCCGAGCTGCAGCAGGCGGTCTCGCCCTCGCATCCGCTCTCGTCCCCGGGCTATTTCCGCGACGTGCAGAACCGTCTGAAGAAATTCGTGGAATCGGGGCAGCTCGGGCTCTTCAAGAACGGCTACTGGGACAACCCGGCCTATCTGCTGCCGCCCGAGGCGGACCTGATGGCCACGACCCACTATCTCGAGGCGCTCGACCTGCAGAAGGAGATCGTGAAGGTCCACACGATCTTCGGCGGCAAGAACCCGCATCCGAACTGGCTGGTGGGGGGCGTCCCCTGCCCGATCAACATCGACGGCGTGGGCGCGGTCGGCGCCATCAACATGGAGCGTCTGAACCTCGTCTCGTCGATCATCGACCAGTGCATCCAGTTCACCAACAACGTCTATCTGCCCGACGTGGTGGCCATCGGCGGCTTCTACCGCAACTGGCTCTATGGCGGCGGACTCTCGTCGAAGTCGGTGATGGCCTATGGGGACATCCCCGAGCATCCGAACGATTTCTCGGCCGAGCAGCTCCACCTGCCGCGGGGTGCGATCATCAACGGCAATCTCGAGGAGGTGCACGACGTCGACCCGCGCGACCCCGAGCAGGTGCAGGAATTTGTCGATCACTCGTGGTATGCCTATGGCGAGCCGGGGCGCGGGCTGCACCCTTGGGACGGCGTGACCGAGCCGCGCTACGAGCTTGGCCCCAACGCCAAGGGCACGCGGACGAACATCCTCGAGCTCGACGAGGCGGCGAAATACTCGTGGATCAAGGCGCCGCGCTGGAAGGGGCACGCGATGGAGGTGGGCCCGCTCGCCCGCTACATCGTGGGCTATGCCAAGGGCCACGAGGACATCAAGAATCAGGTCGAGGGCCTCTTGCGCACCATGGATCTGCCGGTCTCGGCGCTCTTCTCGACGCTGGGGCGGACGGCCGCCCGCGCGCTCGAGGCGGAATATTGCTGCCGGCTGCAGAAGCACTTCTTCGACAAGCTCATCACCAACGTGAAGAACGGCGACAGCAGCACCGCCAACGTCGAGAAGTGGGAGCCGCGCACCTGGCCGAAGGAGGCCAAGGGGGTCGGCATGACCGAGGCCCCGCGTGGCGCGCTCGGACACTGGATCCGCATCAAGGATGGCCGGATCGAGAACTACCAATGCGTCGTGCCGACCACCTGGAACGGCAGCCCGCGCGACGCGGCCGGAAACATCGGGGCCTTCGAGGCGAGCCTGCTGGAAACGAAGATGGAGCGACCCGAAGAACCGGTGGAGGTCCTGAGGACGCTCCATTCCTTCGATCCCTGCCTTGCCTGCTCGACCCACGTCATGTCACCTGATGGTCAGGAATTGACCACCGTCAAGGTTCGCTGAGGGAGACTACCGGATGAAAAAGATCGCATTTGCCGCCATGCTCGCCGCCGCGGCAAGCCCTGCCCTCGCGCATACCGGGCACGGCGACACCTCGGGCTTCATTCACGGCTTCCTGCATCCGATCCTGGGGCCGGACCACCTGCTTGCCATGCTGGGAGTGGGGATCTGGTCGGGCGTGGCGCTGTCCCGCCGCTTCTGGGGCGGGGCACTGACCTTCCTTCTCGCCATGACGGCCGGAGCCGGCCTGTCCTGGGCCGGCGTCGGGATCCCGATGGTCGAGGCCTGGATCGTCGGATCGGTCGTTCTGGCAGGTCTGCTGGTCGCCACTGCGCGCGCGGGACAGGCGCGCGGCGTGACGGTGCTGTCGCTTGCCGCCATCGCGACCTTTGCGGCCTGCCACGGCCATGCCCACGCGACCGAGGCGTCCGGCACCATCGCCGCTTATCTCGCGGGCTTCCTGATCGCCACGGCCGCGCTGCACCTCGCGGGGATCGGCATTGCCTTCGCCACCGCGCGCGGCGGCGTTCTCGCGCAGCGGACGCTGGGCGCGGCGATCGCGGGCTCCGGCCTCTTCCTCATGGCGGGGTGACGGCATGGACACCGAAATCGTCACGATCCACGTCCCTAACCCGAACGCTCCCACGCCGCTCGAAGCCTCGCGCAAGACCGGCACGGCGCGCCCGGAGGACATCCACAGCATCTTCCACAAGACTTCGGTCTATGTCTACGAGGTGCCCGTCCGGATCTGGCACTGGCTGAACGCTGCGATGATCTTCATCCTGATGGGGACGGGCTACCTGATCGCCCGCCCGCTTCCGACGATGGAGATCGCCGAGGCGACCGACCAGTTCGTCTTCGGCTACATCCGCTTCGCCCATTTTGCCGCGGGACAGGTGCTGACCGTGGCCTTCGCGGCCCGGATCCTCTGGGCCTTCTTCGGCAACGTCCACTCGCGCCAGATGTTCAAGCTGCCGGTCCACAACCTTCGCTGGATCCGCGAGCTGATCTACGAGCTGAAGTGGTATCTCTTCCTCGTGCCCGAACCGAAGAAATACGTCGGCCACAACCCGCTGGCCCATGCCGCGATGTTCTTCTTCATCACCCTCGGCATGACCTTCATGATCGTCACGGGCTTCGCACTCTATGCCGAGGGCGCCGGACAGGGGTCGATCTACGACGACCTCTTCGGCTGGGTGCTGGGGCTGGTCGGCAACAGCCAGCGGCTGCACACGCTGCACCATCTGGGCATGTGGTCGATCGTGATCTTCACCATCATCCACATCTACGCCGCCGTCCGCGAGGACATCATGTCCCGGCAATCGATGATCTCGACGATCGTTTCGGGCTGGCGGACCTTCAAGGACGACCGCGTGGAATAGGTCGATCCCGGGAGAATCTTTGGGCTCCGGAGGGGCGCGGCGCAACGCCGCGCCCCTCTTCATTCTGCAATGTAACGAACCATTCCCCCTCCTTAATTGGAAGGAAAGCTTCCACTTCCGGGCGCTGCCATGCCTGTTTAAGGGGCAATTAACCGTTTGCGGACAAGGGCCTGCCAAAATGTCGCGGCAGGTTCACATTTCCGGCTTCTTCCGGGAACTGCAAACCATATTGTCGAAGCACGGCCCGGGGCGAAAAGCCCGTTGCCAGCAGCGGTCATGAGGGAGGGACCAATGCCAGCATATCCACCCGAGAGGGTGCTCATTCTCGGCATCGGAAACGTGCTCTGGGCGGACGAGGGTTTCGGCCCCCGCTGCATCGAGGTCCTGGCCGAGAGCCACGCCTTCCCAGCGCGGGTGAAGCTGCTCGACGGCGGCACGCAGGGCCTCTACCTCCTGCCCTTCCTCGAAGAGGCCGACGCGCTGCTCGTCTTCGACGCGGTGGACTACGGTCTCGCCCCCGGCACGCTGATGGTGGCGCGCGACGAGGAGGTGCCCGCCTTCATGGGCGCCAAGAAGATGAGCCTGCACCAGACCGGCTTTCAGGATGTGCTGGCCACGGCGCAGTTCATGGGCCGGTGCCCGGAGCGGCTGACGCTGATCGGCTGCCAGCCCGAGGAACTCGAGGATTACGGCGGGTCGCTCCGGACCATCGTGGCCGGCCAGATCGCACCCGCCATCGGGCTGGCGCTGGCGGAACTCGCGTCCTGGGGCGTGACGCCCTTGCCCGGATGCAGCGAGGCGGAGGGCCTGGCCGACCCGTCGCTGCGGCGCGACGCCTACGAGACGGGGCGGCCGAGCGCCGACGAGGCCTGCCGCACCGGCGATGACCGCTTCTTCCCGGAGGCCGTCTGATGTGCGTGGGCGACCCGCTGCACCTCCTCTCGGTCGAGGGGATTGCAGGCACCGCCTCGGACGGCGAACGGATCTCGCTGATCGACCTGAGCCTCGTCCCCGACGCCAGGGCCGGGGACTGGGTGCTCTGCTTCCTCGGCACGGCGCGGGAGATCATCGCCGCCGACGAGGCCGCCAGGATCGCCGAGGCGCTCGCGGCTCTCCGCTCGGTGATGGCGGGTGGTGGCGTGGGCGATGCCTTCGCCGACCTCGACCGTCCGCCGTCTCTTCCCCCTCATCTGCAGGCCGCGCTCGATGCCGGCCGGAGCCACGGTTGATCCCATGACCCACCCGCTGATCGCGCGCCTCGAAACCGAACTCGGATGGCCCTGCCTCAAGTCGATCGAGGAGGTCCGGGCCTTCACCGCCCGCCCCGGTGCGCACTGCCTCTTCATCCCCGGCGATCCTGCCCGCAACCTCGAGACGGCCGATGCGGCGGTGATCCTGCCGGAGCTTGTCATAGCCTTCCAGCGCGCCTTCGACTGCGCCCTTGTCGGCGATGCCGTCGAAGCCGCCCTCCGCGACGAGACGCGCGCCCTGCGCACCCCCGGTTTCCTCTTCTACCGCGAAGGCCGCTACCTCGGCGCTATCGAGAAGATCCGCGATTGGGGCGACTACATGACCCGGATCCCGCGCATCCTCGACTCCGTCACAGCCTGAAAGGGGTTCCCCCATGACATCGTTCCACATGCCCCCCACCGGCTTCGGTCCCGGATCGCAGCCCGGCGACGAGGATGCGGATCTGGCCTTCATGGCCCTGCCCTCGGGAATGCGGACCTACTCGGCGCATCTTCCGGAGATCGAGGATGCGGTCGGCCTCGCGCCGGCGCTCGGCCTGCTCGAGCAGTTCGCGGAGGCCTGCGGAGCCTGTGCCTCCTCGGGCCAAACGGCAAGCTTCGACCTTTCGACCCTCGACGAGGACAACCGTCGCCTGATGGCCGAGACGCTGGGCCAGGGCGAGGTTTCGATGCGGCTGCGGGGCGTGCCCGCCCTCATGGTGCAGGAGAGCGTCTTTGCCGGCGTCTGGTCGGTAGCGGGTGCCGGGGCCGATCGGGTCGAGGTCGGGCCTGTCCCCTCGGCGGCGCTGACGCGCGCCTTCGCGCCTCACCGGCAGGCGCTGACCCCCTCGGGCCGCCGCCCGCAGGGCGTGGTCAACGCACCTGCACTGCTGGCGGAACTGGTCGAAAAATCTGGCACCTGGCGTCCGGACCAGGAGCCGCATGTGGTCAACCTCACGCTGCTGCCGCACACCGAAGAGGACCTCGCCTGGCTTGACCGGATGCTCGGCGAGGGCGCGGTCACCATCCTCTCGCGCGGCTACGGCAACTGCCGGATCACCGCCACCGCACTGCCGCAGGTCTGGCGCGTGCAGTTCTTCAATTCCATGGACAGCCTCATCCTCGACACGTTCGAAGTGACGGCCATGCCGCAGGTGGCGCTTGCCGCGCCCGAGGATCTGGAGGACAGCGCCGCGCGCATCCTCGAAGTGCTGGAGGCGATCCGTTGAGCGGCTTCGAGGGCTCCTATCTCGGCGCGAACGACCGGATCGGTCCGGACGCGGTCATGGAATGCAAGATCTGCTGGACACCCTACGATCCGGCCACGGGCGACGACTACCGCCAGATCCTGCCGGGCACGCCCTTCGCGGATCTGCCGGGCGACTGGAGTTGCCCGCACTGCGGCGCACCGAAGGAGCAGTTCATGGTCCTCTCGGATCCGGCGGCCGAGGCGGCGTCCGCCGTGATCGCCGAGAAGATCGCGCTGCTCGTGGCGGATTTCGAGGACGTCTGGCATTCGAAGATGCGGGACGTCCCGCTCGTCAACAAGGCGCTGCACGTCGAGGCCGTGGGCTTCCGCCTGCACGACGGCCGACCGCTCGGGGTGCTGGTCGCGCCGTGGTTCATGAACCTCGTGCTGCTGCCCGCCGAGGGCGAGGACTGGTCAGCCCTGACGCCGGGCGCGAAGGAGCATCTCGGCTTCCCGTCGGGCGACTACGAGTTCATTCATAATGTCCGTCCGATGGGTGGCGGCTACAAGGCCTGCTCGCTCTTCTCGCCCATGAACGACTTTTCCAGCCAGCTGCAGGCGGTGGAAGTGGCGCGGGCGGTGATGGCCGCGCTCTTCGACGAACGCAACCGCGCCGAGACCGACCGGGCCGCCGAGATCCGGGCCGCGCGCGAGGCGGAGCTGGCCCCGCCTGCCGAAATCGGGTCCGAACCCAGCCGCCGCTCCGTCATCACGGCCGGCCTCGCGGAAAGCTGATGTCGGGGGCGATCACCATAAGCCTCGGGCCGGACGGGCCGAAGATCGCCGTGGGGCCCGCGCTCCCGGTCGAGGCACTGATGCTCGGCCGCAGCCCCGAGGCCGCGGCCGAGCTTCTGCCGCGGATCTTCAACCTCTGTCCGATGGCGCAGACCACGGCGATGCGGCTCGCCTTCGGTCTGGAGCCGCTCGCGCGCGGGACCCTGGAGCACGAGATCGGCCGCGAGCACCGGCTGAAGCTCTCGGTGATCTGGCCGGGCATGCTGGGTCTGGCCGTCGATCCGACAGGCGACCTGCCGGACCTTCCCCTGCCTCGCGACCTTGACGGATGGCTTGCGCGCCATCCGCTCTTTTCCCGCATCGCGGAGTGTTTCGGACCGGGGGAAGCGGTGGCGGACCTGCCCGCCCTGCCGGCGGGGGCCGCCATGATCCCCGGCGCTTACGACAATTCGCCGGCAGCGCGGCGCGAGGCGCATCCGACGCTCGCCGCCGTGGCGGCGCGATGGGGGCGCGGGCCGCTCTGGCGCGCAATGGGTCGGCTCGCGGACCGCGGCACACCGCCCGCGCCGCTGCTGCTCACCGACGGAACCGCCGTCGTGCCCGCTGCCCGCGGCACCTATGCCCTCCGTGGCCGGGCCGAACATGGCGTGATCTCTGCCTTCGAACGGATGACGCCAACCGATCATCTCGTGGCACCCGGCGGCGTGCTGGAGCAGAGCTTGCGCACCCTGCCCGCCGACAAGGGCCGACTGGCGTCGCTCCTCGTCGCCATCCTGGATCCCTGTGTGCCGGCCACGGTGACGGAGGCCGCCGATGCATGAGATGTCGCTCTGCGAGGGCATCCGCGGCATTGTCGAGGATCAGGCGCGCAGCCACGGCTTCGCCTCGGTCAAGGTGCTGCGCCTCGAGATCGGACGGTTTGCCGGGGTCGAGAAGGCGGCGCTCGACTTCGCTTTCGACGTCGTGATGCGCGGCAGCGCCGCGGAAGGCGCCCGGCTCGAGATCCTCGACCTGCCCGGCCGGGCGCTCTGCTACGATTGCGGCGAGGAGGTCGCGATCGAGGACAGGTTCGACCCCTGCCCGCTTTGCGGCGGAGGCCGGCTGATGCCGGTGGGCGGCGACGAGATGCGGATTAAGGACATGGAGGTTCAGTGATGTGCACGGTCTGCGGCTGCGGCGACAAGGTCACCTTCGAGACGACTCACGGTCACGCGCATCATGGACATGAGGATCACGACTGCGGCTGCGGCGGACATCACCACGGGCATGATCACGGCCACGGGCACGGGCACCACCATCACGGGCTCGGCGCCGCGGGCGCGAGCGTGCCCGGCATGAGCCAGGAGCGCCTGATCGAGGTCGAGACAGACATCCTGTCCAAGAACAACGTCTATGCCCTGTCGAACCGGCATCGCCTGCGCGAGATGGGCGTTCATGCCGTCAACCTCGTGTCGTCCCCCGGCTCGGGAAAGACGACGTTGCTCTGCAAAACCATTTCACTCCTCGCGGGGACTCCACTCGCCGTAATCGAGGGTGACCAGCAGACGTCGAACGACGCGGACCGGATCCGCCGGACAGGCGCTCCGGCGGTGCAGATCAACACCGGCAAGGGCTGCCACCTCGACGCGCACATGGTCGGCCACGCGCTGGACGACCTGCCGCTCGTTCCGGGGGCGCATCTGTTCATCGAGAACGTGGGCAACCTCGTGTGCCCGGCCGCCTTCGATCTGGGAGAAGATGCGAAGGTTGCGATCCTCTCGGTCACCGAGGGCGAGGACAAACCCCTGAAATATCCTGACATGTTCACGGCGGCGCGGCTCGCCATCCTGAACAAGGTCGATCTCGCACCTTATTGCGACGTGGACCTCGACCTCTACGAGGCCAACCTCCGCAGGGTGAACCCGACGATCGAGGTTCTCCGGGTCTCGGCCCGGACCGGCGAGGGAATGGAGGGCTGGCTGAAATGGCTTTCCGGTCGCCGCACCGCCAAGATGCTCGGGGTGCGCGGCTGATGTCCCGCCCGCTGGTCCTTCTCGTCGACGACGAGCCTCATGCGCTGGCCGCCATGCGGATGGCGCTTGAGGACGAGTTCGAGATCGCCACCGCCCCCTCGGGCGAGGAGGCCCTGAAGATCCTCGAGGATCAGTGGGTTCAGGTCATCATTTCGGACCAGCGGATGCCGGGCATGACCGGTGTGCAGTTCCTCGCCCAGGCGCGCGAACGCTGGCCCGAAACGGTAAGGATCATCCTCACGGGCTACACCGACGCCTCGGCCATGGTGGCCGCGATCAACGAGGCCGGCATCCACCAGTTCCTGACAAAGCCGTGGATCCCCGACCAGCTCGCCATGGCGGCCCGCAACGCCGCCCGCCTCTTCCACCTCGCGCGCGAGAACGAGCGGCTGGCGCTCGAGATGCGCTTCCTGAACTCGACCGTCGAGACGCGGCTCGAGAAAAGGCGGCGGGCCCTCCGCGAGGGGATGGGTTTCGAAAGCATCCTGCGCGCACCCTCATCTCCCATGAATGCGGTGGTGGCCGCTGCCCGGCAGTTCGCAAGCTTCGACATGCCGGTGCTGCTCGCGGGCGAGCCGGGCACGGCCAAGGCGCAGCTCGCGCGGGCGATGCACTACGGCTCGCTCCGCTCGGACCGCCCGTTCCACGAGTTCAACCTTCAGGGCGTCCCCGAGGATCTGGCCGCAATCGAGCTTTTCGGCGCCAAGCGCGGGGTGGCGGCGGGCAATTCGAGCCGCGTCGGGCTTGTGCAGAAAGCGGACCGTGGCACGCTCTACATCGGCGCCATCGACGCGGCCTCGCCGGCCTTGCAGATGGCGCTGACGAGGATGCTGGCCAATGGCGCCTTCAGCCCGGTCGGCGGGCAGGAGACGCTGACCACGAACCTGCGGCTGATCGCGGGCTCGCACCGTGACCTGCGCGCGCTCGTGGCCGAGGGACAGTTCCGCGCCGACCTCTACTATGCGCTCTCGGCGGGCGAGATCGCGGTGCCGCCGCTGCGCGCCCGGCGCGGGGACGTGGCGCTGCTCGCGCAGGTGATCCTGGCCGATCTCGCCGCCACGCATGGAAAGCCCGTGCACGAGATCGAGCCGGCGGCGCTGGAGTTCCTCGAGAACTACGACTGGCCGGGCAACCTGCGCGAGCTTGCGAACGAGATCATGCGGATGCTGGTGTTCGCACAGGGCAAGGTGCTGACCGCCGACCTGATCTCGCGACCGATCCTGCAGGCTCCGCCCTCCGAGGGCGGGGCGGACCGCAGTGCCGATGGCGTGCTGACGGCGGACGGAACGCTGAAGGACAGGGTGGAGCTGATCGAGATGCGCATCCTGCGAGAGACGCTGACGCGCCATCGCTGGAACAAGAGCCGCGCGGCGGCCGAGCTGGGTCTGAGCCGCGTAGGGCTCAGGGCGAAGCTCGACCGCTACGGGATCGCGGATCCCGCGGGGCGGCTCGCTGCGGAAGAGGAGGAGGACTGACATGTGCCTGGGCATTCCCGGCCGCATCACGGCCATAACCGACGCATCCCGGCTGATGGCCATGGCGGACGTCTCGGGCGTGCGGCGCGAGGTGAACATCGCCTGCGTCGCCGAGGGGGCGCTGGAGGATCTCGTCGGCCGCTGGGCGCTGATCCATGTGGGCTTCGCGATGAGCCTGATCGACGAGGAGGAGGCGGCGAAGACGCTCGAGGCGCTGCGCGACCTCGGCGAAGCGCAGGAGGCGCTGGAAGCCATGGCGGAAGGGTCGAAGGCCCTGGAGGAAAGGGCATGAAGTTTGCCTCGGAGTTCCGTGACCCGGCCCTCGCGCGCAGCCTGCTTGCTGCCATCGCCGCGCGCGCCGACGACCTGGGCGCCACCCGCGCCCGGCCGCTCCACATCATGGAGATCTGCGGCGGGCATACGCATGCGATCTTCCGCTATGGCCTCGACAAGCTGGTGCACGAGGGGATCGAGTTCATCCACGGCCCCGGCTGCCCGGTCTGCGTCCTGCCGATGAGCCGGGTTGACGAGTGCATCGAGATCGCCGAGCGGCCCGAGGTGATCTTCACGACCTTCGGCGATGCGATGCGTGTGCCGGGCAGGAAAGGGTCCCTCCTGCAGGCCAAGGCGCGCGGCGCGGACATTCGCATGGTCTATTCGCCGCTCGACGCGCTCGAGCTCGCACGGCGCAACCCCACGCGCGAGGTGGTCTTCTTCGGGCTGGGCTTCGAGACGACGACCCCGTCCACGGCGCTCTCGATCCAGCAGGCGGCGCGCGAGGGTCTCGCGAACTTCAGCATATTCTGCAACCACATCACCGTGCCGGAGCCGATCCGCGCGCTGCTGGACGATCCGGACATGCGGCTCGACGGGTTCATCGGCCCGGGCCATGTCTCGATGGTGATCGGCACGCATCCCTACGACTTCATCGCCCGCGACTACGGCAAGCCGCTGGTGGTGGCCGGCTTCGAGCCCACCGATCTGCTGCAATCGGTGCTGATGGTCCTTAACCAGATCGCCGAGGGTCGTTCGGAAATCGAGAACCAGTATGCGAGGGTCGTGCCGGAGCATGGCAACCCGGTCAGCCTCGCGGCCATTGCCGATGTCTACGAGCGGCGACCGAGCTTCGAATGGCGCGGTCTGGGCGAGATCGACGATTCCGGCCTGCGCATCCGCGACGCCTACGCGGCACATGATGCCGAACGGAAGTTCGGGATCGGCTACGGAGCCGTGCGCGAGCTGCGATCCGAGCCGGAGGGCTGCGCCTGCGGCGCGGTGATGACGGGCCGGATCAAGCCCACGGCCTGCCCCCAGTTCGGCCGGGGATGCACGCCCGAGATGCCGCTCGGCGCCCTGATGGTGAGTTCGGAAGGCGCCTGCGCCGCCTACTGGCAATACGGCGGCGCCCGGGGAGCGGCGGCTGAATAAGGGGGGCTCCGCCCCCCGCCCCCTGGGCTCCCCCCGGGATATTTTGACGAGAATGAAGGGCCGGGACGGCCGGAACGGAAGGAACGGGATGGCGCTCAGGGACAGTCATGTGACCCTCGCCCATGGCGGGGGCGGGCAGGCGATGCGCGATCTGATCGCGGAGGTCTTCACCGGGATCTTTCGCCCGCCTGGGATGGAGGACCAGGCGCGGCTGACCGAGGCGGCGCTGGCCGAGCCGGGGGCCCGCCTCGCGCTGACGACGGACAGCTTCGTGGTGACCCCGCTCGAATTTCCGGGCGGCGACATCGGCAAGCTCGCGGTCTGCGGAACGGTCAACGATCTGGCCGTGGGGGGCGCGCGGCCGCTCTGGCTGTCGGCGGCCTTCATCATCGAGGAGGGCACCGAGGTGGCGCTCCTCCGGCGGATCGTGGCGACCATGGCGGCCGAGGCCGAGGCGGCGGGAGTGCGGATCGTCACCGGTGACACGAAGGTGGTGGAGCGCGGCGCGGCCGACGGGGTCTTCGTCACGACGACGGGGGTCGGTGTGATCCCGCCCGGTCGCGAACTGTCCGCCTCGGCGATCCGCGCGGGCGACGCGGTGCTGGTGAACGGGGTGCTGGGCGACCACGGCGCGACGATCCTCGCGGCGCGCGGCGACCTCGCGCTCGAGACGGACATAAGGTCCGATTGCGCAGCGCTCGGCCACATGATGGAGGCGGTGCTCGGCGCCGCTCCGGGCGCGCGGGCTGCGCGGGATGCCACGCGCGGCGGCATCGCCTCGGTTCTGAACGAACTGGCGGAGGCTTCGGGCGTCGGGATCGTCATCGAGGAAAGCGCCCTGCCCCTGCGGCCCGAGGTCGTGGGGCTCTGCGAGATCCTCGGGCTCGATCCGCTCTATCTGGCGAACGAGGGCAGGCTCGTGCTGGTGGTGCCGCAGGCGGAGGCGGAGGCGGCGCTGGCGGCAATGCGGGCGCGGCCCGAAGGCGAGGGCGCGGTCATGATCGGCCGTGCGGTCGCGGACCATCCGGGTCAGGTGCGGATGACCACCAGCTTCGGCGGCAGCCGGATCGTCGACATGCTGATCGGCGAGCAATTGCCACGTATCTGCTGAAGCTCGTGCCTTGACCGGGCGGGCCTGTCCTGTCACATCCCGGATGATGCATGCGAGGACATTCCGATGAAGCGTTTGCTGATGGCTCTTTCCGCCGTGGTGCAGGTGGTGGCGCCAGCGGCCCAGGCCGGTAGCGTGAACACGCTCTCTCCGGCGGCCCAGGATCTGGTTGGCGGCGAGGCCATGGTCGTGGACATCCGCGAGCCATCCGAATGGCGGGACACGGGCGTACTGCCGAATGCGGTGCTTCTGCCCTACCGGGATGCCGACAGCTTTCTTGCCGCAATCGGGCCGCAGCTGAAGCCCGGCCAGCCGATCGCGCTCATCTGCCGGTCCGGGCGCAGGTCGGCTGCGGCTGCGGCTGCCATTGCGGCGCGCACCGATCATCCCGTCGTGGATGTGGCCGGCGGCATGGGCCGCCTGATGCGCGAGGGATACCGGCCTTCGCCCTGCCCTTCCTGCTGAAGGCCCGCGGCGATCCAGGGCAAGGGGGCGGGCCGATGGGCCGCCCCGAACCAGCGGAGCGGAACCGATGGACCATCCGGAACCCCGTGAAGAGCGCATCGCGGTTCTTGTCGCCGACGACCAGCCTCTGGTGCGCGAGCTGATCCTCGGCCTCCTCGCGCGCGAGCCCGACATGACGACCGAGGCCGCCGAGGATCTGCCGGGCGTGCTGGCCCGAATCGAGGCCCATGGACCCTTCGACGTCGTGCTGCTCGATTTCTTCATGCCCGGCGTCGAGGGCATGGAGGGCCTTGGCCGTGCCATCTCGGCCAACGGCGGGAGGCCCGTCCTCCTCATGTCGGGCAACCTTCCCGACGATGTGATAGCCGAGGCGCGGCGGACCGGCGTCGCGGGCTTCCTGGAGAAGACGCAGTTCGCGTCGATCGCAGCGGCAGTGCGTGAGGCCGCGACAGCCGGTGCGCCGTGCAAGGCGCCACCGGAGACCCGGGCCTCGAACATCGACCTGACCGAAGCCGACCTCGACCTGCTGCGCGAGCTCGTCGAGGGCCGGCCCTCCGAGATTCTGGCCGAGCGGATGGGTGCGGAGACCTTCGCGACCGGCCTCAGGACGCTCTTCGACAAGCTGGGCGTCGGAAGCCGCACCCAGGCGGTGCTGGCCGCCAAGCGCCGCGGCCTCGTCTGACGCCGCATCGCTGATGCCTGGCCTGCGCCTGTGCGAAAGAACGTGGGTGAATACGAACTGTATCGTTTTCTCGCGATGATCTCGGGTTAAGCTTTCCGGAAGAGGTAAGACCCTAGGATGGTCGCGCGACTCGGCCCTCCGAAAGATCATCCGGGCGTGCCCAGACGCCCGACGCCGAGGAGACCTTGCAGGTGACGACCCCTTCCAGCGGCCCCCGCAACCCGATGGGCCAGCCATGATGCCGAGTTGGGCGCCACGCCTCGGCATCGGCCGCGACACCGGCCAGGCCGAGCCTTCGCAGCAGGAAGAGCGGAACAGGCTGGAGGCGACGCTTCGGGCGATGCCCCACATGCTGCTCGAACTGGATGCCGACGGCCGGCTGCTGCGCAATCACGGCGGCTGGCTCGGCAACCTGCCGAAGCTTGCAGACGAGACGGTCGGCCGCTTGATCGACGAGGTGCTGCCTGCCGACGTCGCAGCCTTCGTGCGGCGTGTCATGGAAGAGGCCGCGGCCGCCGGCGCGACCGTCGCGCGGGACTGCCAGGTCCGCGATGCGGAAGGCGTGCGCTGGCATTCGGTTTCCGCGACGCAACTGCCGCCGATGTCCGCGAATGCCCATCCCGGCTACGTCATCGTGATCCGCGACACGACAGAGGCGCATGTCCAGCGCCAACAGGTCGACCGGCTCGGCACCTTCGCGCAACTCACCAGCAACCTCGTCATGGTCATGGACGAGAGCCAGCGGATCGAATGGGTGAATGCCGCCTTCGAGACGCAGACAGGCCACGCCCTGCAGGAAGTCAGAGGGCGCCCCCTCTGCGCGGTGCTGCGCTGTGGCGACTCCCACCAGAACCGGACAGACCGCCTGCGCGAGATGCTGGCCTGCGGCCAGCCCGGCAGGGCCGAGATCGAGGCGACGGCCGCAAGCGGACAGCGGTTCTGGCTGGACCTCTCGATCCAGCCGCTTGTCGAGACGGATGGCGCGATCAACGGCTACATGGCCGTCGCGAGCGACATCACCACCTACAAGCGGCAGGAAGAGCAGCTTGCCGCCATGGCCGCGGAGGCTCAGGCGGCCCGCGCCCAGTTGACTGCCGCGGTCGACGTCCTGCCCGACGCCTTCGCCTATTTCGACGCGGAGGACCGGCTGGTGCTCTGCAATCCGCAGTATCACGAATATTACCCGGGCGCCTCTCCGGCCATCGTGCCCGGCGCCACCTTCGAGGAGATCCTGCGCGAGGGCCTGCGTGCCGGCGAGATGGTCGAGGCTCGCGGGCGTGAAACGGAATGGCTGGCCGAGCGGCTTTCGGCGCACCAGCTGGACAGCAACGTGCAGGAGCAGCAGCTTGCCGACGGGCGTTGGCTCCGGGTGCTCGAGCGCCGGACCCCGGACGGGGGACGCGTCGGTCTCAGGGTGGACATCACCGCCCTGAAGGTCGCCGAGCAGCGCGCGCGGACCGACCTTGCCGCGGCCATGGACGCCTCGCACGACGGCATCGCCCTGACAGATCCCGAGGGCCGCTACACCTACATGAACAGCGCCCACCGCGAAATGTTCGGGGTCGCGGATCCCGAGGAGATCCTCGGCCGCTCATGGAACACGCTCTATGATCCCGAAGTGGCCGACCACATCGCCGCGGTGGCGCTGCCCGTCCTGCAGAGCGAGGGCGGCTGGCGCGGAGAGCTTGTCGGGCGACGGCTGGACGGGACAGAGCTGTCGCAGGAGGTCTCGCTTACGCGAAAGGCCGATGGCGGGATCATCTGCATCTCGCGCGACATTTCCAAGCGCCTGCGCGAGCAGCAGGAACAGACGCGCCTGCGCGAAGAACTGCAGATGGCGCAGCGGCGCGAGATCATCGGACAGCTCGCGTCGGGGCTCGCTCATGACCTGAACAACCTGCTCGCCGCGATCGGCGGGTCGGCGACGCTGATCCGGGACCTGAAGCCGGGGGCGGCCGAGGCCCACGCGCATCGCATCGTCGCCGCCACCGAGCAGGCGGGCGCGCTCGTCCGGCGTTTCCTGAGCCTCGGCCAGAGGCAGAGCAATCGCACGCGCGTCGATCTCCGCCCACTGTTGCAGGACGCGGCCGATCTGGTGCGGGCCGGCCTGCGCAACCGGACCAGGCTCACGCTTTCCCTGCCGGAGGATCCGGTCTGGATCGAGGTCGACCCGACGGACATCCTTCAGGTGGTCCTGAACCTCGTGATCAATGCGCGGGACGCGATCGCCTCGGCACCTGCGCGCGAAGCGGGCTACGAGATCGGCGTGGCTCTCGGTCTGGCCGATCCGGGCAGGCTCGCAGGGCCCTTCTCGGCGGGCAAGCCCAATCCCTCGCGGCGCCACGTCTCCATCACCGTGGCGGACAATGGTCCGGGCATCGACACGGCGACGCAGGCCAAGGTCTTCCAGCCCTACTTCTCGACCAAGGGAGCGGCGGGCACGGGGCTGGGCCTCGCCATCGTGACCGGGGTGCTGGCCGCGAACCACGGCGCCATCGCACTGGAGAGCGAACCGGGCGAGGGCACGACATTCACCGTCCTCTGGCCGACCGAAGCCGTCGAATTGCCCGAGGCGCCCGCCGCACCGGCGCCCGAGACCGCAAGCGCCCTCACCGGCCGGCTTACAGGACGGACGGTGCTGGTCGTGGACGACAACACCGATGTGCTGAGGGTGCTGTCGGCCTTTCTCGAGCAGGCCGGAGCCGAGGTCGTGCCCTGCGCCGATCCTCGCGACGCGCTCGAGGCGCTGCGGGACGACCCCTGCATGTGGGACCTGCTGGTCACCGACTTCGACATGCCGCATGTCACGGGTGCCGAGCTGGGACAGGCCGCGAACGAACTCTCGCCCGAGCTTCCGGTCCTTCTGATCACGGCCCTTCCCGATTGGCGCAGCCGGATGAGCCGTGCTTCGCCGCGCTTCGCGGCAGTGCTCGGCAAGCCCCTGACGAGGAGCGACTTCCTGACCGCCGCCGAGGCTGCGATGCAGCAGGCCAAAGGATAGGAGCGGCGGCTGAAGACCCTTCGCCGCCGGACAGGTGCAGGCCGCCGAGGGAGGTCAGGCGAACAGGAAGTCCTGCGAGGTCAGGTCCATGCCCTGCACGCCCCGGAGCAGGATCGAGTCGCTTCCGGACAATACGACGAGCGTGTCCGCTCCCACCTGGCGGAGTTCGGCGATCCGGTCGTATCCGTGGATTTCGAGCCGGTCCTCGGACCCTCCGGCCACAAAATCCGTGATCACGTCGCATCCCTGCCCCGAGCTGAACACGAAGACGTCGTTTCCGGCGCCGCCGGTGAGCACGTCGCGGCCCGACCCGCCGACGAGCCTGTCGGCCCCGAGGCCGCCGAGGAGACGGTCACTTCCGGCGCAGCCTTGCAGCCTGTCGTCCCCGTCGCCCCCCAGCAGCGTGTCCCGTCCCCAGGCCGCAATCAGGTCGTCGTCACCCGCGCGTCCGTCCAACCTGTCGTTGCCGCCGCCGCCGGCAAGACGGTTCGCTGCGCCGTTACCGACGATCGTGTTCGACTGGGTGTTCCCGGTGCCGTTGATCGCGCCAGCGCCGGTCAGCACGAGCCGTTCGAGATTGGCGCCGAGCCTGAAGCTCACCGCGGAATGGACCGTGTCCGTGCCTTCGCCCGACCGCTCGATCACCTCGTCGCCAAGGGCATCGACATGGTAGAGGTCGTTGCCCGCGCCGCCATACATGCGATCCGCACCCGCGCCGCCCTCCATCGTGTCGTTGCCGGCGAAGCCGTAGAGAAGATCGGCCGCCGCCGTTCCCTGCACCGCATTCGCGGCCCGGGTTCCGTAGACCGTGCTGTCGGACGGCAAGCGGACGTTTTCGACATAGCCGGTCAAGGTGGCGCTCGGTTGTTCCATGCGGCCTGCCCACGGCTCGAGTTCCGGCGGCGTCGCCCAGAGGTCGACGAGGCTTGCCAGCGGGCCCGGATCCCAGACGCCTCCCTCGACGTAGGAGGCATCGATCACGGCCACCGTCTCGCCGTCCACCCGGAAGGTCGCGTCGTGGTTCGTCACCTGGATCTCGTAGACATGCGGCGCCAGTGCAGCATCGAAGCCGAGGTCGATGACCAGAGGTTCACGCATCGTGACGTGGTTGCCGGACCGGTCGAGGAAATGCACCGCGAGGTGGATCTCCGTCGTGTCTCCGCCCGCGAACTCGATGTCGTATTCGCGCCAGGGCTGTGTCCGGTAGTCGTCCTGATAGAGGAAGAGGCCGAAGACGGTGCCGTCGATCATGCGCGGAGCCTGCGCCATCCAGCTCCATGTGCCGGTCGTGAAGGCCGCATTCGACTGGAACTCGCCGCCGACCCATGGCCGGGTGGAGCTGTCATGCGATCTGCTCAGCGTGAGAGCGATCCGGTCGTCGTCGAGCACCTGCACATGGTCCTCAGACCACGTCGTCAGATAGGACTGGCCGGCATCCCATGTCGACACCTGAAAATCGTTGCCGCCGTGACGGAAGAACATCCACGCATCCCCTGCCGTTTCTGTCTCGTCCGGCAGATGCGGAATCAACCAGGACGTGAAAGCTGACTAACGGGGTAATGGGGCGCAAGAACGACAGGATTTAGTCAGGGCGACATACTTACGGCGGACGCCCCGACCCATGCGGATGCGACACCGGCAACTGCCTGCCGAGGAGACAGACGGCTTCGGGCATCACACCGCCTGCCGCATCCACGGGGGCACCCGAGGCGATGAAATTATCTATTGGGGAAATCTCGCCCGCGCGGGGTTTCGGGAAAAGATGCCTCGATGCGTCACGAGCGGCAAGCGGCAGTCCGCCCCCGCGGCATCACGCGCCGCGGACCGGCCTCTGCCAGGAAGTCAGGTCCGGGCCGGCACGGAGGGTCGTCCGGCCCGGACCGGCGGAGGCAGAGCCTGGCCGAGGTGACGCGCGAACCATGCGGCGGTCTGCGGCAGGCCGTCGGAGAGAGGCACGCGCGGCTCCCATCCGAGAAGGCGTCGCGCCCGCTCGATGTCCGGCCGGCGGCGGCGCGGGTCGTCCTCGGGGAGCGGATGATGGACTACCCCGCCGGCAGTGGGCACAAGGCGCCGCACGAGCGCGGCGAGTTGCGTGACGGTGAACTCTCCGGGATTGCCGAGATTGATCGCGCAGTCGGGGGCCTCGGCCGTCTCCATCAGCGCCATCAGGCCGACCACCAGATCCGTGACGTAGCAGAACGAGCGGGTCTGCTCGCCCGTGCCGTATATCGTGAGAGGCTCGCCCCTGAGCGCCTGCACCAGCAGGTTCGACACGATGCGACCATCGTCGGGGCGCATGTGCGGGCCGTAGGTGTTGAAGATCCGCGCCACGCGGACATCGACACGCGCGCGGCGGCGGTAGTCGAAGCAGAGCGTCTCGCCTGCCCGCTTGCCCTCGTCATAACAGGCGCGCGAGCCGGTGCAGTTGACGTTGCCGCGGTAGTCCTCGGGCTGGGGGTGGATTTCGGGGTCGCCGTAGACCTCGGAGGTGGAGGCCTGGAGGAAGCGCGCGCCATGCGCCTCGGCCAGCGCGAGAAGGTTCTGCGTGCCCACGACATTGGTCATCATCGTGTGGACCGGATCGGCCTGATACTGCGGCGGCGACGCAGGGCTGGCGAGGTTGTAGACGCGCTGCACCGCTTCGCTTAGCCGGATCGGCTCGATCACGTCCTGCCTGACCAGGCGGAACTCGCGAAAATTGCAGAGAGCCTGCACGTTCTCCATCGACCCGGTAAGGAAGCTGTCCAGGCAGATCACGCGATGACCCTGCCGCAGCAGCGCCTCGCAGAGATGCGAGCCCACGAAGCCCGCCCCTCCGGCGACGAGGACGGTCATCTGTGCGGTTCTCTTGAGCATGGGAATCCTCCGTTCTCCCGGCGCAACCTGCGCTCTGCATCACCGCCTATCGCCACACGCGCTCCTTCCGCGTCAGGCCGCCGCCGCCCCCTGCCGTTGAAGTGCCTCGGCCAGTTCACGGGCCCTTGCGCGGCCCGTATGGCGTGCCAGCACCCGACGCTGTGCCGCATGGCCGAGCGCCGCGCGCGCTTCTTCACTGACGCCCGCGAGGGCTTGCACGACGTCTTCCGTCTCCCGCGCGATCAGGATCGCCTCGCGATCCGGGAACAGCTCGTCCAGTCCCTGCCAGTCGTCCGAGATGACGGGTGTCGCACAGGCCGCGGCCTCGAACAGGCGAACAGACGGCGACCAGCCCATCCGGCGCATGGCGGCCCGCGTGACGTTCAGCGTGTAACGCTGGCGGCTGTAGAAGGTGGCATGGTCGCCCGGCGCCAGATGTTCGATCCGTTCGACATTCGCGGGCCAGTCGATACCGGCCGGGTAGGAGGGGCCTGCCACGACGAAGCGCCTGTCCGGCAGCCGCCGGGCGGGTTCGATCAGCAGCGCCTCGAGCGTCGGCTGCCGGTCGGGGCTGTAGGTGCCGAGATAGCCCAGATCCCAGCACGGCTCGCCGGGCACGGGATGGTAGCGGTCGGGATCGACGGCGCAGTAGAGCGCCCGTGCCGCCCGCGCGCCGCGGACCTCCTCGAGATGACGGAGCACCTCGCCCCCGGAGAACGAGAAGTAGAGATCGAAAAGCGGCACCTGCCGCGCGGCGAGAAATTCCTCCTGCCCCTCGTCCAGAAGGCCCAGCGTGACCGGCGTGTCGATGTCGTAAAAGGCCAGGAGAGGCGGGCCGAGCGCGGCCACCGCATCGATCACCTCGCGCCCCTCGGGGACATAGGAGCCGACGATCACGGCATCCGCGCCCCGGATCCGGTCGGCCCAGCGGCCGGCAAGTTCGTCCAGCCCCCGGTAGAACTCCAGCCGGCAGAAGTCGGGGTCGGACAGGTCGCGGTTCTCGGCGTACCAGGGCACGTCGCGCTCGAGGAAGAGCACGCGGTGTCCCTCGGCTGCGAGCCCGCGCAGGAGCGCGCGGTAGGTGGTGGCATGCCCGTTGCCCCAGGACGACGAGAGCGAGAGGCCGATGACGACGATGTCGAGGCTCATTCCGCCGCCTCCATTCTTGCGAGATGCCGCTGGAACAGCGCATCGGCCTGTATCGCCCGGTGTGCGTAGGTATGCTCGGACAGCACGCGGCGCAGCGCCGCCTCTCCGATGAGCCGGGCGCGTTCGTTGCCGACGGTTCGGACGAGTTCGGCCACGTCCCGGCCGTCGCGGGCGACGAGCACCTCACGCTCGGGGTTGAGGAAGAGCTCGATCCCCTCCCAGGCGTCGGTCACGAGACATGCCCCCGCCCCCGCCGCCTCGAAGACGCGGGTGGCGGGCGAGAAGCCGTTCGCCGCCATGCTGTCGCGGGAGATGTTCAGAACCAGCCGGGGCGTGACGTTCAGCGCGTTGTGGTCGGCCGTGCCGACATGGCCCAGACGGCGGACGTTTGGAGGGAAGGACTGGTCGTGCCACCCCGATCCGCCGAGGAGGAAGCGCCCCCCCGGCACCGCAGAGGCGGCATTGGTGAAGAACTCGGCCACGCGCGCGTCGCGATCCGGCAGGCGATTGCCGAGAAAGGCGAGGTCGCCGGTGAAGCGGTCCTGCGGCGCCACGGGATAATGGGTCTCGGGATCGAGCGCGTTGTAGACAGGCACGCAGTCGCGCGCGCCGAGCGCGCGGTAGGCCGCGACCACCGGATCGCCGCCCCCGTAGGTCAGCACGAGGTCGATCCGCCCCAGTGCCCGGCGCAGCGGATGGTCGGGGGTGGCCTGCATCTCGGCCAGCGTCGCGGGCGCATCGACGTCCCAGAATACGCGGAGTGCGTCGGGCCGCGCCGCACGCAGCACCTCGGCCAGCAGGAGGTCGTCCTCGTAGCCCACGCCCGAGCATTTCACCACGATGTCCGCCTGCCCCGCCTCGGCCGCGGCGCGCATCAGTGCCTCGGGCGTGCCGTCATAGACCACGACGCGACACCAGTCGGGCGGATCCATGTCGCGGTTCTTCTGCCGGTCATAGACATCCGGCTCGTAGAAGGTCACGCGGTAGCCGAGGCCCGCAAGCGCCCGGATCATGCCGCGGTAGTAGGTGGCCGCCCCGTTCCAGTAGGCCGAGACAAGGCTGGATCCGTAGAAGGCGATGCTCCGCATCAGGCCACCTCCGCCGTCCGGGCCTGCAGGCCCAGCTGTCCCACGATGGTCAACAGGTCGTCCACGCGGTGGCGGCAGGTGTGGCGGCTGCGGATCGTGGCGAGCCCGCTTTCGGCCAGCGCCTCCGCCAGATCGCGGTCGTGCAGCACCGCCCGCAGGTGGCGCTCCATCTCGGCGCCGTCCCGCGCCACCAGGAAGTCGGTGCCGGTGCGGAAGAGCCCCTCCGTGTCGCACCAGGGCGCCGAGACCAGCGGGATGCCGCAGGCCAGCGCCTCGAAGACGCGGATCGTCGGAATGCCCGGCAGTGCCTCGACGTAAGGCCTCCGAGGCACATGGACGGTCACGCGATGACGCGCGAAGGCTGCGGGCACCTCGGCGTTCGGGATCCAGCCGCCATAGGCGATGCCCGCCGCGGCAAGCCGGCCGAGCGCCTCGGCCGGATAGCGCACGCCCCGCACGGTGGCGCGCAGCCCGAGCCGCGCCACGGGGTCGATCAGGAACTCCGCCAACTCGGCGCTGCGCTCGCCGTCGCCCCAGTTCCCGATCCAGATCAGCTCGCCCTCGGCCTCCGCCGGCATCGGGCGGAAGAGCGCATCGTCCGCCGCCTCATGCCAGGTGAAGACCTGCCGCCCCCAGCCCGCCTTGAGGTAGGTCTCGCGCAGGGCCTCGCCGAAGGCCAGCACCCCGTCATATCCCGACAGGTCCAGCCCGCCGATCTCGCCATCCGCGCTGACGGCGCGATGGTGGGTGTCGTGGAAGAGAAGGAGGAACCGGCCGCCCTGCCGACGCGCCCGGCCGATCCGCGCGACGAGAGCCGGATCCGTCCACTCGTGCACGACGACGACGTCGGCGGCGCCGAGGGCTGTCTCGTGGTCGAAGTCCGGTGCGTAGCTTCGAGAATGAAGATCGGGAAAAGCATGCGTGAATGCCGTGATCGCCGCGGGTCCGGCGTCCGCCTCGAGGTTCGTCCGGCTCCAGCCACCCGAAGGCTCGAGCGCAAGCGCCTCGTGGCCGCGCTGCACGAGGTCGCGCATGACCCCGCGCAGGAAATGGGCATTGCCGTGATTCCAGTCCGAGACGAGAGAATGGGTGTAGAACAGGACCTTCATGTCACCTCGCGGCGCGGAGCGTTTCGGGGATGGGGCAGAGTTCGGCATAGATGGCGGCCATGGAATGGGCCTGTCGCTCGGGCGTGTAGTCCGCCGCGCGCCTCTGCGCCGCCTGGCCGAGCGTGCGGCGGCGGTCCGGGTCGCGGATCAGGCCATTCACCGCCTCGGCCAGCGCGACCGGATCCTCGGGCGGGAAGAACTCGGCCGCCCCCGACCAGAGTTCCCGGAACGTCGGGATATCGGCGAGGACGAGCGGCAGCCCGCCCCGCGCCGCCTCGAGGACGGCCAGCCCGAATGGCTCGTAGCGGGACGGAGAGACGAAGATCGAGGCCTCGCACATGAGGTCAAGCACCTCGGCATGGGCAAGCTCGCCCCGCGCGTCGGCGGCCCGGATCTCGACCGCCTGCCCCTTCGGCGAGGCCGCGGCGCCCGCCATCACCACCGGCCAGTCGATCAGCGGCGCTGCCGCGTCGAGAACGGCCGCGTTCTTGCCCTCGTCCCACCAGCGGCCGGCCGACAGCACCATCGGCCGCGCCATGCGCCGGGACGGCGGAGCGAAGCGGCTGGCATTGGGGACGACCCGCACCTCGGGCAGCGGCCCGTAGGCGCCCGTCATCAGGTCGGCCTGCGCCCGTGTCGGCGTCACCACCACATCCGCCGCCGCAAGTCCCTGCCGGTTCAGCCGCCGCTGCCAGAGCCAGCCCGCGGGCAGGATGCCATCGCGCACGGCCGCAAACCAGGTGACGACACAGGAATGCGAGACCGCCAGCACCGGCACCGGCACCGTAAGTCCTGCCGCCTGCGATGGCAGGTTGAGATGGATGATGTCGACCCGGTGGCGCCTCGCCACGCCCGCTATCATCTTCGGGACGATGGCGAGTTCCGACTCGCCGCCCACCAGCCAGTCGAGCGGCGCATCGCACCATTCGAGCGGGCCAAGGGTCTCGGCCTCGCGTCGCTGCGCCGCCGAGGGCTCCGGACCGAAGCCAGCGAAGACGACGTCCACCTCACCGCGCAGCCCTGCGGCGAGATCCATGGCGTAACGCCAGACGCCGCCGACCGCATCGACCGTCATCAGGACCGTGAGATGCGTTCCCGTCACGCAAGCATCCTCTCGCGCCGGGGGTCCGGCAGCCGCCGGCCGACCCGATGTTCCGCCAGCCAGTCCGCAAGCGCCGCGATCCCCTCGCGCCAGCCGACGGTCGCCTTCCAGCCAAGGGCGCCCGCCAGCGCACGCGTGTCGGCCACGAACCAGAGCTGATCGCCCTTCCGCCAGCCCTCTTCCGTCACACGCACCGGCTCGCCGAGGAGCGCCGAGATCTCCGTCAGCACCTGCCGGAGGCTCACCGCGTTGTCTGGCCCGCCCCCGAGGTTGAAGGCCCGCGCCGCGATCCGGCCGTTGCCCACTTCCGCCATGAGCCGCCGGTAGGCGTCGACGGCATCGCTCACGTGCAGCACGTCGCGCACCTGCCGTCCATCTCCGAAGACCGAGATCTCCTCGCCCTTCAGGGCGCGGATCAGGAAATGCGCAACCCAGCCCTGATCCTCGGTCCCGAACTGGCGCGGCCCGTAGATGCAGGACATCCTGAGGACGGCGGTCGGAATCCCGAAGCTCTTGGCGTAGTCGAGCACGTATTGGTCGGCCACGCCCTTCGAGCAGCCGTAGGGCGTGCAGAAATCGAGCGGCCGTGTCTCCGCGATGCCGCTCGCGAGAAGCGCCGGATCGGCAGGCAGGTGCCGGTCGCCGGGCCGCATCTCCAGATCCTCGAGCGCGCCGTAGACCTTGTTTGTGCTGGCAAACAGGAGCGGCACCGGGCGGCAGGTGGCGCGGATCGCCTCGAGCAGGTTGAGCGTGCCCCGCGCGTTGATCTCGAAGTCGGCGACGGGGCTTTCAAGGCTCGTCGTGACCGCGGTCTGGCCCGCCAGATGATAGACCGAGGATGCGTCGCGCGCGGCCTCGGCCATGGCGCGCTCGTCGCGCAGGTCGGCGATCACGGGATGCAGCCGGTCGCCGTGCCGCGCCTTCAGCCAGCGCAGGTTGTCCTCGACCCCCGGCCGGCCGAGATTGTCGAGAAGGATGACCTCCTCGCCGTCCGACAGGAGCGCATCGGCAAGGTTCGAGCCGATGAAGCCCGCGCCTCCGGTCACGACGACGGGACGCGCGGCTTGCGCGAGCGAGGGTGCGCAGAGCCCCGCCATCGAACGCACACCCTCGACGCCCTCGGCCGCCAGAAGCCGCGCGAGCAGCTTCGGCCGCCCGTCCGCGGCCACCGCTCCCATGTGGTAGTGCCGCGGATCGAACCACAGCCCCTCCTGGACCGGCACGTCCCCCGGCAGGTCGCGCCAGCCGTACCAGTACATGCGGGCCGCCGGAGCCTTCATCGCCCCGGCAAAGCGGCGGGCCTGCTCGAGTTCATCGTTGCGCCAGGTGGAATAGCCCGTCTCGGTAATCCAGATCTCGCAATCGGGGTTATGCTTGTCGAGGATTGCCCGCATCTCGCCCAGGTGCAGATCCCAGCCGGCCCAGGCCCCTTCCTCGCTGTCCCAGGTGCCCGGAAAACCGTGGAAGCCCGCCGCCGCGCAATGCGCCAGAACCCCGCGATCTCCCATGAGGTCGAGCCAGAGCGGATCGAAGGGGCACGGCCCGCCCAGCACGGCCTTCCAGCCGCGCTCGCGCACCCAGTGCGCGGCACCGCCCACCATCTCGCAGAAGAGCAGGAAATCGGCGTCCAGCCTCCAGTCCCAGTCCAGCAGGTTGTTCGGCTCGTTCCAGAGCTCCACATGCTCGAAGTGCCGCCCGTAGCGGGTCAGCACGTGGTCGATGAAATCGGCATAGGACTTCAGGTCGCAAGGCGGCCCCGAGGTGCGGTTCGTGCGCGAGAGCGACGGCGGCGTGTAGTGGATGCAGGGCAGCAGTTCGACCGACTGGCCGAGGCGCGGGATCAGCCAGTCGAACCAGTCCTGACCGCCGGGTGCCAGATATTCGGCCCAACTCAGATGCGTGCGCAGATAGCGCGCGCCCGTCGCGGCGAGTCCCTCGAGCGCCGCCTCCGCCCGGTCGTGGTCGCCCGGCCGGAACCATTCGACAAAGCCGAAGTCGTGGCTCATGTGACGAGGCCCCGCTCTTCGAGCTGTCGCCGCATGTCGGCCCCCCGGTCGACCGCGACCGAGCCGGCAACCCAGGCAACGAAATCGTCCAGGGACTCCTCGAGCCGGTGGCTCGGCTCGAACCCGAGGATCGTCCGGGCCCGGCCGATGTCGGCGAAGCAGTTGCGGATATCGCCGGACCGGGCGCGGTTGAGGATCTCGGGCGTGATCTCGGGCCGCCCCATCGCACCGGCCAGCAGCCGCGCCACGCCGGAAATCGTGTAGGCCGTGCCGGAGCCCACGTTGATGACCTCGCCCGCCGCATCCGGCGTCTCGAGCGCCAGCCGGAAGGCCCGGGCCACGTCGCGAACATGCACGAAGTCGCGCTTCTGCTCGCCGTCCTCGAAGATCGTCGGCCGCTCACCGTTCGCCAGACGCGAGGCGAAATTGGCGAGGACGCCCGTGTAGGGGTTCGAAAGCGCCTGCCCGGCGCCGAAGACGTTGAAAAGGCGCAGCGCCACCGCATCCACGCCGTAAGCGTCGCCGTGGATCAGGACTGCCTGCTCCTGCATGTATTTCGTGAGCGCGTAGATCGATGCGAGATCCACCCGCTTGCCTTCGTCGGTGGGGACTGCCGTCAGGGGCCGCCCATCGGCATCGGTCGGGTTCCAGCGCGCGCCCTTGATGTCGGAGGCCTTCCGGCGCACGCGCTCGACAAGCGAGCCGTCCTCGCGCGCGTAATGCCCCTCGCCATAGACGCTCATCGAGGACGCGACGACGATCCGCGACACCGGCCGGTCGATCAGCGCCTCGAGGAGCACCGCCGTGCCGAGGTCGTTCGCGCCCACGTAGCGCGCGATCTCGTACATGGACTGGCCCACGCCCACCTCGGCCGCGAGATGGAGCACCGCATCGCAATCCCTGAGCGCCGGGCGAAGACGGTCGGCGTCGCGCATGTCGCCGCGCACCAGTTCCGCCCCTTCCGGAAGGGCGACCTTCGTGCCCTCGTGCACCTGCTCGATCAGCGCATCGTAGAGACGGACCTCGTATCCGTTCGCCAGCAGTTCCTCGGCGACGTGGCGGCCTATGAAACCGCAGCCACCCGTGATGAGTATCCTCGCCATGAGAAGATCCTGAAGTTGTCTCTGATGCTGTGGACGCTGGCGCAACCAGAGGATCACGGGAATGTTCCGCGCTCTCCGGAGATTATGCCGGCACCGGCGCCCTTCCGCCGCAGACGGCCATTCATCCTTCTTCCGCCGTCGTGACAGGAACAGATGCAGGCGCACGACGTTCCGGGCCGGATCCTCGAGATCATCCTGAAGATCATCATCATGAGAACCGCGGATACCGGAGGACCCATGAACGTCTCTCTTACGCCGGGGCGCGCCCAGCCCGATGCCACCAAGTCGATGCGAGCCGCGCGCCTCGCCGGTCCCGGCCGGATCGAGATCGTCGCCCTGCCCCTGCCCGAGCCGGAGGAGGGCGAGGTGCGGATTGCGATCGAGGCCTGCGGGGTTTGTGCCTCCAATCTCGGCCCTTGGGCAGCGCCGGAGTGGATGAGCTACCCGACGGAGCCGGGCGGAATGGGGCACGAGGGCTGGGGCGTGGTCGAGGCGACAGGACCCGGCGTGACGGAGGTCCGGCCGGGCCAACGCGTGGCCTTCCTGGGACAGCGGAGCTTCGCCAGCCACGAGATCGTGCCCGTGGCCCATCTCGTGCCGTTGCCCGACGGCATCGCCTTTCCGGTCGAGCCGGTGGCCTGCGCGCTCAACATCTTCCGCCGCTCCGGCATCGGGCGCGGCGACCGGGTCGCGATCATCGGCGTGGGCTTTCTCGGCGCGCTCCTGACGCGGCTCGCGGCGGATGCGGGCGCCGAGGTCATCGCCATCTCGCGGCGCGAGGAATCGCTCGCCATGGCGCGCCGCATGGGCGCGGCCCGGACCATCGCGATGATCGACCATCAGGAGATCGTCGACGAGGTGCGCGACCTGACCAACGGCTATTTCTGCGATGTGGTGATCGAGGCCGTGGGCAAGCAATGGCCCCTCGATCTTGCCGGGGAACTGGTGGCCGAGGGCGGACGGCTGGTCATCGCGGGCTATCATCAGGACGGCGCGCGGCAGGTGAACATGCAGCAGTGGAACTGGCGCGGCATCGATGTGGTGAACGCCCACGAGCGCCGGCCCGAGGTCTACCTGCGCGGAATGCGCGAGGCGGTGGAGGCGGTGCAGAAGGGCTGGCTCGACCTCTCCGGCCTCGTGACACACAGCTATCCGCTGGAGGAACTGGCCGCGGCCCTCGACGCGACGCGCGACAAGCCCGAGGGTTTCGTGAAGGCGGTGGTGACATGCAGCTGAGCCTTCCCGCCCGAACCCGCCCGCGGCTCGCCTTCGTGGGGTTGGGCTGGATCGGTCGCGCCCGGATGGAGGCGCTGGCGCGCTCCGGGCGCGCCGAGATCGTAGCGCTTGGCGATCCGGACAGAGCTGCGGTGGACCGGGCCCTTGCCGTGGCGCCGGACGCGGCCCCGGTTGCAACCCTTGCCGAGGCGCTGGCGCAGGAACCCGATGGCGTGGTGATCGCCACGCCCAGCGCGCGACATGCCGCCGAGAGTCTCGTCGCCCTCGAAGCGGGCTGCGCCGTCTTCTGCCAGAAGCCGCTGGGGCGCAGCGCGGCCGAGGTGCGCGAGGTGGTCGAGGCGGCGGCGCGGGCCGACCGGCTCCTCGGCGTGGATCTCTCCTACCGGCTGACCGCCGCCATGGCCGCAATCCGGCCGCTGTTGGCCTCTGGTGACCTCGGCCGCGTCTTCGCCATCGACCTGACCTTCCACAACGCCTACGGGCCGGACAAGCCGTGGTTCTACGACCGCACCCTCTCGGGCGGTGGCTGCGTGATGGATCTGGGTGTGCATCTCGTGGACCTCGCGCTCTGGTCGCTCGGCTGGCCCGAGGTCATTCATGTCGAGGCACAGATGATGGCTGCGGGCCGTCCGGCCACCGTGACGGAAGTCGAGGATTATGCCGTCGCAACGCTCCGGACCTCCGAGGGATGCGTGATCCGCCTCGCCTGCTCCTGGAAGCTGCAGGCCGGACGCGAGGCGGTGATCGAGGCGCAGTTCCACGGCACCGATGGCGGCGCGGCGCTCACGAATGTCGGCGGCTCCTTCTACGACTTCGCCGCCCATCGTCACCGGGGCACCGCAACCGAGCAACTCGTCGGCCCGCCGGACGAGTGGGGCGGACGTGCGCTGATCGACTGGGCGGACCGGCTGGCCGCCGGCCATCGCTTCGACCCGGAGGCGCGGCATCTGGTCAGGCTGCACGAGGTTCTCGACCGGATCCACGCCGCCGGAACCCGCACCGCCTCCGACGGTTGAACCGCATGGCACCGCGCAGCTACTGGAAGGGCTACCTCAAGCTTTCTCTCGTCACCTGCCCGGTGACGCTGATGCCCGCCACCTCGGATTCCGAGCGCGTGCGCTTCCGCACGCTGAACGGGCGAACCGGGCATCCCGTGGTCAGCCGATACCTCGATGCCGGAACGGGCGAGGTCGTAGGCGACGAGGATCGGGCAAAGGGTTACCCGCGCGGCGAGGACGAGCATGTGGTCCTTGAGGACGAGGAACTCGAGGCGGTTGCCCTCGAGAGCGCGCGGACCATCGACATCGACTGCTTCGTGCCCTCTGACGAGATCGCCTGGATCTGGTACGACCGGCCGCATTACCTGATGCCCGCCGACCCCATCGGCGAAGAGGCCTTCGCCGTGATCCGCGAGGCGATGCGGGCGACAGACCGCTCGGGGATCGCGCGGCTCGTGCTTGGCGGACGCGAGCGCGCGGTTCTCCTGATGCCGCGCGGCGAGGGGATCATCCTCTGGACGCTTCGCTTCGGCGACGAGGTGCGCCCGGACGAGGATTGCTTCGCGGAGATTGCCGGAGGGAAGCCGGATGCGAAGGCGCTGGCGCTTGTGAAGCGGCTGATCGAGGAGCGGACGCGGACGTGGGACCCGGCGATGGTCCAGGATCCGGTGCAGGAGAACCTTCTGGACCTGATCCGCTCGAAGAAGCCGAAGAAGGGCGCGCGCAAGGGGGCCTCGAAGACGACGTGGGGCGGCGACAACGTGGTGAACATCATGGATGCGCTGCGGAAGAGCATCGAGGGCAAGGAGAAGCGGTGACGGAGCGGAGAAGCCGTCCTCCGGGCCATCGAGGCCCATCGGACGGCGTTGCCACGGACGGATCTGCCCGAGCGGCGAAGGACCTGAACCGGAGCGCCTGGTCGCGCCGCGAGAGGTGCCCGAGGCTTCTGGACCCTGACACAGGCGTCCGCGCTCCTGTGCTGCACGCCGTTCCGCCGAACTCCTCACGTTGCCGCCGCTGACGCGACGCATGCTGTGCCCGATCACGCCCGGTTCGAATGCGACCATTTCCGCGGCGCATTCTTGAAACGGCACGGAAAGCTCCGGTCTTTCGATGTCCCTTCCCTGTCCGCGGCAGCGCCGCAGTCGGGGGTTCGATGCCCCCGGCTGCGGCACCGCCCCGGCTGGTCAACCGGCTTTCCGTCGCCCCGGACGGTCGGATGCGGCGACGCTCTCCCGCAGGGCCGCCACCAGATCCGCCGGTTCTTTGGTCTTCTTCGGCACAGCCCTGCGCTTCGGCTTTCGTCCCGCCAGTTTCGCCTTCACCAGATCCGCGAGTGCCGCATCGTACCGATCGTCGTAGGCCGCTGGATCGAAGCTGCCGGCCTTGGTCGCGATGATGTGCTTCGCGAGGTCCAGCATCTCGCCCTTCACGCGCAGCTTCGGGATCTCCTCGAAAGCTTCGGCCGACGACCGCACCTCGTAGTCGAAGTTCAGCGTGTTCGCGACGAACCCCGCCCCGTGTGGCCGAACCATCACCGTGCGGAGGCGACGGAACAGGACGGTTCGGGCCAGCGCCGCAACTTTCCGCGCCTTCATGCCCTCGCGGATCAGTGCGAAAGCCTCTCCGGCGGCCTCCCCTGCCGGGGTGAGGTAGTAGGGCTTGTCGAAATACGCCCCGTCCACTTCCCGGCAGGGGACGAAACAGTCGACGCGCAGGCACTTGTCGCTGTCGGGCACGGCAGAGGCGATCTCGGCCGGGTCGAGCTGGATGTACTCGTCCGGCGCCACTTCGTAGCCTTTCACCTGATCGTCGCGCGCGACCGGCTTGCCGCTGACGGCATCGACGAACTCGCGCCTGACGCGGTTGCCCGTCCGACGGTTCACGGTATGGAAGGTCACCCGCTCGGAGGTCGAGGCCGCGGCATGCAGCGCCACCTGACAACTCACCTCGCCCACCGCCAGCCAGCCCTTCCAGATCGCTCTCGGCATCCTTCCCTCCGTGATGATTCTCCACCTCACCGGCCGATCGATGGAGGAAATCGACCCTGTGATGCGGCCTGCTTCGCCATCCGGAGGTCAGGACGAACCGTCAGGATGAACCTGCGCCCACGTCCGGCTTGGACCTGTCGGCAACGCGAGGAGGAAGTTTCGAACTTTCGCGATTGTTCCACGCCTTAATGAGCCTCATCACGCAGAATCCATCCGTCGGAACCGCGGGCGCGTGCTAGCGTAGCGACATGATGACACACTTCGCACCCCGCTCAGGTTACAGCCGCGCCGAGAGACTCTCGGATGCCGCCGTGCATGTCTCTGGCATCGCCGCAGCCCTTTGCGGCGTGCCGATCCTTATCGCGCTGACCGTGCTGTGGCGCGGGGACGGCATGGCAGTGGCGGGTGCCGCGATCTATGGCGTCACGCTCATCCTGATGATCTTCTGCTCGGCCGTCTATCACATGGTGCCTCACCCGGACTGGACCACGCTGCTGCGCCGTCTCGACCACTCGGCGATCTACTGCAAGATCGCGGGCACCTACTCCGCCTTCACGCTGATCTCCGGGCAGGGGCTGATCCTTCTCGCCGGGATCTGGGCGGCGGCGCTCTGCGGCACGGCGCTCAAGCTGCACTCGCCCGAGAAATATCGATGGGGCGCGCTGGCGCTCTACCTCGGGATGGGCTGGGCGGGCGTCTTCTTCGGCTGGCCGCTCTTCGCAGCCTTGGACGGGCATGTCCTCGCCCTCATCGCCGTCGGCGGCATCCTCTACACGGTCGGGGTGTTCTTCTTTCTCTTTGAACGCTTGCCCTTCCACACCACGATCTGGCATCTCTTCGTCCTGACCGCGAGCGTGGTCTATTACGCTGCGGTGATGATCCACGTCGCCGGAACGACGGCCGCCTGAGAGGACCGGATGCAGGACGATCCCCATGACCTGAAGCGGTTCCTTGCCGCGCAGATGCCCGTGTTCGAGACGGCCGTGAAGGAACTGCGGGACGGCCGGAAGCAGAGCCACTGGATGTGGTTCGTCTTTCCCCAGATGAGAGGCCTCGGGCAATCCGAGATGGCCATCCGCTACGGAATCGCCTCGATGGAGGAGGCTCGGGCCTACCTTGCCCATCCGGTCCTCGGCAAACGGCTGGAATTTGCGACGGAAACGGTACTCTCGAATGATCCCGCCTCGGTCCGCGACCTTTTCGGCACGCCGGACGACCTGAAGTTCCACTCCTGCATGAGCCTCTTCGACGCGGCTGACGGCAGCGCTCATTCGGTCTTCCGCGCGGCGCTCGGCCGCTGGTTCGCTGGCCGACCCGATGCCGGCACGGCAGCGCTGCTGCAGCCCTGATCGCCGGCCACCCGAGCGCGACGACTCCTGCATGATCCGCCGGACCCGCACGGCTCCGGTCGCCCGAGCGTCGGCACCCCCGGTATCGGCCGGATCACCATGGAAGGCGGTCGGCGGTTCCGGTTGCTCTTTGGCATGGACGGCGTCGGTCGGCCGGGACCCGGCGTCCGTCGTCTGCCCCCTCAGGCAGCGGCTCCCGCGCGCTTGCGGTCGTAGGAGGACGGTATCCCCAGCGCTTCGCGATACTTGGTGACGGTGCGCCGCGCGAGCACCGCACCGGCAAGCTTCGCCTGCTTCACGATCGCATCGTCCGAAAAGGGTCGCATGCGATCCTCGCGCGCGACGATCTCGCCGACCAGCGCCATCAGGGCGTCCTGCGACTGCGGAGCGGTTGGCCCGTCCGAGGTGACGGACCGGCTGAAGAACGAACGCAGCGGGATCAGGCCCCGCGGCGTCTCGATGAGGCGCGTGGCCGTGGCGCGGCTGATCGTCGAGGGATGCAGTTCCAGCTCGAGCGCCACCTCATCCATCGACAAAGGCTTCAGCGCCCGAGGCCCCTGCTCGAGGAAGGCCGCCTGCTGACGCACGAGGCAGACCGCGGTCCGCAGCAAGGTCGCCTGCCGCCGCTCGACCGCCCGCATGAGCCAGCGCGCCTGAGACTGGGCGCGCAAGAGCCAGGCATCCGCCGAGGTGTCTCCCGTCGCCGCCGCCTCGTTCACGCGGATGCGGGGAAGCTGCGCCCGCGTGAGTTCCACTTCCCAGCCATCCTCGCCGCGCAGCACGCGCAGGTCGGGTGGCTGGATCGGCGTCCGGTCATGAGCGAAGGTTTCGCCCGGCTTGGGCTTGAGCGTGCGGATCAGGGCCAGGTTCTCTCGCACATGCTCCGGCTCGCAGTCGCAGCGGCGCGCGAGTTCGGCGATCTTGCCCTCGGCCACGAGATGCAGGTTGTCGAGCATGGTCCGCAACTCCCAGGTCAGGAGTCCGAGGTCCTCAAGCTGAAGCGAGAGACATTCTGCCAGCGAGCGGGCGAAGAGGCCGGCGGGCTCGAAGGCCTGCATCCGCTCGAGGATGGCCATGGCCTCGGCCTCGTCGACGCCGGCTTCCATGGCAATTTCCGCAACGGGTGCGCCGAGCCAGCCGGACGGCTCCAGCGCCTCGGCGAATGCCAGGGCGATGCGCCGGTCGCCCGGATCGAAGAAGGCGAGGTCGATCTGCTCCTCGACATGCGCGATCAGGCTGACCGGCTGACCCTCGACCGTGGCGAAGGCATCGCGATCCACCGCCGCCTGGATCCCCCGCGAGGGAAGCGCCGGGGCGACGGAGGCCCCCTCGGGCACGTGCACCTCAAGGCAGGGATTTTCCAGTGCCTGCGAGACGAGATAGTCGGTGAGGTCGGCGTTGCTCATCTGCAGGATGCGGAGCGATTCCTGCATCCGCTGGGTCATGGCCAGCTGGGTCGTCTGACGCTGGAACTGCATCATGTCCATGAGCACACCCTAGCACAGCTTCCTGAGTCGGGACCGCGCGCGGCGTCGCAGCCCTTCCTGGGTCGCGGTCTCCCCCGAAGGGAAGCCCGCAGCGAATCTCGATCCGCGACGGCGGCGCGGGATCGGTTGTCCTGCTACTCCTCGACCACCGTGAGGCCGGTCAGGGGGACGAAGACGCGCGACGGCTTCGCGAAGACCTTGAACACCTTCTCGTCCTGCGGAGTGCTGTCGACGAAATCGGTGTAGGCGCGTGAAAGCGCATCGCGCGCGGCGGCTCGGGCGTCCATCTCGTCCAGCGCCGCGAAGTCGACGGCCGCCAGATACTGGCCGAACCGCTTCATGATGTGGAGGCGCGAGACATTCACCACCTCCGGCCGGAACGGATGCTCGAGCGCATCGAAGATTTCCTCGGCAGCAGAGAGCTTGCGCAACTCTTCAAGGACGTCGGATCCCGTGGTCATCGTGGCCTCCATCAGGTGGTTTCGGTGAGGGCCGCCAGCAGACGCGCGAGGTCGTCCGGCGCGGCGGCCCGTTTGGCGGATGCGGCCCAGTCGCGCAGGGCGGGCATGAGGGCCGCGGCCGTCGTCGCATCGGACGGCAGGCCGGCCTCGGACAGCGCTCGGGCGAGGCCAGAGGTGGAGGTGTGCTTGCCGATGGCGATGCGATGACTGCGGCCGAAGCGTTCGGGGCGCAGGTCGGCGCTCTCGTAGGTCGCCCGGTCCTTCATCAGGCCATCGACATGGATGCCGCATTCATGGGTGAAGACCCCGGCGCCCACGATCGGCTTCTGCGGCGAGAGCATGCGCCCCGACGCGCGGGCCACCATGTCGGAGAGGGCACACAGCTGGCCGAGTGCGATGCCGGTGGTCCGGCCTGCCGCCTCGAGCGCCGCCACGACTTCCTCGAGCGCGGCATTCCCCGCACGCTCGCCGAGGCCATTGACCGTGACCGAAAGATGCGAGGCACCCGCGCGCGCGGCGGCGAGGCTGTTGGCGGTGGCCATGCCCAGATCGTTATGGCCATGGAACTCCACCGGGATCGGGCAGCGCGTCACGACCCGGCTCACGAGATCATGGGTCGCAAAGGGATCGAGCACGCCCAGCGTGTCCGCGATGCGGAACCGGATCGCGCCTGCCTCGGCCGCGATATGCGCGATCTCGGTCAGGAAGAAGGGATCCGCGCGCGAGGCATCCTCGGCACCGACGGAAACCTTGTGGCCCGCCCAGGAGGCCGCCCGGACAAGCTTCTCGACCTTGTCGCGCACCCAGTCCGCATCCTTGCCGAGCTTTGCCGTGATCTGCCGCTCCGATACCGGAACCCCGATGTGGAGGCGCACGACGCCCGTCCGCTGCGCGGCCGCCAGATCCTCGGCGCGCAGCCGGCACCAGACGACCGGCGCGGATGTCCGCAGCACCGCGGCGACCGCGCGGATATCGGCGCGCTCATCCTCGCCCATCGCGGGCACACCCAGTTCGATCTCGGTCACGCCGGCGTCCTGCAGCGCCTCGGCGATCGCCCGCTTCTCGGCCCGGCTGAACGCCACGCCCGCGGTCTGTTCGCCATCGCGCAGTGTCGTGTCGCAGATCGCGACGGGTGCAAGCGGGCTTTCGCGCAGGAAGCTCGCGGCAGGTTGCTGGCGCGACATCACCGCACCTCCTCGGCCCCGAAGGGCGACAAGGCTCGCAACTGCGCCACGATCGGCGGCAGCGCCTCGATCACGCGGTCGATCTCGGCCGCGGTCGTCTCACGCGAGAGCGAGAAGCGGATCGCGCCATGTGCGGCGGTGAAGGGCACCTTCATCGCGCGGATCACGTGGCTCGGCTCCATCGCGCCCGAGGCGCAGGCCGCGCCGGACGAGACGCAGATCCCGGCCCGGTCGAGCAGCATGAGGATGGCCTCTCCCTCGGCGAAGTCGAAGGCGATGCAGGAGGTGTTCGGCAGCCGGTCCAGCGGATCGCCGAGCACGCGGGACTGCGGGATGCGTCCGAGAACGCCCTGTTCGAGCCGGTCACGGAGAAGCCGCACGGCCCCGTTGTCGGCACCCTGCGCAAGTTCCGCCGCGCGGCCGAAGCCCACGATGCCGGGGATGTTCTCCGTCCCGGCGCGGCGGCCCCGCTCCTGCTTGCCGCCCCGGATCAGCGGCTGGAACGCCACCCCCTTGCGCAGCCAGAGAGCGCCGACGCCCTTCGGCCCGTGAAACTTGTGCGCGCTCATCGACAGCATGTCGATATCGGTCCCACGCAGCGCCACCGGCACCTTGCCCACCGCCTGCACCGCATCGGTGTGGAAGAGCGCGCCCACCCCATGCGCGAGTTCGGCCAGCCCCTCGACCGGAAAGACGGTGCCGGTCTCGTTGTTGGCCCACATCATCGAGACCAGCGCGACCCGCGGCGAGAGCGCGGCGCGATAGGCGTCGATGTCGAGCCGACCGTCGGCGTCCACCGGGATGCGGTGGACCGTGACGCCCTCATGCGCCTCCAGATGATCGCAGAGCGCGAGCACCGCGGCGTGCTCGACGGTCGAGGTCACGATTTCCCGCCGGGCGGGATCGACCGCCAGCGCCGAGCGGATGGCCGTGACGTCGGCCTCGGTCCCGCCGGAGGTGAAGAGGATCTCGCTCTCGACTTCGGCACCCACGAGCTCCTGCACCGCGCGCCGCGCAGACGACAGCGCGCGGGCCGGGGCGCGGCCGAGATCATGCATCGAGGAGGGATTGCCGAAATCCTCCGTCAGGACGGGGAGCATGGCCTCCAGCACCTCGGGTGCAAGCCGGGTCGTCGCGTTGTTGTCCAGATAGATCCGGTCCATCACCGCGCTCCCGCGATGGCGACGAGAGGCTTCTTCTCTTCGGGGATCACCCGGATCGGGCGGCCGAGCGTGTCGGCCAGCCGCTTCTGCAGCCCTCCGAGAGTAAGGGCGGCCAGTTGGCAGCCCGAGCAGGCACCGGTCAGATGCACGCGCACCTTCGATCCCTCGACCGCGACCAGCGTCACGTCCCCGCCGTCGGCGCGAAGCCGCGGCCGGACGCTCTCGATCACCTCGGCGATCAGGCGGGCCTCCTCGTCCGGGGCCAGCGGCGTATCCCGGACAACGCGCGGCCTGGATTCGTGCCTGGGTGCCAGCAGCTTTACCGGCGCGGCCGGCGCGGGCGCGGGCTTCGGCGGCTCGAAGCTCCGCCCCTCGAACTGGCAGAGCGCCGTCTGGAGCGCGGTCCAGGCGAGATCCGCCGCGTGGCGCCGGCTGCCCGGCAGGCCGCCGAGTGACGCGCCGATCTCATCGGCCGTGATCCGCCGCGCGACCGCGAGCTCCTGCCCGGAGATCATCACCGTCAGCGCCGAGCAGCAGGCGATCGCGTCACCGCCGCCGAAGGCCTGGAAGCGGGCCTCGGCTACCGTGCCGTCCAAGATCCGCAGCATGAGCCGGATCGCGTCACCCCCTTCGAGCGATCCCGCCATGCCGACCGCATTCGCCGCCTCGAGCACACCGGCATTTCGCGGATTGAAGAAGTGATCGAGGGCCTTTTCGGAAAAGTCGAGCATCGCGCCACCTCAGCAGAAGGACTTGCCGCAGCCGCAGCCACCCTTGGCATTCGGGTTGTCGAAGACGAAGCCCGTCCCCTCGATCGAGGTGACGAAGTCGATCGTCGCGCCCTTGAGATGCTCGCCGCTCTGCGGATCGATCAGCACCCGGACGCCGTCGGCTTCGACCACGACATCGTCCGCGGCCTCCTTCAGCTCCAGCGACATGCCGTATTTCAGGCCGGCACATCCTCCGGACTGGACCATGAGGCGCAGGCCCACGACCGGCTGTCCGGAGCCCTCGATGGCTCCCCTGATGGCGGCTTGGGCGGCTGGGGTAATCTGGATCATCCGAACTCTCCTGAGTGTCGCGGGGCTCCCGCCTGAGGAGAAGCATGCACCGTGCCAAGTCTCGGATGAGCGCCTTTTCAGAGAGTTGGTGCCTTGGTCCGGCCGGCGTGGCCCCTGAACGGAACGCGACAATGACGGGTTTGCGACAGAGAGTTCGAGCGCCCGCCGAGCCGCCGGGCGCGTCGCTCAATCCGTGTCGGGGCCGAAGCACATCGGCTTCTCGGCGCAGTCCTCGCAGTTCGGGGCGAGGCACATCGTACCGCCGTTGTCGCTGCAGATCTGGCGGTAGAAGAAGCGCTTCCACCGCATGTTGCGCGTGTTGGCGGCATGCAGGCGCGGGAAATGCCGCTCGATCAGCAGGCCGAGGTGCCGGCGCGAAGGCAGGCCCAGATCCTCCCAGAGGTGGCTTGCCTCGAGCGCGCGACGGGCGAGGATCGCCGCGAGCCAGCGCGCCTCGTCGCCGCCGCGTCCCCCGCGCCACAGCAGAAGCGTCACGAGGTCCGACTGCTCGATCGGCACCGGCGCCAGCGGCACGAGCGACGGCAGCGTCAGCCCCGGACACCAGCGCGCGACCATGGCCTGCAGCGCGGCCGGCTCCAGCCCGAGAAGATCGGCAAGCTCTCCCTTCCCGGCGGCATGCTCGCGCAAGGCATGGGCGATGATCGCCGCGATGTCGGCCCTGTCGGCGTCCTGATCCGTGAAGAGGTCAGCGCTCCACTGGTTCATGGGTCTGGCAATCCTTCGGGCAAACCCGGTTGCAGGCTCCGCAGCCGACGCAGAGCTCCGGGTTGGCCATGACCATGACCTTGCGGAGGATCTCGTCGTCATCGTCATCCTCGTCTTCCGAGCATTCGACGAGGTCTCCATCCTCGTTGACGCCGCGCAGGGTCATCACGTCACGACCGCAGACCTTGTAGCAGCGACCGCAGCCGATGCAGGTCTTCATGTCGATGGAGATGAGGAACTTGGGCGTGTATTCGGTTCCGCCCCGGGTGAATGCGGTAATGAACAACTCGGTCTCCTGTCTGGGCGCAAGCGGCGCCGGGATGGGGCGGCCGCGCGGCGGCCGGCATGGGTTCGGACGCGCGTCAGTCGCGCGCGGCCTCGGGATAGGTCTCGATCTTCTTCACGGCGTCCGCCGTCAGCTTCTCGCCCGCCTCGGCAAGCTTCGCGTAGGTGGCGAAACCGAAGCGGTGAACGTCGCGCATGTGCTTCGAGATGAGCACGAGGCTGCCGCCGATGAGCACCACGCGGCCGAAGCCCTCGTGGTGGAACTTGGCCATCTGCCCCGCCATGACGCCGGTCCGCTTCTCGACCAGAAGGCCCACGGCATCATAGAACTTCTCGATCCGGGCGATCGTCTCGGGTTCGGGATCACTGATGATCGGGATCTCGCGGCGCTCCTCGGGCGTCAGGATGTATTCGGCAAGCAGGTCGGCATCGGTCTTGCCGTCCCAGTGGCCATAGCTGTCCTGCGCCCGGATGATCGAGGCGAGCTGGTCGAGATAGTCGCTGGCCGGATAGAGGCCGCCGCGCGGCAGGGTCTCGGTGTCGGACATCAGACATCCTCCTCGATGAAGCTGGGGGCCGGACGGCCGAGCACTTTTCTCAGGAACGGCGGGATGTTGCCGTTCAGCATGGTCTGAACCTGATCGATCACGGCGCTGATCGGCTCGGGATCCTTGCGCTTGATCGGATGGACGCCGGCCCGTACGACCTTGGCGGCCGCCGGGCCGCCGATGGCGAGGACGAACAGGAGCGCGCAGCCCGTCAGCGCCTCGACCTTGGGCGTGATGCGGTCGGCGCTGTCGTCATGCTTGCCGCCCTGATCGGTGGTCTCGTCAAAGCCGACCGCCTCGACGAAGCGGGCGGATTTCGACGTAACCTCCCAGATCGCGAAACTCCGGCAGGAGCCGAAATGGGCGTTGAGGTTTTCCAGGTCGTTGGTCGCGATGGCGATCCTGAGGGGCGTTTCGGCCGGGTCGGTCATGATGGGCTCCGGTTCAATGAGACGAAGGCGGCGGGGGGGCATGGTCGAACTCCGGGGACGGACGGGCGGCGCCGAAGTCTTCCGGGCGCGGCCGGTGCGGATGCGAGAGCACGGCATTGGCGACCTCGTAGAGGAAGGCCCGCGTGCCGCGATAGCCGGTGCGGCAGGCGTCCTGCGGCCCGAGGCGGTCGAAGATCGGAAAGCCCACCCGGACATGCGGCAGGTGCAGCCGATCGGCCATCATCCGGCCGTGGGCATGGGTCAGGACGAGCCCCGCCCCCCGCGTCTCGGCCAGCCGTTCCAGATCGCCGAGATCGCCGATCACCACCTCGTCCACGCCCAGCCTCTCCATCGCGAGGCCGGCCGTCGTGGTGACGGCCATCACCTCCGCGCCCATCGCCAGCAGCGTCGAGCCGAGCGCGAAGCCGAGGTCGGGGTCGGCCCCCATGGCGACCTTGAGCCCTCCGATATGGAAATGCGCGTCCAGCATCGCATCCGACAGCCGCGCGCGGTCGCGCCGGACCAGGGCGGGCACATCGGCGCCCGACAGCTTCATCAGCGCCGCCACGAAGGCATCGACCGCCTTCAGCCCGGTGACCGAGGGCAGCACCAGCGCCGGCACCCCGAGGGCCGCGAGCTTGTCGGCCGCGGGGCGCATCGCCTCGCCGATGGCGAAGGTGGCGACCGAACCGCCCATCGAAGCGATATCGGCCAGCTTCGTGCCGCCCAGCGAATGGCCGCGCCAATCCTCGGCCAGATGACCGTCGAGCGACAGCGAGATATCGGGCAGAACTATGGGCGTAAGTCCGAAGGCACGGACCAGCCCTGCGATCTCCTCGACATCGGCCGCGGTCATGTTGGCGCCGGGCAGCAGGTTCACCTGCCCCGGACGGCGCGCACAAGGAACGGCAAGCGCGTCGATGATCGCCTCGACCGCGCGGGCCCAGCCGTCTTCCAGCCCGCCCGTGAAATCCGGTGTCGCCGCGTAGACCACTGTGGTATCGGCGAAATCCGTCCGGCGGCGCAGCATTTCACGCAACTCGCCCGCCACGTCCTCGCCGCGGGTCTCGACCAGCGCGGTCGAGGCGATACCGATGAACTTCGGGCTGGCGCGCTTGCGGAGGTTCTCGATCGCCTCCTCGATCTGCTCGCCGCCGCCAAGGATCGCCGAAACCTCGTTCATCGCGGTGGTCTGAAGCGGGATCGCCTCCTTGAAGTGGCGGACCATGTGGACCATCGCGAAGGCGGTGCAGCCCTGCGCGCCGTGGAAGAGCGGGATCGCGCCCTCGATGCCCAGATAGGCCATCGCGGCACCCAGCGGGGCCGAGACCTTGAGCGGGTTGGTGGACAGCGCGCGGTCGGGGTGGGTCAGGCGGGCCATGTCAGCAATCCTCGAAATCGGCCTTCGAGCCGGGAACGGCCGCGAGGCTGAAGGGCGCCACGGCGGTCTCTTCGACCGGAACCTCCCAAGGCGCAGGCTCGCGCAGTTCCGCCCACATCGGGTTGTTCAGCGACCGGTCGATGGCGCGCACGAGATCGACCATGCCCATGTAACCCGCGTAGGGCTCGTGCTTTTCCTGGTTCACGTCGATCCACGGCACGCGCGCCTTCAGCGCCACGAACTGCGACCTCCCGCCCGACATCAGCACGTCGGCCCGCGCGTCGCGGAGCATCCGGTACATCTCCTTCGGCGCCATGTTCTCGTACATGTGGCTGTCAGTGCCCATGATCTCGGTAACGCGCTCGCGGTCGCCGGTCGTGGCCTTGCGCATCGAGGTGCCGACCACCTCCATCCCCAGTTCCTGCAGCGCCGAAACGACCGACCAGGTCTTGTGCCCGCCGGTGTAGAGCAGCACGCGCCGGCCGGCGACGGCAGGGCGGAGTGGCTCCAGCGCGGCCCAGGTGCGGGCCTCTTCCTCGGCGATCAGCGCCTCGCATCGGTCCATGAGATCCGCGGCTGCGCCGCGCTCCACCAGCATCCGGCACATGGTCCGCAGCGCGTCCGAGGTGTCGGAAATGCCGTAGAAGCTGCCCTCGAACCACGGGATGCCGTAGCGGTCCTCGAGCTTGCGGGCGATGCCCATGAAGGCGTGCGAGCAGACGAGCATCGTCACCCGCGCCCGGTGCATCATGGCGACCTGCGCATAACGCGCGTCCCCCGAGACGCTGCCCAGGATGCGGATGCCCAGCCGGTCCAAGAGCGGCTTCACCTGCCAGATCTCGCCCGACAGGTTGAAGTCGCCGATGATGTTGATGTCGCAATCGGTGGTCGTCTCGGGCTCCATCGTCCCCACGACATGTTCGACCAGCGCATCCACCCCCAGCTTGTTGCCGAGGTTCTTCGAGCCGACATAGCCCGGCACGTTGATCGGGATCACCGGGCGGCCGAAGCGGTCGGAGGCCGCCTTGCAGACCGCGCCGATGTCGTCGCCGATCAGCGCCGTGACGCAGGTGGCATAGACGAAGACCGCGGCCGGGTCCTCCTGCGCGATCACCTCGCGGATCGAACGGAACAGCTTCTTCTCGCCATTGCCCATGACGATATCGAGTTCGGAGAGGTCGGTGGTGAAGCCGCGGCGATAGAGCTCGGAACCCGACGAGGCCGAGCCTCGGTTGTCCCAGCCGTTGCCCCAGCAGGCGAGCGGGGCGTGCACCAGATGCGCCACGTCGGTGATCGGCTGCAGCGCGATCATCGCCCCGTCGAAGGCGCAGCCGCCCGCCGCCGCGCCAGGAGTGAGCTGCTTCGCGCAGCCCTTCTTGCGCTCGCCCTCGGATTTGGCGGCGTTGGTCGCGCAGCCGGGCTCCTGAAAGGCATCCTGGATCTTCTGCTTCAAGGCGTCCGACATGTGCCGCTCCTTCCGGGTTGATGAGAGGGAAGCAGCCAGCGTGCCAAGCCCGTGGCCACACGACTGCGCATGGTCCTTGCCATTGAACGGGAAGGGAAACCGGCCGGCTGCCCGTGACAACGGGCGCAACCGGCGGCGCGTGCGACGCGCCGCGAGGAAAGGCGCTGCGGGCTTTGTCGCATCTGCGACACCCGGCCTGAACGAAAACGGCCGGTGCGGAGCACCGGCCGTCCTGCGCCTGGCTGGCACGGGCGCCCAAGGGCGCGCCGCACGGGCTCAGCGGGTCAGGTCGAACGAGATGTCGGACTCGTCGTCGAGCTTGTCGAAGATCTTGTCGAGGATCTTCACCAGCACCTGGATCGCCCCCTGGTAGCCGAAGGTCGGGAAGCGGTGATGGTGGTGACGGTCGAAGATCGGGAAGGTCAGGCGGATCAGCGGCACGTTGCAGTCACGCTCGAGATACTTGCCGTAGCTGCTACCGATCAGCAGGTCCGCCGGTTCCGTGGCCAGGATCGAGCGCAGGTGCCAGAGGTCCTTGCCCGCCCAGACCTGGCAGCCTTCGCCGAAGGGCGAGGAGGCCAGCAGTTCGTTCATCTGCGCTTCCCAGTCCTTGCCGCCGTTGGTGGCGAGGCAGTGCTTCGGCTCGCCGCCCATCTCCATGACGAAGCGGGCCATCGCATAGACGAAGTCCGGGTCGCCGAAGATGGCGTAGGTCTTGCCGTGCAGGTAGGCTTGGCTGTCGGCCATGGCGTCGATCAGGCGGCCGCGCTCGAGACGGAGCTGCTCGGGGATTTCCTTGCCGGTCAGTTCCGAGACCTTCATCAGGAACTCGTCCGTGGCCTTGACGCCCATCGGATAGTGGAACGACGAGGTCTCCTGGCCCACTTCCTCGCAGAAGGCGAGCGTCTTGCGGGTGCAGTATTCCTGCAGCGAGATGGTGGCCTTGGCGTTCAGGGCCTCCTTGATCTCCTCCTGCGTGGTGCCGCCCGCATACATGCGGTATTCGCCGTCCGAGGGGGTGTCATAGACGTCCGAGGCATCGCCCAGAACGGTCGCCTCGACGCCCATCAGGCCGAGCATCCGGTTCATCTCGCGGATGTTGCCGACGCAGTAGCCATCAAAGCCCGGAATGATGTTCAGGCCCTCGCCGGCGGTGCGCGGCGCGTCCTTCCAGAAGTTGGACAGGATGCCCTTCTGCATGTTGTCGTAGCCGTCGACGTGGCTGCCCACGAAGGCCGGCGTATGGGCGAAGGGCACCGGGAAGTCGGCCGGGACGCTTTCCTTTTCCTTCGACTTGATGATGAAGGAGTTGAGGTCGTCGCCGATGACTTCCGCCATGCAGGTGGTGGATACGGCGATCATCTTCGGCGAGTAGAGCGCGTAGGTGTTGGCGAGGCCTTCCACCATGTTGTTCAGGCCGCCGAACACCGCCGCGTCCTCGGTCATCGACGACGACACGGCCGACGAGGGTTCCTTGAAGTGGCGGGCAAGGTGCGAGCGGTAGTAGGCCACGCAGCCCTGCGAGCCGTGCACGAAGCTCATGGTGCTGTCATAGCCGGCGGCCGCGAAGACGGCGCCGAGCGGCTGGCAGGCCTTGGCCGGGTTGATGGTCACGCAGCTGCGGGCGAGGTTCTTCTCGCGATAGTCCCAGGACTTCGTCCAGTCCGCGGTTTCGGCCACCGTCTCGGCGGGGGTCGCGTTCTCGAAGGTGGCGCGCTTCTTCTCGAGCATCGCCTGATATTCGGGTTCCTTGAACAGATCCTTGTGATCCAGAACCTTGTCGGCCGACTGCGGCATAAGCATGATCCTTCTGCTGGCCGTCCTCATTCCGGGACGCACCTTGCATGGGTGGAGGGGAGGTGGGGGGCGGGAGCGAGCCCCCCGGTGTCGGCTCAGGCCGTCTTCTTCCAGGGCGCGTCGAACATGCCCCAGACGGGGTTGTTGATCGCGAGGTCCATGTCACGCGCGAAGATCGCGTAGCCGTCGTAGCCGTGATACGGGCCGGAGTAGTCCCACGAGTGCATCTGACGGAACGGGATGCCCATCTTCTGCGTGTTGTACTTCTCCTTGATGCCCGAGCCCACGAGGTCCGGACGGATCGCCTCGACGAACTTCTCAAGCTCGTAGCCCGAGACGTCGTCGTAGATCAGCGTGCCTTCCTTGATGTAGTGGCCGGTGCGCTTGTAGTCGTCGTTGTGGGCGAATTCGTAGCCCGTGCCGACGATCTCCATGCCGAGGTCGTGGTAGGCATCGACCACGTGGCGCGGACGCAGGCCGCCCACGTACAGCATCACCTTCTTGCCTTCGAGGCGCGGCTTGTATTTCGCGTTCACCGCATCGACGAGCGGCTGGTACTTGGCGATGACCGCTTCGGCATTGGCCTGGATCTTGGCATCGAACTTCGCGGCGATGGCGCGCAGCGAGGCCGCGATCTGGCTCGGCCCGAAGAAGTTGTATTCCATCCACGGAACGCCGTGCTTCTCTTCCATGTGCCGGCAGATGTAGCTCATCGAACGGTAGCAGTGGATGAGGTTCAGCTTGGCCGCCGGAGCGCGCTCGATCTCGGCAATCGTGGCGTCGCCCGACCACTGGGCGATCACGTTCAGGCCGATCTCTTCCAGCAGGATGCGCGAGGACCAGGCGTCGCCGCCGATGTTGTAGTCGCCGATGATGTTGACGTCATACTCGCCGGCCACGTAGCCCGCACGAGCGCCCTCGCCCGCTTCCAGCACCCAGTCGCGGATCATGTCGTTCGCGATGTGGTGGCCGAGCGACTGGGAAACGCCGCGGAAGCCCTCGCAGCGCACGGGAACGATGCGCTTGTCGATGTCCTTCATCTTCTTCTTCGACACCGCCTCGATGTCGTCGCCGATCAGGCCGATCGGGCATTCGGACTGGATCGAGATGCCCTTGTTCAGCGGGAAGAGCGTGTTCAGTTCGTCGATCGACTTTTCCAGCTTCTTGTCACCGCCGAAGACGATGTCGTTTTCCTGGAAGTCCGTGGTGACCTGCATGGTCACGAACGAATCCACGCCGGTGGTGCCGGTGTAGTAGTTGCGGCGCTGCGACCAGCTGTAGTGGCCGCAGCCGACGGGGCCGTGGCTGATGTGCAGCATGTCCTTGACCGGGCCCCAGACCACGCCCTTCGAACCGGCGTAGGCGCAACCGCGGATGGTCATCACGCCGGGGACCGACTTGATGTTCGACTTCACGCTGTCGCATTTCGACTGGATGCCGGGCTCGGGCTCGGCGACGGGCTGCGCGACGGCGAGGTGCTTGGCGCGTTTCTTCTTGGCCTTGTCGGGGTAGGCGGCGAGCACCTCCTCGATCAGCTTCATGTTCTGCTCTGCAGAATCAGCGATGTCTTTCGCCATGGGGCGGGCTCCATACGGCAGGGAGGGGGAAGGGACCGGGCTGCGCCCGGCCCCCGCGATCGGATGATCAGGCCTCGGCGGCGGCGATGGCGGCCAGCCGGTCTTCCTCGGACTGCATGATGCCGAAGTCCATCAGCATCTCTTCCAGCTCTTCCATCGTGATCGGGGTCGGGATCACGCCCTTGCCCGAGTTCTCGTGGATCTTGCGGGCCAGTTCGCGGTATTCCTGCGCCTGCTTGCATTCGGGCGAGTACTGGATCACGGTCTCGCGGCGAAGTTCGGCGTGCTGCACCACGTTGTCGCGCGGGACGAAGTGGATCATCTTGCAGCCGAGACGGGCAGCCAGGGCTTCGGCCAGTTCGAGCTCGCGGTCGGTCTTGCGCTCGTTGCAGATCAGGCCGCCGAGACGGACGCCGCCCGAGTTCGCGTATTTCAGGATGCCCTTGGCGATGTTGTTGGCAGCGTAGAGCGCCATCATCTCGCCCGACATGACGATGTAGATTTCCTGAGCCTTGTTCTCGCGGATCGGCATGGCGAAGCCGCCGCAGACCACGTCGCCCAGAACGTCGTAGGACACGTAGTCCACATCGTCATAGGCGCCGTTTTCTTCCAGGAAGTTGATCGCGGTGATCACGCCGCGGCCGGCGCAGCCCACGCCCGGCTCCGGGCCGCCGGCTTCGGTGCACTTGATGCCCTTGTAGCCGATCTTCACCACGTCCTCGAGTTCGAGGTCTTCGACCGAGCCCGCTTCGGCGGCGAGGTGGAGCACGGTGTCCTGAAGCTTGGTGTTCAGGATCAGGCGGGTCGAGTCAGCCTTGGGGTCGCAGCCGACGATGAGGATCTTCTGACCCATCTCGACCAGCGCCGCGAGGGTGTTCTGCGAGGTCGTCGACTTGCCGATCCCGCCCTTGCCGTAGAAAGCGATCTGCCGGAGTTTTCCCATGTTCATGTCCTTTTGCGAAAGGGTGTTTCTGGTGAAGGCGGCGATGGTCGCCGGTCTCGTCAGCAGAAAAGCAGCCACTGTGCCAAGTCGCGCCACGCCCTTTTTCCTGAGGGATGAACCACTTGCGGCGCCGGACCGGGATTGTCGCATGTCGGTCGAAGCGGTCCGACCGCGGCCTGTCATGTGCGAAAGCCGACAAAAGGGGCGACACTGTCATGCCGGCCGCGGCTTCCCGCAGCGCGTCCCTCCCGCGCAACGGCCGGCGGACACGCTCCCGCGGGACCTGGAAACGTGCCGACGGACGGCAGGGGCAGACTGTGTCGGAGGTTCGGATCGAATGCCGGCGGCGCCGGATCGAGCGCGCTCATGCAAAGCGATGCCCGCTACCGGACGGCTCGACCGGCCGCGTCCGGGGACAATGCACGACAAGGGGCCGAAGCAATGCTTCGGCCCCTTGTCCTTCCAGCAGGTGGCGCGTCGGATGGCCGCCGATCAGGTCTTCGGCTTGGACCCGGCGTCGCTGGTGGCGGTGTCGCCCGCGCCGCGGGTGCCGAGATCGTTCAAGCCGGTCGACGGCTTCCACGGCTCCATCGCCCGCTCGGCGCCCTTGAGGTCCACGTCGGCCCAGGAGCCGAGAACCGCTTCCCAAGTGGTCGTGGCCGGAAGGCCGAGACCGGCGCCGAAAACGTCTTCGTAGGTCATCAGCCTTGCCGGCCGCAGGCTTTCGTAGAACGAGACGAGGGACGAGTCGAATGCATTCATGGCTCTGCTCCTGTACGGGTACTCATCAAGCAAGCAGCGTCCGAAGTCCGGACGATGCTCCGAGACGACAACAACACAGGAGCAAAGCCACCGGTTCCGCCCTGGCGAGGCAAGGCTGCGATGCGGTCAGTGGGCAGAGAGATGCCGCTCCGCCAGTTCCTCGACGACCGCCGCGAGCGGCAGGTCGATACGCTCGATGGCAAGTTCCTCGAGGAACAGCCGCTCCATGCGGCTGAGCTCACCCTCGATGACCGCCACATGTCCCAGCCCCGACCGCTTCGCGATCTGCCGGGCGTAGGTCCGCAGAAGCTGGTCGTCGAAGCGGCAGCCGAGGAAGAGGAAGCCCCGGCCGGTGCGTCGGTTCTGCACCTCCTCGGGGATCGGCGACTGGATGTCGATCTCTGTCAGGACCTCGACATAATCGCTGTCCGAGACGAGGAAGGAATGTCCGGGCACCGCCATGCCATGCGGCTTGTAGAGCAAGGTCGGCCAGGCGGGATCGGCACCCTCCGGACGAAGCACGTCGTCGGCGCCATAGGCGCGGTGCCAGATCTCGGCCCATTCGCCGTTGCGGCTTACGCCTTGGACGAGCCCCCAGTCGCCCGACCCGTTGCGGAAGCATCGGACGAGGCCCGGATCGTACCAGGCATCGACCACCAGCGGCGGGCGCACGGCAGCCAGCCAGTCGTGGATCGGATTGGCTCCGGCGGGCTCCGCGAAGGCCTGCACCACCATCTTCTCGAGCGTGGCGCGGAACTTCCGCGTCTCGACGAACTGTGCCGCCGCCCACAGGTTGCCCTGGGCGCGTTTCGGCACCCGCACCTGCGCCTCGATCACGGCCGAGAGCGCCGCGGGCGACGAGATCGCGCCCCCGAGCGCCGCGACCTCGGCGCCGAGATAGGGCACGACCCGTCCCTGCCCGACCGCATCCAGAGCGACCCGCAGCATCTCGCGGTTCATGGGATCACTCCTCCATGTCGGTCAGGCGGCGTGCCTCGACCGTGAGGGGCAGCGAAGGCGGAGTGTCGTATTCCGGCATCTGGAAGATCCAGCCGTTGCCGAGCTTCGCCCAGCCGCCCCACATGCCGGGTTTCTCCATCTCGACCACCGGCTCCTCGAGGTCCTTCTTCGCCACATAGGCGACGAAGCCCTTCGCGCCCTCGCTGATCATTACCTTCATCGGGTTTCCTCCTGTGTGGTGTCGAGGCCGATCAGCTCGCGCCCGCGCATGCCGACGATGCGCTGGCGTCCGACGAATTCGACCGCATAGATGTAATAGCGTTGCAGATAGGTGCCGATGTCGCGGACATAGCCCTCGTCGCCCTTGTGGACGACGACTTCGCCCAGTTCGGCATCCCACATCGTGCCATCGTTCTTCACGGTGAAGCGCGACTGCACCTTCTCGCCCGGCTCGAACAGCGGCGGGGCGTAGATCTCCACGGTATCGTCGACCTCAGGCATCGCTTTCCTCTCGGAGCTGGGCGAGCCGCCTGAGGGCGGTCTCGCGGATCAGGGGATCTTCGTCCGCTGCCAGGCGGCGCGCGATGTCCTCGTCGGCGCGTTCGGCAACCGCATGGCGGACACGGAGGTCGGGATCGGCGGCGAAGGCGCCGAGGCGGGTGGGCTCGATCCGCTCGGCCGCGGCGCGACGCACCAGCGGCTCGGGATCGGCGTTGAAATGGACGAGCCAGGCCGGGTCGATCCTGCGCGCGACCGAACGGCGGACCTCGGGGTCGGGATCATGGGCGAGGACGGGCAGCGTGCCCTCCTCGGCCCGGCGGGCGACGACGAGGCGGACGGCCGGATCCTCGTCCCGCATCACGAGATGCAGGTCGGCCAGTGGCAGGCGATGCGCCACGGCGATGCGCACCCCGCGGTCGGGATCGGCCACGAGGCGGCGCGCCTGCGCGGGCGGCAGCCGAAGCACCGCGACCGCCCGCACGCCGGGATCGGGGTCCTCGAGGAGCTGTGGCAGCCGGAAGAGGTTCGCCCGCCGCGCCGCCTGCGCCCGCGTCTCGAAATAGGGATGCGTCAGGAAGGCGTCGGCGAGCTCGGGCCCGAGCAGGAAGAACCGCTCGATCCGCTTCGTGTAGCGGTCGTTCACGCAGGCCCAGCCGGGCCCGCAGAGCCCCTGCGAAAGACGCTCGCGGTGACGGCAGGTGCCGCAATCGACGGCGGCTCCCTGCCAGTCGAGCGGCTCCGGGCCCCCGGGCATCAGGCGGGCACGCAGGTTTTCGGCACCGGACAGACCGAGGCGCATTGCGGACTCTCGAAATGCCCCGCGCATTCGGTGCAGAGGGCGGGATCGATGCTGTAGGCCTCGCCCGCGAAGCCGATGGCCGAGCTTGGGCATTCGATCTCGCAGGCTCCGCAGGCGGTGCATTGCGGCGTGACGATGCGGTAGGGCATGGGCGGGCTCCTCGGGCGGTGGCGCGGGGGTCAGGCGATCAGCGCCCCGGTCCCGGTGCTGCGGTGGCGTTCGGCGTAGAGGTCGAGGATTGCCGTCTCGATGTAGTCCATCGCGCAGCTGTCGATGACCTCGATGCCGGCTTCGGCCATCTTGCCACGTGGCGCCTCGCCGATGCGCGAGCAGAGGACCACGGGCACACCCTCCAGCGTGCGGATGATCTCGGAGAGCTTGTCGCCCTCGCCGTGGCCGCCGACGCAGTAGTTGTCGGCCCGGCGGTGCGTGACGAAGCGGACGCCGGTCGCGTCGACCTCGTAGATCTGGAACTCGGTCGTGTGGCCGAAGTGCTGGTTGATCCGGCCGCCGCCCTTGGTGCAGACGCCCACCAGCATCGGCGGCGCCGCGACCTCGGCCGCCTCCGCCTGCGCGGCCTCGGTGGCCACGCGACGGTCCTCGCGCTCGCGCGAGACCCAGTCGCGGTAGGCGGCGCGCTTCTCCTCGCCGTCCTCGGCAATGGTCTCGGGCAGCTTGTCGAGGGTGAACTCCTGTCCCCGGTCCTCGCCCAGCATGCCGACCGCATCGGCGCGGCACTGGCGGCAGTGCTTCATCAGGTTCGCCCCGTCGCCGCAGGCCTCCTGCACGGCGCGCAGTTCGGCGGCGGTCGGCCCGCGCTGGCCGGTCAGGCCGAAATGCGTGCCATGCGCCGGATCCGAGATCAGCGGCATGATGTTGTGGAGGAACGCGCCCTTGGCCTTCACCACGCGGTTCAGTTCGGTCATGCCCTCGTCGTTGATGCCGGGGATCAGCACGGAGTTCACCTTGACCAGCACGCCGCGCGCCACGAGCATCTCGAGCGCCTCCATCTGGCGCTGGAGAAGGATGGTCGCGCCCTCGATTCCCTCGTGCCGCTTTCCGCGGAAGAAGACCCAGGGGTAGATCTTCGCCCCCACCTCGGGGTCGAGCGTGTTGATGGTGAGCGTCACATGGTCGATGTTCATCTCGACGATCTCGTCGACGTGATCCGGCATGGCGAGACCGTTCGACGAGAGGCAGAGCTTGATGTCGGGAAGCTGCTTCTGGACCATGTCGAAGGTGGCCCGGGTCTTCTTCCAGTCATAGGCCGCATCGCCCGGACCGGCGATGCCGAGGACGGAGAGCTGCGGCACCTCGGCCGCGACGGCGAGCACCTTGCGGGCGGCCTGCTCGGGCGTCAGCCGCTCGGACACGACGCCGGGGCGGCTTTCATTGGCGCAGTCGTACTTGCGGTTGCAGTAGTTGCACTGGATGTTGCAGGCGGGCGCGACCGAGACATGCATCCGGGCGAAGTAGTGGTGCGCCTCCTCGGAGTAGCAGGGGTGGTCCTTCACCTTGGCCCATATCGCCGGGTCCATGTCCGCCGGGCCGGCCTTGGTCCCGCAGGAGGACGAGGTGCAGCCGCCACCCATCGCCTGCCCGAGCTCGTCACGCGACGCGACCTGAAGTCCGCCCAGCGAGATGATGTTGGCCATGTTCCGCGCCTCCGCCTGTCCTGTGTCGGATTTCGGAGAAGCACGGCGCGTGCCAAGCCACCGCGTCCAAGCACTTCGCCCCGACAGGCGCGGCAGCCGGGGCGTGAAGGTCGGAAACCCGACAACGACCGGAGTGCCGCGCCCTCCACCCTGTCGGGTTGGGGGACACCACCCGCCGCGGAGCGGTCGCGGCGCATCCGTCGAAAAGCAGACGCCCCGGCAAGGCCGGGGCGTCGCGGATGTCGAAAGGCAGGTGTCAGAACTTCTCGACGCGGATGTTGTATTTCTTCAGCGCGTAGCCGATCTGCCGCGGGGTCATGCCGCGCAGGCGCGCGGCCTTGGCCTGCACCCATCCGGCGCGCTCCATCGCCTCGATGAGCGCCTCGCGCTCGGCGGCTTCTCCGTCCAGCGGCTGCGGACGCGCGGGCGGCACCACCGAGAGCGGCGGCGCAGCGGGCGCTTCGGGCAGCTCGGCTGCTGCCGGGGCCGCAGGCGGAGCAGCAGGCACCGGTGCCGGCGCCGAGGGCGGACGGCTTCCCAGCACGGGCAATTCCAGCGGCCCCTGCGCCAGCCCGCCCACCGGCGAGGCGCCGCCGGTCTGCAACCTCCAGAGATCCGCGGACAGGCAATGGTCGTGGTGGCAGGCCAGATCGTCCGCATGGATCACCGTGTCGGGCGACAGCGCCGCCACGCGGGCGATGCAATTCTCGAGTTCGCGCACGTTGCCGGGGAAGTTGCATTGCGCCAGCGCGGTAACGGCGGAAGGGTGCAGCTTCTTCTTCATGCCGTTGCGCTTGTTGAAGCGGTCGAGCAGTCCCTGCGCCAGCAGGCCGATGTCTTCCTTGCGGTCGCGCAGCGGCGGCAGCACGATCGGCACGACGCAGATGCGGAAATAGAGGTCGGCCCGGAACGTGCCGTTGGCGACCGCACGTTCCAGGTCCTTGTTGGTGGCCGTCACCAGCCGGACATCGACCCGCAGCGTGCGCGAGCCGCCGACGCGCTCGAACTCGCCCTCCTGCAGGATGCGCAGCAGCTTGGCCTGGAACTCGAGGCTGATCTCGCCGATCTCGTCGAGGAAGAGCGTGCCTCCGTCGGCCAGTTCGAAGCGGCCCTTCTTCTGCTGCACTGCGCCGGTGAACGAGCCCTTCTCGTGACCGAACAGTTCGGATTCGAGCAGCGACTGGCTCAGCGCCGCGCAGTTGACCTTGATGAAGGGCCGGTCGCGCCGGTCGGAGAGGGCATGCAGCGCGCGGGCGAAGACCTCCTTGCCCGTGCCGCTTTCGCCACGCAGGAGAACGGGCGTATGCGTGCCCGCCACCTTGCGGATCTGCCCGATCACCCGCTGGATCGCGGGGCTCGAACCGATGACGCCGTCGAGCGCTTCCGCGGGCGCCTCGGCCGGCGGCGCCGCGGTGGCCTCGGCGGCAACCCTTATGGCCTCGCGCGCCTCCTGCAGGATCCGGTCACGGTCCCTCGCCACCAGCCGCCGGAAGCGGATGGACTGCTCGAGGACGGCGGCCACCATGTTCATCACCCGGAGGTCGGTATCGAGGTGGCGCGCCCCGTTGTCCTTGAGGTTGCGGTAGGCGCAGAGGACGCCGAGCACGAAGGGCGTGCTCGCCTGATCCCGGATCGGAACGGCGATCAGGGCGTGCCGGCCGTCGTCGAGGCCGGGCGGCAGCGAGTCGGGGCCGAATTCCTGCAGGATGTCGCAGGAGACGATCGACACGCCGTTGCGGAAGACGTGGCGGGCGACCTGTGCGGGAATGGCCCGGCAGGTGCCGGGAGCCGTCGGCACGCCGGCCGCCGTCGCAGCCACGACGTAGGGATTGATATGTCGGGCGTTGCGCGACGATTCCGACTGCGCCCCCTCCTGCAACAGCGCGAGCGCACCGTGCCTGAGGCCCATGAAGGAGCCGAGGACCCCGAAGACCGAGGGCATGCGGGCGATCGGGTCGCTCGCTCCGGTCAGAAGCTTCGCGATTTCGCACAGGGCGTCGAGCGTGAGGTATTCCTCGCCCCGTTCGGCCGCTGCGCTGGAACCTGCCGCGGAAGTGTCCATCACAAGACCTCCGTCTTCATCGTACTCTTACAACTCATTTTCGCGCCTTGCGGCCCATATGTCCAACATGGCGGCAGGGCCTTCTCGCCGAAAGGCCGAGCCCGCACAATCGTCCGGCGAAAACACCGCAGGCGTGGAAGGGGTGGTGAATAATTGCTCAGCCGCTGAGCCAACTGCGCTCGGGCCGTGCGAATCGCGAAGCGTGAAATGCATCGGCGCCGACACCCCCTTCGTGCCGGTCGGCGGCTGCGACGGCCCCGGCGCTGCAACCGCGGCCGTGCCGGATGCCTCGTGCTGTCACATGCCGGGATCTATCGGGCCGTCGACCGGCCCGCCGCCCTCGGCCCAGTCCTTCAATCCGCCGAGGTTGTAGACCTCGGAGAAGCCCATGTCCTTCAGAAGCTTGCCCGCCAGCGCCGCGCGCCCGCCCGAGGCGCAGTGCAGCACGACCGGACGGTCCTTCCGCAGCATCGGGTCGTGATAGGGCGACTCGGGGTCGGCACGGAACTCCAGCATCCCGCGCGGAATGTGATGCGAGCCCTGCGCCCGACCGCTCTTCTCGATCTCGGGTGCATCGCGGATGTCGAGAAGCAGCGCCCCCTTGTCGGCCATCAGGGCCTGCGCGCGCTCTGCGTCGATCCGCTCCACCACCGCATTGGCAGCGGCCATCATGTCCTTGAGCGTCGTCGTCATCTTCTGTCCGTCTCCTCCGTCGCGTCCGGACGATCCGGCCGCCCTTGCAGCCGGAGCCTAGATCGGCCGCGTGCCCGCTGTCCACGCTACTCCCGCCGCACCTCGCCAGCCGGCGGAACCGCGCCCGGCGGCGCACGTGAAGGTGATGGCGGCGGGCCGCCCGCGGGCTGCGGCGGCCGCCCCGCCGCCCTTCCCAGCACAACGCTACGTGGCTATGATGCCGCCGCTGCAGGATGCCTGCGGCAGGGGCAGGAAGCCGTCCGACACGCGCGGTTCGGCAAGAGACGCGGAATGAACCCGCGCACCATGGGGGCGAGCAATGCGACATTCGGGGGTCCGGAACCTGGTTTTCATGGCGGCCGCCGGTCTGGCGATCGCGGCCTGCGACACGATCCGGCAGGCTACGGGCGGGGATGGTGCGGACGGGGCCTCGGCCGAGGCGGTCGTCCCGGCGTCCGCCGCACCCGATGCTCCGGTCGGAGCGGATGTCGAGGCGCCGGAGGCCTATCAGGCCACCGACAAGGCACTCTGGGACGGACGGCCATCGCTCGGCGGGGTCTGGGTCGCCTCGCCCGACGTGAAGGATCCTGAGCGCGTGAAGATGGTGAACCCCTCGAACGGCAAGTCGGTGGTGGGTGCCCTCTTCCGGCGCGAACGTGAGAATCCCGGGCCGAGGCTGCAACTGTCCTCCGATGCGGCCGAGGCCTTGGGCCTGCTCGCGGGACAGCCGGCAACCATCCGCGTGACCGCCCTCCGCCGCAAGGAGGCCCCGGCGTCCGCAGAGGCCCCTGCACCGCAGGCCACGCCCGGAGCCGCAGCGCCTGCCGCAGCCAGACCTGCCGCGGCCGCCACGCCTGCGCCCCCGGCCGCTACCGCCGCAGCCGCGGCGTCAGCGACGGGTGGCCGCTCGATCCGCGTCGGAACCTTCAGCAGGGAGGAGAACGCCCGCCGCGCCGCCGATCAACTCGCGAAGGACGGAGTCGCCGCCCGCGTCGCCGAGGCGAAGCAGGGCGACAAGTCGCTCTGGAGCGTCGTCGCCGGGCCGGCCGCTCCCGCCGATGCCCCCGCCCTGCTGAGCAGGATCAAGGGGCTGGGCTTCGACGACGCCTATCTTCTCGCCCGCTGACTGGAAAGGACGCATACCGTGTCGCTGCCTCGCCTCTTCCTCGCCCTCATCTTCGGTCTGCTCGCAGCCCTTCCCGCGCAGGCCTTCGACACGCGCGCCCGCGCCGCCTGGGTCTACGATGTGACGACACACACCGTGCTCCTGGACAAGAACGCGCACGAGCCGCTGCCGCCGGCCTCGATGTCGAAGCTCATGACGCTCAACATGCTCTTCGAGGCGCTGCGCGACGGGCGCGTCACGATGGAAACCACCTTCGCCGTCTCGACCAAGGCAAAGCAGATGGGCGGCTCGAAGATGTTCGTCGAAGAGCGCGACCGGCCCACCGTCGAGGAACTGATCCACGGCATCATTGTCAATTCCGGCAATGACGCCTGCGTGGTGGTGGCCGAGGGGCTGAACGGGACCGAGAGCGACTTCGCCCGGGCCATGACCGTCCGCGCGAAGGCGCTCGGGATGAACGACTCGACCTTCACCAACGCTTCAGGCTGGCCGGCGCCCGACCACCGGATGAGCGTGCACGACCTCGGCATCCTCGCCGTGCGCCTGATCGAGGAATTCCCTGAATACTATCCCTACTTTGCCCACACCGAGTTCAACTACAAGGACCGCGTGCCCTCCAACGCGAACAACCGCAACCCGCTGCTGCGGCTTGGCCCCAACGGCGACTGGACGGCCGACGGGCTGAAGACCGGCCACACGCAGGAGGCAGGCTACGGCCTCGTGGGATCGGCGGTGCAGAAGGACGGCCGCCGGATCGTCTTCGTCCTCTCCGGTCTTGCAACCGAGGCCGACCGGGCGCAGGAGGGCGAGCAGATCGTGAACTGGGCCTTCCGGCAGTTCGTTCAGAAGACGCTGGTGAAGAAGGGCCAGCGCGTGACCGAGGCCGACGTCTGGCTGGGCAATGCCTCGCGCGTGGGTCTCGTCCCGGCAGAGGACGTGAAGCTGCTCGTGCCTGCGCTGGTGCAGGAAAGCGTGACCGCCGAAGTGAGCTACACGGGCCCGCTTCGCGCGCCCATCGCCGCCGGGCAGGAACTGGCCGAGCTGGTGATCCATGTGCCCGACCTTCCCGATGCCCGTGTGCCGCTGGTGGCCGAGGGCAGCGTCGGAAGCGGAGGGTTGCAGGTGCGCCTGCTGACGGCGGCGAAGGTGCTCTACCGCCGCTTCATGGAGGAGGCGCCGGCCACCTGAGCCGGCGGCAGGATGCGCGCGCAGGGCAGCCTCTTTCTCGCGGTCGAGGGGATCGACGGCTCGGGCAAGTCCGGGATCGTGAAGCATCTTGCGGACCACCTGCGCGCCGCGGGCCGCGAGGTGGTTGTCACGCGTGAGCCGGGCGGCACACCCGAGGGCGAGGCGATCCGGGGTCTCGTGCTGGCCGGGGCCGATGAGGCCTGGGATCCTATGGCCGAGCTTCTGCTGATGACCGCGGCCCGGGTGCAGCACGTCCGCCGCCTTATCGGCCCCGCTCTGGACGCGGGCCGGGTGGTCCTGTCGGACCGCTATGTCGGTTCGACGCTCGCCTATCAGGGGACGGGGCGCGGACTGTCCGAGGGCTTCATCCGGTCGCTGCATGCCGAGGCCACGGGCGACCTCTGGCCGGACCTGACGCTGATCCTCGACCTCGACGCTGCCACGGGCCTCGCTCGCAGCCGTCGCCGCCTGACCGGAGAGGCCGTGGACGAGGGCCGGTTCGAGAGTCTCGACCTCGCGTTCCACGAACGCATCCGGCGCTCGTTCCTCGCGCAGGCGGCCCGCGATCCCGCGCGCCATGCGGTGATCGACGCCTCGGGCACGCCCGAGGACGTGCAGGCGCGCGCCCTTGCGGCGATGGAGCCTCTGCTCGCACCAACGGCCGAATAGCGACAGACTGCGCAGTTCCCGAGCTGGCGGCAGGATGCGCGGCTCGGGACCCTACGGGGACAATCGTCACCCTTCCCTTGGCAGCAATCGGTCGGCGGGCGCGGTGACCGGCTGCCAGACTGCGGCGGGCACCTGTTGTCCGACCAGTCCGGGACGCGACCCGAGCGCAGGGCGGCGGCCTCCGACAGCCGTCCCCCCGTCACCCCATCCGGGCTGCCAGTCGCAGGGAGTGGCTCGCATCGGTCGCCGACGCCGGCATCACGGGATCATAGGCGGCTCGGATCACGGCGGCGATCTCGGGCCGCAGGACCAGTTGACCGCCCGCACGGGCGAGAGGCGAGGTCTCGGCAAAGGCGCGATCTGACCAGAGCAGGATCGACTGCACCGCCTGACCCAACGACAAAGCGTCGGCGGGAAGGGCCGAGAGGTGGGCATCCATGCGCAGGAACACGAAGCAGGCCCGGATCGCGCCCGCGGCGTCGAAGCGGAAATGCCGATACTGGTTCGCGCCTGCCTCGCCCAGCCGGAGACAGAGCGGTGCCAGATCCGGAATCATCCGATCGAGTTTCGGGACCTGTGGCAGCTCCTCCCAGTCACGGAAGAAGAAGAACATGAGGTTCACCCCGAGTTCCGGGTCGGTCTCGGCCATCCGGTGTCCGGCGAGCGTCACGACGGCCTCGACCGCGCCCTTGACGGTCGAGAGCGTCGCATCCTCGACCCCGAAGACGACCGGCACGATGGGTCGCCCCCAGCGCGCGAAGCGATAGCTGCCATCCGCGCCGGTGAAGAGCGCCTCGACGTCCGAAGGTGTCATGATCGCCCTCCCTTGCTCGGCCGGGGACATAGGCGCTTTGCGCTGCACCGGCAACCACCTGCCCGCGTGCTGGGCGGCCGTGCCTCGAGGCACAGGCGCCGGATGGCAGACGTGGAGGCGAGCTTCGTTTCGAACCACCTCTCCCCCTGACCACCACCCGGCGGCGAAGGGGGAGAGCATTCGGTCTAGCGCGGGTGGGGACCGGATGCCGGCCGCGGCAATGCTGCACCCGATTGACTCTGCCGGAGCCGGACGGACAGGATGGCGCCTCTCCCGGAGATCGCCATGTCCCTTGCCACGACCTACGCCTTCCTCGTCTTTGCCATCTTCGCCGAAGTCGTGGCTACCACCGCGCTGGCGCGGTCGGATGGCTTCACGCGGCTTTGGCCCAGCGTGATCACGGTCGTGGGCTATTGCGTCGCCTTCGCCTGCCTCTCCGTCACGCTGAAGGTCATGCCGACCGGCGTCGTCTATGCCGTCTGGTCGGGCCTCGGCATCGTCTTCATCGCGGCCATAGGCTGGCTCGTCTATGGAGAGCGGCTGGACATGCCCGCGATCCTCGGTCTCGGTCTGATCCTTGCGGGCGTGCTGGTGGTCAACCTCTTCTCGAAGACCATTCCGCACTAGAGCCTGTCGGGCGGCGGCGGGCCCTTGGGCTGGCCGAAACAGACGAAGCTGCAGCCATCAGAAGGCGCGCCCGTCGAGCCTTTTCCCCTCAGCCGAACAGGTCGGCCTGCCCCGGCGCCTTCGGCGGATCGAGCCCCAGGTGCCGCCAGGCCTTGTGCGCAAGCATCCGGCCGCGCGGCGTGCGCTGGATGAGACCTTGTTGCAGGAGATACGGCTCGATCACCTCCTCGACCGCATCGCGGCTTTCGGAGAGGGCGGCGGCGATGGTCTCGATTCCCACGGGTCCGCCGCCGTAATTCTCGGCGATCAGGGCCAGATAGCGCCGGTCGCCAAGGTCGAGGCCGAGGTTGTCCACCCCGAGGCGCGTCAGCGCCAGGTCCGCGATGGCCTGCGTCAGCCGGCCGTCGCCCTCGACCAGAGCGAAATCGACCACCCTGCGAAGGAGCCGCCCCGCGATCCGCGGCGTTCCGCGCGCGCGTTTCGCAATTTCACGCGTGCCGGCCGGGTCACTGTCGACACCCATCATGCGCGCGCCCCGCGCCACGATCAGGTCAAGCTCGGCCTCAGTGTAGAACTGGAGCCGCGTGGGGATGCCGAACCGGTCGCGCAGGGGCGTGGTCAGAAGGCCGAGGCGCGTGGTGGCCCCGACCAGCGTGAAGGGCTGCAGGTCGATCCGCACCGTCCGCGCCGCCGGCCCCTCACCGATCACGAGGTCGAGCGCGAAATCCTCGAGCGCGGGATAGAGGACCTCCTCGACCACGGGCGAGAGACGATGGATCTCGTCGATGAAAAGGACATCGCGCGGCTCGAGATTGGTGAGGATCGCCGCGAGGTCGCCCGGCTTGGCCAGCACCGGACCCGAGGTCATGCGGAAGCCGACGCCCAGTTCCCGCGCCATGATCTGCGCGAGTGTCGTCTTGCCAAGGCCCGGCGGGCCGTGGAAGAGCGTGTGATCCATCGCCTCGCCGCGCATCCGGGCGCTTTCGATGAAGATGCGAAGGTTCGCCCGAGCCTCGGCCTGACCCACGAACTCCTCGAGCGACTGCGGGCGCAGCGCACGGTCCATGTCTTCGGGCAGCCGCTCGGGGCGGAGGGTCGGATCGGAACTGGTCATGCGCTCGCTCGGCCTTTGCCGGAACATTCCCCGAACGAGGCAATGGATGCAAGCGGGAAGCGCAGGCAGGCGGATATGGGCCCGCCGCTACGCTCCTTTGCCACCGGCGGCGGGACGGGGCTGACGACGATCAGCTCCAGGGGCCGCGGCGCGGGACCCGGGGGATCGACGAGCGTTCCTCGCCGGCTCCTGCCATGGCGCGGAGCGCGGCGATCCGGTTGGCGGTGTTCGGATGGGTCGCGAAAAGCCGGTCGTGACCCATGGCATGCAACGGGTTCACGATGAACATGTGCGCGGTCGCCGGGTTGCGCTCGGCCCGCGTGTTGTCGATGCGCTGCGCAAGCCCCTCGATCTTGGCCAGTGCCGAGGCGAGCCAGAGCGGCCGCCCGCAGATCTCGGCCCCGATCCGGTCGGCCTCGTATTCGCGCGAGCGCGAGATCGCCATCTGCACGAGGCCCGCCGCCATCGGCGCGAGGATCATCAGCGCGAGCGTGCCGATGAGTCCCATCGGCCGCTCGCCCTCCTCGTTCGACCCGCCGCCGAAGAAGAAGGCGAAATTCGCCAGCATCGAGATCGCGCCGGCAAAGGTCGCCGTCACCGTCATGAGCAGCGTGTCACGGTTCTTGATATGGGCAAGCTCATGCGCCACGACCCCGGCCACCTCCTCGGGCGTCAGCGTGCGCAGAAGCCCGCGCGTCACCGCAACCGCGGCGTTTTCCGGGTTCCGGCCGGTCGCGAAGGCATTCGGCTGGTCGGTCTCGATCAGATAGAGCTTCGGCATCGGCATCCCGGCCTTCTCGGCCAGACCCCGGACCATGTTGTAGAGATCGGGTGCGGCATGCGGATCGACCTCGCGCGCCCCATGCATGGAAAGCACGGCCCTGTCGGAGTTCCAGAAGGTGAAGAGGTTCATCAGCGCCGCCACGACCAGCGCGATGAGGGCGCCGCTCTGCCCCCCGATCAGCCCGCCGACGCCGAGGAACAGCGCCGTCATCACTGCCATCAGGATGCCCGTGCGAACGTAACCCATGAGTGCTTCTCCCATTGCCTGGAAACGCCGCGGATATGGGCGCGACGTGGCGCTGCCGCAAGATCCGCACCTGCTGCCCGAGAGAGCCTGGCCTGCCGGCATCGACGCCCGACGCGGCAGGGGCATCGCCCTGCCGACCGCCGTGACATGGCGCCGACACGGCGTGCCACTCCTGCGTCAGGACTTCGGTGCGAGCAGCTTCAGGGCTGCGCGGATCAGGCCGGCCGCATCCGCATCGGGGTTGTCGCCCGAGGCTTGGGCCACCGCCTGCGCGGCATCCGTGGGCTGGTAGCCGAGGTTCGTCAGCGCCGAGAGAGCATCGGCAGTATGCGTCGGGCGCGGCGGGGCGGCGGGCGAGGACGGAGCCTTGCGCCGGGGCGTCGTCGCGGGCGCCTCGTCCCCCTGCGGCACGGCCCTCGCCGGAGCTGCCCCGCCCATCACCATGAGCGCCGGCGCCTTGGTCTTCAGCTCCATCACCACGCGCTGCGCGATCTTCGGCCCGATGCCCGGCGCCGCCTGGATCGAACGCGCATCGCCGAGGCTGATCGCCCGCGCCACGCCATCGGCCCCGAGCGCGCCGAGGATCGCCATGCCGGCCTTGGCCCCCACCCCCTGCACGGTCATCAGGAGCCGGTGCCATTCCTTCTCGATCATCGTGGGAAAGCCGAAAAGCTGCAGCAGATCCTCGCGCACGACCAGCTCGGTATAGAGCGCCACACCCTCGCCGAGCCCCGGCATCGCGGCCAGCGTGCGGTCCGAGACATGGACGATGTAGCCCACCCCGCGAACGTCGATCAGGACGTGGTCCGATCCGCGGAAGTCGAGGATGCCCGAAATCTTGCCGATCATCGCGCGGCCTTCGCAAGTGCCGCCTGGAGCCGGCCCGAGGACTGGACATGGTGGGCGTGGCAGATGGCAACCGCCAGAGCGTCCGCCGCATCCGGTCCGGCAAGGTCCACGCCCGGCAGGTGCAGGCGCACCATGTGCTGGATCTGCTCCTTGGCGGCGTGTCCCACACCCACGACCGTCTTCTTCACCGCGTTGGGTGCGTATTCCCCGACATCGAGCCCCGCCTGCGCCGGCACCAGCAGCGCGATGCCGCGCGCCTGGCCCAGCTTCAGCGTCGCGACCCCATCCTTGTTGACGAAGGTATGCTCGACCGCTGCCGTGTCCGGGGCGAAGCGGGCGATGACCCGTGTCAACTGGTCGTGCAGCGATAGCAGCCTCTGTGCCAGGGCGCCCGAATCGGAATGACAGATTCCGTTCGCGACATGGGTCAGACGGGTGCCCGCGACGTCGATCACCCCCCATCCCATGTTCCGCAGACCGGGGTCGATGCCCAGAACCCTCATGACGATCCCTGCTTCCTGTTGCCGCAAGGGCTAGCACGAAGCGAGAACACCCGCCAGCGCCTTCGGGAGGTTTGCCCTCGGAGAGGCAGATCGGCAGCATGGGATGGCCGGAAAGCGACGCTTCCTCCACGTGATGCGACGGCGCGGAGGCGCCCGCCAAGCATCCGGAAAACAAGACGTTTTCGTGACTGAGAGCCTTGCGTTTTCTGCAATGCAGCATTGCAGCGAGAGTGATTGCCGACAAGAAGATGCCGGATTATCTGCCGGATCAGACGCAGTGATGCTGCGATCTTTAGCAGTTTATAAAAAGGACAGACGCCATGGCCGCCTTCGAGACGACCCCTCCGGCGCCCTTCGGCGCCATCTCCACCTTCCACTTCGTGCAGCGCGTGAGCGACCTCGTCGCGACCGTCGTCGCCTGGAACGATGCCCGTGCGACCCGCGCCGCGCTGTCGAAGCTCAGCGATCGCGAACTCGATGACATCGGTCTCTGCCGCGGCGACATCGAGGACATCTGTGCGCTCCGCCGCTGAGGACGAGCAGGGGACGGGACGCTCCCACCCGGACCATCTGCCAAAGGCCGCATCCCCAAGGGACGCGGCCTTTTTTCTTGCCCTGCATACGCGGCGCGCCACAGATGCGGAGGCCGAAGGTGACGGAGAGACGTCCTAGAGCGACGGAAGAAGGGCGGCGAGGCGCTCGGCGACGAGACGGGACCCGGGATCCGGCTGCATGAGGAAGCTGCCCATCCGGTCGAAGCCCTCGCCGGTGGCGAGCAGATCGACACGCTCCTGATAAGCGTCGGGGCCGATCCGCCACAGAAGCGCGCCTTTCATCCCGATCACGCAGAGGACGACCACGAGCAGCGGCCCGACGAGACGCGGGCGACTTCTCGTGGCCTTGACGTAGTGAGACCTGCCCAACGTGCCTTCCGCCTCGAAGCCGAAGCCCTTCGCATGGGCGGCCTCGATCCGCGAGATACGCTCGCGGAAGTCGGCGAGGTTACGATCCATCGACATGCCCATGCTCACGATACTCGCCCCCGAAATCATCGAGACAGGCTAGGCGGAGAAGATGGCGAAAACGGGGCCGTGCCTGTGGTGCCGGCCTCACGGCTGCGCCGGAGGAGATCTTTCCCGCAGGACGCGAACGACCGTCTGCCCGGATCGCGGCGGAGGTGCCGGATTGTCCGCTCAGCGCCGCCGCATGACGAGGCAGCACCACTCTCCGAGATCCTCGCGCGAGGCGAGGTCGAAGCCCTCGGACAGGTAAGCCTCGATGATCGATTCGGCCTGCACGACCAGAAGCCCCGACAGGATCGCAAGCCCGCCGCCCGGCGCCACATGGGCAGCCATGGCGGGCGCAAGTTCGATCAGCGGTCCCTTCAGGATATTGGCGAAGACGAGGTCGAACGGAGCCGCCGCCGCGATGTCGGGATGGTCGAAGCCCGCAGCCTCGCGGCAGGCGACGCGCCCCTGAAGGTCGTTGATCGCGACATTCGCCTCGGCCACCTCGACGGCGACCTCGTCGATGTCCGAGGCGATCACCAGAGCTTCGGGAAAGACCCGCGCGGCGGCCATGGCCAGGACCGCGGTGCCGCAGCCGACGTCCGCGACCCTGCCCGGCCGGATGCCCTGATCGACCAGACGGTCCAGCGCACGGAGGCAGCCCAGCGTCGTGCCGTGATGCCCCGTTCCGAAGGCCACGGTCGCCTCGATCTGCAACGCGACGCGCCCCTCGGGCACCTTGTCGCTGTCGTGGCTGCCGTAGACGAAGAACCGTCCGGCCTCGACCGGAGACAGCTCGCGGCGGACCTTGGCCACCCAGTCGATCTCGGGAAGTTCGGAGAGCGCGAAGGGCTTCGCGCCGAAGGCCGTCGCCAGAAGCTCGAGCACAGCCTCCGACGGCTTTTCGAGGAAATAGGCGCCCACCTCCCAGAGACCCGACCCGTCCTCGATCTCGAAGACGCCCACGCCGGTCGGCTCCGGCTCCATCTTCTCGAGCGCGTCGGCCAGATCCTCGGCGGCATCCTCGCCATCGAGCGTGGTCAGAGCGGAATAGGTGGGCATGGGGCGCGGCCTCCGGTGCGGTCGGGGCGGGCCTAACCCCGCCTCCGCCCCGCGTCAAGCGCCGGTCAGCGCGCGACCCCTGCGCCGACACCGGTTCCGATCGGACAGGACACGCCGGTTCCGCCGATCCCGCAGTAGCCGGCCGGGTTCTTCGCGAGATACTGCTGGTGGTAGGCTTCGGCGAAGTAGAAGGCAGGCGCCGGACGGATCTCGGTGGTGATCCTGCCGCGTCCCGCCGCACTCAGCGCACCCTGATAGGCCGTGAGGCTGGCGGCAGCCGCCTTGGCCTGCTCTTCGCCATAGGTATGGACCGCCGAGCGATACTGCGTGCCGCTGTCGTTGCCCTGCCGCATGCCCTGCGTCGGGTCGTGATTTTCCCAGAAGAGCTTGAGCAGCATCGCATAGGAAATCACCGACGGGTCGTAGATGACGCGGACGACCTCGGTGTGTCCGGTCCGGCCCGAGCAGACTTCCTCGTAGGTCGGATTCGGCGTGTAGCCCCCGGCATAGCCGACCATGGTCAGCCAGACGCCCTCCGGCACCTGCCAGAACTTGCGCTCCACGCCCCAGAAGCAGCCCATGGCGAACACCGCCTCGGCCATGCCGGCGGGAACGGGCGATTTCAGCGGCAGACCCGAGAGGAAATGCGTCTCGGCCGTGGGAATGGGCTCCGCACGCCCCGGCAGCGCCTCGCCGGGCGACACCATCTCGGACTTCTTACGGTTGAGCAGGAACATGATGCGGCCTCCGGTTGACAGGAGACGAATATAGTCGCCGGAAGCCGCCGCTGCGAGTCACGCTGCCGGCACCGCAGGCGGCCGCGCGATCACCGTCTCGTATCCTGGTTCGGGATGGCGCGGGATCAGCCGCGACAGGCCCAGCGACAGCAACGCCATGCCCGCGGCGAGCAGGAACACCGAAGCGGGCTCGGTCACCCAGAGATAGCCGAGCGCCGCCGGCAGGAAGACCGCCGCGATGTGGTTGATCGTGAAGGCGACCGCGGCGGTCGGCGCGATGTCGGCCGGATCGGCGATCTTCTGGAAGTAGGTCTTGAGCGCGAAGGCCATGCCGAAGAACAGGTGGTCGATGACGTAAAGCACCGCCGCCACCGCCACGCCCCAGCCGAAGGCGTAGATGCCGCCGTAGGCGAGGAAGACGAGGGTGAGGCCCGTATGCTCGATCATCAGCATCCGCCTCTCGCCGTGCCGCTGCACCATGCGCCCGATCCAGGGCGAGGCCAGCATGTTGACGAGGAAATTGATCAGGAAAAGCCCCGTGACCTCGTCCACCTCGAAGCCGAAATGCTCGACCATCATGAAGGCCGCGAAGACGGTGAAGATCTGGCGCCGCGCCCCTGCGAGGAATTGCAGCAGATAATAGAGCCAGTAGCGGCGGCGCAGGACCATGCGCTTGTTCTGCGGATGCGGCGCCTCGAACTGCGGGTAGAGCAGCAGGGCCGCCAGCGCCAGCAGCGCCGTCAGCCCGCCCGAGGCAAGATAGACCGTGTCGTAGGAAAGGTCGAAGGTCCGCCAGGTCAGAACGATGAGCCCGTAGGCCACGAGCGACGCGCCCGCGCCCACCGAGGCGATCCAGCCGATGGTCCGCGGCGCGGTCGCCTTTGGCAGCCACTGGAGCTGCAGGCTCTGGTTGACGGTCTCGAAGTAGTGGAAGCCGATCGAGGAGAGGAGCGTGATGAAGAGCATCCCGCCGAAGCTCGGGAACCAGGCGGTGATCGCGGTCGCGACGCCGAGCAGCGTGAGGGACACCAGCGCCAGCACCTGCTCGCGCACGAAGAGGAGGATGGCGATGACCCCGATGGCGAGGAAGCCCGGGATCTCGCGGACGGTGTGCAGCCAGCCGATCTCGACGCCGGTGAATCCGGCGGTGTCGATGACGAAATTGTTCAGCAGCGCCGACCAGGTCGAGAAGGCGATCGGCATGGCCGCCGCCATGAGGAAGAGGAGCGCCTCGGGCCGCCGCCAGATGGGCAGCTCCTGCGTCCGGGAGAGGGGCACGGTGGGAATCATGCGTCCTGTTACCCCCTGCCGGCGTTCAAGGCGAGAGGGCTGCTGAAGCTGCGGAGAGGTCAGAGAAAGCTCTGCGGATCGATGTCCACCGCAAGCCGCAGGTTCGCGGGCAGCTTCACCTGTGCCAGCCATTCCGCAATGGCAGCTTGCAGCGGCGCGCCCTTCTGCGCCTTCACCAGAAGCCGCACCCGGTGACGCCCCCGCACCCGGGCGATGGGCGCCGGCGCGGGACCGAAGACCTGCGCCCCGATCCGGCGCAGCGGCGCGTCCGCGCGCGAAAGCTCCGCGCCGGTGTCGAAGACCTGCGCCACATCGGGCGAGGAGAGGATGATCCCTGCGAGCCGCCCGTAGGGGGGCATCCCGGCCACCCTGCGCTCCTCGGCCTCGGCCTTCCAGAACGCTTCCTCGTCCCCGCCCAGAATCGCCCGGATCACCGGATGCTCCGGCTGGTAGGTCTGCACCAGCGCCACGCCGCGACGCTCCGCCGATCGCCCCGCCCTCCCGGCCACCTGCCGCACGAGCTGGAAGGTGCGCTCGGCGGCCCTGAGGTCCGAGCCCTGCAGCCCGAGATCCGCGTCGATCACCCCCACCAGCGTCAGCAGCGGAAAGTTGTGTCCCTTGGCGACGATCTGCGTGCCGATGATGATCTCGGCCCCGCCCTCGGCGATCGCGGCGATCTGCTCCTTCAGCGCGCGCGCCGAGCCGAAGAGATCCGAGGACAGCACCGCCACCCGCGCCTGCGGAAAGCGCTCCGCCACCTCTTCGGCCAGCCGCTCGACCCCCGGCCCCACGGGCGCCATCCGCCCCGCGACCCCGCAGGAGGGGCAGGCCTCCGGCATCGGCTTCGTCGCCCCGCACTGGTGGCAGACGAGGCGCTTCTGGAACCGGTGCTCGACCATGCGGGCGTCGCAATGGTCGCAGCCGATCTGGTGGCCGCAGGCCCGGCAGATCGTGACCGGCGCATAGCCGCGGCGGTTCAGGAACAGCAGCGACTGCTCGCCCCGCGCGATCCGCGCCTCGACCGAACGCGCGAGCGTTCCCGAGATCCAGCGGTTCGCCGGCAGCTTCTCGGGCCGCATGTCGAGCGCGTGCATCTCGGGCAGTTCCGCCGCCCCGAAGCGCGCGCCGAGGTCGAGACGCGCATAGCGGCCCTGCGCGGCATTCACCCAGCTTTCCAGAGAGGGCGTGGCCGAGGCGAGCACGGCCGGGCAGCCGCAGATCGAGGCGCGCAGCACCGCCATGTCGCGCGCATTGTAGAGCGCGCCCTCTTCCTGCTTGTAGGAGGTGTCGTGCTCCTCGTCGACGACGACGAGGCCGAGGTCGCGAAAGGGCAGGAACAGGGCAGATCGCGCACCGGCGACGAACTGCGCCTGCCCCTCGGACACCATCCGCCAGAGCCGCCGCCGTTCGGTCGCGGTCACGCCCGAGTGCCATTCGGCGGGCCGCGCGCCGAAGCGGGCCTCGACGCGGGCGAGGAACTCGGATGTGAGCGCGATCTCGGGCAAGAGCACCAGCGCCTGCCGGCCGCTGCGCAGGCACTCGGCCACCGCCTCGAGGTAAACCTCGGTCTTGCCTGAGCCGGTGACCCCCTTCAGAAGCGTCGTGCTGTAGCCGTCCGCCGCCACCGCCGCGACCAGCGCCTCGGCCGCAGGCACCTGATCGCCCTCGAGCCGCACGGGCGCCGCGCCGGGATCGAGCGGCGGATAGGGCAGGTCGCGCGGCGCCTCTTCCTCGAGGATCGCGCCCACCTTCACGAGACCCTTGACGACCGAAGTCGTGACCCCCGCCTCGGCGCAGAGTTCCGACAGCGTCACCGGCGCACCGCCATAGGCCGCCAGCGCATCGAGCACCCGCTGGCGTGGCTCGGTCAGGCGCGCAGGCTCGTGCCCCGAGGCGCGGTAGATGCGCCGCACGGCTGGCGGATCCCCGAGCCCCGGCGCACGCGTCGCCAGCCGCAGCATCGCGGGCAGCGGCGTCAGCGTGTAGTCCGACGCGCGGGCGAGGAACAGCCGCATCTCCTCCCGCATCGGAACCGCGTCGAGCACGCGCTCGATCCCGCGCAGCTTCGCCGCGTCGAAGCCGCCCTCGCCCGGCCCCCAGACGACGCCCGTCACCCGCCGGGGCCCGAGCGGCACGACCACGTAGTCGCCGAGGCCACAGCCGCCCTCGGGCGCGCGGTAGTCCAGCACGCGGCCCAGCGGCTCGGTCGTCAGAACCCCTACCCGTTCGCCCTCCGCGAAACGACCCTCCACGCCCGGCTTCCCTTTTCCCCTGCGCCTCGATGCGCTATTACACCGCAGACGGCGGGGACGACACCCCCGCGGAACCCCGAGCCAAGGAAGATCCCCATGAAATTCTTCGTCGACTCCGCCGACGTCGCGGCAATTGCCGAACTCAACGCACTGGGCATGGTGGACGGCGTGACAACGAACCCGTCGCTGATCCTGAAGTCCGGGCGCAACATCCTCGAGGTGACGAAGGAGATCTGCGATCTCGTCGACGGACCCGTCTCGGCCGAGGTCGTGGCCGCCTCGGCTTCCGACATGATCGAGGAGGGCCGCCACCTCGCCGAGATCGCGCCGAACATCGCCGTCAAGGTGCCGCTGACCTGGGACGGCCTCAAGGCCTGCAAGGTTCTCTCGGACGAGGGGCGCATGGTCAACGTGACGCTCTGCTTCTCGGTCAACCAGGCCCTTCTGGCCGCCAAGGCGGGCGCGACCTTCATCTCGCCTTTCATCGGCCGGCTCGACGACATCAACATGGACGGCACTGAACTCATCGCCGACATCCGTCAGGTCTACGACAACTACGACTTCAAGACCCAGGTGCTCGCCGCCTCGATCCGCACGCCGAACCACGTCGCCGAATGCGCGCGCATCGGCGCCGACGTGATCACCGCGCCGCCCGCCGTGATCAAGGGCCTCGCGAGCCACGTCCTGACCGACAAGGGGCTGGAACTCTTCAACGCCGACTGGGCCAAGACCGGCCAGAAGATCCTTCTCAAGTAAGCTTCGGATCGGCGAGGGCGGCATGATCGAACAGGACCTGCGCGACAAGATCCTCGCGACCCCCGAGATGATCCTCGAGGACCGCGACCTGATGAAGGCCCTGATCGCGGCGAACGAACGCGCGATGGGGGAGAACGTCATCGACCTGCGCGGGATCGCGATGGAGCGTCTGGAAGGCCGGCTCGACCGGCTCGAGGACACCCATCGTTCGGTCATCGCCGCCGCCTACGAGAATCTCGCCGGCACCAATCTCATCCACCGGGCGATCCTGCAGATGCTCGATCCGCTGGGCTTCGAGGAGCTTCTGGTGAACCTGTCGGGCGAGGTGGCCCAGACACTGAGGGTGGAGAGCATCCGTCTCGTGCTCGAGACGGCACAGCGCGAAGCCGACCCGGCGCTCGACCGGCTGGAGGGCATCCTGCATGTCGCCGAGCCGGGCTTCGTCGCGGAATACATGTCGGGGGGCCGCAACGTGTCGCTCCGCGCGGTGACGCTGCGCCGTGTCCTGCCCGGCGCGAGCCTCTACGGCGACCTCTCCGGCCGCATCGCCTCCGAGGCGCTGATGCGGCTCGACTTCGGCCGAGGCCGGCTGCCGGGGATGCTGGCCATGGGGTCGGAGGATCCCGACCACTTCAAGCCGACCCAGGGGACTGACCTGCTCGCCTTTTTTGCCGGCGTCTTCGAGCGGACGATGCGCCGCTGGCTGTCGTGAGCCTCGCGATCCCGCCCGCCGCGCGCGATGCGCTGGAGGCGTGGATCGCGCATCAGCGGGTGATCGACGGTGCCTCGCCGAACACGATCCGCGCCTATACGGCCGATGTGACGGGCTGGCTCGTGTTCCTCGCCGGGCATCTGGGCGAGGGCTACGGCCTCAGGGCGCTGGCGTCGACCCCGCATTCCGACCTTCGCGCCTGGATGGCGCATGAGCGCGCGCGGGGCCTGGGCGCCCGCTCGTTGTCGCGGTCCCTCTCGGCGGTGCGCCAGTTCACCGGATGGCTTGCCGAGCGGGAGGGCGTCGATGCGACCGCCGTCCTGTCCGCCCGTGGCCCGAAGTTCCGGCGCAAGCTGCCAAGGCCCCTGTCGGAGGGGGACGCGAAGGCCCTTCTCTCCACCGTGGCCGAGGATGGTGCCGAAGACTGGATCCGCGCCCGCGATCTCGCGGTCGTGACGCTCCTCTACGGCTGCGGGCTGCGGATCTCCGAGGCGCTGGGGCTGCCCGCCACGGCCCATCCGCTGCCCGAAGTGCTCCGCATCACCGGCAAGGGCGGCAAGGAGCGGCTGGTGCCCGCGATTCCCGCCGCACGCGAGGCAGTGGCCGCCTATGCCGCGCTCTGCCCGTTCGAGCTGACGTCGGGCAGCCTCTTCCGGGGCGCGCGCGGCGGACCGCTGAACCCGCGGCTCGTGGCCAGGGTGATGGAGCGCGCCCGCGCAATCCTCGGCCTGCCGCCGAGCGCGACCCCCCACGCGCTGCGCCATTCCTTCGCCACACATCTCCTGAACGCAGGCGGCGACCTCCGCGCGATCCAGGAGTTGCTGGGCCATGCCTCGCTCTCGACCACGCAGGTCTACACGGCGGTGGACGGCGCCCGCTTGATGGAGGTCTACGCCCGCGCGCATCCGCGGGCCTGAGCCTTCGCAAGCGCCAGAGTATCGGATCCGAAACTGCCACCGACGCGGCTTGTCCGACGTTTCGCCAAAAAGACCGCCAAGCCTGTCGCGAAAAGCCACGAACGGACGTCCGGTGCGGCCGCAGGCCGCCCTTGGCTCGTCCGACGGCACACGCCCGTGCCCTGCTCGCAGGTCGGGGCCGATGATCCCTATGGGACGCGCCGGTCATAATGCCCCCTTGCCCCGACCCGCCGGTCGAGGCTTCTTCCGCGGCAGCGCCGCCTGCGGGGGTTCGATGCCCCAGCAGGCGGCACCCCCCGCGCTCGGATCGCCCTCCGCGCCGGAATGCCGCCATCCGGCCCGGCGCGACGTCCCGCCTGCCCCTCGCGCCTTGCCTCATGGCGGCGGATGCGGCATGAGGGGGCCATGAATGCACGCCTGAAAGCCCTGTTCGTCCATCTGCTGACCGCCACCGGGGCTGTTCTCTCCATGCTCGCCATGTTGGCGGCCGTCGAGGGAAAGTGGAGCCTGATGTTCCTCTGGCTCGTCGTGGCGCTCTTCGTCGATGGCATCGACGGGCCTCTCGCGCGCCGCTACGACGTGAAGCGCAACTGGCCGACCTACGACGGGGTCCTGCTCGATCTGATCATCGACTACCTCACCTATGTCTTCATCCCCGCCTATGCGCTCTTCAAGTCGGGCCTGCTGACGGGGTGGACCGGCTGGCTCGTGATCATCGTCATCGTCTATGGCTCGGCGATCTACTTCGTCGACACGCGCATGAAGACGAAGGACTATTCCTTCGCGGGCTTCCCCGCCTGCTGGAACATGGTCGTGCTGGTGCTCTTTGCGATCTCGCCGGGCGAATGGACGATCCTCGGGATCGTCCTGGCGCTGACCGCCGCCATGTTCACCAACCTGAAGTTCATCCATCCGGTCCGGACAGCCCGCTGGCGGATGGTCTCGCTGCCCATCGCCTCCGCCTGGGTGTTCTTCGCCGCCTGGGCCGCCTGGGTCGAATTCAGCGAGCAGAGCTGGGCCCACTGGGGACTGGTCGTGACCTCGATCTACCTCGTCCTCGCCGGGATCGCGCAGCAGGTCTTCCCCGAACGCGCGCGCACCTGAGAACCGGACCCAAGGGGCGGCAACGCGCGATTGCGCAGGATCCGCTCCGACCGGATCGCCGCCGTGTTCCCCGCGGAGGCCGTGCCTCCGGCCGCCTGCGATTACGGCCGCTTGCGTCCCGCTCCTTCCCGCGTCAGAGCCGGGTGAGCATGACGCCCGCCACGATCAGCCCGGCGGCGAGCGCCTTGTCCCGCGTCATGCGCTCTCCGAACACCAGCCAGCCAATGAGCACGGCGAAGAGGATCGAGGTCTCGCGCAGGGCCGCCACCACCGCGATCGGCGCGACCGTCATTGCCCAGATCGAGATGGCATAGGCCCCGTAGGAGGCCGCGCAGGCCAGCGTTCCGGCAGCCCAGGCCCGCGCGTCGGCCCGGAGCAGCGCCCTGCCCTTCCAGGCCACCATTCCCGTCCCGAACAGGATCCCGTCGGCCACGAAGACCCAGGCCACATAGGCCACGGCATCGCCCGAGATGCGTGCGCCCAGCCCGTCGATCATCGTGTAGCAGGCCGTCGCCGCCGCCGAGCCGAGCGCGAGGGGCAGGAGCCTCCGCTCCTCGCCCGAGGTGAAAACCCCGCGCGCCATGAGCAGGATGCCCGCGCCCAGAACGGTGATCCCCGCGTACTGGCCTGCGCTCACCGCATCGGAGAGCGTGACCGCCCCCACGAGCGCCACCGCCATCGGCGCCGCCCCCCGCGCGATCGGATAGACGCGGCTGAGGTCGCCGTGTTCGTAGGCGAAGGTCAGAAAGGACTTGTAGGCGAAGTGGCAGCAGCCTGCGGCCAGCACCCAGGGCCAGACCTCGGCCGCAGGCCAGGGACGCGCCAGTGCGATAGCGAGCCCGATCGGCACCTCGGCCACCGACAGGATGACCATGGCGGCGACCTTCGACGGCCCGACCTTGATGATCGCGTTCCAGCTTGCATGGAGGAGCGCCGCGCCGAGCACCGCCAGAAGGACACCAAGGCTCATCCGCACCGCCCGCCGAAGATCCGCCCGACGCTGCTATCCGGGCGGCAGGGGTTGCGCAAGGCGCGTCTCAGAGCAGGAGCGACCCCTCGTGGCGGAGGAGCGCGATCTTGGTGTCGATGCCGCCGGGGGCCGAGAAGCCCCCGAGCCCGGCCGCACCCAGAACCCGGTGGCAGGGCACGAGGATCGGCAGAGGGTTGCGCCCACAGGCCCGCCCCACCGCCTGCGGCGGAATGCCGAGCACCCGCGCGAGATCGCCGTATCGCCGCGTCTCGCCGAAGGGGATCGCGAGGAGCGCCTCGTGGAACGCGGCAGCGGCGCCGGCCCCGAGCCCGAGCGGCAGGTCGAACCGGGTGAGACGACGGTCGAAATAGGCACCGATCTGCTCTGCGGCCTCGGCGAGCAGCGGGCTCTCGCCGGCCGCCGCCTCGTCGCTCCAGGCGAGGCGGACGAGCGCCCCGCCCTCCTCGGTCAGCACCAGCCGGCCCACGGGCGTGAGGACAGCACCCTTCATGGCAGCGAGAGCCGGACAGGACCCCGCACCGTCGCCGGGTCGACCGGTCGGCCGTTCTGCGTCATCGCAAGCTCGCCTGCGGCAATGCAGAGGCCTGCCACGCGCCGGACGTCCTCCATCCGGGCGCGCCAGTCCGGGCCGAGGCGGCGCGCGGCCTCGGAGGGGCAGAAGCTCGCCCCCCTGCCCCGTTCCTGCGCGAGGTCCATCAGGACCGCGCGCACCGCCTCATCCGAGCACGTCATTGCACCGGGCACAGGTGCCCGGATGCTTGTGGGTGCCCACGTCCGGCAGATACTGCCAGCAGCGCTCGCATTTCGCACCCTCGGCCCGTTCGAAGACCACGCCCACGCCCTGAACCTCGGGCAACCGGAAGGCTTCCGACGGCATCGGGTCGCCGGTCAGCGTCAGGTCCGAGGTGATGCAGACCTCGGCGAAATCGACCGACTTCAGCGCCGAGAGCATCTCGGGCTCGCGCACATGCACCACCGGGGCGGCCTCGAGGCTTGCCCCGATGACCTTCGCCGTGCGCTGCACCTCGAGCGCCGCCGTCACCACCCGACGCGCCTGCCGGAGCGTGGCCCATTTCGCGGCCAGCGGCTCGTCGCGCCAGTCCGCCGGCGTATCCGGCATGTCCTCGAGGTGGATCGAACTGTCCGAGCCCGGGAAGCGCGAGAGCCACACGTCCTCCATCGTGAAGACGAGGATCGGCGCGAACCAGGTCGTCAGCCGGTAGAACAGCAGGTCCATCACCGAGCGCGCGGCGCGGCGGCGCAGGCTGGTCGCCGCATCGCAATAGAGCGCATCCTTGCGAATGTCGAAGTAGAAGGCCGAGAGGTCCGAGGTGCAGAAGGTGAAGAGCTTCTGGAACACGCCCTGGAAGTCGTAGGCGGCGTAGCCCTTCCGCACTTCGACATCGAGTTCCGCAAGCCGGTGCAGCACCCAACGCTCAAGTTCCGGCATGTCGGCCGGGGCAACCCGTTCCGCCTCGGAGAAGCCCGCCAGCGCCCCCAGCATGTAGCGCATGGTGTTGCGCAGACGGCGGTAGCTGTCGGCGGTGCCCTTCAGGATCTCCTTGCCGATGCGCAGGTCCACGGTGAAGTCCGACTGCGCCACCCAGAGCCGCAGGATGTCCGCGCCGTATTCGTCGATCACCTGCTGTGGCGCGACCGTGTTGCCGAGCGACTTGGACATCTTCATGCCCTTCTCGTCCAGCGTGAAGCCGTGGGTCAGCACCCCGCGGTAGGGCGCGCGGCCCTTGGTGCCGCAGGCCTGCAGCATCGAGGAATGGAACCAGCCGCGGTGCTGGTCGGTGCCCTCCAGATAAAGGTCGGCAAGGCCGTCCTCCGACCCGTCGTCGCGGTCGCGCAGCACGAAGGCATGGGTCGATCCGCTGTCGAACCAGACGTCGAGCACGTCGAACACCTGTTCATACTGCGACGGGTCGTGGAGCCCGTCGAGCACCTGCTCCTTGAAGCCTTGCACATACCAGACATCCGCGCCCTTCTCCTCGAAGGCGGCGCTGATGCGGGCATTGACCTGCGCATCCTTAAGCAGGAAGTCCGGATCGGTGGGCCTCGCGCCCTTCTTCACGAAGCAGGTCAGCGGCACGCCCCATGCGCGCTGTCGGCTCAGCACCCAGTCGGGCCGCGCCTCCATCATGGAGTGCAGCCGATTGCGCCCCGAGACCGGGGTGAACTTCACCAGCCGCTCGATCGAGGCCAGCGCCCGCTTGCGGATCGTGTCGCCATACTCGTCCATGCCGTCGTCGAGCGCGTGGTCGATGGCCACGAACCACTGCGGCGTGTTGCGGTAGATCAGCGGCGCCTTCGACCGCCACGAGTGCGGGTATGAGTGCTTGAGCTTGCCCTTGGCGAACAGCGCGCCCGCCTTCGCCAGCGCCTTGATGACCTCGACGTTGGCCGGGCCTTCCTTGCCCTCGGGCGTGATGATGACCTGCCCGCCGAAGAGCGGCAGGTCGGTGCGGTAGGAGCCGTCCTCGAGCACGTTGTAGGTCATCGGCAGGCCGAACTTCAGCCCCAGCTGGTAGTCGTCGTCGCCGTGGCTGGGCGCGGTATGGACGAAGCCCGTGCCCGCGTCGTCGGTGACATGCTCGCCCGGGAGCATCGGCACGTCGAAATCCCACTCCCCGGCGGAGCCTTCCAGCCCGCGGAACGGGTGGGCGAGCGTCAGCCCTGCCAGTTCCTCTGCAGCAACGGCACGCACGCGGGCGGCGCCTTCGATCCGGGCGGACTTGAAGATGCCCTCGGCCAGCTTGTCGGCAAGCAGCACAAGGTCGCCCGGCTGCGAGGCCGCATTCTCCGCGACCGTTTCGGCGCGGTAGAGGCCATAGGCGATCTCGGGGCTGAAGGCCACGGCGCGGTTCTGCGGGATGGTCCAAGGCGTCGTGGTCCAGATCACCACCCGTGCGCCGTCGAGGCCGTCGCCTCCCGCCACCACCGGGAACTTCACCCAGATCTGGTGCGAGGTGTGGTCGTGGTATTCCACTTCCGCCTCAGCCAGCGCGGTCTTTTCCACCGGGCTCCACATGACCGGCTTCGAGCCCTGATAGAGCGTGCCGTTCATCAGGAACTTCATGAACTCCTCGGCGATCACCGCCTCGGCGTGGAAATCCATCGTCAGGTAGGGATCGGCCCAGTTTCCGGTGACGCCGAGGCGCTTGAACTCTTCGCGCTGGACGTCGATCCAGCCCTCGGCGAACTTGCGGCACTCCTGCCGGAAGGCCACCACGTCCACGTCGTCCTTGTTCAGGCCCTTGGCGCGATACTGCTCCTCGATCTTCCATTCGATCGGCAGGCCGTGGCAGTCCCAGCCCGGCACATAGCGGGCGTCGCGGCCCATCATCTGCTGGCTGCGCACCACCATGTCCTTGAGGATCTTGTTCAGCGCATGCCCGATGTGGAGGTGGCCGTTGGCATAGGGAGGGCCGTCGTGCAGCGTGAAGGGCTGGCGGTTTCCGGCCTTGGCCCGCAGGCGGTCGTAGACGCCGATCTCGGCCCAGCGCTTCAGCCAGTCCGGCTCGCGCTGGGGAAGCCCCGCACGCATCGGAAAGTCGGTTTCGGGCAGGAAGACGGTGTCCTTGTAGTCAGGGACGGTGGTCGTATCGGCGCACATCGGATGCGGTCCTTTGGGGTGTCGGGCCGTCGGGAATATCGGCCTTCGGGAAATGTCGGGGTCCGGCGCGGCCCTCGGGCACACGCGCCGCATGGATCGGCTCCCGGCGCCTGAGGGTCAGGACGCCGGGCCGGTAATTCGGGCGATGATCGCGATGCGATGCCTCATGGCTTGGGCTTATAGCCGCGCCCCGCGGGCCGGTCCAGTGGCGCGCGTCCCTGCATGGCACCCGCGCGCTGCATGGACGACCCGAAGTCCTTGCAGGGCGCGCGGCGGCGTCCTCAGCGGTCGAAAAGGCCCGTGAGGCTGCGGCTGACGAGATTGGTGACTTTCGGGCGCGGCGCGGTGTGGAAGGGCAGCGGCCGGCAGAGTTCCATCGCGGCCACGCCGACCCGCGCGGTCAGAGCGCCGTTCACCATCCCCTCGCCGAACCGGCGCGACACCTTCGACAGAACGCCCCCGCCCGCGACCGAATGGAGCAGATCGTCCGTGATCGCAACCGCCCCGGCCGCGATGAGCGACGAGAAGACCCGCCGCAACAGGCGGATGCTGCCGAAGCTGCCCGAGCGCCCGCCGTAGATCTCGGCGATGCGGCGCACCATGCGGAGGTTCGCGTAAAGCGCCGTGGCCACATCGGCCAGCGCCAGCGGAATGAGCGCCGTCACCGCCGCCACCTGCCGCGCCGCGGCCTCGATCTCGCGCCGCGCGCTCTGGTCGAGCGAGACCAGCAACTCGTTCTCGGCCAGTCCGAGCAGCCCGTCCACGTCGAAGACCTCGGCCTGTCGCTCGGCAAGCCGGGCCCGGCCCCACCGCAGGTCGGCGCGGTGCCCGTACATCTTCTCGATGGCACCCACGACGCGGCGGGCAGCCTTGAGGTCGTTGGCGGCGCGCGCGGCAATGGCGGATTCGCGCAGGCTGTCCAGACGCTCGAGCCGGACATAGGCCCACCACTCGCGCATCGCCAGCGCAAGGCCGATGATGACCGCAGTCCCGATCAGCACGAAGGCGGCGGCGCCCAGGATGCTGTTGCGCGACAGCAGCGAGGCGACGAAATCCCAGGCGGCGACAGAGAGGACGAAGGTCAGCAGCGTGCCGAACACCCAGCCCGCGAAGCGCCCGAGGCGGGAGGTGCGGACGGTGGCGATCCGACTCGCCGCCAGCATCGCCTGCCCCTGCGGCAGGTCGAGATCCGGCACCGGCGGCACGTCCGCCGGCGTCGGCCCCGAGACGGTCTCGGGTGCCGGCGAAGGGCGGCGGGTCTCACGTGGGGCATCGGCGGGCGTCTCCTCGCGCGTGTCCCAGTCGAGCAGCATCGGCTTCTTCGGGGGCTTGTCGCTCACGACGCTTCTCCCAGCGGATGAAGGACGTCAGCCCGATCGGGGACCGGACTGCGCAGGGGGCGGCCGGCCCTTAAGCCGGTGAAGACGATCCGCGCGCGGATGAGGCGCGCCGATCGCCGGAATGGGGGCCGGTCGCTCACAGCCGGTCTCCGATCAGGAACTCGGCGGCCCGGTCGAGCCGGATGTGCGGCGGCCCCTCGCCGGGCTTCAGCAGCACGCGGGCCGGCGCGAAGGTCATCAGCGCGAATTCGGCGTCGAGCCACCGTTCCGCCCCTTCGCGGGCCGGCGACAGGAGACGCGTCGGATCCGAGGGAAGCTCGCCCGGATACATCGCCACCTGCCGCCCGCCGGAGAGGAGCCGCCCCCGCACCGCCTCGACCGTGTCGCCGTGACGCGTCACCTCTTCCTCGACCGTGGCGCGGATCGAGGCGAGCGACATGGCCGCCGTCAGCGAACCCGCGAAGGCCGCGCGGTCGCGCGCCTCGCGCAGCATCGCCTCCATGATCGCGGTGAGCTTCGGGTGCTGCGTGTGGTGCAGGTGGTCCGCCATCGTGGCCGCGAACAGGATCCGCTCGACCCGGTGGCCGAGGAGCAGCGTGGACAGGAACGAGTTCCGCCCCGGTCGGAAGGCGGTCAGGATCTCGGCCATGGTGCGCCGCAGATCCTCGAGCGCCTGCGGACCCGAATGGATCGCTCCCAGTGCATCGACGAGCACCACCTGCCGGTCGATCTTCGAGAAATGCTCGCGGAAGAACGGCCGGACCACGTTCTCCTTGTAGCTCTCGTAGCGGCGGCCCATCTCGCGCCAGAGGCTGGCGCGCGGCGTCTGCGCCGGCATGGGCAGGGGCGCGAAGGTCAGCACCGGCGAGCCGGCGAGATCTCCCGGCAACAGGAACCGCCCCGGCGTGCAGTCCGACCAGCCCGCCTTTCTGGCGGCCTGAAGATAGTCGGTAAAGCTTGCCGCCAGTGCCTGCGCCTGCGCCTCCTCGAGCGGAAGGGATCCGTCGGCGGCGCGCGCGGTGGCCATGAAGTCGCGCGCCTCCTCGCGGGTGGCGAGGCGCTTCAGCGTCTCTTCGGACCATTGCGCATAGGTCTTGTCCATCAGGGCCAGGTCGAGCAGCCACTCGCCGGGATAGTCCACGATGTCGAGATGCACCGTGCGCGGACCGGTGAGCCCCGAGATCATGCCCGAAGGCCGCACCCGGAACGAGAGCCGAAGCTCCGAGATCGAGCGGGTCGAGGAGGGCCAGCGCGGATCCTCGCCGAGGATCGCGGCCAGATGGTTCTCGAAGTCGAAGCGCGGCAGCGTGTCGTCCGGCTGCGGCTGCAGGAAGACAGCCTCGATCCGGCCCTCGGCATGGGCGCGGAGTTGCGGCATGCGCCCGCGGTCGAGGAGGTTCGCCACGAGCCCGGTGATGAAGACGGTCTTGCCGGCGCGGGAAAGTCCCGTGACGCCGAGCCGGATCACCGGCTCGAGAAAGGTTTCGGAGACGGTGCTGACCGCGCCCTCGATGCCGCGCGCCACGCCGTCGGTCAGTCTGCGGAGAACCACGCGCCTGCCTCTCGTTGTGCCGCTCTCAGGATAGGCGGCCCTTTGTCATGGATGTAGGCATGCGAGGCCGCTGTGCCAACAGGCCGCATCCAGCGAACAAGTCGGCCACGAGGTCGGCGCGCCTCGATCTCCCGGTCGGATCGGACGGTCATTCCCGCTTCGTGAACGGCGGCCGTGGCCCGGATACCGGCCGGGATTTCGCGCTTCGCGAATGACATCTGCATCTGCCTATCAGCGGCGCCTGCGGATGTGGCGGGGGAAAACCGCTTCGGCTTGGCAGGGTCGGGAAGCGGTGCTACGGGGCGTTCATGCCGAGATATGCGCTGAAGATCGAATATGACGGGGCGCCCTTCGCGGGCTGGCAGCGGCAGGCGGCCCTGCCTTCGGTGCAAGGTGCGGTCGAGGCCGCGCTCGGACGGCTGGAGCCCGGGCCCCATACGATCGCCGCGGCAGGGCGCACCGACACAGGCGTTCACGCCACCGGTCAGGTCGCCCATTGCGATCTCGGCAAGGAGTGGGATCCCTTCCGTCTGGCCGGCGCGCTCAACGCCCATCTGAGGCCGCTTCCGGTGGCCGTGGTGGCCGCGGCGCGCGTCGCGGAGGAGTTTCACGCCCGCTTCTCGGCCAGCGAGCGTCGCTATCTCTTCCGTCTGCTCGCGCGGCGCGCGCCCGAGGTGCACGACCGCGGCCGCGTCTGGCGCGTGCCTCATGCGCTCGATGCCGGGGCGATGCGCGAGGCGGCCGCCCATCTCGTGGGGCTGCACGATTTCACCACGTTCCGAGCCGTCGGCTGTCAGGCGGCTTCGCCGGTCAAGACGCTGGACGAGCTGTCTCTCGAGGTCGTGGAGGTGCCGAACGGCACGGAATACCGCTTCCGACTGCGGGCGCGCAGCTTCCTGCACAACCAGGTGCGATCGATCGTCGGCACACTCGAGCGGGTCGGCGCCGGAGCCTGGACGCCGAAGCAGGTGAAGGAGGCGCTTGAGGCTCGGGACCGCGCCGCCTGCGGTCCGGTCTGCCCGCCGCAGGGGCTCTACCTGACCGGCGTCGGCTATCCCGAGGATCCGTTCGCGGCCTGAGCGAAGCCTGAGAACGGAGCACCGTCCGGGGGTCTGCCCGCTCCATTCAGGCGTCGGTCAGGTGAGCCTCGTTCAGGTCCCTGAGCAGCCTTCCGTGGCGACGGACCTCGGTCAGGACGTCGCCGAAGGTCTCGAACCCCCTCCCCTGAAGCATGGGCAGGAGCTTGAGGAAGGCGTCCGCCGTCGCCACCGTATCGCCGATGGCGGTGTGCCGCGCCTCCTCGGGGATGGTGATGCCGAGACGATGCGTCAGCGCGTCGAGGCTGTGCACCTCTGTCTGCCCGAACAGCACCGCCGACAGGAGCACGGTGTCGAGGATCGGATTGTCGAACCGACGGCTGATCTGCAGTTCGGCGCGTCGCAGGAACTCCATGTCGAAGGGCGCATTATGGGCGACGAGCACGGCGCCCTCGGCGAACTTGTGGAACTGCTGACCGACCTCGATCATGTCCGGCGCGTCGGCGACCATCGCATCCGTGATGCCGTGCACCTCGGTCGAGGAGGGCGGGATCGGTCGGTGCGGATTGACCAGCGTGTCGAAGACCTCGCCCTCGACACGCCGGCCGTTGACGATCCGGACGGCAGCGATCTGCACGATCTCATCCTGCGAGGGCATGAGGCCCGTGGTCTCCGTATCGAAGACGACATAGGTCAGGTCCTCAAGACGCGTGTCGGCAACCCGCTCGTTGCGCGCCTTGGACAAGAGGTCGAAATCATAGACCACCGCCCGCGGGATCGGCCGCGGACGCCGTCCGGTCCGACGCGCCGCGCGGAGCGGCAGGCAGAGCGCGTTCTCGCCCTGCCCCGCCGGCTCGGGCCAGATCTCGGTCGTGTGGGTGGAGAGCACCGTCCGCCCCGTCACCTCGGGCACGCCCGGTTCGAGCGGCTCGCCCAGCCAGTCCTCGAGCAGGCCCACCGGCAGAGGCTCGCCTGACCAGACCAGCCGCAGCATCGCCTCCGTCCCGTCCTCGCTCATCGTCACCCGGAAGTGGTGGCCGGTGCGCCGCGCGGCGACGCGGGCGGCCAGCGTTGCGACCAGCCCGATGACCTCGAAGCCGTTGCAGCGCAGCAGGAGCGGCGCCTCGCCGATCTCGGCCGTGAGGCCCGCCTGTTCCATGCGCGCCCGCAATCCGTCGAGCAGGTCCGAGGCCCGCGTGATCGACAGCGGCCAGCCGTCGTGCCGGCTCTCGTCGTGTCGCGTGCCGAGGTCGGTGATCGCGGCGGCAAGGCCGCCGACCTCCTGCCGGAGCGCACGCTCGACATCCGGTGGCGGGCAGGTGCCCGGCGGCAGCACCTCGAAGAGGGTCTGGAGGTTGGCCGCGGGCCGGCGCACCCGGTCGAAGACCTCCGCCAGCAGCGCCTCGCGCCGGGCGTAGGAGGCAAGTGCCGAGGTCACGTCGCGCAGCGTCAGCACGTAGCCGGGCTTGGTCGTCTCGCCGCCGATGAGGCGCATCCGGGCCGCAAGCACCCGCGCCCCCACCACGGTCGTGCAGAGGATATCCGAGGCCGCGTCCGGATCACCGGCATCGACAAGGCGCTGGTGCGCATGGCGGATGGGGCCGTCGCGCAGGTAGTCGAAGAGGTTGCGGTCGAGCCCCGGCGCACCGGCCGTGTTCATCAGGTCCGTCGCCGGGCCGTTGTAGAAGACAAGCTGGTGGTCGCCCGAGCAGAGCAGCACGCCCACCGGCACGTCCGACAGCAGCGCCTCGAGCCGCGCCTTCTCGGAAGAGAGCCGCGATGTCTCGCGCGCAACGGATTCGGCCAGCGCGTCACGCGTCTCGGCGAGAGTCAGCGCGGTCGCCGAGGCAGCGGGTTCAAGGTCTCCGAGGTAGCGCGCCGTCGGCTCCTCCATCGCGCCATCGATGGCCGCATGGGCGCGGGCGCGGAGCTTGGAGGCCAGCCGGATGATGGGCAGCGCCACGTTCGCGTCGAAGAGATACCAGATCCAGGTGACCAGTCCGAGGATCACCGCGCCGGCAACGATGCCCACCTGCTCGAAGGCGGGAAGCAGTTCGGGAGCGCTCAGGCGCCGGTAGGCGAGGAACAGGCCGATCGCTACCGCCACGTTCGCACCGACCGCCAGCGCCGCGAAGAAGAGAAGGATCCGCACGCGCAGGTTCAGGCGATCGAGCATGGCTCAGCCCCCCTCGCCCAGCAGCCGGCGGACCTCCTCGCGCAGGGCCTTGAGTTCGAACGGCTTCGAGATGAAGCCGTCCGCGCCGAGCGCCAGCCCCTTCTTGCGCTCGATGGCCGACCCGCGCGCCGTCATCATCAGGATCTTGACGTCGGCAAGCGTGGGATCGAGCCGCACGCCCTGACAGATTTCGTAGCCCGAGACCTCGGGCAGCATGACGTCGAGAAGCACGAGATCGGGATGGGTGGAGCGGATGCGGCCGAGCGCCTCGGCCCCGCTTGCCACCCTGTCGTGCTCGTAGCCTTCGCGCGTGATCAGATAGTCCAGCGCGATGGCGATGTTATCCTCGTCCTCCACCACGAGGATACGGCGCTTTCTGGCTCCATCGGCCATGTCACCCCTCCCTGCAGGCCGCCTTCAGCAGTTGGTCCTCCTCCCTCACCGGCAGCCAGTCGGTGCCGGTCAGGGTGCCGTCGGGCCGAAGCTCCGACCCCGTTTCGAGATTCGCCGTGCGCCGGCCCTCGCAGTCGAAGGCCATGGGAACGCGCTGGGTGTTGTGCCAGCGCTGCACCACCACCACCTCGGCGCGGCGGATGGCGGGATTGCTTTCCGACCGCAGCATCCCCGTCGCGTCGAGCGCCATGAAGCGCGTGGCGACCGGAAAGATCATGGTCCATGGCCGGAGGCCGACCCGGTCCTCGGGCGCCGAGATCACCACGACTTCGGGCGGCAGGGCCGCGGTCACGCGCGGATACCAGCTGTATTCGTTCCAGATCGAGAAGAGCAGCATCCCGGCACCCGCCGCGATCGGCACGAGCCACTTCGGCAGCCGGCGGCGGCTCAGCACGCGCAGGAGCATGGCGATCCCGGCGAGACCGGCTCCGGCGGCGAGGGTGGCGAGGAGGTCCATGACCATGGGCGGGCCTTCAGGTGCGCGCGCCGCGGGCAGAGCCCAGCGCGGATTGCATGGTGCGCACGACGACGAAGGCGTCGCGCAGGTGGCTGCGCTCGAAATCCGAAAGGTCCGAGGGCGCGAGGAAATTGTCCGGCGCGCGCCCCGAGCGGATCAGCCGCGCCTGGTTCTCGAGGCGGATCTGCGCGACCATGTCGTAGGCCTCGACCAGATCCCGCGCGCCCGAGACCGAGATCACGCCGGCATTCTCGGCCGCCTGCAGCCGCGCCCGGGTATTCACCGGCTCGAGCTCGCCAATGAGCGCATAGACGCGGCCAAGGTCGATGACCGGCACGACACCGTTGTGCTTCAGGTCGATGTGGTTCTTGTGCTCGCCCGAGCGGATCGTCGCGAAGCCCCGGATCAGCCCGAGCGGCGGCGTATGCTTCAGCGAGTTCGAGATCATGTGCGCGACGAAGATCGAGTTCTTCGCCGCCATTTCCAGCGTGTCCGCCTGCAGCTCGTGGAACAGGTTTTCGTTCCCGCCGATGGGCCGCAGGTCGAACATGACCGACGAGAGCATCTGCGCCATCGGGTCCGGCCGGTCGATCCAGCCGAGGAAATACTGCCGCCACACTGCGAGCGGCTGCCGCCAGCGGGAGTTGGTCGCCATCATGTCGCCGGGGCAGTGGACGTAGCCGCAGGCGTCCAGCCCGTCCGACACGAATTTCGCGAGCGCCGCGAACCAGGGCTCGTCGGCGGGAAGGACCTTGTCCGAGAGGATCAGGCAGTTGTCCTGATCCGAGACGCCGGTCTGCTCCTGCCGGCCCTGGCTGCCGCAGGCGCACCAGCAATAGGCGACAGGGGGTGGCCCGAGTTCCTGCTCGGCGAGGACGAGCAGGCGCCGCGTGACCGTGTCGGTGATGTCCGTGATGAGCCGCGTGACCACCTCGTGCGAGTTGTGCCCCGCCACGAGTTGCACGAGCAGCTTCGGGATCCGCGCCGTCACCGCCTGCAGCTCGGAGAGCGACTCGGCGGTGGCCGCGTCGCGGACGAGCTGCGCCGACGACACCGCCTGGAAGCGGGTGAGGTCGGTCTGGGTGATCATGCCGACGAGGCGTCCCTCCTCGATCACCGGCAGGTGACCGATTCGCCGCTCGAGCATCACGTGAAGGATGTCGGAGCCCAGCGCGTCGGGCGAAAGGGCGATGGGATCGCGGGTCATGACCTCGGCCACCGGAGTCGTGGGGTCGAGCCCCACCGCCACGACCTTGTTCGTCATGTCGCGGGTGGTGACGATGCCGAGGAAGGTCGCGCCGTCCACGACGCCGAGCGACGAGACGCCCGCATCACGCATCTTCATTGCTGCGCTGCGGATCGTCTCGGCCGGACCGCAGGTCACCGGCTTGCGAGCCATCAGATCCACGACCTTCTGTGTCGTCAGGTCGGAGGCGCGGTAGCCCTGCGTCCGGCGCCGCGTGAAGAAGCGCTCGAAGGCGGGCGAGGCGGCGAAGAGGCTGCGGAACTGCTCGGCCGGAAGCATGAGCAGGACGCCGTCGGTCGTCGCCCGCGCCGTGGTGGCCGCGCGGCCGTCGCGCATCAGCCCGCGCTCGCCAAAGGAGTTGCGCGGACCGAGGACCGAGATCACGTCGCCCGAAGGTTCGAGGATCTCGATGCCGCCCCGCTTGACGAGGTAGAGGCCGACCAGCCGATCGCCGTGACTGTAGACCGTCTCGCCGGCGGTGATCTCCCTGCGGCTGAAGGAACCGGCGACACGCGCCAGCTCGTCCTGCGGCAGGCTGTCGTAGGGATGCACCGTCTCCAGAAAGCTCACGATGGTCTGGACGTCTTCCATGAGGCTCCTCGACACTGCACCGGGGTTGGTGCGCCCCTGACGGGGCGCACCCTGGGCCTCAGTGGGCCGTGGCTTTGCCGGCACCGCGCGGGATGCGGATGCTCTCGACCAGATCGACCACCTGACGCGGCGGAGCCTTGGTCACCGCCGACACGCCGAAGGCGACGGCGAAGTTCAGGATCGCACCGATGGTGCCGATCGAGAGCGGCGAGATGCCGAAGAAGTAGTTGGCCGGAACGTCCTCGTACATCGCGGTGCCGGGGACGAAGAACCAGCCCTTGTAGAGGAAGATGTAGACCGCGGTGAAGATCAGGCCGACGAGCATCCCGAGGATGGCGCCTTCCTTGTTCACGCGCTTGGAGAAGATCCCCATCATCAGCGCCGGGAAGATCGTCGCGGCGGCCAGACCGAAGGCCAGCGCCACCACCTGCGCGGCAAAGCCGGGCGGGTTGAGGCCGAGCCAGGTGGCGATCGCGATCGCGCCGGTCATCGAGATCCGCGCGGCCAGAAGCTCGCCCTTCTCCGAGATGTTCGGGTTGATCGAGCCCTTGATGAGGTCGTGCGAGATCGCCGACGAGATGGCGAGCAGCAGGCCCGCGGCGGTCGAGAGGGCGGCAGCCAGAGCGCCGGCGGCCACGAGCGCGATCACCCAGCCCGGAAGAGCCGCGATCTCGGGGTTGGCAAGCACCATGATGTCGTTGTCGATCTTGGTGACTTCGTTGCCGGCCCAGCCGCGCTCGGCGGCCACGTCGGCCATCGCCGGGTTCTTGTCGTTGTAGTACTGGATCTTGCCGTCGCCGTTCAGGTCTTCCATCACGAGGAGGCCGGTCTGTTCCCAGGTCTTCACCCAGTTCAGGCGCGGATCCGTCTGGATCGACTCGACAGAGATCGCATCGGCGTCCAGCGCATTGCCCGTCACGGCGCCGGGCCACATGGTGGTGGTCAGGTTCAGGCGCGCCATCGAGCCCACGGCCGGAGCCACGGTGTAGAGAAGCGCGATGAAGACGAGCGCCCAGCCGGCCGAGGAGCGGGCATCGGCCACCTTCGGCACGGTGAAGAAGCGGATGATGACGTGGGGCAGGCCCGCGGTGCCGATCATCAGCGACATGGTGAACAGGAACATGTTCAGCATCGACGGAGTGTCGGCGGTGTAGGCGGTGAAGCCGAGTTCCGTCACGACCTGGTCAAGCTTGCCGAGGAAGGCCTGGTCGCCGCCGCCCGGGGCATAGTCGCCGATCAGGCCGAGCTGGGGCAGGAACGCGCCGGTCAGGGCGAGCGAGATGAAGATCGCCGGGATCGTGTAGGCGATGATCAGCACGACATACTGCGCGACCTGCGTGTAGGTGATGCCCTTCATGCCGCCGAACACGGCATAGGCGAAGACGATCGCCGCACCGATGTAGAGGCCCATGTCGGTCGAGATCTCAAGGAAGCGCCCGAAGGTCACGCCCACGCCGCGCATCTGCCCGATCACGTAGGTGATCGAGATGATGATGAGGCAGATCACCGCCAGAAGACGGGCACCGCCCGAGTAGAAGCGGTCACCGATGAACTCCGGCACCGTGAACTTGCCGAACTTGCGCAGGTAGGGTGCAAGCAGCAGCGCGAGCAGCACGTAGCCGCCGGTCCAGCCCATGAGGAAGGCCGACTGGGTGTAGCCGCCCGCAGGCGCGAGGGCGATGATGCCCGCCATCGAGATGAAGGAGGCCGCCGACATCCAGTCGGCGCCCGTCGCCATGCCGTTCATGACGGGGTGGACGCCCTGCCCGGCCGCGTAGAACTCGGCCGTCGAGCCCGCCCGGGCCCAGACCGCGATCCCGATGTAGATGGCAAAGGTGATGCCAACCACGATCAGGTTGAGGGTGAATTGATCCATGCTGTCCCGCCTCCCTTACTCGTCCACGCCGTACTGGCGGTCCAGGCGGTTCATGACGACCGCATAGACGAAGATCAGCACGAGGAAGACGTAGATCGAGCCCTGCTGCGCGAACCAGAAGCCGAGATCGGCGCCGCCGATCTTGATGCCCTCGAGCGCCGGGCGCAGGAGAATCCCCAGCCCGAAGGAGCAGGCGAACCAGATCGCCAGCGAAATGAGGATGATGCGGACGTTCGCCGACCAGTAGGCATTCGACGACGTCCGGTCTGATGTCACATGACCAGTTCTGTCCACCATTGGACCTTCTCCCTGTAGGTTTCTTCTGCCTGCCTGCGTCCCCCCTCCTCGAGGGACGCAGGCTTGTTCACGCGGATACGCGCTCCACGATCCGGCCGAGGGCGCTGGCGATCTCGTCGATGGCACCCATCGCGTCGATCCGTTCCAGCACGCCGCAGCCGTCGTAGTAGGCGATCAGCGGCGCCGTCTGCGCATGGTAGGCGGCCAGCCGCGCTCCCACGGTTTCGGCATTGTCGTCGGGACGGCGCCTGAACTCCGTCCCTCCGCACTTGTCGCAGCTTCCCGCAGCCCGAGGCTGCTTGAAGCGGTCGTGATATCCTTCCCCGCATCGGGCGCAGGTGGATCGGCCGGACACGCGCTCGACCATGGCGGCGTCGTCAACCTCGAGGCTGATCGCCGCGGTCACGCGCTGCCCGCTGCGGCCGAGCAGCCCGTCGAGCGCCTCGGCCTGCCCCGCGGTGCGGGGAAAGCCGTCGAGGATGATGCCGCGCGAGACGTCGGGCTCGGCCATGCGGTCCGCGAGGATGGCCAGCACGATCTCGTCCGAGACGAGGCCGCCCGCCTCCATCACCGCCTTGGCGGCCATGCCGGCGGGTGTGCCGGCGGCCACCGCGGCCCGCAGCAGGTCCCCGGTCGAGAGCTGGACGAGGCCGAAGCGCTCCTCCAGCATCCGCGCCTGGGTGCCCTTGCCCGCACCCGGAGGCCCGAGCAGGATCAGCACGGCCGGACGGGTCGTCGTCCCGGTCACGCCCTCCATGCCTCAGCCCCGGTTCTTGCGGTTGGCGATCAGGTCGTCCACCACCGAGGGATCGGCCAGCGTCGAGGTATCGCCCAGACTGCCGAAGTCATTCTCGGCGATCTTGCGCAGGATGCGCCGCATGATCTTGCCCGAACGGGTCTTGGGCAGGCCCGGTGCCCACTGGATGACGTCGGGCGAAGCGATCGGGCCGATCTCGGTCCGCACCCATTTCACAAGATCCTTGCGCAGGTCCTCGGAGGGCTCGACCCCGTTCATCAGGGTGACATAGGCGTAGATGCCCTGGCCCTTGATGTCGTGCGGATAGCCGACCACGGCGGCCTCGGCCACCTGGGCGTGAGCCACGAGCGCGCTTTCAACCTCGGCCGTGCCCATCCGGTGGCCGGAGACGTTGATCACGTCGTCCACGCGGCCGGTGACCCAGTAATAGCCGTCGGCATCCCGGCGGCAGCCGTCACCGGTGAAGTAGTAGCCCTTGTATTGCGAGAAATAGGCCTCTTCGAACCGCTCGTGATCGCCCCACAGCGTGCGCATCTGGCCCGGCCAGCTGTCGGCCATGCAGAGCACGCCTTCGGTGGCCATCTCGGTCAGTTCATGACCGTCCGTCGGGTCGAGCACAACCGGCTTGACGCCGAAGAAGGGCTTCGAGGCCGCCCCCGGCTTGACCGGAATCGCACCCGGCAGGGGCGTGATCATGTGGCCGCCGGTTTCGGTCTGCCAGAAGGTATCGACGATCGGGCAGCGGCCCTTGCCGACATGGGTGTTGTACCAGCTCCAGGCCTCGGGATTGATCGGCTCGCCGACCGAGCCCAGCACCTTGAGCGACGACAGGTCGTACTTGTCCACCCATTCCGGCCCGAGGCCCATGAGCGAGCGGATCGCGGTCGGCGCGGTGTAGAACTGGTTGACCTTGTGCTTCTCGCAGACGGCCCAGAAGCGGCCGGCATCCGGATAGGTCGGCACGCCCTCGAACATGACGGTGGTCGCGCCGTTCGCCAGCGGTCCGTAGACGATGTAGCTGTGACCCGTGACCCAGCCCACGTCAGCCGTGCACCAGAACACGTCGCCGTCGTGGTAGTCGAAGGTCATCTGGTGGGTCATCGAGGCGTAGGTGAGGTAGCCGCCGGTCGTGTGGACCACGCCCTTCGGCTTGCCGGTCGAGCCCGACGTGTAGAGGATGAACAGCGGATCCTCGGCTCCCATCTCCTCGATCGGGCAGTCGGGCGAGGCGTGGCGCATCAGTTCCTTCACGTCCACGTCGCGACCGTCCATCCAGTGGATCTGGTCGCCCGTGTGCTTGACGACGAGGCAGCGCACCCGGTCCGAGCAGTGCAGCAGCGCCGCGTCGGTGTTCGACTTGAGCGGCGTGCGCCGGCCGCCGCGCGGAGCGGTGTCGGCGGTGATCACCACCTTGGCCTGGCAGTCGTTGATCCGGTTCGCGAGCGCGTCCGGCGAGAAGCCCGCGAAGACGACCGAATGGATCGCGCCGATCCGGGCGCAGGCCAGCATCGCATAGGCGGCCTCGGGGATCATCGGCAGATACATCACCACCCGGTCGCCCTTGCGGACGCCCTGGCTCACCAGAACGTTCGCCATGCGGCAGACGTTGTCGTGCAGTTCCTGATAGCTGATGTGCTGCGCCGGCGCGTTCGGGTCGTCCGGCTCCCAGATGATCGCGGTCTGCTTGCCGCGGGTCGCGAGGTGACGGTCGATGCAGTTCCATGCGACGTTCAGCGTGCCGTCCTGAAACCACTTGATCGACACTTCGCCGAGCTTGAAGTTCGTGTCCTTGACCTTCGTGTAGGGCTTGATCCAGTCGAGCCGCTTGCCCTGTTCGCCCCAGAAGGCATCCGGGTCGGCCACGGATGCGGCATACATCCGCTCGTAACCGGCCGCGTCTACATGGGCCTGCGCAATGAAGTCTGCCGACGCGGGATAGATCGCATTCGCCTGAGCGTGATCCATGAAAGCTCCTCCAACATGCGGGCCGTGCACGACCCCGCCACACGGCCGCCACCGCGGCCACCCTCCTCCATTAGACAGAGTGTAACGCATCAGTCAATTTTTGCGTAACTCTTTTTCCAAGAACGGTTTTTTTGTAATTTCATTTACTGGCCGCCGCGCAAAGTAGTAAATCCTGAAAATTGACAAAGCCAATTGCGCTTGTTTTTCAACGGTATGTCGAAGTGCGGTGACGCAGCGTCACGCTCTGAAACTTTTTCTGAAGCCTTTCGCAGGGACTCCACCGCCGACAATCGCGAAAGACGCAGCGGCAGGATGTCGCCGCGCGCAACCCGTGGGCGACCCGCTTGATTCGCTCAGGAGGTGCCAAGAATGGCGTCGACGCCCGCGACGTCGGGCAGGTAGCGCACATGCGGCTCACGCAGGCCCTGCGCCAGCAGAACGCGGCGCACCTCGACATTGGCTCCGGTGATGAAGAGCTGCCCGCCGCGACGGTGCATCTTGTGCGCCAGAAGCTCGAAGGACCGCGCCCCGGAGCTGTCGATGAAGGGCACCTCCGTGAAGTCCAGCACGAAGGCGCGCGGGCGTTCGGCGAACCGGTCGAGCGCGGAGCCGAGCATGGCCGCAGCCCCGAAGAAGTAGGGGCCGCGCAGCCGGTAGACCACGCGCTCGGAGGTGACGGCGCCGCCGGCTTCCGGCACCGGCGCAGGCTCGGCCGAGGCGCTCTCGGACATGCGGCGGATGAAGACGAGGCCGCCGAGGGCGAAGCCCACCACGATGCCCTCGGTCAGATCGCGGAAGATCACCAGCAGGAAGGTGGCCAGCACGACCATCGCATCGCCGCGCGACGTCCGCAGGAGAGCCCAGAATTCCTCCTTCTCGAACATGTTCCAGGCGACCACCGCCAGCACGCCCGCCAGTGCGGCCAGAGGGATATAGGCGGCGAGCGGCGCCGCGATCATCATGAAGCCCAGCACGAAGAGCGCATGCAGCATGCCCGAGACCGGCCCGCGCGAGCCCGCCCGAACGTTGGTCGCGGTGCGGGCGATGGTGCCGGTCACGCAGAAGCCGCCGAAGAGCGCAGAGCCCACATTGGCCCAGCCCTGCGCGATGAGTTCGGCGTTCGGGCGGTGCTGGGTGCCGGCCATGCCATCCGCCACCACGGCCGAGAGGAGCGACTCGATCGCGCCGAGGAGCGTGAAGCTGACCGCCCAGGGCAAGGCGGCCAGGATGGCCTGTGTGTCGAGGGCGGGCAGCGCGGGCATGGGCAGCATCTGCGGCAACTCGCCAAAGCGGGTGCCGATGGTCTCGACGGGCAGTTGCAGCGCCTCGACCGCCGCAGAGGCCACGATGACCGCGATCAGCAGGTTCGGCAGGCGCCGCGCGACACGCTTCAGGATCTCGATCATGCTGATCGTTGCCACGGCGACGGCAAGCGCCTCAGGCGTGAGGGTGCCGCGCGCAGCCCAGAGCGCGCCGATCTTCGCCACCAGCGCCGAGGGCTCGGGCCCGGCAAGAGAGAGCCCCAGCAGCTCCTTCATCTGGCTCGCCCCGATGATGACGGCGATCCCGGCGGTGAAGCCCACCGTCACCGGATAGGGGATGAAGCGGATGTAGCTGCCAAGCTTCAGCGTACCCACGCCGATGAGCATGAAGCCGGAGAGGAAGGTGGCGAGGATCAGGCCGGAGATCCCGGTCTGCATCACGCAGGCCGCCACCAGCACGATGAAGGCCCCCGCGGGACCGCCGATCTGGAAGCGGCTGCCACCCAGAGCCGAGACGAGGAAGCCGCCGACGATGGCTGTGTAGAGCCCCCTCTCCGGTCCCACACCCGAGGCGATGGCGATGGCCGTCGAGAGCGGCAGGGCCACGATCGCGACGGTCAGACCCGCCAGGGCATCCGCCCTCAGGTCGCGCAGCCCGTATCCTTCTCGAAGGACGGTCACGATCTTCGGCAGGAAATGGTCCCAGAAGGTCAGGGTTGTCTCGCGCATGGCATGCCTGTACCGATTGTCGGCACGAGCGGAACGCCGCCCCCCGCGCTTGTCAACCCTCACTGCGGACCATGCCCGATCCCAAAGACCCCCTGATGCCGGCCGATGACGACGCCAGGATACTGGCGCAGACGCTGCTGGCCAAGGCGCAGCATGCCTCGCTTGCCGTGACGGATGCGGCGACGGGCACACCGGGGATCAGCCTGATCGCCTTCGGGCTGGATCCCGAAGGCGATCCGCTGACGCTGGTCTCGGGGCTGGCCCCGCATCTCGAGGCGCTCCGCGCCCATCCGGACGCCGCCGTCATGGTGGGCAGCCCCGGCACGAAGGGCGACCCTTTGACGCACCCCCGGCTGATGGTGAAGGTCAGGGCGCGGCTCATCGCCCGCGGCTCGCCCGAGCACGGGCCGCTGCGCGCGCACTGGCTCGCCTCGCATCCGAAGGCCAAGCTCTACGTCGATTTCGCGGATTTCGCCTTCGCGCGGCTGACGCCGGTTTCGGCGGTCCTGAATGGCGGGTTCGGCCGCGCCTGGCGCCTGACCCCCGCGGACCTGCGCCCGGAATGAGAAGGGGCGGCCTTCCGCCGCCCCTTCCCCCGCGCTCCCGCCGATCGCCGGCCCAACAGCGCCGGCGGAACGCGGACGCGATCGCCGTGACCTCGGCAGGACGCCGGAGAACCGCCCCGCCCGGTCCCGCGACGACCGCGGCCCGTTGCCGGCACCCACAATGCCCTGCGGATCCTCAGGCGCCGTGAAGGCAGCGCACGCACAGAGGCACGCCCACGCAACGGTCAGACGCCGTGAAGACCTCCGGACTTGCCAGCAGGCACAGGCTCTCGCTACCTTCCGGCCATGAGGATCCTCGCATGACCTTCACCCGGCGCTGGCTGCTCGGCGCGCTTGTCGCGGGCGCGGCCACGCCCGCGCTTGCCGATGCGCCCCTGACCTCGCCCCGCCCGCCTCGCCGCGGTTTCGCCGAGCCTCCGCCCGATGCCGGAAGCCTCGTTGCGAAGGCCGCGCTCGGCGGCGCCGTCGCCTACGTGGTCGCCGATGCCGCGACGGGCCAGATCCTCGAAGCCCACAATGCCGCGCTCCGCCTGCCGCCGGCCAGCACCGCGAAGGCGATCACCGCCCTCTACGGGCTCGAGACGCTCGGGCCGGACTTCCGCTTCGTCACGCGGATCCTCGCCACCGGCCCCGTGACGAACGGCATCGTGCAGGGCGACCTCGTGCTGTCCGGCTCGGGCGATCCGACGCTGTCGACCGATGCGCTCGGCGACATGGCCGCACGGCTCGCGGCGGCCGGCGTGCGAGGCGTGACCGGCCGCTACATCGCCGATGCCGGTGCCTTGCCTTCCGTGCCGCTGATCGACCCCGAGCAGCCGTCCCACGTCGGCTACAACCCGGCGCTCTCGGGCCTCAACCTCAACTTCAACCGCGTGCATTTCGAGTGGAAGCGGGCCGCCAAGGGCTGGTCGGTGACCATGGATGCCCGGGCCGAGCGCTTCGTGCCGCAGGTCGCCATGGCCCGGATGGAGGTCGTGACCCGCGACTTGCCGATCTACACCTATGCCGGCGATCAGGGCTCGGACAGCTGGACCGTGGCGAGCAGCGCCCTCGGAAAGGCCGGCAGCCGCTGGTTGCCGGTGCGCCATCCCGAAACCTACACCGCGGAGGTCTTCCAGACCCTCGCCAAGGCACAGGGCATCACGCTTCCGGCGGCGCAGGTCGTCCGCGTCCGGCCGGAGGGCAAGAGTCTCGTCGAGTGGCAGAGCGACCCGCTGCGCGAGATCCTGCGCGACATGCTGAAGTTCTCGACGAACATGACCGCCGAGGCGGTCGGCCTGACCGCCTCGCGCGCGCCCTCGCTCGCGCAGTCGGCGGCGGCAATGAGTGCATGGGCCAACCGCCGCTTCGGCCTATCGACCGAGTTTCATGACCATTCCGGCCTGAGTGGCGGCTCGCTCGTCTCGGCAGGCGACATGGTGAGGGCCCTGCTCGCCGCCGAACGCGAGGGGCTGGGGCTGCGCCCGATCCTGAAGCGATCCGAGGTCGCGGCCGACCGGGGCAAGAAGAGGGCAGGCCCGCCGGTCGCGGTCGCGGCCAAGACCGGCACCCTCAACTTCGTCTCGGCGCTCGTCGGAATCGCCAGTCCCGGCGATGGCCGGGAACTCGTCTTCGCGATCTGCTGCGCCGACCGCACCCGCCGCGCGGCCCTGCCGCTGGAGGCGCGCGAACGTCCGCAGGGAGGCCCGGAATGGCTGGCGCGGGCCCGCGCGCTTCAGCGAGCACTCATTGCCCGATGGGCCACCCTCCCCGCCTGAGGCACGGCGGGACGACTCTCTGCTTCATTCTCGCCCGAATATCCTCGGGGGAGTCGCCCCGGAGGGGCGGCCGGGGGCAGACAGCCCCCGATCCCCGCCTGCAGCTCGAGCATCCGCGGCCGCGCTCAGACCAGCATGTGCCGCGCGCGGGCGCCGCGTTCGATGGCCGCGGCGTGAAGGCGGTCGATGTCGAGCTCGTTGCGGATCTCCTCGAGCATGCGCAGCTCCGGCTGGCCGAGCGTCCCATCCGCCGCGGCGACGTCGCAGGCCAGCGCATAGGCAGTCTCGTAAAGGCGGTCCTCGAGGGCGGAGCGGATCAGGCCGAAAAGGGCATCCAGCCCCTCGTCCTCCTCGAAGAGGTCGATGATGGTCTGGGCGATGGGCCGGATCCGGTCGCCGTCGTAGCCCGAAAAGATCGGCAGGTGATTCACGATCCTCTCGATGGCGATCAACTCGACCGTGCGCACCGTCTCGTCGGAGAACGAGACCGCGATCATGATCGCCACGAGGGCATCCTGAGGGCTGAGCGAGGAGAGCGTGTCGGCCAAGGCTGGCATCCTGAAGTCCATGTCGCGGCGCACAATATGTCCCGGCTCCCGCTCGGGCAAGACGGGGCGCACGCGATCACGATGGCGTCATCGGCAGGTGGCGCGGCGGACCGGAAGCCTGACGCCGAAGCCGCGGCCCGATCGTCCGGCGGCATCCGGCAGGCTTGGGAAAGGCCGGGCCTGCAATATTGACGCGCCCCACCCCCGGCAATACAGGACGGAGGTTCGGGGCGGCACGGGGCCGCCCGACTGCCCGAGGATCTCAGCCCATGTCCGCCCTCCGCGAAGCCGCGATGACGTCCAAAGCCTGGCCCTTCGAAGAGGCCCGCCGGATCCTCGCCCGCTTCAAGGGCAAGGCACCGGAGAAGGGCTATGTCCTGTTCGAGACCGGCTACGGCCCCTCGGGTCTGCCGCATATCGGCACCTTCGGAGAGGTGGCGCGCACGACGATGATCCGCCGCGCCTTCGAGGCGATCTCGGACATCCCGACGCGGCTGATCTGCTTTTCGGACGACATGGACGGGATGCGCAAGGTGCCCGACAACGTGCCGAACGGCGCGATGCTGCGCGAGAACCTGCAGCGGCCGCTGACCTCGGTCCCCGACCCGTTCGGGGAATACGAGAGCTTCGGCCACCACAATAACGCCATGCTGCGCCGCTTCCTCGACACCTTCGGGTTCGAATACGAGTTCATCTCGGCCACCGACTTCTACAGGTCGGGCCAGTTCGACGCGACGCTGCTCCGCGCCTGCGAGCGCTACGACGCGCTGATGGAGATCATGATGGCGAGCCTCCGCGAGGAGCGGCAGCAGACCTATTCGATCTTCCTGCCGATCTCGCCCACGTCGGGCCGCGTGCTCTACGTGCCGCTGAAGGAGGTGAACGCCAAGGACGGCACCATCACCTTCGACGACGAGAACGGCACCGAGACCACCCTGCCCGTCACCGGGGGCAACGTGAAGCTGCAGTGGAAGCCCGACTTCGGCGCCCGCTGGGCCGCGCTCGACGTGGACTTCGAGATGTATGGCAAGGACCACTCGACCAACACGCCGATCTACGACGGGATCTGCGAGGTGCTGGGCGGCCGCAAGCCCGAGCATTTCACCTATGAGCTGTTCCTCGACGACAAGGGCGAGAAGATCTCGAAGTCGAAGGGCAACGGTCTGACCATCGACGAGTGGCTCACCTACGCTTCGACCGAGAGCCTGAGCTACTTCATGTTCCTCAAGCCCAAGACTGCCAAGCGGATGCATTTCGACGTGATCCCGAAGGCGGTGGACGAGTATCACCAGCAGCTTCGGGCGTTCCCCTCGCAGGAGGTGGCCAAGCAGATCGACAACCCGGTCTGGCACATCCACCACGGCGCGCCGCCGGAGTCGAAGATGGTGGTGAGCTTTGCGATGCTGCTGAACCTCGCCTCGGTCGCGCAGGCGCAGGACAAGGACGGCCTCTGGGGCTTCATCAAGCGCTATGCGCCCGAGGCCAGCCCCGAGACCCATCCCGACCTCGACGCGGCGGCGGGCTTCGCCGTGCGCTACTTCCACGACTTCGTGGCGCCGAAGCGGGTCTACCGCCTGCCCACGGATCAGGAGCGCGCGGCGATTGGCGATCTGCGCGCCCGGCTCGCGGCCTGGGAGGGCGGGCTTGATGCGGAGGCGCTGCAATCGATGGTCTTTGCGGTGGGCAAGGAGCACGGGTTCGAACCGCTCCGTGACTGGTTCAAGGCGCTCTACGAAGTGCTGCTGGGCGCTTCGGAAGGCCCGCGCTTCGGCGGCTTCGTGGCGCTCTACGGCGTGGACGAGACCATCGCCCTGATCGACCGGGGCCTTGCGGGCGATCTGGCAGCCTGAGGCACCCGGTTCAGGCGCTTCCCCGCGTGGTCCGGTTGTCCGGGCGGCCCCTCTTGCCGAGGGTCGGATCGGCGGGGAGGTGCCGCCGGCAGGGGCATCGAGCCCCCGCCGGCGGCGTTGCCACGGAAAGCGGCACCGGGATGCCCGCGCCTGCAACCCGCCCGCTCCGGAACCGGGCGCAGGCCGCAGCCGTTGCCACGGCGGGGCAATGACGGCCCCGGGCAACCGGAGGATATCATGAAGCGCAAGGGTTCGGCGGTCTGGACGGGCGATCTCAAGACCGGCAAGGGCACGGTCAGCACGCAATCGGGCGTGCTTTCGGAAGCGCGCTACGGGTTCAACACGCGGTTCGAGGAGGGTCCCGGCACCAATCCCGAGGAGCTGATCGGTGCGGCCCACGCCGGCTGCTTCTCGATGGCGCTGTCGAACGTGCTGGGCGAGGCCGGACTGACCGCGGACCGTATCGAGACGACGGCCACGGTTTCGCTCGACAAGCAGGACGACGGCTTCGCCATCACCGCGATCCATCTCGACCTCAGCGCGTCGATCCCCGGTGCGAGCGAGGACGCCTTCCGCGAGGCGGCGGAGAAGGCCAAGGCCGGGTGTCCGGTGTCGAAGCTGATGACGGCAGACATCACGATGACGGCGAAGCTCGTCTGAAATCCGGGGGGCGGCGTCGCGGGCATACCGCGGACGCAGCCTGACGCGCGACGGCGCGCGGCTCCGCCGTCGTCACCGCTTCAGCGCTGCCAATGCCCCCTTTCGCGGATCGCGGTGGAGGAGAGGTCCACCATTGGCAGGTCCACGAAGCACCACACGGGCGGTTGCCGCGACGCCAGCCCGGCAGCCTCCGCCTGCGGCATCAGCGATCCGGCGAAGATACGGGCGGCAGGGCTGGTCCGGCCGCGGAGGCCGGCGCCCGGGCGGGCGAGAATGCCTACCGGCACGCTCTCCATGATCGAGCGCCACCGCTCCCATCGATGAAACTGGGCGAGATTGTCGGCGCCCATCAGCCAGACGAACCGCACGCCGGGATAGCGGCGACGCAGCACGGCCAGCGTCTCGGCCGTGAACCGCGTGCCGATCCGCGCCTCGAGACCGGTGACGCGCACCCGCGGATGTCGCATCAGACGACGTGCCTCGGCAAGGCGGCGGGCGAGCGGCGCGGGCGGGCGCGACTTCAACGGATTTCCGGGCGAGACCAGCCACCAGACCCGATCGAGCCTGAACCGCTTCAGCGCCTCGCGGGTGATGTGGACGTGACCCTCGTGCGCAGGATCGAAGGATCCCCCGAGAAGGCCGATCACCATCCCCGCCCTCGCCACCGGCCAGCCCTGCACCCGTCCCCCCATGCGGCGGGACCCGCCCCGCCAGATCACAGCCACGCATCGACGCGGCCCCCCGGAGCCGCCGAGAAACCATCCTCGCGTTGTGCTTGTCCAGCGCAATCGGTACAAGGGCCGCCAAACCGCGATTTCGGAGAGTTGGCATGGCCTCGTATCAATACGTCTACCACATGGAGGGCGTCTCCAAGACCTACCCCGGCGGCAAGAAGTGCTTCGAGAACATTCACCTGAACTTCCTGCCGGGCGTCAAGATCGGGGTCGTGGGCGTCAACGGCGCTGGCAAGTCCACCCTGCTGCGCATCATGGCGGGCATGGACACCGATTTCAAAGGCGACGCCTGGGCCGCCAAGGGCGCGAAGGTCGGCTATCTCGCGCAGGAGCCGCAACTCGACCCGGCACTGAACGTTCGCGGAAACGTGATGGAAGGCGTGGCGGCCAAGCGCGAGGTCCTCGAGCGCTACAACGAACTCGCCATGAACTATTCGGACGAGACCGCGGACGAGATGGCCCAGCTTCAGGACCTGATCGACGCGCAGAACCTCTGGGACCTCGACAGCCAGGTGGACATCGCCATGGAGGCGCTGCGCTGCCCGCCGGACGATGCCGATGTGGAGAGCCTCTCGGGCGGCGAGCGCCGCCGCGTGGCGCTCTGCAAGCTGCTGCTCGAAGCGCCTGACATGCTGCTGCTGGACGAACCGACCAACCACCTCGACGCGGAATCGATCGCCTGGCTGCAGCAGCACCTGATCGACTACAAGGGCACGATCCTGATCGTCACCCACGACCGCTACTTCCTCGACGACATCACCGGCTGGATCCTCGAACTCGACCGCGGCCGCGGCGTGCCCTACGAAGGCAACTACTCCTCGTGGCTGGAGCAGAAGGCCAAGCGGATGGTGCAGGAAGCGCGCGAGGACAAGGCCAAGCAGAAGGTGCTGCAGCGCGAACTGGAATGGATCCGTTCGGGCGCGAAGGCGCGTCAGGCCAAGCAGAAGGCCCGGATCCAGAAATACAACGAACTGGCCGGGCAGTCGGTGCGCGAGCGGATCAACACCGCGCAGATCATCATTCCGAACGGCGAGCGCCTCGGCGGCAAGGTGATCGAGGTCGAGGGCCTCAAGAAGCACATGGGCGACAAGCTCCTGATCGAGAATCTCTCCTTCTCGATCCCGCCGGGGGGCGTCGTGGGCGTGATCGGGCCGAACGGCGCCGGCAAGTCGACGCTGTTCAAGATGCTGACCGGGCAGGAGCCGCCGGACGAGGGCACGATCACGCTCGGCGACACGGTTCAGCTTTCCTATGTGGACCAGTCGCGCGACGCGCTCGACCCGAACAAGACCGTCTGGGAAGAGATCTCGGACGGGCTGGAGGTGATCCACCTTGGCGACGCCGAGATGAACAGCCGCGCCTATTGCGGGGCGTTCAACTTCAAGGGCACCGACCAGCAGAAGAAGGTGGGCCTGCTGTCGGGCGGCGAACGCAACCGCGTGCACATGGCGAAGCTGCTGCGCTCGGGCGGGAACGTGCTGCTGCTCGACGAACCGACCAACGACCTCGACGTCGAGACGCTTCAGGCGCTGGAGGCCGCGATCGACGATTTCGCGGGCTCGGCCATCATCATCTCGCACGATCGTTTCTTCCTCGACCGGCTCTGCACGCATATCCTGGCCTTCGAAGGAGATGCACATGTGGAATGGTTCGAGGGCAACTTCGAGGCCTACGAGGAAGACAAGATCCGCCGCCTCGGTCCCGAGTCGGTGGAGCCTCATCGCGTGAAGTACAAGAAGTTCACCAGATGACGGCACGGCGGCTCTTCCTTGTCGCGGCTCTTGCGCTCGCCCTTCCGGGGGCGGCGCAGGCGGCCTGCGTCAAGTCGAAGGGCACGCCTCTGCGCACGGACGAGGATCTGACCCTCGACTACCTCATCTGCAAGCACCGCGAGCAGGCCGAGGCGCTGGAACGCCAGCGCGTCCAGACGGTGCCGCCGCAGGACGAGACACAGATACCCGACGGCTCGATGGACGACCTCTACCGGCGGACGTCGCCCTTTACCGACCGGGCGCGGCGCACGCAGGAATCGCTCGATTCCATGGGTGACGTAAACACTCTGATGGGCGACCGCCTCAAGCTGCTCGAGCCGCGTCGCCTGCCCTGATCCGGCCGCCTGCCTCGCATTTGGCAGGGGCGGCCGCAACCCCGTTAGTCGCGTCCGCGCCGCGCGGAGCGGCGCGCGCCATCAGCCGAACTGGCAAGGCTCAAGGCGCATCTTGGCCGTCACTCGAAGGCGCAGCCGCTTTTCACGCCGAGTTTCCGGAACGCAATCGCGGCGGGACAGAACCCGGTGAAGGATGACTGGACGAGGTTCAGCCCGATGAACACGGTGAACCAGACGAAGAGCGGAGACACGAGCATGGTGAGCAGCACGCTCAGAAGCACCATGCATCCGGCAAAGAACATCACCATCCGGTCGAGGGTCATGCGATCGATTCCCTGATTGAGTTGCAGGGGCGAGACTAGCAGGCGATTACACCATATTCAATAATATGAATTTGTCGTCAGGCAGGAACCGCCTCAGCCGCAAGACGTTGGCGCGGAAAGCCATATTCGGCCGGAGAGGAGCACCATGACCGTGTCGACCATCCTTCTGATCATCCTGATCCTAATTCTCGTCGGCGCCCTGCCGAACTGGGGCTATTCGCGCGGCTGGGGCTATGGACCTTCCGGCGTCGTGGGCGTCGTGGTCGTCGTCGTGCTGATCCTCATCCTCATGGGGCGGATCTGACCGGCAGAACTGCGGGTCGCGAACGTCGGGCTCGGCGGCATGCCGACTCAGTTCGCCGCCGAATCCGGTTGCCCCATGACCATCCGCCGCATGGGCCGCAGGCGGCTCGCCGGGCGCTCTCAGACGAGCGCCCGGGCCTCGGGCGACAACTGCATCGTCGAACGGATCTCGGCAGCCCATGGCTCGCCGATTTCGCCCAGTTTACGCCAGACCGCGACCTGCACCTCCGGAACATCCGACTTCGCCGCGGATTCGAGGCACCGCCAGTGCTCGACCGGCGGGTCGCCGTCGCAGATCGAACAGATCAGGATCTCGCCTGCGCCCTCGACCTCGACCGGCAGGCAGTCGTCCATGCCGCCGCAGAACTCGCACATCCCGTGGGCGCGGCTCATCAGGGTTCCCCAGGTCATGTTCAGTCTCCAGAATGTCCTTCGGAACGACCCTACCGTTCCTCGCCTCGACTGCCAATGCGACGTGCCGGCGGCATTCTGCCCCTGGCCGTGATTTCTGTTGTAAATGGCCACACTTCGGCCATACTGCCGCGCGCGACGTTATCTTTATCGACCACTGTCTCCCTCGCCGGCAACAGTCATTCGATCTTGCCCTGACTGAGCCGAGCCGCCGCACTTCCGCGGGCGGCACATGAGAGAGGAGCATCACGATGGCCAAAGGCACCGTGAAATGGTTCAACGCCACCAAGGGCTATGGCTTCATCGCCCCCGAAGGCGGCAAGAAGGACGTGTTTGTCCACATCACCGCGCTTGAGCGTGCCGGCATCCGCGGGCTGAACGACGGCCAGGCCGTCACCTTCGACATCGAATCGGGCCGCGACGGCCGCGAATCGGCGACGAACATCTCGATCGCCTGAGCATCGCGTCTGATGCACGAGGGCGGGCCCCCGGCCCGCCCTTTTTGCATGCCGCCGCATGACGGTCGGCATTGCGGCGCCGCGCCATCCGACGCAGTGTGACGGCGAAGCCGGCGAAGAGACCTGCCATGAACGAGACGGACTATCACGATCTCATCGATGCCGAGACCTGGCAGTTCATCCGCGACAGCGCCCGTCACTTCCCGCCCGATGGCTCGCGCCTGCCGCTCGACGAGCAGCGGGCGCTTCATCGAAACCTCTGCCGCGCCTTCCGTGCCGGGCTTCCCGACGGTGTGACCCTGCGGGACGAGAGTTTCGGCGATCGTCCATGCCGGGTCTATGAAGGCCCGTCGGCTGCCGGAACGGCCCTGTTCCTTCACGGCGGCGGCTTCGTCCTCGGCGGCCTGGACGAGTCCGACGATCTTTGCGCCGAACTGGCCTCGGCCACTGGACTGCGGGTGATCTCGCTGGATTACCGGCTCGCGCCGGAGCATCCGCATCCCGCGGCTTTCCGGGACACGCTCGCGGCTGTGAAAGCGGTCGCGCGCAGCTTCCCGGGCCCGCTCGTCCTCGTGGGCGAGGATGCGGGCGGCGCTCTGGCCGCTTCGGCCGTCCATGCACTGCGCGGCCAGGTGCCGCTCGCCGGTCAGGTTTTGATCTGCCCGCCGCTCGGAGGCAATCGGGATCGCGGCAGCTATCTCACCCATGCCACGGCGCCGATGCTGTCGCGGCAGGATGTGCTCTTCATGGCCGCAACCCGGCACGACGGGCGTGAGCCCGCGTCCGACCCCACGGCGGATGCGCTTCGCGACACGGATTTCCGCGGAATGCCCCCGACGCTTGTCGTGACGGCGCAATGCGATCCGCTCACCGACGATGGTCGCGACTACCGGGATGCCATCCGGGCCGCCGGCGGACGCGCCCGCTGGATCGAAGAGCCCGGCCTCGTCCACGGCTTCCTGCGCGCCCGCCACCGGGTCGAGCGGGCAGCCGAGAGCTTCGCCCGCATCACGCAGGCCGTCGCGACCATGGCCAGCGGCCGCTTCCGATGAGCAGACGGGCAAACCTGTCGCCAACAGGTCGCCCTCGGAACAGACGGACCGCCCCTGCCGGGGCAGGACGGTGTCCGATACTGCGAGAAGGTCCCCATGACGAAGCCCAACATCCTTATCCTGATGGTCGATCAGCTCAACGGGACGCTCTTTCCCGACGGCCCGGCGGAGTGGCTGCACGCGCCGAACCTGAAGCGGCTCGCCGAGCGCTCGGTCCGGTTCGCGAACAGTTATACGGCAAGCCCGCTCTGCGCCCCGGCCCGCGCCTCGTTCATGTCGGGGCAGCTGCCCTCGCGCACCCGGGTCTACGACAACGCCGCCGAATTCGCGTCGGACATCCCGACCTTTGCCCATCATCTGCGGCGGGCGGGCTATCAGACGACACTATCGGGAAAGATGCATTTCGTGGGGCCCGATCAGCTTCACGGTTTCGAGGAGCGGCTGACCACCGACATCTATCCCGCGGATTTCGGCTGGACCCCGGATTACCGCAAGCCCGGCGAGCGCATCGACTGGTGGTATCACAACCTTGGTTCGGTCACGGGCGCGGGCGTGGCCGAGATCACAAACCAACTGGAGTACGATGATGACGTCGCTCATCAGGCGATCCAGAAGCTCTACGACCTGTCGCGCGGCCTGGACGCGCGGCCCTGGTGCCTGACGGTCAGCTTCACACATCCGCACGATCCCTTCGTCGCGCGCCGGAAGTACTGGGACCTCTACGACAATCATCCAATGCTGGAGCCGCCGGAGGCCCTGCCCTACGAGGCGCAGGACAGCCACTCCCGTCGCCTGATGGACGCCTGCGACTTCAAGGCCTTCGACATCACACCCGAGGATGTGCGCCGCGCCCGGCAGGGCTATTTCGCCAACATCTCCTATGTCGACGACAAGATCGGCGAGATCCTCGCCGTGCTTGAAGCGTCGCGACAGGAGGCGATTGTGGTCTTCGTCTCGGATCACGGCGAAATGCTGGGCGAGCGCGGCCTCTGGTTCAAGATGAGCTTCTTCGAGGGGTCGGCGCGGGTGCCGCTGATGATCGCCGCGCCCGGCCTGCCTGCGGGACGGATCGCACGGCCGGTCTCGACGATCGACGTCACGCCCACGCTCTGTGCGCTTGCAGGGATCGACATGGCCGAGATCATGCCCTGGACCGACGGCATGAGCCTCGTGCCGCTGGCGGAGGGCACCCGCCGATCGGAACCGGTCCTCATGGAGTATGCCGCCGAAGGATCCGTCGCGCCGCTGGTTGCCGTTCGCGACGGACGGTGGAAGTATGTCCGGTGCCTTGCCGATCCCGAACAACTGTTCGACGTCGAGGCCGATCCCGGCGAGCGGTGCGATCTTGCGGCCGAACCGTCCCATGCCGAGACCCTCGCCCGCCTGCGCGCCATGTCGGAGGCCCGCTGGAACCTCGACGCCTTCGACGCTGCCGTGCGCGAGAGCCAGGCCCGGCGCTGGGTGGTCTACGAGGCGCTGCGGCAGGGCGGCTATTACCCGTGGGACTACCAGCCGCTGCAGAAGGCGTCCGAGCGCTACATGCGCAACCACATGGACCTGAACGTGCTCGAGGAGAACAAGCGCTTCCCGCGCGGCGAATGAGGCGGCTGCGGATCATTCCGCGGCAGCGCCGCGCGCGGGGGTTCGATGCCCCCGCGGGCGGCACCTCCGGCTCGTGCGTCGGGACTACTTGACCCAGGCGCCCGACGTGATCGGCTGCGTTCGCATCCACGGCCGACCGGTGCGCTCGAGCGCGGCCGGATCGTATCCGCTCCGCTCGAAAAGGTCGCGGGCCGCACGCAGCTCCTCCGGCCCGATCTCGGCATCGCGGTGCAGCACCCAGCCGGCGATGCGGGTCGGTGTCCCGACCACGAGGGTTCGGCCGTCGCGCGACTGGCCAAGGATCCAGTAGTCGCCGCCGAAGGGCACGCCCTGCAGGTTCACCGTCAGCCTGCCGGGCGCGACCACCTGCGCCGTCCCAGAAATCTCACGCAGGGTGTCGCCGACCCGGCAGCGGTTCGTGAGCGCGATGCGCCCGTCCGGCAGCGGTCTATACTCGGCCGTGGTGCCCGTGCAGCCCTTCTGGAACGGGGCGGGATAGCTCGCCACCTCATACCAGCGGCCCGCGATATCGACCGGCTGCACCGTCGGATCGAGGAAGAAGGGCGCCCCCAGCCAGCGCGACGAGGGCACATGCCGCTCGCAGGCCACCAGCGCGAGAAGGGCGAGCAGGGCCACAGCTTTCATCCGGATCTCCCTTGTCCAGTTGTCGCATCCCTGAGGCCCGGCATCAGCGCCGCGCCCCGTCTCCACCACCCGCAGTCACGCGGCGTCGAGCAGGCCCCTGCCCCGCAGCAGCGCCTCCACACCCGGCATCCGGCCGCGGAAGGCGGTGTAGAGCGCCTCCGCCTCCTCCGACCCGCCCGCCGAGAGCACATGCCGCTCGAGCTTGCGCGCCATCCCGGGATCGAAGGCGCCGCCCGCCTCCTCGAAGGCCGCGAAGGCGTCCGCATCCATGACTTCGGACCACATGTAACTGTAATAGCCCGCGGAATAGCCGTCGCCAGAGAAGACATGCGCGAAATGCGGCGTCGCATGGCGCATCCGGATCGCCTTCGGCATCCCGAGCCCCTCCAGCACCTCCGCCTGCTTTGCCATCGGATCGGCCGGCGGCGCGCCCTCGTGGAACGCCAGATCCACCATGGCCGACGAGATGAACTCGACCGTCGCGAAGCCCTGATCGTAGGTCGAGGCCGCAAGCAGCCGCTCGCGCATCTCGGCCGGCATCGGAGCCCCGGTCTGCCAGTGCCGCGCATGGGCCTCCAGCACCTCCGGCACCTCGAGCCAGTGCTCGTAGAGCTGGCTCGGCAGCTCCACGAAGTCGCGGGCGACCGAGGTGCCCGAGATGAAGCCGTAGGTCACGTCCGACAGCATCTGGTGCAGCGCATGTCCAAACTCGTGGAAGAGCGTGCGCGCATCGTCCCAGGACAGGAGCGCGGGCTCGCCCTTGGCGAAGTTGCAGACATTGACCACGATGGGCCGCACCTCTCCGCCGAGCTTGCGCTGCCCGCGCATGGTCGAGCACCAGGCGCCCGACCGTTTCGAGGACCGCGCGAAATAGTCGCCGAGGAACACCGCCATGTGCCGCCCCTCGCGCGTGACTTCCCAGGCCCGCACGTCGGGGTGATAGAGCGGCACGTCGAGCGGCCGGAACTCCAGCCCGAACAGACGCTGCGCGCAGTCGAAGGCCGCCTCGATCATCCGGTCGAGCGGCAGGTAGGGCTTCAGTGCCGCCTCGTCGAGATCGAACTCGGCCGCGCGGCGCTTCTCGGAATAGTAGCGCCAGTCCCAGGGCTCGAGATCGCCGTTGATCCCGTCGCGGTGCATCATCGCCTCGAGCACCGCCCGGTCCGCCTCGGCGCGGGCCTTGGCGGGCGCCCAGACCCGCAGCAGCAGCTCGCGCACCGCCTCCGGCGTCTTGGCCATCTCGGTCTCGAGCTTGTAGGAGGCGAAGTCAGGATAGCCCAGAAGCTGCGCCCGCTCGGACCGCAGCGCGAGGATTTCAGCCGCAACCGCGCGGTTGTCCGTGGCATTCCCGTTCGCGCCACGAGCGACCCAGGCCTCGTAGGCCCGCCGCCGCAGCTCCCGCCGGGGCGAGAACTGCAGGAAGGGCACGATCAGCGAGCGGTTGAGCGTGACCACCGGCCCTCCGGCGCCGCGCTCGGCTCCCGCCGCCCGCGCGGTCTCGATGACGAAATCGGGCAGCCCCTCCAGATCCTCCTCGGCGAGCGGCATCATCCAGTCGCGCTCATCGGCCAGCAGGTTCTGCGAGAAGGTCGTGCCCAGCACCGCAAGCCGCGCCTTGACCGCTGTCAACTTCTCGGCCTCGGCCCCCTCCAGCTCGGCGCCCGAGCGCACGAACATGCGCCGGTAAAGCAACAGCACCCGCTCCTGCTCGGGCGACAGGCCGAGCCCCGCGCGCCCCTGCCAGAGCGTCTCGATCCGCCGGAAGAGCGGGCGGTTGTTCACGATCTCGGAGGAGAAGGCCGACATCTTCGGCGCAAGCTCGCGCTGCAGCGCCTCCCGCGCCTCGTTGCTGTCGGCGCCGGCGAGGTTGTAGAACACCCCCGCCACCCGATCGAGCGTCTCCTCGGCCAGTTCCAGCGCCTCGATGGTGTTCGCGAAGCCGGGCGCCTCGGGATTGTCCGCGATGGCCGCGATGGCCCGGCGCGCCTCGGCCAGTCCCTCCTCGATGGCGGGACCGAACTGCTCGTCCAGGATGTCGGCGAAGGGCGGCAGGGCAAAGGGCGTGGCCCAGGGGGTGAGCAGCGGATTGGTCATGGCGGGTCTCCTTCGCCTTCAAGGCTAGGGCGCGACCTGCCCGCCGTCCATCCCTGCCGATCAGGCGGCTGTGTCCCGTGGCCAGTCAGCCGGCCCTGCCTGCCCCGCCGATCAGGCGGCTTTGCCCGATCCGCCGCAGACGGGGCAGCCGGGCCGCGGCTTCAGCCCGATCCGCCGTGTCTCGCCCCAAAGCGCGTCGTAGATGAGAAGCGCGCCGCGCAGGGTGGCGCCGGCGCCGGTCAGATGCTTGACCGCCTCTACCGCCATGATCGAGCCCACCACCCCCGGCAAGGGCGCGATGACCCCCGCCTCTGCGCAGGTGGGCACGAGGCCCGGAGCGGGCCGTTCCGGGAAGGTGCACTGGAAGCAGGGCCCGCCCTCTGCCGGATGGTAGAGGCTCACCTGCCCTTCCCACTGCGCGATGGCACCGGAGATCAGCGGCTTGCCCGCCTCGACCGCCACCCGGTTGACGAGATAGCGCGTGTCGAAATTGTCCGTTCCGTCAAGGATCAGGTCGTAGTCGGCAAGGAGCGCCGCCGCATTCTCCTCGGTCAGCCGCTTCTCGTAGGGCCGGACCTCGATGAAGGGATTGAGCGCCCGCATCGCCTCGGCCGCCGAATGGACCTTGGGCCAGCCGATCCGCGCATCGGTATGGATCACCTGCCGCTGCAGGTTCGAGGCCTCCACCTGATCCGCGTCGATCACCCCCACGGTCCCCACCCCCGCCGCCGCGAGATAGAGGAGCGCGGGCGAACCCAGGCCCCCCGCGCCGATCACGAGAACGCGCGCCTCCTTCAGCCGCTTCTGACCAGGCCCGCCCACCTCGCGCAGCATGATGTGGCGCGCGTAGCGCTCCAGCTCGACCGGCCGGAAAAGGCCCGGAGGCCGTGCCGTCACCCGGGCCTGCGCGCGCCGGCGCAGCGCGAAGAGCATCCAGCGATAGCCGAGAACCAGCACCGCGAGACCACCCAGCACCAGCCAGGGCTCGGCGCGCCCGCCGGTCGCAAGCCGGAACGGATGCGCATCGGGCAGCAGCAGGTGCGCGAGCACGACCCCCAGCCAGAGGCAGGCGAGCAGCAGGGCCCGCAGCCGGATCGGCACGCCGAGGACCCAGCCAAGTCCCCACAGCACAGCCCCGAAGAGGACGAGCGCCATCATCACGCGGTTCCGGTCGATCCGAAGCCGCCTGCGCCGCGCGCCGTCTCGCCCAGCTCCGCCGCCGGCTCGAACAGCGCCTGCACGACGGGCGCCACCACGATCTGCGCGATCCGGTCGCCATGAGCGATGCGGAACGGCTCGGCGCCGAGGTTGACGAGGATCACGCCAAGCGGGCCGCGGTAATCGGCGTCGATGGTCCCGGGGCTGTTGGGCAGGGATATGCCGTGCTTCAGCGCCAATCCCGAACGGGGACGAATCTGCAGCTCGAAGCCGTCAGGGATCTCGACGCGCAGGCCCGTGGGCACCAGCGCCCGGCCGAGCGGCGCAAGCTCGATGCCCTCAGCCCGGATGTCGGGGGGCAGGTTCGCCCGCAGATCGGCCCCGGCGGCTCCCGCGGTCTCATAGGAGGGCAGCGGCAGCGCCGCATCCGCCCAATCCTCGCGCATCACCCTCACCACCGGCCGCATCTCCGTCTCCCCTTCAGTCCGCCGTTTCATTCTCGTTGAAATATCCCCGCCGGAGGCGCACGGCTCCTCAGGCGAGACGCTCGGCGATCCGGGCCGCCAGCCTGCGCGCCACCTCGTCCTTGCCCATGCGGGGCCAGTCCTCGACCCCCGCCTCGGTGATCAGGTGCACCGCGTTCTCCGACCCACCCATGATCCCCGTGCCGGGCGAGACATCGTTCGCCACGATCCAGTCGCAGCCCTTGCGCGCGCGCTTGGCGGTCGCATGGGCGACGACCTCATCCGTCTCGGCCGCGAAGCCCACCACCAGCCGTGGCCTGCCCTCGGCTCGCCGGGCGACGGTCGCCAGGATGTCCGGGTTCTCCGCGAAGTCCAGCGCCGGTCCGCCCGATCCCTTCTTCATCTTCGACGAGGCGGCGTTGGCCACCCGCCAGTCCGCCACCGCGGCCGCGAAGATGGCGGCATCGACGGGCAGTGCCGCCTCGACCGCCGCCATCATCTCGCGCGCCGTCTCGACGCGGACGAGTTCCACGCCCGTGGGTGGCGCGACCGCCGCCGGCCCGGTCACGAAGGTCACCCGGGCGCCAAGGTCCCTCAAAGCCGCAGCCAGCGCCGTGCCCTGCGCCCCGGACGAGCGGTTGGCGATGTAGCGCACGGGATCGATCGGCTCGTGCGTGGGTCCAGAGGTCACCAGTACCCGCCGTCCCGCCATCGGGCCGCCGCCGAGTGCGCCCTCGATGGCGGAGAGGATCTCCGCAGGTTCGGCCATGCGCCCGAAGCCGAATTCGCCGCAGGCCATGTCGCCCTCGTTCGGTCCGACGGCCAGCACCCCGTCTCCGCGCAGGGTGGCCAGGTTGCGCTTCGTCGCGGGATGCTCCCACATCCGCACGTTCATGGCCGGGGCCATCAGCACCCGTGTGTCCGTTGCGAGCAGCAAGGTCGAGGCAAGATCGTCCGCCCGGCCCTGCGCCATCTTCGCCATGAGGTCGGCCGTCGCCGGCGCCACCACCACGAGATCCGCCACACGCGACAGCGCGATGTGACCCATCTCGGCCTCCTGGGTGAGGTCGAAGAGTTCCCGGTGGACCGCCTCGCCCGCCAGAGCCGAAACCGAAAGAGGGGTCACGAACTCGGCCGCCGCGCGGGTCATCACCGGCGTCACCGCACAGCCGCGGTCGCGCAGACGGCGGATCAGTTCCAGAACCTTGTAGGCCGCGATCCCGCCGCCGATGATCAGAAGTATGCGCTTTCCGTCCAGCATCCCGCGCCCCCGAGGCAGAGCCTCAGGTGTAGGGGGGGCGGCGAGGACTGACAACCCGCGCCATGACCTGCCCGAAAGCCCCGCGCCCACCGCCGGTGCCTGCCTTGCCGGGGGGCGCTTGGCGCTCGGACACTTCTTCAGCGCTCCATGCCGCCGACGAGGTCGGCACAGGGATCGTCGCGCGGGACCGGAGCCGTCACCAGCCAGAGGTCGAACGGCACCTCTCCTTCCGGGGAAGTCTCGAACTGGCCCACGGAAAGCACGCGCAATTCAGGTGCGGCGTGGGCGAGGACAGACGGAACACCCTTGTCGCGCCGCGCGTGGCCTGTCCCGGTGATCACTGCTACCGGGCCGCCGGTCTCGTCCAGCGCCTGCAGCACCGACCGGGCGAGCGCGGCATCGCGCAGGCGCTGTGCCTCGACCATGCCCGGCAGCAGGTCGGGCGGAAGCGCGTCGCAATGCGCGACGCGTTGCTCTTCCGTGCGATCCGCCAGATCGGCCGCGTCGAGCGGAAGATCGAGGCCGAAGCGCGGTGCCTCGGCCCCGAAGGCCGCGGCCGCACCCGACTTCACCGCTGCCCGCGCGTCCTCACGCGAAATCTCGGCACCGAACACCTGCGCCTCGGGCGCAGCCAGGAATATCGGATGATACAAAGCGAAATCCGGCCAGCCAGAACGATCCCATTCAAGTTCCGCGGCAAGCTTGCGCTCGTCGCCGAGCAACCGGGGAGCGACCAGAGCCGCCTTTTCCGGTGTAAGCATCTCGAAGACCAGAGCCGACGGCCTCAGGCCCGCAACCGCCACGGCCTGATTTTCATGGTGACGGGGATTGTCGTGCACCTCGCCCAGGATCACGACATCGGCGGGCGGCAGGCGGGCAAGATCCGCCGGCTGGATCCGGTCAGCCAGTCCCGGCCGGGCCGCGACGGCCAGCCCTGCCGCAAGAAGGAGGCTCTGCTTCATAGAAGAAAATGATGCACCTCCCGCGACTGGGCTTCAAGGCTCCGCCGCATCTTCGCGAAGGCAGCTGCTTCAAGCTGCCGCACCCGCTCCTTGGAGAGCTTCAGTTCTTCGCCGAGGCTTTCCAGAGTCCGGGGCATATCGCGCAACTTCCGCTCGGTCACGATGAAGCGTTCGCGCGCGTTCAGCTGCTGCATGGCGGCCACAAGCCAGCCGCGAAGCCGCTCGGCATCCAGCGATCCCTCGACCACCTCGGAAGCCTGCGCCGAATCGTCCTCGAGAGCATCGATCCATTCGCGCCCCTCGTCCTCGGCCGATTGCGTGGCATTGAGCGAGAAATCCGACCCGGAGAGCCGCCCCTCCATCATCTCGACATCGGACAGCGGGACCCCCACGTCATGCGCAACCATCTCGCGCAGCTGATGCGCGTCGAGCTGCTCGCCGCGCTGGGATGCCTCACGCTCGAGCCGGGCCTGAACCCGCCGCATGTTGAAGAAGAGGGCCTTTTGACTGGAGGTCGAGCCCGTGCGCACCAGCGACCAGTTCCGCATCACGTAATCCTGGATGGATGCCTTGATCCACCACACGGCATAGGTCGAGAAGCGCACGCCGCGGTCGGGGTCGAACTTGTCTGCGGCCTTCATCAGGCCCAGCGACGCCTCCTGGATGAGGTCGTTCATCGGCGCGCCGTAGCGGCGGTACTTCGAAGCCATGGAGATGGCGAGCCGCATGTAGGCCGTAATCAGCCGGTGCAGCGCCCGCTCGTCGCGCTGATCCCGCCAGGCATAGGCGAGGCGGAGCTCGGTTTCGGCATCCAGAAGCTCCGCCCTCATCGCTTGGCGTGACATCGTTTGATCGGTATATCCGTCCAGTGCCATCAGGACCCCCTGTCGAACCCGGTCGCGTCTCGGGAAATACTACGGAAAAAACACATGTCCGGATCACATGTTTTCACACTGCCACCACTCACGCTGGTGCTTGGGGGGGCACGGTCCGGAAAATCTCGAATGGCGGAGCAGCTGGTCATCGGTTCGGGCCGCCCCCGTTTCTACCTTGCAACGGCCGAAGCATGGGATGACGAGATGCGCGAACGGATCTCGGCTCACCGCCGCGACCGGGGCGACGGCTGGCACACCGTCGAGGAGCCGCGCGATCTCTCTCCTGCCTTGTCACGGATGCCTCCCGAGGCTTGCGTCCTGCTGGATTGCGCGACGCTGTGGCTGTCCAATCATCTGTGGGCCGAAAGCGACATCGATGCCGAGATCGCCGTGCTTCTTCACGCGCTTGGGTCCTGTCCTGCACCCGTTGTCGTGGTCTCAAACGAGGTAGGGTGGGCGATAGTTCCCGAAAATTCTCTGGCAAGGCGCTTCCGCGACGAACAGGGGCGCCTGAACCAGCGGCTCGCGGCGCAGGCGGGGCTCGTGGTTGCAGTCATGGCCGGCCTGCCAATGGTGCTGAAGGGCCGCATGCCGGAGGTCGCCGCGTGATCCGGCTTCACTGGGTCCGCCACGGCCCGACCCATGCGACGGTGATGCTCGGCTGGACGGACCGCCCGGCGGACCTGTCCGACGAGGCCACTCTCGCGCGCCTAGACGCGGCCCTGCCGCGAGGCGCATTGCTCATATCGTCGGATCTGGTCCGCGCCTCCGCCACGGCCGATGCACTGGCCGAGGGCCGGATGCGCCTCGCCCACGATCCGAGGCTTCGCGAAATCCACTTCGGCGCCTGGGAGGAGCGGAGCTTTGCCGCGATCGAGGCCGGCACGCCGCGGCGGATGCGCGCCTTCTGGCAGGATGCCGGCCCGGCTCGCGCTCCCGGAGGGGAAACGTGGCACGAGCTGCGGCACCGCGTGACCGCCGCGATACGCGAGATTTGCGAGCATCACGACGGAGAAGACGTGGTCATCGTCTCGCATTTCGGGCCGATCCTCGTCAGCCTGCAGCTGTCCCTCGGCCTCGGCGTGCAGGAGGCCTTCGGCCACCGGATCGAGCCGCTGTCCGTCACCTCTATGGCCCTGGATCCGTCGGGCTGGAAGGTGATCGGGGTGAACCAGTCGGCCTGATCGCGACAAGTTCCGCTCTCGGATGCCCGGCCCGTGCCTGCAAGCCCGCGCCTGTCAGGATGTGCCGCCGGAACCACAAACCAGCCGGATCCTGCCCGCAATGTGAAGTCGCAGGCTCCCGGCGCAGCCGCCCCCCCATGAAAGTCAGCCGGGCCTGCAGCATCCTGTTGCAGCCCGCCCGGCAAGCCGCTATACCGCCCGCCAACGCACCCGTAGCTCAGCTGGATAGAGCGCTGCCCTCCGAAGGCAGAGGTCACACGTTCGAATCGTGTCGGGTGCGCCATTCAGCCTCTCCCGATCCGCAGTGTGGTGTCGCCCGGTCGCGGGTGCGCGCTCTTCCATGCTGCTTTCCGGCTCGTTCCGCCTGCGTGCTTCCGGCTTATCCCCTCATCGCGCGCTGCCGGAGGGACTGCGAACCCGCTTCGCCGGGTCGCGAACGGCTGATCCTTGGGCCGAAATGCCCAGCCTTCGGGCAAACTCCCTTGCTGCAGGCCGACTGCCGTCGCGGCACTGGACCTCGGGGGCCGCATTCCCTATATAATCAGTCAACAAACCGCGCGAGAGTCTCATGAACCAGCAGCAGGACATGATCGAGGGCGCACCCCTCATCAAGCCATCGACGACCGACCATCCGCTCTACGACACCATCGTGGAGGCCTGCCGCACGGTCTACGACCCGGAGATCCCGGTGAACATCTTCGACCTCGGGTTGATCTACACGATCGACATTTCGGGCGAGAACGATGTCGAGATCCTGATGACCCTGACCGCACCCGGCTGTCCGGTGGCAGGAGAAATGCCCGGCTGGGTGCAGGATGCGGTCGAGCCGATTCCCGGCGTCAAGTCTGTGGTCGTCGGCATGACCTTCGATCCTCCCTGGGGAATGGACATGATGTCGGACGAGGCGCGGCTGGAACTCGGCTTCATGTAGATCCGGTGCGGCGCCAGCAAGGCAGCGGCGGCTGCCGGGCTTGAGACCGCGACGCGCACCTCCCATATCCGCCTCACAAGCGAGAGGTTTTCAGATGTTCTCCATCCCCGGCAAGCAGGCCGTGACCCTGACCCCAGCCGCGGCGCGGCAGATCGCACGGCTGATGGACAGGCAGGGCTCGAAGGGTCTGCGCATCGGCGTGAAGAAGGGCGGCTGCGCTGGCATGGAATACACCATGGACTACGTGTCGGACATCAACCCGATGGACGAGACCGTCGAGCAGGACGGCGCGCGGGTGATGATTGCCCCCATGGCGCAGATGTTCCTTTTCGGAACCGAGATCGACTACGAGACCGGCCTCATCGAGTCGGGCTTCAAGTTCCGGAACCCCAATGTCGTCGATGCCTGCGGGTGCGGCGAATCGATCAAGTTCCGCGACGCAGAGGCCTGAGCGGCCCCCGAGGCTTTCCCCGCACGTCAGGATCGCTTAACTAGTCCCAGCGAAACCGACAGGGGACAGACATGCGCAAGCTTGCAGCGGGCAACTGGAAAATGAACGGGGTCGAGGCCGATCTCGCCGAGATCGATGCACTCATGGCCGCACATCCGGCGCCGCACTGCGAGATGCTGATCTGCCCGCCCGCGACGCTGCTTGCCCGCATGGCCGCACGAGCCACCTCGGACCTGATGGTCGGCGGACAGGACTGCCATCCGAAGGTGTCCGGCGCGCACACCGGCGACGTGTCGGCGGCGATGCTGGCCGATGCCGGCGCGAGCCACGTCATCCTCGGCCATTCCGAGCGGAGGGCCGACCATGGCGAGAGCGACTCGCTCGTGCGGCTGAAGGCGGAGGCCGCGCATTCGGCGGGCCTTGTCGCCATCGTCTGCGTCGGCGAGACCGAGGCGCAGCGGGATGCCGGCCAGACCCTCGACGTGATCGGCGCGCAACTCGCCGGCTCGGTGCCGGATGGGGCTTCTGCCTCGAACACCGTCATCGCCTACGAGCCGGTCTGGGCGATCGGCACCGGCCGCACTCCGACCACGGCGGAGATCGCCGAGGTTTATGGGTTCCTGCGGGCGCGCCTCGCAGAGCGCTTCGGCGACGCGGACGGGTTCCGACTGCTCTACGGCGGATCGGTCAAGCCGTCCAACGCGGCCGAGATCTTTGCCGTCCCGAACGTGGACGGCGCGCTCGTCGGCGGGGCCAGCCTCAAGGCGGCCGATTTCGGCGGGATCGTCGCGGCGCTCTCGGCCGCCTGACCGGACGGCCTGCATTCCGCAGCAATCGGGTCCGGGTTGGCCGGAGATGCGTGCACTGTGCAGATGCGCGGCCACCCGGCATGCATGAGCCACTTGGCGCAGATGCCCGGACCCGTCATGCCATTGCCGCCTGCGCGGCATTGGCACCGGAAGGCGCCGCTGCGTATTACCCTTGGTCGGCGATGGCTGTGGCACGGAGCAGCGGTCCGACGGACAGGACGCAGGACGATGCGAACGCGCTTGCGGCACTCTTCCGTTCTGATGAAGTTGATGTTCTGGCCGCGCGAACTGGACAGTCTGGCAGGGCTCGTCCATCCTTGTCCCGACGCAGGCGACCTTCGCTCACCCACGCGACCCTGACATTCCCTGCGCCGCTCCCCGACATTCGCCCGCACCGATGCAGATCCTGAGCCAATCCCCCCACGACCGGAGCTTCCTCCGCGACCCCTATCGCTTCTATCGGAAGGCGAGGGCCGCGGGGCCGTTCTTCCATTGGGCGGAACTCGGCCTCGTCTGCACCATGTCACATGCGGCCACCAGCGCCATCCTGCGCGACCGTCGCTTCGGCCGCGAGATCCCGCCAACGAGGCGCGAGCCGATGCCCGAACACCTCGCCGCCTTCGCGGCTGTCGAGGAGCATTCGATGCTCGAACTCGAACCGCCGCGCCACACGCGCCTGCGCAACCTGGTGCTCCGGGCCTTCACCACGCGCCGCATCGGCACCCTGCAGCCGGAGATCGCCGCGCTCCCCCATCGCCTGATCGACGATCTGCCGGAAGGGCCATTCGATCTGCTGCCCGCTTTCAGCCAGCGCCTGCCGATCACCCTGATCGCCCGGGTGATCGGCATTCCGGACGCGCTGGCACCCGAGGTGCTGCGCTGGTCCTCTGCCATGGTGGCGATGTATCAGGCAGGCCGCAGCCGCGAGATCGAGGAGCGCGCCGCCGCGGCCGCCGCCGTCTTCGCCGAATTCCTGCGCCTCTACATCGACGCGCGCCGCAGTCGGCCCGCGGATGACCTGCTGACGCATCTGATCGCCGCCGAGGCGGACGGGCAGCAACTCTCGACGGACGAGATCGTCTCGACCTGCATCCTGATCCTCAATGCGGGTCACGAGGCGGCAGTCCACGCCATCGGCAATGCGGTGACGACCCTGCTCCGTCACCGGACGCCACCCGAGGCGCTGTCGGCTGCCAATGTCGGCGCTACGGTCGAGGAACTTCTCCGCTTCGACCCGCCCCTCCATCTCTTCCGCCGCATGGCCTACGCGCCGGTGGAGATCATGGGGCATTCCTTCGCCGAGGGAGACGAGGTGGCCCTGCTTCTTGCGGCGGCGAACCGCGATCCCGGGCCGTGGCACAAGCCGGACCGATTTCTCTGGAACAGGCCCGAAAAGCCTCATCTCGCCTTCGGCGCGGGCGTGCACTTCTGCCTCGGCGCCCCGCTTGCCCGGCTCGAACTGACGACGGCCTTGCCGATCCTGTTCTCGCGGCTTCCCGCGCTGCGACTGGCGAAACCGCCGCGCTGGTCGGACAGCTGGCACTTCCGCGGGCTGGAGGGGCTGATCGTCGAGCGGTAAGACCGGCGCCGGCGGGGGCTTCGCGCCCCCGCACCCCCGCGGGATATTTGGGCGAGAATGAAGGAGGTGCGGCAGGCGCGCGAGGCCGGCTTACAGGTTCAGACCGGCAGCACGGTCGTCGCCTTGATCTCCTCCATCGAGAGCAGGGCCGTCACATTGTAGATACGCACCTCGGATATCAGCGCCTGATAGAAGGTGTCGTAGGCCCGTGCATTGGCGACGCGAACCTTGAGGATGTAGTCGATGTCCCCAGCCAGCCTGTGCGCCTCGAGCACCTCGGGGCGTTCCCGCAGGGCCTTGAGGAACTTGCGCTGCCACTCCGCCTCGTGCTCGGACGTGCGGATCAGCACGAAGAAGCAGGCTTCGAGCCCCAGCGCCTCGGGGTCCAGCAGCGAGGTCTGCCGCAGGATCACGCCTGCCTCGCGCATCCGCCGGATCCGATTCCAGACCGGCGTCTTCGAGGAGCCCACCTTGCGGGCGATCTCGTCCAGCGACTGGCTCGCGTCCGCCTGCAGCTCGACAAGGATTTTCCTGTCCATCTCGTCCATCCGGACCGCCATCCGCGCAACTCCCCGTTCCGTGGAACCTCGTTCCACGATGCGCATCGTATGGAACAATCTTCCTTATCTGCAAGCGGATATGGCGAATGACGGGGAAGATGTCCTACATTGCGTGATGAACTCCCAGCGATGGATGGCAAGGATGCTGCAAGCGCTCACCGCCCCCGGACAGGTCATCTTCGTCGGCGCCGGTCCCGGCTCGGTCGACCACCTGACGATGGGCGCCTGTCGGGCGCTGACGCAGGCCGACGTCGTGATCCACGACCGTCTGGTCGGGCCGGAGATCCTGGATCTCATCCCGCCTTCGGCTCTTCGGATCGAGGCGGGCAAGGAAGGCTTCGGCCCCTCGGTGCCGCAGGAGACGATCAATGCGCTGATCGTCGAGCATGCGGCGACGGGGCGGCGCGTCGTACGGCTGAAGTCGGGCGACAGCGGCATTTTCGGCCGGCTGGACGAGGAGATCGAGGCGCTCGACGCGGCCGGCATCGGCTGGCGCATCGTGCCGGGGCTGACGACGGCGGCCGCCGCGGCCGCGACGATCGGGCAAGGCCTCACGAAGCGCGGGCGCAACGCCTCGCTCCGCATCCTCACCGGCCACGACATGGCGGGATTCGCCGAGCAGGACTGGCGCGGACTCGCGCGTCCGGGCGAGGTCGCCGCGATCTACATGGGCAAGAAGTCGGCCCGCTTCATCCAGGGCCGCCTGATGATGCACGGCGCCAGCGCCGATACGCCCGTGACAGTCATCGAGAACGTGAGCCGGTCCGACGAGCGGATCGTCGCCGGGACGCTCTCGACCCTCTCCGACGCCGTTGCCGGACTCTCCGGCCCGGCTATCGTGCTTTATGGGCTCGCGCCACGCCGCGCTGCGGCGGCCCTGCCCCTGCTGAAGGAAGCCACCGCATGAGCCGCCCGTTCATCCCGAAGGTCGTGACCGCCAATGCCCTCCTCGAGGGCGACGTCGTCTATCTCACGGCGGACGACCGCTGGACCCGCCATCATCACGAGGCCGAACTGATCGAGGACGAGGCCCACGCCCAACTCCGCCTGCTGCATGCCGCGGCCCGGACGGCCGAGGTGGTCGGCGCCTATCTCGCAGATGCGAAGGCAGGCCCGGATGGACCGGAGCCGATTCACTTCCGCGAGGTGTTCCGCACGCGCGGTCCCTCGAACTATCGCCACGGCAAGCAGGAGGTGGCGGCGCTCTGACGCCGCGCACCGGGAAGGGGCAGCCATGTACAGCTACAACGACTTCGACGAAGCCTTCGTCCGCACCCGTGTCGCGCAGTTCAGCGAGCAGGTCCGCCGCCGCATCGACGGCTCGCTGACCGAGGACGAGTTCAAGCCGCTGCGCCTGATGAACGGGCTCTACCTGCAGCTCCATGCCTACATGCTGCGGGTGGCCATCCCCTACGGCACGCTCGACAGTCGCAAGATGCGCCAGCTTGCCATGATCGCCGAACGCTGGGATCGCGGCTACGGACATTTCACGACGCGTCAGAACATCCAGTTCAACTGGCCGAAGCTGCCGGACGTGCCCGAGATCCTTTCGGCTCTGGCCGATGTCGAGATGCATGCCATCCAGACGTCGGGCAACTGCGTGCGGAACGTGACGGCGGACCATTTTGCCGGTGCCGCCGCCGACGAGATCGAGGATCCTCGCCCGGTGGCCGAGCTTCTGCGCCAGTGGTCGACCGACCATCCCGAGTTCCAGTTCCTGCCGCGCAAGTTCAAGATCGCCATCACCGGGTCCCCCAACGACCGGGCGGTGACGAAGGCGCATGACATCGGCCTGCGCATGGTGCGCGACGACGCCGGCGAGCCGGGCTTCGAGGTGATCGTGGGCGGTGGTCTCGGCCGGACGCCGATGGTGGGCCGCGTCGTCCGCGACTTCCTGCCGAAGGCGGACCTGCTTCCCTATGTCGAGGCGATCCTCGGCGTCTACAACGAACTCGGGCGCCGGGACAACAAGTACAAGGCCCGCATCAAGATCCTCGTCCACGAGACGGGGCTCGAGGCGCTGCGCGAGATCATCGAGCAGCGCTTCCTCGAGACGCGCGCCGAGTTCGCCGGGCAGGACGAGGCGCTGCTGGCCGAGATCGAGAAGGCCTTCGCTCCGCCCGCCTTCCGCAAGGCGCCGACGACTGCGTATGACGACTTCTACCGGGCCGACCCGGTCTTCCGCGCCTGGGCCGACACCAATCTCGCCCCGCACCGGAACGGCGACTATGCCATCGTCACGATCAGCCTGAAGGCGCCGGGTGCCACGCCGGGCGATGCCACGGCCGAGCAGATGCGGGTGATGGCGGACCTCGCCGAGCGCTACGGCCACGACGAGCTGCGCATCAGCCACGAGCAGAACGTGATCCTGCCGCATGTCCACAAGTCGGACCTGCCGGCGGTCCATGCCGCCCTCGTGCAGGCGGGTCTCGGCGCGGCGAATGTGGGGCTGATCTCGGACATCATCGCCTGCCCGGGCATGGATTACTGCGCGTTGGCGACCGCCCGCTCGATCCCGGTGGCGCAGGAGATCGCCCTGCGCTTCGAGGAGCTGAAGCTCGAGCATGACGTGGGGCCGCTGAAGATCAAGATCTCGGGCTGCATCAATGCCTGCGGCCACCACCATGTCGGTCATATCGGGATCCTCGGCCTCGACCGTGCGGGCGTGGAGAACTACCAGATCACGCTCGGCGGCGACGGGACCGAGACGGCCACGATCGGCGAGAAGACCGGCCCGGGCTTTGCCTATGACGAGATCGTGCCCGCCATCGAGCGGATCGTCCGCGCCTATCTCGAGGTCCGGAGCGAAGCTTCCGAGACCTTCCTGCAAACGCTGCGGCGCGTGGGGCCCGCGCCCTTCAAGGCCGCGCTCTACAATGGGGAAGGCGCCAAGGATGCTGCGTGAGGTCCCGCAGGGCACGGTGGCCGACCGGGTCGCCGCGCTGAACACCCGCTACAAGCACCACGGCGCGACCGCCGTGCTCGAACATGCGCTGAAGGACGCGGACCTGGGCCGGGTTGCCCTGGTTTCGTCCTTCGGGGCCGAGTCGGTGGTGCTTCTGCATCTCGTGTCGGTCATCGCGCCGGAGACGCCGGTGATCTTCATCGACACGCGGATGCTGTTCCAGGAGACACTCGACTACCAGCGCCAGCTGGCCGATACGCTGCATCTCTGCGACGTCCGCACGATCCGGGCGACGCAGCCGCGCATTTCCTTCGAGGATCCGGACGGCACGCTGAACCAGTACAACACGGATGCCTGCTGCGCCGTCCGCAAGGTCGAGCCGCTGGAGCGGGCGCTTCGGCACTTCGACGGCTGGATCACGGGGCGCAAGCGCTACCAGAGCGGCAGCCGGGCCGCGGTCGAGTTCTTCGAAGCCGAGGACGACAGGCGGATCAAGGTGAACCCGCTCGCCCACTGGGGCCGCGAGGATCTCGAGGAATACATCTCGAACAACAACCTGCCGCGGCACCCGCTGGTGGCGAAGGGCTATCCGTCCATCGGTTGCGAGCCCTGCACCTCGCCGGTGGCCGAGGGCGAGGATCCTCGTGCCGGGCGCTGGCGCGGCAGCGCCAAGACCGAATGCGGCATCCATTTCATCAACGGTCGCGCGGTGCGCGGGCCGGTGACCAAGGAGGAGGACGCAGCATGAGCGTCATCGTCACCGACAAGGGCTTCGCGAAGGACGACTGGGCGGGCGAAATCGCCCCTCTCGACGCGCTGCCCGACGGAGCGGAGGCCGTCGATCTGGCCAATACCGACGATCCGGCGCGGCTCGGCAACCGGCTGGAGCAGCTCGGCCTCATCCGCATCGCCTTTCCCTCCTTCAGCGACGGGCGCGGCTTCACTCTGGCCAAGCGGCTGCGGCGGATGGGCTACCAGGGCCGGCTGCGCGCGCACGGTCCGCTGATCGCGGATCAGTACGCCATGGCCCGCCGTTCCGGCTTCGACGAGGTGGAGATCCCCGACGATCTGGCCGCCCGCCAGCCCGAGGACCAGTGGCTCTTCCGGGCCGACTGGCAAAACCATGACTATCAGTCGCAGCTTAAAGGCTGATTCCGCCCTTTCTTCGCCGGGTGCGAAGTTTTACTGAAAGAGCGGACCAAGGGGACCGAGCCATGAACCAGAACGCCGCCATTGTGAAGACCCTGCCCGATGCGCAGACCGTGACCACGGTGCAGCATTGGACGGACCGTCTCTTTTCCTTCCGCGTGACCCGTCCGCAGTCGCTGCGGTTCCGCTCGGGCGAGTTCGTGATGATCGGACTGCTCGACGAGCGCGGCAAGCCGATCATGCGCGCCTATTCCATCGCCTCGCCGAATTGGGACGAAGAGCTCGAGTTCTACTCGATCAAGGTGCCGGACGGACCGCTGACCTCGCGGCTTCAGCACATCCAGCCGGGCGATCAGATCATCCTGCGGCCGAAGCCCGTGGGGACGCTCGTCCTCGACGCCCTGCTGCCCGGCAAGCGGATCTGGTTCCTTGCGACCGGGACGGGCATTGCGCCCTTCGCCTCGCTGATGCGCGACCCTGACACCTACGAGCGTTACGAGCAGGTGATCATGATGCACACCTGCCGCGAGAAGGCCGAGCTGGAATACGGCCGGCAACTGGTCGAGAGCCTCAAGGACGACCCGCTGATCGGCGAGATGGTGGGCGACAAGCTGCTCTACTATCCGACCACCACGCGCGAGACCTCGGACCGGATGGGCCGGATCACCGACAACCTCACCTCGGGCAAGGTGTTCGAGGATCTGGGCGTGCCGGTGATGAACATGGCCGAGGACCGCGCCATGGTCTGTGGATCGCTCCAGTTCAACCTGGACGTCAAGACCGTGCTGGAAGGCTACGGCCTCCGCGAGGGTGCCAATTCCGAGCCGCTGGAATACGTGGTCGAGAAAGCCTTCGTCGGCGACGGCATCTGAGCCCCGACAGGAAAATCCGGAAGACCCATGCCGCGCGTCCCCACGCGCGGCATTCGCATTCTTAACCGCCAACGGGGCCCGAGCAGGACCGGTCGGGAGGGCAAGGCGACGAGACTCGGTGTCGCTCGGAAGGCCGGCCACAGGTCCGGCCGGCCAACATTCACTCGACCGCGCTCGTCTCGCCTTCGAGGTTGGAAGGCTCCAGCCCCAGCGATGTCCGCACCGTCTCCAATGCCGAGCCGAGAAGCTCTGGCGTCGACTCGGCGGCATTGATCGTGTTCTTGAGACGCTCCTTGGTGGCAGCGTCGAGGTCGGATGACTCGATCATCGCATCCACCCTCTCGCGGTCGAAGGTTTCGACCCGAAGGAGATCCTGTGGCAGCAGTTCGTCCGCCGCATCTGCGGCATTCCGAGCCGCGAGGGTTGCCGCGGCCGCCGCTTCACGCGCAGCCTCCACCGCCGCATCCGCGGCCGAAGACGCGGCCTCGCCAGCCGTCCGGGCGGCCTCCTTCGTCGCATCTGCGGCGGCAGCGGCGGCATCCGACGCGGCTGCGGTCGCCGCATCGGCCGCGGCCGCCGCGTCCGAGGCAGCCCTCGCCGCCGCGTCCTCAGTTTCCGTTGCGGCAGCCTCCGCCTCTTCTCCGGCAGCTTCGGCCGCCCGACGGGCCTCTTCGGCAGCGCGGGCCGCCTCCTCCTCCGCCGATCGCGCGGCTTCCGCAGCCTCTTCCTGTGGGAGGTAGCCATACTGGTACCAGCCGAAGCCCGCGGCCACGAGCAACACGAGCCCGACGATGATCGCAATCCTGTTCATTCTGTCTCCGTCCTGCGGCGGCACTTTCGCCTGCACCGGGAAAACGCTGCGATGCCGCAGGCCGTTCCCCCGGATCAGCCGCAGTTCCGGCCCGATTCAGGTTGAAAGGCATCGGTGGGGACACTATTTTGCGCCGCACATTTGCCAACTGCACAAGGAACGCCACCATAGCCCGCAGACCCCACAACGCCCCGCCGCAACGCGAAACGGGCCCCCGTGTAAACGAGCGCATCCGCTGCCCCGAGGTTCGCCTGATCGGCGCCAATGGCGAGAACATCGGGATCGTCACCCCCTCGCGCGCCATGATGATGGCCGAAGAGGCGGGGCTTGATCTGGTGGAGATCTCGCCGAACGCGGAACCGCCGGTCTGCAAGATCATGGACTTCGGCAAGTTCAAGTACGAGCAGCAGAAACGCGAGGCCGAGGCCCGCAAGAAGCAGCACATCATCGAAATCAAGGAGATCAAGTTCCGTCCCGGGACCGATATCCACGATTTCGAAGTGAAGATGCGCTCGGTGCTGAAGTTCCTCAGCGAAGGCGACAAGGTGAAGGTCACCCTGCGCTTCCGTGGTCGCGAGATGGCGCACCAGGAACTCGGTCTGGAACTGCTGAACCGCGTAGCGGCTCAGGTCTCGGAAGCCGAAGCCGGCAAGGTCGAGGCGATGCCGAAACTCGAAGGCCGCCAGATGGTGATGATGATCGCTCCCAAATAGGCGAGCGTCCCGTCGCGCGACCGCAAAGGGGGCCATGGGCCCCCTTTCCGCTTCTGGCGGGGCATGGGCGTCAGCCCTTCCGCTCTCGCGGTTGGGGACGGATGGGGATCTCCTTCAGAAGCCCGCCCACCCCCATTGCGGCGATCTCTTGGTCGCCGACCTCCAACCCGCATGCCAGCCGCTCGAGAACCCAGTCGGCCCCGTTCAGCGCCGGAGACCGGGCGCAACCGGGAAGCCCGATCACCGGCCGCGCGCCGAGGCGGCCGTGGAACAGGAGGTTGCCCGGATCCACCGGCATGCCGAACCTGCGGACCACGCCTCCGGCCCGGCGCAGCGCCTCGGGCGCCGTGTCGTAAAGGTCCGAGGTGGCCGAGCCGGTGAGGATCAGCAGCACCTCGCCCGGCATCCGCGCCAGAGCCTCGGCCATCGCACCTGTCTCATGGGCGGTCGTCGCCACCTCGGCGAGCGCGATCCCCAGTGCGGCCAGCCGTTTCTCGACAGCGCGGCGGCCCTTCGCCGACAGCTTCGCGTCCTGCCCGGGAACTTCGGTGAGCAGCAGGCCGGCGGTGCGCCGGATCACCGGCAGGATGCGCAGCGCCTCGCGGGCCAGCGCCTCCGCCTGCGACAGCGACGCCTCCGCGACACCGTAGGCGATCATCTTCACGGTACCCACGAGCATCCCCGGCTCGACCCGCACGAGGGGCGCCAGCGTCGCCAGCGTGATCGTCGGATCGATCCGGTTGAGCGCGTGGATCCGGTCCACATCGAGCGTGACGAGCCCCGGCCCCGTCGCATTCAGGTTCACCCGCCCAGTGAACGCCGCCGACCGCGAAAGCCCGGCCGCGCGTTCATCCGGAACCAGCGCCGCGGCAAGACGGGACGCCGCCGCATCCTCTGCCACGTCATCCGGTCCGAGTTGCGCGACCGTGACTTCCGTCACCCCCGCCGCGCCAAGAGCCTCGATCTCTCCCGCTCCGAGTACGAGGCCCTTTCGCAACCTTCCCTCTGGCAGGACGAGCGAATGGGCGAGAATGCAGCCCGCGGCTTCCTCCAGCGGGACGGCTCCGAAGCGCATCAGCCGCGCCTCAGCCGCTCGGTGATCTGGGCAAGGATCGAGAGCGCGATCTCGGCCGGGCTGCGCGCGCCGATGTCGAGGCCGACCGGAGCGTGGATCCGGGCGATCTGCTCTTCCGCGACGCCTGCAGCACGGAGCCGGTCGAGCCGCTTGCCGTGGGTCCGCGGCGAGCCGAGGCAGCCGATGTAGAAGGCAGGCGAGGAAAAGGCGGCAAGAATGGCCGGATCGTCGAGCTTGGGATCATGCGTCAGCGTCACCACCGCTGTCCGGCCGTCCGGTGCGAGGCGGTCAAGAGCCTCGTCGGGCCAATCCTCGAGGATCGTCTCGCCGGGGAACCGCTCGGCCGAGCCGAAGGCGCTGCGCGGATCCACCAGCGTCGGCTGGTAGCCCGCGATCCGCGCCATGGCCAGAAGCGGTTGTGCAATATGGACGGCGCCCACCACGATCAGGCGGAGCGGAGGGTTGTGAACGCCGATGAACCAGCCGTCCTCCTCGAGCCCGGACCGATCGGACCTCAGCCGTGCGGCCGCCCGCGGATCCTCGGGACCGAGGAGACGGTGCTCGCCGCTTTCCACGTTCACCAGCATGGCAACGGGACGCTTCGCCGCGCGGGCATCGACCAGTTCGGCCAGCAGCCCGGCAGGCAGCGCGGGCCCGACCGGCTCGACCAGGACCCGGATCGTGCCTCCGCAGGCCAGTCCCACCGCGAAGGCTTCATCGTCGGAAACGCCAAAGGTCAGCAGCCTCGGCCTGCCATCGCCAAGCGCCGCCGAGGCTTCGGCGATCACCGCACCCTCGACGCAACCGCCGGAGACGGAACCCATCATCCGGCCATCGCCCGAAATGGCGAGCTGACTTCCCGTCGGCCGCGGGGCCGAACCCCACGTCTCGATCACGGTCGCAAGCACGGCCCCCTCGCCAGCGCGATGCCATTCCAGCGCGATTTCCGGGATGTCGTCGTGGCTGGCCAAGCGCTTCCTCCGTCTCTGCCTCCCGGATCATGCGACGGACGAAGCGCGGGCCGCCAGTGCCAAAAGGTGGCATGGCGGCCCGCAGGCAGCCTCAGTTCGAGGCCGTCTGCATCAGCGGCGTGATGAGGCGCACCGCCACGCGGCGGTTGCGCTGCTCGGACCCGTCGGTGTCGACGCGGAGATCCTCCTCGCCGTAGCCCTGAACCACCAGGTTCTCCGGCGGCACGTCGTAATATTCGGTCAGCGCGAGCGCCACCGACTCCGCCCGCCGGTCCGAGAGCGCCAGGTTCGAGGCCGCATCACCCACCGCATCGGTGTGACCCTCGATCAGGAAGACCTCGTCGGGACGCTCGGCGACCATGTCGGCAATGGTCTGGCCCAACGCGGCAAGCTTCTCGGCCTCGTCCGGGTGGATCGCCGCAGACCCAGTGTCGAAGGTGATCTGGTCGACGTCGATCGCCGGCGCAAGCGCACGGACCTCCTCGTATTCCCGGATCTGGCGCAGGCTATAGGTCCGGTCCATGTTGCGACCACGAGACTGTTCCAGCGCCTGGCGCAATTCGCGCGTGTCGCGGGTCTCGACGAAGCTGTAGACCGGCGCCGGTTCGGGCAGGCGCGAGACATCCACCTGCTGGACAGGGGTCAGGTCGTCGATGAGCAGCACTTCGCGCCCCTGGCTGTCGATGGCCGTCCGGCGAAGCACCCGACCCGCGGCGTCGCGGATCGTCACGATCTGCGTGCCGTCGCCACGGGTGACGACCGACCGCGTCGAGCCGTCGTCGTAGCTTTGCGTCACGACCTCCGATCCGGGACGCCGGAGCAGCGTGTCGTCATCCTTCAGCACCGAGTAAGTGCCGTCGGCCCGCTGCACCACGACCCGGTCGCCGCTGTTCGACACAACCTCGTCGCGGTTGTTGTTCAGAAGCGCCCCGACAGCGAGACCGCCAAGCGCGAGCAGTCCGAACTTCTCGAAGTTCGACAGGCCGCCGTCGTCGTCATCGTCATCGTCGTTGTTGTTGCCGTCGAGCAGCGTGCGAAACTCCTCGTTGCTCGAGCGGCTGTTGTCCTCGGTGATCCGCTCGGCGCGATTGGCCGCGCGCCGGGCATCGCGTGCCGCCTGGCGTGCATCCTGCGCCGAGTCGGCCGCTGCGTCGGCGGATTTCTCGCCGTTCTCCTCGCTCTCGAGCGCACGGGAAAGGGCCTGCCGCGACTCTTCGCGGTTGGCGCGACGCGGACGGTCGCGGTCGGCTTCATTGTCGGCGGCATTGCGGTTCTCACGGTCGCCTTCGGCAGCATTGCGGTTCCGGTCGCCCTGCCTGTTTTCGGCATTCTGACGGTCCCGCGCGCGATCACCGGCAGCACGCGCCGGACGGTCGCCCTCGCCCGGCCGGGCGTTCCCGTCTGCATTCCTGTTCCCGCCATCGCGGTCGGAGCGGTTGCGCTCGGCGTCCTCGGCTGCGCGTGCCGTCCCATCGCCATCGTTTTCGAGAAGCCGCCGGCGAAGTTCGTCGGCGTCAGGGCGATCTCCATCGGATCCACCAGCCTGATCCGTGGCCCGGCCCCCATCGCGGCCCTCTGCACCCCCGTCAGCGCCATCATTGCCAATGCGCGCTGCGCGATTTGCAGGACGATCACCATCGCGCGTGCCGGCGCCGTCGTCCGAACGATCCTCGCTGGCCGCGCGATTGGTCCGGCGCTCGCGGTTGGTCGCGGCATCCCCTTCCTGGGCGTTGAGACGACGATTGGAGCCCTCTTCATCGCGACCCTGTTCCGGCTCGCCGGCCCGACGAGTGGTCTCGGTATCCGCGGCGCGATTGGCCCTTCCTTCATTGCGATCCGCATTGCGCTCGGCGTTCCGCGGGCGGTTGGCACCGTCCTCGGCCGGGCGCCGATCGGCCGCGTTTCCGCCCTCGCCCTGGCCCGCACGCTGCGAACGATCGCCGTCCTGCTTTCTCTCGCGGTTCGCAGGGCGATCTGCCTGGTCGCGATCCTGCTGCCCGCCGCCCTCGGCGGCCGGGCGCTTCTTGCCCTCCTGCTTCGCAGCGGCCTCGCCGCGCTGGCGCTTGGGCGGGCACTCCTCAGGGTTCTGGGCGCAACGAGCCTCACGGCCTTCCTGGGCCATGAGGGGAAGCGGCTGGAAGGTCGACAGTGCCACCGACAGCGCGGCCGTGGTCGTCAACAGACGGCTCTTCATCGGAAATTCCTTTCATTACCGGTCCGGCTTCCTGCGCCGGACCATTCTTGCGGCTGAAAAACTTTCCAGAACGCACAATCGTTCCAGAGGATGCGCTCGCAACGCCGCGTCGGCGGTATTCTCGGAATGCGGCTTCGGCGGTTCGGCAGCCTTCTGCCGCACGCATGAAAAACGCCGCCGCCCGGCGGGCGACGGCGGAACTCTTGTGTGCCGGTCCTGACTTTATTGCGGAACGGCGCCGGTCGAGTCATCGGTGCCGTCGGGCTGTTCGGTGCCCGGGACGGCCGGATCCATGCCCTCCGTCTGGAGACCGCCGCCGGTCGAGGTGGCATCGACGGGGGCCGCAGCCGTGGAATCATCGGTGCCGCCAGGCGTTTCCGATCCGGGCACCATCGGGGTCATGGCCGTATCCCCCGAGGCGCCGCCGCCGGACGAGTCGTCCGGGCTGACCGGAGCCGCGGCTTGCGAGTCGTCCGTGCCGCCCGGCGACTCGGCGCCCGGCACCGACTCAGCGCCCGGCGGGCAGGTCACGCTGGCCGAAGGGATACAGTCTTCGGTGGTGGTGGCCTGCGCATTGGCCGCGACGGGCTGAAGCGCGAAGAGGCCGAGCGACAGGGCGGCGGCAGTCTGGAGCAGTTTGGTGCTCATCGTCGTTCCTTTCTGTCTGTGATCGCGGCCTCTCGGCTACGGATCTGCATGGCGCATCAACCGACCGGAACCGCCTGCGTTCCCGGATCAGCACGAAGCCGCAGATAACAGATGTGTGAAGAAGAACCGTCCTGAGGGGTCCGAGAGGGCTCGAGGCGCCGCTACCGGCGCGACAGGGCCTCGGCAAGCGCCTCCAGGGAGGCCACGGAATGGGCAGCGCGCAAGCTGTCCACATGCGGCAGCATCGCCCGAATTCCCGAGGCGCGCGGCGCAAAGCCTTCCCACCGCAGCAGCGGGTTCAGCCAGATGAGGCGCCGCGTAGACAGGTGCAGCCGCTCCATCTCGCGCGAAAGTGCTTCAGGCTCGCCGCGGTCCAGACCGTCGGTGATGAGGAGCACCACCGCCCCCTGCCCCAGAACCCGGCGCGACCAGTCGCGGTTGAAGACATGCAGGCAGTCGCCGATCCGGGTGCCGCCGGACCAGTCCTGCGCCTCGGCCCCGGCGGCCGTCAGAGCGGCATCGACGTCGCGGCGGCGCAGGTGCCGGGTGATGTCGGTCAGCCGCGTCCCGAAGGTGAAGGCATGAACGCGCGCCCAGCCCTGCCCCTTGCGGTTCGAGACGGCATGGATGAAGTGGAGGACCAGCCGCGAATAGCGCGACATCGATCCCGAGATGTCGCAGAGCACGACGAGATTCGGCCAGCGCTCGGCCGGACGGCGGCGGGCGAGCGCCGGAATCTCGCCACCCTGACGCAGGGCGCGGGCGAGGGTGCGGCGCAGATCCACCCGCGCGCCACCGGCCGCGGCGCGGAGCCTGCGGGACCGGATCGGCGGCACGGGCAGCGACAGCTGCGCAAGCATCCGCCGCGCTTCTTCCATTTCGGCGGTAGACATCTGCTCGAAATCCAGCCGCTTCAGCCGTTCTTCCTCGGACGCGGTCTCGGCCGCGTCGATCTCGATGACGCTGCCCTCGGGTTCAGGCGCAAAGCGCTCGGCGCGGGCCGCGCCGTCGAGCAGCGCCTCGGCCGCGCGCTTTTCGGCCGGCGCGGGCGGCCGATCCTCCTGCGCCCCCCGCAACTGCGGCAGGAGGAGGCTCATCATCTGCTCGAGGAACTGCGGATCGCGCCAGTAGAGGCGGAACACCTGCGCGAAGACCGCCCGGTGCTCGGGGCGCGAGACGAAACAGGCGTGGAGCGTCCAGTAGAAATCCTCGCGCGAGGTGAAGCCCGCGGCCTCGACGGCGCGGACCGCATCCACCACCCGGCCCGAGCCGATGGGCAGGCCCGCCTTGCGCAGCGCGCGGGCGAACCAGAGGATGTTGCGGGCGAGGTGGCCGTCGGCAGGCGCGCGGATCTCCATCGTTCAGTCCCGGCAGGACCGGAGCCGGGGGGCTGTCTGCCCCCCGCGCCTCCGGCCAGGGCCGGAGGCCCCCCCGAGGATATTTCCCCGAGAATGAAAGAAGGATCTCATGCCGGAGCGAGGTCGCGGCGGGCCTCGTCGAGCAGGCGGCGCGCCTCGGAACCCTGGATCTTCTGGATGTCGTCCTGATACTTCAGCAGCGCACCGAGCGTGTCGGCGATGACCTCGGGCGAAAGTTCGATCACGTCGAGCGCCAGCAGGCACTTGGCCCAGTCGATGGTCTCGGCGACGCCGGGACGCTTGAAGAGATCCTCGCGGCGCAGGCGCTGGACGAAGGCCACGATCTCGCGGCTGAGCGTCTCCTGCGCCTCGGGCGCGCGGGCGGCGAGGATCTGCGCCTCGCGCTCGAAGCCGGGATAATCCACCCAGTGGTAGAGGCAGCGGCGCTTGAGCGCGTCATGCACCTCGCGGGTGCGGTTCGAGGTGAGGATCACCACCGGCGGCTCGGGCGCGCGGATGGTGCCAAGCTCTGGGATCGTGACCTGGAAATCCGAAAGCGCCTCGAGCAGGAAGGCCTCGAAGGGCTCGTCGGTCCGGTCGAGTTCGTCGATGAGCAGGACGGGCGCGCCGCCCGGCTGGGGCCGCATCGCCTGAAGGAGGGGGCGTTCGATGAGGTAGTCCTCGGTGAAGAGCTCGGTCCGCAAAGCCTCGCGGTCGGCGCCGCCGGCCGCTTCCGCCGCGCGGATCGCGATCATCTGCGCGGCGAAGTTCCAGTCGGCCACGGCAGAGGCGGCATCGAGACCCTCGTAGCATTGCAGGCGGATCAGGCGGCGCCCGAGCGCCGCGGCGAGGGCCTTTGCGATCTCCGTCTTGCCGGTCCCGGCCTCGCCCTCGAGAAACAGCGGCCGACCGAGCTTGAGGGCGAGGAAAACCACCGTGGCGAGGGCGCGGTCGCTGACGTACCCCTCGCTTGCCAGCAGGGCAGTGGCATCATCGATGGAAGCAGGCGGCGGATGGGTCAAAGTGGCACTCCGGTTCGGCCCGAGGTTGGCCGAGGCGGCCGGCTGCGGTCAAGCACGGGGCGCGTCATTGCGACCAAGGTCGGGATGTGCCGCGGCCACCGGCTCTTGGACGAAAAGCCAGTCTCCCCAAAGCAGGACGGTCACGGTTTTGCCGCATTGCCCGCATCAATTGGACGAAGGGCGGCGGCAGCTTCCGGGATCGGCAGCCGCCGCGCCGGACGAGCTTGAGATACGGAATGACCTGCGATCTGACACCCGACCCCCGTCTTCTCGGCCCGGCTGTCGGTGCGGTGGATTCCGCGGGGTTGCTGCGCAACCTCGAGGCGATCGGAGAGGAGGTCGGCGACTTCCAGCCGCTGGGGAGCCGTCACTGGGCCTTTTTCCGGGACGACGGTCCGGTGCTGATCGTGAGTTTCGAGCGGCTCGAAGACATTCGGGCCCATGGGCCGGCGGGGCTTCCCGTCGGAGATGCGGTGGCGCGGGCGCGTGGCTGGTCGCATCTCTGCCTGATCGCCGACGGCGACACATGGTTTCGCGACACGGCGCTCTACCGCTACTTCGACCGTCTGGTGGATGACGCCTTCTTCGAGGATTTCGACAGGGTGGTCTTCCACGGCGAGGGAATGGGCGCCTATGCCGCCTGCGCCTTTTCGCCGACCGCGCCGGAAGCCACCGTGCTCGCGATCTCGGCCAGGGCGACGCTCGATCCGGACCGCGCAGGCTGGGATCCCCGCGACCGGACGGCGCGCCGCCTCGCCTTCTCGGGCCGCTACGGCTATGCGCCGGACATGATCGAGGGAACGGGACGTGTCTTCCTCCTGCATGATCCGGCGGAGACGCTGGATGCCATGCACGCGGCGCTGTTTCGCGGCGACCACGTCCATCCGGTGCGGATGCGGAATGCCGGTGCGCCGCTCGGTCAGGCGCTCCGGCAGATGGACCTCCTCGTGCCGCTGATCGAGGCCGCCGCAGCCGGCTCGCTGAGCCCTCTTCATGCGGCGCGCCTCTGGCGCGCCCGCCGCGAAAGTTCGGCCTATCTGATCCACCTCCTCGCCCTGAACGCGAGGCGACCGCGCCGGGCACAGAAGCTGCTGTCCGCCGCCGAGCGGATCCTGGGTCCGCAGGTGCTGCGGGCGGGCCTCATGGACCTGAGGTCGAAGCTCAAGAAGGCAAGCTGACCGGACCGGCTCAATCCGGCCGGGCGAGCGCGGCGCGCGCGGCGCCCGATGCCTCGTCATAGGCTGCGGCAAGCTCGGGATCGACGGCGCGGCAGCTCTCGGCCACCCTGTCCGCGCGTGAGAGATAATCGGCGAGGGCGGAGCGGTCCCATTCTCCTGGAGCACTGGACGTGAGCGCCGCGAGGTTCGACGCCTTGTCGGCTAGCCGCAGCCTTTGCGCCGCCGGCGACAGGCCTTCGGCGCTGTCGGCAGGCGGATGGGTCACCTCCGCCACCAGACGCGCCACGTCGGCGCCGAAGACCGCCTCGATCTGCTCCTGCGTCGCGCCGGCCTTCTCGACCGTGTCGTGAAGGAGCGCCGCGATCACCAGCACCTCGTCGGCTTCGGCGCTGCGCGAGCTTCGCAAGGCCACGTCGATCGCGTGGTTGATGTAGGGATGGCCCGCATGGCCCTTGTGCCGCGCCCCGGCGTGAAGGCGCGCCGCGAAGGCACAGGCTTCGAGCAGTCTCTGCATGGCTCCTCCTTTCCGGGGCGAACGTGCGGCAAAGGCCCTGCGTTCCCCGACCGACTCACTGGAAAAGCGCAGGCCTTTGCAGTAGGCGGCAGGCATGACCCAGAGCCTGACCCTCCGCCGCCCCGATGACTGGCACCTCCACCTGCGCGACGGCGCGATGCTGGAGGGGGTGCTGCCCGAAACCACGCGCCATTTCGCCCGCGCGATCGTGATGCCGAACCTCGTGCCGCCGGTGGTGACGGGGGCCGAGGCGGCGGCTTACCGCGAGCGCATCCTCAAGGCCCTGCCGGAGGGCGCGCGGTTCGAGCCGCTGATGGTGCTCTACCTGACGGAAACGACCGATCCGGCGGATGTGCGGGCGGCGGCGGCCTCGGGGCTCGTGAAGGCCGTGAAGCTCTATCCCGCGGGGGCCACGACGAATTCCGCCTCGGGCGTGCGCGACTTCGACCGCGTGCGCGCCGTGCTCGAGGCCATGGCCGAGATCGGCCTGCCGCTCTGCGTCCACGGCGAGGTGACGGACCCGGCGGTGGACATCTTCGACCGCGAGGCGGTGTTCCTCGACCAGGTCCTGGACCCGATCCGGCGGGCGACGCCCGGGCTCCGCGTCGTGCTGGAGCATGTGACGACCCGCGAGGGGCTCGACTATGTCCGCGGAGGGGGCGTCGACATCGCGGGGACACTGACGACCCACCACCTCATCATCAACCGCAACCACATCCTCGCGGGCGGCATCCGGCCGCATTACTACTGCCTGCCGGTGGCCAAGCGCGAGACGCACCGCATTGCCCTGCGCGAGGCAGCGACCGGGGGCGAAGCCTGCTTCTTCCTCGGCACCGACAGCGCGCCCCATGCCGACGCGGCCAAGGAGTCGGGCTGCGGTTGCGCGGGCTGCTTCACCGCGACCAACACGCTCTCGATCCTCGCCCATGTCTTCGAAGAACAGGGCAGGCTCGACCGGCTGGAGGGCTTCGTGTCGCTGCACGGGCCCGCGTTCTACCGCCTCCCGCCGAACGAGGACCGGATCACCCTGCGCAAGGGCGATCCGCTCACGCTGCCCGCGAAGATCGAGACCGGAGCCGGCCCGGTCACGGTGTTCGATCCGGGCTTCCCCCTTCTGTGGCATGTGGAGAGCTGACCCACTCCCTGTTGCGCCGCCCCGCCGCCGGCGGCACCGATCGAAAGGACGATCCCGATGATCCCCACCTCCTTCCCGCCCCGCGAGGAGATAGCCCGCCTGACGGCGCGGATGCTGCTCGAGATCCAGGCGGTGCACTTCCGCCCGCAGGAGCCGTTCACGCTGGCCTCGGGCCTGCCCTCGCCCACCTACATCGACTGCCGCAAGCTCATCTCCTATCCGCGCATCCGCGCGACGCTGATGGACTTCATGGCGGTGACGCTGCTGCGCGACGCCGGCTTCGAGGCCTTCGACAACGTGGCGGGCGGCGAGACGGCGGGCATCCCCTTTGCCGCCATGGTGGCCGAGCGGCTGGCGCTGCCCATGACCTATGTCCGCAAGAAGCCCAAGGGCTACGGACGCAACGCCCGCATCGAGGGCGTGATGACCGAGGGGCAGCGGGTGCTGCTGGTCGAGGACCTGACCACCGACGGCGGCTCTAAGCTCTCCTTCGTCGAAGCGATCCGCGAAACGGGCGCGAGCTGTGCGCATACGGCCGTGATCTTCTACTACGGGATCTTCCCCGAGACCATCGGACGGCTGCAGGCCCACGGGGTGACGCTGCACCATCTCTGCACCTGGTGGGACGTGCTGGCCGAGGCGCGCGCCTCGGATGCCTTCGACGCGGGAACCCTCGCCGAGGTCGAGAGCTTCCTGTCCAATCCGCGGGACTGGCAGGACGCGCGGAAACCGGCCGATCTGGCTAAGGGCATCTGACGCAGGCACCCGAGAGTCTGGGGACGAATCCGCCGCGGCCGCCGGGGGACCGGCCATCCGCTGCGTTTTCCGGCTGCGCCTGACGCGAGATGTGGTAGGCTCGATCCATCGAGGCGAAGGATCCACAGCCTGTCCACAGGGTTCGGCGGGATCGGTCCCCGGAACTATACCCCCTGCCCGGCGCAGCCGTTCGGGGGTATCAGATGGCACCGAACATCCAAGGGCGCCCGCTGAAGGTGGCGCCCGCTAACGAGAGCAGAGGGCAGATCGATGAACGAGGTCAGGGCGCTGCGCGAGTCGCAGCCGGAGAAGTCTCCGGAAGTGCTCCCCCATAACATCGAGGCGGAGCAGCAGCTGCTCGGCGCCATCCTCACGAACAACGACATCTTCGACCGCATCGCCTCGGTCATCCGGGCCGAGCATTTCTTCGATCCCGTGCACCAGCGCATCTTCGAGATCGCCGCGGCGCGGATCCAGAAGAACGCGCTCGCCTCGCCGGTGACGCTGAAGGCCTTCCTCGAGGAGGATGCGGGGCTGAAGGAACTGGGTGGCCCGGCCTATCTGGTGCGGCTCGCCGGGGCCGCGATCTCGGCCTTTGCGGCGCGCGATTATGCGCAGATGATCTACGACCTCGCGGTGCGGCGCGAGCTGATCGGCCTCGGGCGCGACATCGCCGCCAAGGCCGCACGGGTCGACGTCGCCTCCGAGCCCAAGGAGCAGATCGTCGAGGCCGAGCAGAAGCTCTACCGGCTGGGCGAGCAGGGCCATGCCGAGCGGGGCTTCCAGAGCTTCCTGAAGGCCGTGACCGATGCGGTGAACGTGGCCAATGCCGCCTACCAGCGCGACGGAGGACTGGCCGGGATCTCGACCGGGCTTGCCGATCTCGACAAGAAGCTGGGCGGCCTGCATCCTTCCGACCTCCTGATCCTTGCGGGCCGGCCGTCGATGGGGAAGACCTCGCTTGCGACCAACATCGCCTTCAACATCGCCAAGGCCTACCGCCGCGGGCGCCTGCCCGACGGTGCGGAGGGTGCGGTCGAGGGCGGCGTGGTGGGCTTCTTCAGCCTCGAGATGAGCGCCGAGCAGCTTGCAGCCCGGATCCTGTCGGAAGCGGCCGAGGTGCCCTCCGAGCAGATCCGCCGCGGCGACATGACCGAGACCGAGTTCCGCCGCTTCGTCGAGGCCGCAAAGGCGCTGGAGGCCTGCCCGCTCTATATCGACGACACACCGGCGCTGCCGATCAGCCAGGTCGCGGCGCGGGCGCGAAGGCTCAAGCGGACGCATGGGCTCGACGTGCTGATGGTGGACTATCTCCAGCTGCTGAAGGGCACCGGCGGGTCGCGCGACAACCGGGTGCAGGAGGTCTCGGAGATCACGCAGGGGCTGAAGGCGATCGCGAAGGAGCTGAACATCCCGGTGGTGGCGCTCTCGCAGCTGTCGCGCTCGGTGGAAAGCCGGGACGACAAGAGGCCACAGCTGTCCGACCTGCGCGAGTCCGGCTCCATCGAGCAGGACGCGGACGTGGTGATGTTCGTCTTCCGCGAGGAATACTACCGCGAACGCGAGAAGCCGGGCGATCACGAGATGGAGAAGATGGCCCAGTGGCAGGCCATCATGGAGCAGGTCCACGGCAAGGCCGAGGTCATCATCGGAAAGCAGCGCCACGGGCCGATCGGCTCGGTCGAGCTGAGCTTCGAGGGCCGCTTCACGCGCTTCGGCAATCTCGTGCGGCCCTGGCAGCAGGGGATCGAGGGCTACTGACGGCCCGGAGGAAATGCCGGCTCGGGGGGCATCGAGCCCCCGCTCGCCGGCGCTGCCGCGGCAAGGATCCGCGGGCGGCGCACGATCGGCGGGAGCTGCGCAGGGACCTGAGTCCCGGCGGAGGAGCTGCGACCAGCCCCAAGGGCCGGAGCCCGGAGGTCCCGTCAGAAGCCGGTGGCCTTGCGCAGCATGTTCAGCGCCACAATGGTGATGAAGACGGCAAAGACGCGCTTCAGCGGCTTGGGATCCATTGCATGGGCGAGCCGCACGCCAAGGGGTGTCGTCAGCAGCGTCATCGCGATGGTGATGCCGAAGGCCGGCAGGTTGACCGCGCCGGCCGTCCAGGGCGGAGCCGCATCGGTCGGCGTGAGGAGGAAGAGCACGGCGGAGGGCAGCGCGATGATGACGCCGAAGCCCGCGGCCGTGGCAACCGCCCGATGGATCGGCATGCTGAAGAGGCTCATCAGCGGGACGCCGAACGTGCCCCCGCCGATCCCCATGAGCACCGACAGGAATCCCACGCCTGTCCCGGTCGCGGCGCGCGCGCCGCCTCCGGGCATGTGGGCACCCAGCCGCCAGCTTGCCTTGCCGAGGGCCATGTAGAGCCCCACGGCCATGCCCACGATGCCGAAGATCCCCTGCAGAACCGCCGACCGCAGGCTCGAGGCCGTGAGCGTGCCCGCAACCGCTCCGATCGCGATCCAGGGACCCCAGAGGCGCAGGATCGCAAGATCGACCGCACCCCTGCCGTGATGGGCATGGACCGAGCGGAGTGACGTCACGATGATCGTGGCGAGGGAGGTCGCGAGGCAGACGCGCATCAACGAGGGACCGCCGTAGCCCAGCGTCTCGAAAGCGTAGAGATAGGCGGGCACAAGCACCAGACCGCCACCGACGCCGAGAAGGCCTGCGATGATGCCCGCGAAGGCGCCGATCGCGAGCAGAAGGGCCAGCATCGGCAGGAGGAGGGACAGGTCGGTCATTCGCGGGCCTTTCGCGCGGTAGCGGCCCGCCTTAGCCTGCGCCACACCGGAAGGCCAGAGGCGCGGCTCAGGCAGCCCGCGGCCGCACGGCCTCGAGCGCTTCGTCGAAGAGCGCGAGGCCTGCGCCGGGGCGCGAAGCACCCTCCGAGAGGATGCGGCGCCAGTGCCGGGCCCCGGGCCGGCCGGCGAAGAGACCGAGCATGTGACGCGTGATCTGGTGGAGACGCCCGCCACGGGACAGATGGTCGGCTATGTAGGGGCGCATCTCCGCGAGCACGGCCCCGAGATCGCGCGGCGGCTCGTCGCCCCAGAGCCGGTCCGCCCCGAGCAGCAATTCCGGCTCGTTGTAGGCGGCGCGGCCGATCATGACGCCATCGAGTCCCTGCGCCAGCAGCGCCTCTGCCTGCGCGAGGCTCGCCACGCCGCCGTTCAGGCAGATGGTCAGGTCGGGATAGCGGCGCTTCATCTCGATCACGAGCGGATAGTCGAGCGGCGGGATATCGCGGTTCTCGCGCGGGCTGAGGCCCTGCAGCCAAGCCTTGCGGGCGTGGATCACGAAGTGGCGGACCCCAGCCCCGGCGACCACTTCGAGGAAGGCGGGCAGCACGTCCGCGGGCTCCTGCTCGTCCACGCCGATCCGGCACTTGACCGTGACCGGAACCGGGCTTTCGCCGATCATTGCGGCCACGCAATCGGCCACGAGGCGCGGCCTCTCCATCAGCACGGCTCCGAAGCAGCCGGACTGGACGCGGTCGGACGGGCAGCCGACGTTGAGGTTGATTTCGTCATAGCCGAAAGGCACCGCGAGACGGACGGCCTCGGCAAGCTCGGCCGGATCCGAGCCGCCGAGTTGCAGCGCGACCGGATGCTCCGCCTGAGAATATCCAAGAAGCCGATCGCGAGGGCCGTGGATCACGGCGGGCGCGGTCACCATTTCGGTGTAGAGCATCGCCCGCCGCGTCATGAGGCGGTGGAAGAAGCGGCAGTGGCGATCCGTCCAGTCCATCATCGGGGCGACCGAGAGCCTGTGCGCCATCTCGGGCGCATTCGGGGAGATCGGAAGGGACTGGTCCAGCGTCATTGGCGTGTTCTCGTGCGGCTGCCTGTGGACGCCCGGCGACTGCGCAGGATCGGGCGAGGTCGATATAATGGCGGATCCGCGTGGACGCGAGGGATAAGATCGCGGTCCCAACGGCAATGCGAGGCCCTGCATTCGGCGTCCCGATGCTCTGGAGCAGGACCTTGCGGCCTGCTTCGCGCTGGCCATGCACCAGCCTCTGCTCAAGGGCTTCGCTGTCGGCCGGACGATCTTCGCGCAGGCAGCGCGCGAGCGGCTTGCAGACCCGATCAGGGGCGATGACGCTGCCGTTCTCGCCTTCTGCCAGAATGTTCAGGCCGAGGCCTGCGATTACCCTGAGAGCTTCTTCGTGCCGCGAGTCTGGTGCATCCGGAGGCCCGAGCCTGGTCCGATGGAACTGGCCGACGTGGCCAGGATGATCGCCGCCGCCAGCCGCGCGTGATCGTCGCTGGCGGCGGCATGCCCTGTTCGCGGACCAGGCAACCCTCGCGGCCTTCGCCGAGAGTCACAACATCCCGCTGGTCCAAACTCAGGAACGAGGGCTCTCTGCCGGCCGGCAACGTGGCATCGGTGATCAGGTCGTAGCAACTGCGAGCAAGAACGCCTTGATGCGGGTCAGTCGTATCCGACCGGTCGCATGCGTGCGCCTCAGGAGACGTGGGATGCGTTCTGAGGAAGAGGTGGTGCCCAGAGCCGGAATCGAACCAGCGACACGCGGATTTTCAATCCGCTGCTCTACCAACTGAGCTATCTGGGCTCCGTCCGGCGGCGCCGGGTTGGTGGCGTGGTCTTTAGAATGAAGCGGAGAGGGTGTCCAGAGGGTCCGGGCAAAATTCTTTCGGGGGCTAGTGACTCGAGACGTCGTCACGATCCGACGGCGGGTCACCGGGCGCCTGCTCGTCGTCGTCGACCGCAGGGATCCGGTAGTTGCCCTTCAGCCAGTTGCCGAGATCAACGTCGGCACAGCGGCGCGAGCAGAAGGGGCGGTATCGTGCGTCGGACGCACGGCCGCAGATCGGACAGGTCATCCCAGAAGCTCCGTCAGCGGGATTCGGTCGCGCTTGCGCACAAGTTCGTAGAGGCCGAGCGGGGTCCAGCCGGCAAGGCTCGTCTCGGCCGACTCGCCGCGGAAGGCCGATCGCAGCACCTGCTCGAGCGCCACGCGGTCGCGCTTGGGCATCGGGGCGAAGTCGATGGCGACCTGCCCGCCGAGGCCACGAAGCCGCAGCTGGCGCGGCAGCTCGCGAGCGGCCGCGACATTGGCTTTCAGCGCCGCCGCGGGCGAGGTGTCGGAGCCCGTGTTCACGTCCACCGCCACGAGCGCACGCGTCGGCTCCACCGCCATGTGCGCCCCACCGCCGAGAGGCACCTGCGCCGACAGAAGCGCATCGCAGAGATCGGCCACCCCGTGACGGGCGAACGCTCCTTCGGCCTCGTCGATCTCGTCGGGCGCGGGCTCGGACCAGTCGCGCCAGGCAAGCTGGTGCGCGCCCGGCGCATCGACCAGAAGCTCGGGATCGCCCGGGAGGTCGGCCAGCACGGCCTCGGCCAGCGCCCGCGTCTCGGCGATCTCGGACGCGATCTCGGAATCCGGCGCCGTCTCGCAGGCCGAGCGCAGGATCAGGCCCAGATCGGTCGCGGCGCCCTCCATCACCTCGGCGGCGACCGCAGACAGATCCTCGCGCAGCGCCTCGTCGCGGATGCGGCGCGAAATGTTGAGGCCGGGGGCGCCGGGGGTGAGAATGCAGAGCCGGCTCTTGAAGAGGAGCCGGGTGGTCACGGGAACGGCCTTGCCCGGCTCGGCCACGCCCGAGACCTGCACGAGGATGCGCTGTCCGGGCGCCAGGCCCGAGGCCTGCCGCAGGAACCCCGTGCCCTCGGGCAGCCGCACGAAGACCCCGCCCTGCCCCTTCACCGGCCGGTCCACGACGGCGCGGAAGATGGCCTCCGGCGCGAGTCGGTCCTCGGGCGGGTCGATCAGCAGATCCTCGAGCCGGCCATCCACGAGCAGAGCCGCCGCCTCGCGGCCGCGCAGACGGTCGAGGCAAACCACGCGCCCCTTCATGCCGCGGTCCGGTAAAGCGGCACGCCCGCCGCGGCGAGCAGGTTGGCGGTTTCGGCCAGTGGCAGGCCCACGATGCCGGTGAACGAACCGGCGATCCACGGGATGAAGGCCGAGGCAAGGCCCTGGATGGCATAGCCACCGGCCTTGCCCTCCCACTCGCCGCAGGCAAGATAGGCGTTGAGTTCCAGATCGGAGAGGCGCTTCATCTTCACCTGGCTCACCACCTCGCGTTGCCACATCCGGTCGCCGCGGCGCACGGCAACGGCGGTGATGACCTCGTGCCGCCGGCCGCCCAGTGCCACGAGAAAGCGCGCGGCCTCGCCTGCATCCGCCGGCTTTCCGAGGATCCGCCGGCCGAGCGCCACCGTCGTGTCGGCGCAGAGGACGACATCCTCCGGGCCGGCCTCGACCGCTGCCGCCTTCTCCGCCGCGAGGCGCGCGCAGTAGGGCCGAGGCAATTCGCCCCGGTGCGGCTCCTCGTCGATGTCGGGGGGCAGGATGGCGTCGGGAACGACGCCCAGTTGTGCCAGCAGCTCGCGCCGCCGCGGGCTGGCCGATCCGAGAATCAGCTTCACTTACTTGAAGCGGTAGTTGATGCGGCCCTTCGACAGGTCGTAGGGGGTCATCTCGACCTGCACCTTGTCGCCGGCAAGGACACGGATGCGGTTCTTGCGCATCTTGCCTGCCATTACCGCAATCAGTTCATGGCCGTTGTCCAGCTCGACCCTGAATGTCGCGTTCGGCAGGAGTTCCTTCACGACACCGGGAAATTCGAGCGTATCTTCCTTGGCCATGGTCTCTCCAATGGGGTTTGGCCCGCGTCTTGCGCAGGCTCGTCAGTCAAATGAGCGCTTTCGCGCCACAATTCAAGGGGAAAAAGCGTCACGCCGACTTTGGTTCCCGGCCGGGTCCGAGGGGTGTTGCGACCTTTCAGGCCCGTCCGACCGATAGACCTTCCTCGGCGCTGCCACCGGGGGCCTGCCAAGGGCAGTCGAGGCGACATTACACGATCGCAACACCCGGAGCCAGCCGGTGGTCCTGCTCTGACCAGTGAACATGGTTGAGCACCCCGCCCTCGCGCCGCACGCGGGCCACGGCACCGGGATCCACCTCGGCCAGCGCCCAGCCGGGCTCGTTCAGGCCCGTCTCGGCGAGGATGCCGGTCTCGGGCCAGCCATGATCGGGCGGGCCGTAGATCGCGGCGCGGCCGACGTTCTCGTCGACCGCCGGGCAGAAGTCGCAGAGGCCCACGGTGGGCGCGTGGACGACGACGCACTGGTTCTCGAGCGCCCGCGCCATCGACCCCACCCGCACCCGGGTAAAGCCCGCCAGACTGTCGGTGCAGGAGGGCGCGAGCAGGATCTCGGCGCCCTTCTCGACCATCGCGCGGGCCAGCAGGGGAAACTCGCTGTCGTAGCAGATGACGATGCCGATCCGGCCGAGCGCCGTCTCGAAGACACGCACCTCGCGCCCCGGCACGACGTTCCAGGTCTCGCGCTCGAAGCGGGTCATGATCAGCTTGTCCTGGTGGCCGATCACGCCCGACGGCCCGTAGAGCACTGCGCGGTTGACCGGCCTCTCGCCCTCGAACACCGGGGCCGAGGGACCGAGAATATGAACGCCATGGGCCTCGGCCAGCCGCAGGAGCAGGTCTCCGGCCGCCGGACCGTGACGGGCGACCTCGTGCAGCGCGGCTTCCAGATCGGCGGCGACCTCGCGCCCGCCGAGGCTCGCGAGTTCCATCGACCCGTATTCCGGAAAGACCAGCAGATCCGCCCCCTGCCGTGCGGCGCGAGAGACCCAGTCGGTCATCTTCGCTTCGTAACCGGAGAAGCTGTCGAACCAGTCGAGCGGATAGGCGGCGGCGGCGATCTTCATGGCGTCTCCGGGAAGCAGGGCGTCAGAGCGCGCGCATCCAGAACTGGAGCGGCTTCCGCGTCTGGTGGGTCTCGCCCACGTCGGTCCAGGCATAGTCGGCAAGCACCCCCGGCAGGGGCGCGTAGCCGCGGCCGCGCCAGAAGGCGTCGTTGCTGTGCGCCGAGGCCGGGCGCAGGGGATGATCGTCCGGACGGACCACGGAACAGAAAGCGGAGTAGCGCCGACCGAGAGCCCGCGCATGATCCTCGCGCAGGTCGAAGAAGCGGTGCCCCATGCCCTGCCCGCGATACTCCGGCAGCAGCACCGACTCGGCGCAGTAGAAGATCCGGTCGAGCGGCACGCCGGTCGCGGCGAAGGCCGCGGCGAAATCCTCGGCGTGGTCCTCCATCGGCGTGCCGGTCGCGGCACCCACCAGCCGGTCACCGTCGAAGGCGCCGACGAGGATCGCGCCGGGGCTCGTGCGATAGGCGGCGAGGTAATTGCGCTCGTAGTCCATCGAGCCTTCGTAGAGGTAGGGCCAGTCGCGAAACACCGTCATCCGCAGCGCTGCGACCTCGTCGAGCCGCGCCTCGAGCGCGGCCCCGGTCAGGACGCGCGCCTCGAGGCTCATGCCGAGACCTGCCGGATCCAGTCATTGAGGTTGTAGAAGGTGGTCACGCGGGCGATCTTCCCGCCCCGCAGGTCGAAGAAGGCGCCGGCGGGCAGGACGTAAGTCTGCCCATGCGCCTCGGGTAGCCCCGGATCGGTCTGCAGGTATTCGCCGTGCACGACGAACTCGGCCGCACCGCGGGTGCCGTCCTCGGTCACGAAGATCACCATGTCGCGCAGTTCCTCGCGATAGCTCACGCCCATGTGCGAGCAGAACTCCGCGAACTTCTCGCGTCCGTGGCGCACCTCGCCCTCGTTCACCCGGTGCTCGATGTCGTCGGAGACACAGTCCAGCATGCCCTGGGCATCACCTGCGTTGAACGCCGCGTAGTAGCGCCCGATCAGTTCACGTCCCATGGCCTGCCTCCTCTGCCGTTTCGCTGGGCGGCCCGAAGCGCGCCACCATCCGGCCCCGGATCTGGTCGCGCACCTGGCGGTAGACGGCGAGCTTCTGCTCGCGCCCCTCGCCCAGCCCCGCAGGATCCATGATCGGCCAGTATTCCACATCAAGATGATAATAACGGGTGAGTTCAAGGGCCATCCGCTGGCTCGCCGGCGAGAGCGCCACGATCAGATCGAACCCCGAGAGGTCGTCGCCCCAGTCCATCATCTCCTCGAAGGAGCGCGACCGGTGCCGGGAGAGTTCGACGCCGATCTCCTGGCAGACGGAGACGGTGAAGCCGTCGATCTCGCGGTCGTTCTTGACGCCGGCAGACTGCACATAGGCCTGCCGGCCATAGAGCTTCTTCATCAGCCCCTCCGCCATCGGCGAACGGACCGAATTGTGGTCGCAGCAGAACAGCACCGAGGACGGCGGCTTCTGCGGCACGGTCAACCCCAGTGCAGGACGCAGATCAGCGTGAAGAGGCGGCGCGCGGTGTCGATGTCCACTTCGGCCTTGCCCTCCAGACGTTCCTTGAGCACGCGTGCGCCCTCATTGTGGATGCCCCGGCGCGCCATGTCGATGGCTTCGATCTGGCTGGGCGGCAGCCGTTTCACCGCCTCGAAGTAGCTTTCACAGATCTGGAAGTAGTCCTTCACCACCTGCCGGAAGGGCCCGAGGCTGAGGTGAAACTCGCCGACCTTCTCCTGCTCCTCCGAGCGGACGTCGAAGACGAGCCGGCCGTCGCGGATCGCGAGCGTGAGCCGGAAGGGTCCGTCGACGGCGGGCTTCCCCTCGCGCGGCGGCAGGGCGAAGCTGTTCTCCTCGAGCAGATCGAAGATCGCGACCTGCCGCTCCTGCTCGATCTCGGCGGTGGGCGGGATCGGGCTCGTCTGGTCGATCTCGATGTGGCAGATGCGGTTCATCCCTCAGCCCTCGTTCAGCCGGTCGAGCCGGGCGCGGACGGAGAGGCCATGCGCCTCGAGGCTCTCCGAGATTGCCAGCCGCTCGGCGGCGGGACCGATGGCGCGCAACGCCGCCGGCGTCATCCGCGAGATCGTCGTGCGCTTGAGGAAATCCATCACCGACAGCCCGCTCGAGAAGCGCGCCGAGCGCGCGGTGGGCAGGACGTGGTTCGGCCCGCCCACATAGTCGCCGATCGCCTCGGGCGTCCAGGCGCCGAGGAAGATCGCCCCCGCATGGCGGATCCTGCCCGCCAGCGCCTCGGGATCCTCCACGCAGAGCTCGAGATGCTCGGGCGCCACCCGGTCCGACAGCGCCGCCGCCTCGTCGAGATCGCGCGTCACGATCACCGCGCCGAAATCGCGCCAAGAGGCGCCCGCGATGGCCCGCCGCTCCAGCGTCTGGAGCCGCGCCTCGACCGCGCGCGCCACCGCCTGGCCGAACTCCGCGTCCGGCGTGACGAGGATCGATTGCGCGCTTTCGTCATGCTCGGCTTGGCTGAGCAGGTCGAGCGCGATCCAGTCGGGATCGTTCCCGCCGTCCGCGATCACGAGGATCTCGGACGGGCCTGCGATCATGTCGATGCCCACCCGCCCGAAGACCCGCCGCTTGGCCGCCGCCACATAGGCGTTGCCGGGACCGGTGATCTTGTCCACCGGCCGGATCGTTTCGGTCCCGTAGGCCAGCGCCGCCACCGCCTGCGCGCCGCCGATCCGGTAGACCGCATCGACGCCCGCCAGCCGCGCGGCCAGCAGCACCAGCGGATTGACCGCGCCGCCCGGCGTCGGGCAGGCCACGACCAGCCGCTCCACCCCCGCCACCCTGGCAGGGATCGCATTCATCAGCACCGAGGAAGGATAGGAGGCAAGTCCCCCCGGCACGTAGAGCCCGGCCGAGGCGATCGGCCCCCAGCGCCAGCCGAGCGAGGCCCCCGCCTCGTCCTCCCACCGCGCATTCCCGGGCATCTGGCGCTCGTGATAGGCCCGGATTCGCTCCGCTGCCAGTTCCAGTGCGGCGCGCTCCTCCGCCGGCACCTTCGCGATCTCGGCCTCGATCTCCTCTTCCGAAAAGGCCAGCCGCTCCGGAGTCAGTTCCAGCCTGTCGAACCGCGCCGTAAGCTCGATCACCGCCGCGTCGCCCCGCGCCCGCACGTCCGCGATGATGCCCGCCACCACCGCATCCACATCCGGGCTGTCCTCGCGCTTCATGCCCAGCAGGGCGGTGAAGGCTGCCTCGAAGCCGGGCTCACGGGTATCGAGAAACTGGGGCATGACGGAACTCCTTGGCTGAGCCTCCCTTAGCGCGCATCCCCCCCTGCCTCAAGCGCCACGCCCGGCACCAAGGGTGACACTTTCGCACGAGACGCCAGGGCGCGCCCGCTTCGGCTCGCCCCGAGCCGTCGAGAGGCGCAGCGCAAGCCGGCACGCCCGCTCCATCCCTCTTGCCAGAATATCCTCGGGGGAGTGTGTGGCCGCGAGGCCGGGCCCCGGGGGCGGACAGCCCCCGCCTCACCCTCGGCCGCAGGCCGTCAGTCGCGGTGCTCTGGCGCCCGGCCCGACGGAGCCGCATAGGGCCGCGTCACATCCTTGAGCGTCACGTCCAGGGCCTCGACCTCCAACGCCACCGCGCCGTCGCCCGCGAGCACGAGCATCACCCGCCCGCCGCCATCCGTGCCCGGCTCGAAGGCGACCGAGAGCACCGAAAGCACGAGATCCCGGTCCTTCCGGTCGAAGCCCTGAGTTCGCGCCGAGAGCACGCCATCGACCGCCAGCACGGACTGCACCCGCTCGTAGGGCCGGCGTTCGCGCTCGGCGGCCTCGCGGTCCTCCCAGCGGAAGCGGTTCACGAGCAGGGCAAAGCGCCGTTTGCGCGGCAGCCAGCGCATCTCGTTCACGGGAAAGACCGCATCCTGCACCAGTGCCGAGAGCACTCCCAGATCCTCGGGCGTCTCCGCGCCGAGATAGAGCGGCGCCTCGCCTCCGGCGTCCTCGAACCGCGCATCCGTCATCAGCCGGGGATCCTCCTGATCTGCGCGCCACAGGCGCTCAGCTTCTCTTCCACCCTCTCATAGCCGCGGTCGAGGTGATAGACCCGGCTCACGATGGTCTCGCCCTCGGCAGCGAGGCCGGCGAGGATGAGGCTCACCGAGGCGCGCAGGTCGGTGGCCATCACCGGCGCCCCGCGCAGCTTCTCGACGCCGGTCACCGTTGCCGTGCCGCCATGGACCTCGATCCGCGCGCCCATCCGGGTGAGTTCCGGCGCATGCATGAAGCGGTTCTCGAAGATCCTCTCCTCGAGCACCGAGGTGCCCTCGGCGGTGCAGAGAAGCGCCATCATCTGCGCCTGAAGGTCGGTCGGGAAGCCCGGGAAGGGCTCGGTCGTCACGTCCACCGCCTTGACGCGGCCGTTCCGGCGCGCGACGCGCAAGCCGCGGTCGGTCTCCTCGACCGAGATGCCGGCCGCGTCGAGCTTCTCGCAGAAGGCGCCCACCAGCTCGATCCGCCCGCCGAGCAGTTCCACGTCACCGCCGCAGATCGCGGGGGCGAGCATGTAGGTGCCGAGTTCGATCCGGTCGGTGACGACCGGGTGGGTCGCCCCGCCCAGCCGGTCCACGCCCTGCACCGTGATCGTCGACGTGCCCTCGCCCTCGATCTGGGCCCCCATCCGCCGCAGGCAGCGGGCGAGGTCCACGATCTCTGGCTCGCGCGCCGCATTCTCGAGCACCGTCGTTCCCTTGGCGAGGGTCGCGGCCATCAGCGCATTCTCGGTCGCGCCCACCGAGACGAGGGGGAAGACCACCCGCGCGCCCTTCAGCCCGCCCGCCGGGGCCCTGGCGTGGATATAGCCGTCGCGCAGGTCGAGCTCGGCCCCCATCGCCTCGAGCGCCTTCAGATGCAGGTCGACGGGCCGCGCACCGATGGCGCAGCCGCCCGGCAGCGAGACGACCGCATGGCCATCGCGGGCGAGCATCGGCCCCAGCACGAGGATCGAGGCCCGCATCTTCCGCACGATGTCGTAATCCGCCCGATGATCGGTCAGCGCATGCGACGAGAGCGCCAGCACCTGCCCGCCCTGCAGGCTCGCGACCTCTGCCCCGAGCGACTGGAGAAGCTGCGTCATCGTGCGGATGTCCGACAGCCGCGGCGCATTCGTCAGCGTCAGCGGCTCGTCCGACAGGAGCGTCGCCGGCATCAGTGCGAGACAGGCGTTCTTCGCCCCCGCGATCGGGATCTGCCCATGCAGTTCCCCGTTGCCCTTCACCAGAATCGAATCCATCCGCCCGCCCTCATTCCGGCGCGTCTTCGGATCCCGCCTCGCGGGCCGCGCGCGCCTTTGCCTGTGCCTTGCGCCGGGCCATATTGGCCTTCAGCGCCGCCTTCAACCGGTCTTCGCGGCTCTCTGCCGCAGGCCCCTTTCGACCCGGCGGAGCGTCGCCGCCTTCCGCGCCCTGCCGCGCCTGATCTTTCGCCTTTTCGCTCATGGGGCCTTTCGTAGCGCAGCGGCAAAAAAGCGTCCAGTTGGGCCTTGCACGACGATCCGATTGCGTCTAATGACCCGCCACGCCCGGCGGCGCCTCTCGGATGCCGCGGCAGTCGGGCTGCAGTAGCTCAGTGGTAGAGCACTCCCTTGGTAAGGGAGAGGTCGAGAGTTCAATCCTCTCCTGCAGCACCATTCCCCTTTCTGGAAACGGCAAGATCAGGCGATCGTGCGCTCGCTCAAACGCTAGGTGCCGGCGCGCGGCGTTCAGGAAGACTGACCCGTCATGGCGTTTCCGACAAGGGACGTTGCAGAGCGACGCCGACCGCAACCTGCCTGCCGGAGGAGCGGTGCGTGGCCCATCTCGCTGCACCACCTGCGGCGATCCGCGCCTTTGCGCGACTCCGGGCGGCGTGCGATCTTCCCCTGGTGAGAAAGTGACATTGTGCAGGTAAACCCTGCCGGACCCGCCCTCAGGGGCCAGAGTGTCCGGTGGCGCGCCCCGAGGGGCGCGAGAGCGGGGTGGCCGGTCCCGGGGCGGACCGGCACCCCGCACAGGTCTTTTCGCCATCCCGGCCTGAACCGCCGCAAGTAAGGCTGGCATTTTCCGCAACTTCCGGCAATCTGACCGGAAGGGCGCGAGGGGAGTGTCGGGGTTCGGATTGTCCGCTTTCAGGGGAAGTGACGCGCGGGCGCCACTCTGGCTGGTCCTGCCACTCGTGTGCGCGGGTTATTTCCTTGCGGGCAGGCTCGGCATCGCAACGGGCATGCCACCGACCGGCACGGTCGTGCTCTGGCCGCCGAATGCCGTCCTGCTGACCGGACTTCTCTTCAGCGCACCGCGCCACTGGCCGGTCCTCCTGGCAGGCGGACTCTCTGCCGAAGTCGCGGTTGACTGGCAGTCGCTGCCCGTGCCGTGGGCGCTCGCCTTCGGCCTTGTCAACGCATTTGAATCCACCTTCGCCGCCGTGCTCCTCCGGCGCCTCGCCGCAGGCACCGTGCGGATCGACGGCCTGGCCTCCTTCGTCCGCTTCGTCCTGCTCGCCCCGGTGGTAGCCTCCGCGACCGCGGCACTCGCCGGCGCTTTCGTGATCAAGCTGCGCTTCCCCGAGATCGGCTACCTTCACTACTGGCGGGTGTTCTGGCTCGGCGACGCTCTCGGCGTGCTGCTCGTCGGCACGACGCTGCTCGTCTGGCTCGCGCCGCGCGATCCTCCGCGACGGATGCCGCGACTTCGGCAGGCCGAGGCGCTCACCCTCGCCGTCTGTCTCTTTGCAGCTTCGGCCCTGTCGTTGCGGATCGAGTCGAACCTCGGCCACCTCTACCTTCTCTTCCCGCTTCTGGTCTGGACGGCGCTGCGCTTCCGGATGGAAGGTGCGACGCTGGCCGTGCTCTCGATGACCTCCGTCGCGATCTGGGCCATGCTGGAAGGTCGCGGCCCCTTCACGCTGCTGGCGGGCATCGACCGTGTTGCCGCGATGCAGGTGCTGATTGCGGTCGTGGCGCTTTCGACCTTCATGCTTGCCGCCGCCGCAGACGAGCGTCGGCGCGTCACACGGCGCCTGCAGCAGTCCGTCCGCGAGCTTCAGCAGGCGCGCTCGGACCTCGAGCGCGTGAACGCCGATCTTGACGGCATCGTGACCGAGCGAACACGGGCGCTCCGCAGCACGCTCGACAGGAACGAGATGCTGCTGCGCGAGGTGCATCACCGGGTGAAGAACAACCTCCAGCTCGTCTCCAGCCTCGTGGCCCTTCAGCGACGCGGTGTGCAAGAGCCGGAGATGCGGGACCGACTGCTCCGCATCCAGGGACAGATTGCGGCCATCGCCAAGACCTACGACCTCCTCCACCGGCTCGGCGGCAGCGAGACGGTCGATTTCGGCCCCTTCGTGCCGGCGCTCTGCGAGGCGATCCAGGAGGCGGAAGGCGGGCGCGCGCGGATCGAAGCAGAGGTTGAAGGCAGCACCGAGGTCTCGGCAGACAGCGCGATCGCCCTGTCGCTGGCGATCAACGAGCTGGTGACGAACGCGCTGAAGCACGCCGGCAGCGCCCCCTCCGTCCGTGTAACCTGCCGGAGCGACGCGCGCGACCTGGTGCTGACGGTCGAGGATGACGGCCCAGGCCTGCCGGACGGCTTCGACCTTCTCGCACAAGCAGGCTTCGGCGTGCGGATGGTCGCGAGCCTGATCGCTCAGGCGAACGGCACCATCGCCACTCCGCGCCGCTCGGGTGGCGCATCCATCGAGATCCGGGTCCCCGCCTCTCGCGAGGCCGCCGTGACAGAGCCGGCCTGACGCCCCTCGCACGTCACAGGCCGAACCTCCGCAGGCAGAGGTCCGTCGCGGCCCTTAGAGTGATCGTCATGGCGGCCAGGACGGCCAGTGCGGCAAACATCAGATCCGTCTTCATGCGTGCATTCGCGAGCAGCATCAGATGGCCGAGTCCCGTGGAAGAGCCCACCCATTCCCCGATCACCGCCCCGATCGGCGCGTAGACCGCGGCGATCCGCAAGGCGGCGGCCAGATGCGGCAGAGCATGCGGCAGGCGCAGCCAGAGAAGCTCGCGCCAGCGCGAGGCCGCGGCCAGCCGTGCGAGGTCCAAAGACGCATCGGGCGTGGCGCGCAGCCCGTCGTGAAGCGCCGAAGCCACCGGGAAGAAGGTGATGAGGACCACCACCGCCACTTTCGAGCCCATCCCGTAGCCGAGCCAGAGCGTCAGGATCGGCGCCAGCGCGAAGACCGGCACGGCCTGACTGAGAAGGAGGAGCGGCCGCAGGATCCGCTCGATCCGCGGCGACAACGCCGTCGCAAGCCCCGCAGCCAGCCCCATCAAGATGCCGAAGGCGAGACCGAGCGCGATCTCGGCCGCAGTCGCAGCAGCATTTCCCAGAAGCATCATGTGATTGGAGACAAGTGCGACCGCGACCGCCCAGGGTCCGGGCAGGATGTAGGGCGGCACCGCCGTCAGGCTGACCGCCACTTGCCAGAGCGCCAGCAATGCAAGGCCCGTTCCCAGCGCCCTCATGTCACGAGCCGCGTCATCAGTTCCTCCGCCGCGGCCGCGAGCGACGGAAGCGACCGCGGCACCCGCCCGTCCGGCAGAGTCACGGGACGCAGGGCGCCCTCCTCCAGCAGCCAGATCCGGTCGCCGAGGCGCAGCGCCTCCATCGGATCATGGGTCACCATCAGCACGGCGACACCCGCAAGCCGTTCCAAAGCCAGGTCCTGCATCCGCCGCCGCGTGCCAGCATCGAGTGCCGAGAAGGGCTCGTCCAGCAGCGCGAGCGGCGCCTCTGCCATCAGCGCCCGCGCAAGCGCCACGCGCTGGCGCTGCCCACCCGAGAGGCTTCCCGGAAGCCGCGCCTCCTGACCGCCGAGGCCGACCGAAGCCAGAAGCTCCCGCGCCCGGACCGCATCGGCAGGCAGGCCTGCGAGCCTCTGCCCTAGGAGCACATTGCCAAGAAGGCTCGATCGCTCCTGCAGCAGGTCCTGCTGTGCCATCCAGGCGACGCGCCGCGGCGCGGTCACCTGCCCCTCGAAGTGCGCGCCGGTCGGCAGGCCGGCCAGGAGCCGCAGGATCGTGCTCTTCCCTGCACCCGATGCGCCCAGCAGGCAGGTCCAGCCGGGATCGAGCGACAGGGCGATGTCACGAAAGAGCGGCCGGGCGCCCAGCCATGCGGATCCTGCGATCCCGTAGCCCATCAGGGCGCGGCGGCCGAAAGATCGACCGCCACCGCCGCCACCTCCGGAGCCTCGGGGATCAGGCCGACCTCGGCCATGTAGCGGCCGAACTCCGCATAGCGCCCGGCGTCGAGCGCCATGGGATGCGCCGCGAAATGCGGGATCGTGTCGCTCCATGCGGCGGCGTTCAGCGCGTCGTCGACCTCGCGCGCCCAGCCGCGGAAGACCTCCCAGGCTTCTTCAGGATGGTCCGAGATCCAGCCCGCCGCACGCTCGGTGACCTTCAGGAAGGCGGCCACGGCCTCCGGGTCCATCCGCTCCGGATTGGCGACATAGATCAGCTCGTCATAGGCCGGCACGCCGTTCTCCTCGGGCAGGAAGCAACGCCCCTCGGATCCGGCGGCGGCGATCTGGTGCAGCTCGAAGTTGCGGAAGGCGCCCGCCACGGCATCGACCTGACCGCTCGCCAGCGCGGGTGTGAGGGCGAAGTTCACGTTCACGAACTCCACCTCCTCGGGCGCGACCCCGTTCGTGCGCAGCATCGTGTGCAGCAGCGCCTCCTCGATGCCCGCGACCGAGAAGCCCACCTTGCGCCCCTTCAGGTCGGCCAGCCCCTGCACCGGACCCTCCGCCTTCGCCATCACGCAGTAGAGCGGGCTTTCCACCAGCGTGCCGACCCGCACCAGCGGCAGCCCCTCGGCATGCTGCAGGTAGAGCTGCGGCTGGTAGGTGATCGCGATGTCCGCCTGACCGGAGGCCGCCATCTTGGGGGGATCCGCCGGATCCGCTGGCGCCACGATCTCGACCTCGAGTCCCGCCTCATCGAACCAGCCCTGTCGCTCGGCCACGATGATCGGGCCATGATCGGGGTTCACGAACCAGTCGAGCGCGACGGTCAGCGGTTCGGCCATCGCCGGCACCGGCAGGAGCAGGGCAAGAAGGGCTGCAGCTTTCATCTTCAGGTCCTCAGCATGTAGAAATGATCGGTCGGCCCGTGGCCGCTTCCGACCGAGAGGGCATGGCCGCCTTCGATGGCGCGCGAGACATAGGCCTTGGCGGCGCGGCAGGCGGCGAGCGGATCGCCCGTCAGCGCAACCTGCGTGGCCAGTGCCGACGAGAGCGTGCAGCCCGTCCCGTGCGTGTTCCGCGTGTCGGTGCGCGGGCTTACCAGCCACTCGGCGCGCGTGGCATCAAGGTAGAGGTCCGGGCAGTCCTCGCCCGCCAGATGCCCGCCCTTGAGCAGCACCGCCTGCGGCCCGAGCGCGAGCAGCGCGCGCGCCTGACGCTCCATCCCGCAGCGATCGGCCACTTCGGCCTCGCCCAGCAGGTCCGCGGCCTCGGGCAGGTTGGGCGTGACGATCCGCGCCAGCGGCAGGAGCCTGCGGCGCAATGCCTCCACCGCTTCGGCGGCGAGCAACCGGTCGCCACCCTTGGCCACCATCACCGGATCGAGCACCACCGGCGCGTCCCTGGTTGCCAGAGCCTCGGCCACCGCCTCGGTGGTCTCCGCGGTGCCGAGCATGCCGATCTTCACCGCATCCACGCGCACATCCGCGAAAATCGCGCTTATCTGCGCCGTCACGAAGCCGGGCGGGACGAGTTCTATGCCCGTGACACCGCGCGTGTTCTGCGCCGTCAGGGCCGTCAGCACCGCCATGCCATAGCCGCCGTTGGCCCCGATGGCCTTGATGTCGGCCTGAATGCCGGCGCCGCCCGAAGGATCCGAGCCTGCGATGGAGAGGATGTTCGGGATCATGCGCGCCCCCATTCCTCGGCAAGGGCACGGGCGGCCGCCTCGGGATCCGCGGCGGCGCCGATGGCCGAGACGACGGCCATGCCGGCGGCGCCCGCCTGTTTCACGGCGCGCGCGTCGCCCGGTCCGAGGCCTCCGATGGCGACGGCCGGCACGGGTGCTGCGCGCACAAGCCGCGCGAGGCCGTCGAAGCCGACGGGCATCGCATGGTCGGGCTTCGATGCCGTGGCCCGCACCGGCCCCGCGCCCACGTAGTCCAGGATCCCCAGAGGCAAAGCCTCCAGATGGCGCATCTCCTCGACCGACAGGCCCAGGATCAGGTCGGGCCCGATCCGCCGCCGCGCCTCCTCGATGCCGAGGTCGCCCTGCCCCACGTGAAGCCCTGCGGCTCCCGAGGAAAGCGCGACCTCCACCCGGTCGTTCACGATCAGCGGCACACCGAACGGGTCGAGCGCCGCGATCAGCCGGCGCGCGACGGGGATCAGTTCGTCGTCGCTGCGCCGCTTGTCGCGGAGCTGGACCAGCGTCGCCCCGCCGCGGACGGCAGCGAGCGCGAGCGCCTCGAGATCCTCGGCGCCATCGGGCGTCACGAAGTAAAGCGTGAGGTTCATGCGGCCTCCAGTCTCGCGCCCCGGTCGAGATCCTCGGGCGAGAGCCTGTGGAGCGCGTCGAGGAAGGCAACCTGGAAGCTTCCCGGACCCTCGGCGCCGCGGGCGGCCTCTTCGCCTGCGAGGCCGAAGAAGGCGAGCGCCGCCGCCGTCGCCTCCAGCGGCGGCTGGCCTGCCACGAAGGCGCCGACAACGCCGGTCAGCGAGCAGCCGAGCGCGGTCACCTTCGGCATGAGCGCATGCCCGTTGGCGCAGCGGAAGCCACGCTTGCCGTCGGTCACGAAGTCCATCGGCCCCGTCACCGCAACCACGGCCCCTGAGGATTGCGCAAGCCGCAGGGCGGCCTCCTCGGCCTCGGAGACGGAGTCGGCGCTGTCTGCCCCCTTGCCTCTCGCTGCGGCTCCCGCCAGAGCGAGGATCTCCGACGCATTTCCGCGTATCACGCCGGGCTTCAGTGCCAGAAGGCGCGCGCCGATGTCGCGCCGGAAGGCCGTCGCGCCTACCGCCACCGGGTCGAGCACCCAGGGCCGACCGGCCGCCATCGCGCCCTGCGCCGCGGCTTCCATGCCCTCCAGCCAGCGCGGGCTGGGCGTGCCCATGTTGATCGTCACCGCCTGCGCGATGCCGGCGAATTCGCCGGATTCCTCGGCGTCATGCACCATGGCGGGCGAGGCGCCCGCAGCCAGCAGCACATTCGCCACGGTGTTCATGGCGACGAAATTCGTGATGCACTGCACCAGCGGCGCGTTGCTTCGCATGGTCTCGAGATAGCTTCCGCAGCGGTCCATCGCTCTCCTTCCATCACGGAACGAGACGGAATGACTCCAGGTGCGGAACCTGCATCATCGCGACTTCCTCCGCCAGCATGACCTGGTTCAGGTTCTAAGGGTGCTTCTCAGCCCGGATGTGTCCGGACGCCCCTGTCACTGGCATCAGGCTTAGCGCGAAGCGGCCGCGGGGCGCAAGGACTCTCGGGGCAGAACGCAGGGCGTCGAGATCGGGCTGCGGGATCCTGCGACGGAAGGGGCTCCTGCCATTCGCGAAGCGCGAATGGCAGGAGCTCCGGACGGGTCGGTCGCCCGCCCCCGAGCGTGCCGCAACGGACGGAGCACCCCCCGCCGGAATCACAGATTGCAGAAGGCTGCCAGATGGCGCGACCTGCCATCGGCTCTCGCGTGGCAGTCAGATGCACCAATCACTTTGGACGATCTGAAGGTCCGATGCTCGCACCGCACTGACAGCCTCAGCGCAGCCCGGTCTCTTCCAGAAGGCCGAGACGCTTGGCTTCGTAGTAATAGCCGTTGCGATACCACTGGATCGCCCGCTCCTCATCGCCGCGCGATACGAGCCACGCGCCCCGGAGGTATTTCCCGCCATAGGTGAGGTTCGTCCTGGCATCGAGCAGGCTGTCGGGCGTGCCATCATAACCCATGGTCCGGGCCGTCTGCGGATGGATCTGCATCAGCCCCATGTAGGGGCCGTTCCGGGCCGCCGGGTTGTAGCCGCTTTCGCCCCGCACCACGCGGTGCATCAGAGATGGCGGCACCTGATAGAGCCTCGCGAAGTCGCTCACCATCCGCATCACCTCGGGCTGCCCCGAAGCCCCCTGGCGCTGAACCGGCTCTCTGGCGCTTCCGCCGCAGCCTGCCAGCACCAGCGCCGCCGCAACCAGCGCGGCGCCCGTCATACCCTTCATCCTGCCTGTCCCTCTGCTGCCTTCACGACGGCTGTCAGATCGTCCCACACCTTCGGTGCGGCGACGAGCACCATGCCACCGGCCGCGTCCTCGGGGAAGGGGGCAGTGCGCCCCCCGGCCTCCTCGACCATCAGCATGGCGGCAAGGCAGTCCCAGGGGTTCATGTGCGGCTCGTAATAGCCGCCGAGACGTCCGGCGGCGACCGAGGCCAGCATGATCGCCCCCGATCCGTTGCGATAGAAGATCCCGCCGCGCCGCATCAGCTCGCGCACCAGCGCCGAGGCAAAATCCGCAGAGGTGCGGTGGCTCGCGCCGAGCGCCACGTTGCAATTGCCGATCACCAGATCCTCGCGCGCGCGAAGCCGCTGGCCGTTGAGGAAGGCGCCCTGCCCGCGCCGCGCGGTGAAGGTCTCGTGCGCAAGCGGATGTTCGATGACGCCAGCGACCGTTCGGCCAGCCTCTTGCAGCGCGATCACCACGCACCAGTGCGGCAGCCCGGCAAGGAAGGGCGCGGTGCCGTCGATCGGGTCGATCACCCAGGTGAAACCGGACCGGCCCTCCTGCGCCCCGTGTTCCTCGCCGAGGAAGCCGTCCTCGGCGAAGCGCGCGGACAGGCGCTGGCGGATCAGCGTCTCGACCTCGCGGTCCGCGCGGCTCACGATGTCCTGCGCGCTCGCCTTTGTCTCGACCGCGAGGCTTTCGCGGCGACCGAAGAAGTCCAGCGCGAGGCGGCCGGCCTCGGCCGCAACCTCCGTGGCGAGCGTCAGCCGGTCTCCGATCGGGTCCGTCACAGCGGAACCCTCACTGCTCGAACCTCGGGGCCTGGTGCCAGCGCCAGGCGTCGGCGATCATGTGCGGAAGCGTGGACAGTTCCGGCTCCCACCCAAGCTCGCGCACGGCCCGTTCCGAGCCGCAGACGAGGGCAGCGGCATCACCCGGTCGCCGCTCGCCGATCACGACGGGCACCTCTCGGTTGGTGACGGCGCGCGAATGCTCGATGACCTCGCGGACCGAGAAGCCCCGCCCTGTGCCGAGGCAGAAGACCCGGTCGGAACCGCCGTCGAGCAACCGGTTCAGCCCCAGAACATGCGCCTGGGCGAGGTCCATGACATGGACGTAGTCGCGGATGCAGGTGCCGTCGCGGGTCGCGTAGTCGGTGCCGAAGACGGTCAGCGCCGGCCGCTTGCCCGCCACGGCGTCGAGCATGAGCGGGATGAGGTGGGTCTCGGGCTCGTGCTGCTCTCCCACCTCGCCCTCGGGATCGGCGCCGGCCACGTTGAAATAGCGGAAGATCGTGTGGTTGAGGCCGAAGGCCGCGCCGAAATTGGCAAGCATCTCCTCGATGGCGCGCTTCGAGGCGCCATAGGCGTTGATCGGGCGCTGCGGCGTGTCCTCGTCGAGCACCACGCCATCCTGATCGCCGTAGGTGGCGCAGGTCGAGGAGAAGACGAAGTTCCTGACCCCCGCGGCCACCGTCGCCTCGAGCAGGTTGAGCGCCCCGTTGACGTTCACCCGCCAGTAGGTCGCCGGGTCGCGCATCGACTCTCCCACCAGCGAGAGGGCGGCGAAGTGCATGACCGCGACCGGCTTCCAGTCCTCGAGCGCGGCGTCGATGCTTGCCCGGTCCATCAGGTCGCCGCGGGCAAGGGGTCCGAACTTCACCGCCTGCTCCCAGCCGGTGGAGAGATTGTCGAAGGTCACGGGCTCGAACCCCGCGCGCTTCAGGACCTTGCAGGCGTGCGAGCCGATGTAGCCCGCCCCGCCTGTCACCAGAACCCGCTCACCCATACGCCTCTCCTCAGCGGCCAACCCCGACATATTGCGTGAAGCCGGCCCGAGCCGCGTCGGCCGGCGCATAGACGTTGCGCAGGTCGGCCATCTTCGGCTCGGCCATGAGCCGGGCGATGCGGCCGAGGTCGAGCGCGCGGAACTCGTTCCATTCCGTCAGGATCACCAGCACCGACGCGCCCTCGGCCGCGGCATAGGCATCCTCCATCCAGGTCACGCCGGGCAGGAGATTCTCGCCCTCGCGCCGGCCCTCGGGATCGACGACGCGCACCCTCGCGCCGGCGCCGATCAGGGCCGGCACGATGGTCAGCGCGGGCGCGTCCCGCATGTCGTCGGTGTTCGGCTTGAAGGTCACCCCCAGGATCGCCACCGTCTTGTCGCGGCACGAGCCCTCGCAGAGATCCTCGATCTTCTCGATCATCCGGCGCTTCGTCTCGTCATTGACCTTGATGACGGTCTCGACGATCTGGATCGGCGAGGCATGGTCCTGCCCCATCCGCGCCAGCGCCTTGGTGTCCTTGGGAAAGCACGATCCGCCATAGCCCGGACCTGCATGCAGGAACTTGTTGCCGATCCGGCCGTCGAGGCCCATGCCCTTCGAGACAGCCTTGATGTCGGCCCCCACCCGCTCGCAAAGGGCGGCGATCTCGTTGATGAAGGTGATCTTCGTCGCGAGGAAGGCGTTCGCCGCGTATTTGATCATCTCGGCGCTTTCGAGGCCGGTGTAGACGATGGGGAAGTCGCGCAGGAAGAGCGGGCGGTAGATGTCCGACATGATCTTCTTCGCGCGCTCGGACTCCAGACCCACCACGACGCGGTCAGGGCGCATGAAGTCGTCGATGGCCGCGCCCTCGCGCAGGAATTCGGGGTTCGAGGCCACGTCGAAGTCGGCGGCGGGGTTCGAGTGACGGATGACCTCAGCGACCTTGCGGTTGGTGCCGATGGGCACGGTCGATTTCGTCACCACCACCGCGTAGTGATCGAGCGCGTGAGCGATCTCCTCGGCCGCGGCCATGACATAGGTGAGGTCCGCATGGCCGTCGCCGCGGCGCGTGGGCGTGCCTACGGCGATGAACACGGCCTCCGCGTCCCGCATCGCCTCGGCCAGGTCCAGCGTGAAGCTGAGCCGCCCCGCCGCCACGTTGCGCGCCATCAGCGCCTCGAGGCCCGGCTCGAAGATCGGAACCTTGCCGTCGTTCAGCTTGGCGATCTTGGCCGGGTCCTTGTCGACGCAGACGACCTCATGTCCGAAGTCCGAGAAGCAGACCCCCGAGACGAGGCCAACGTAGCCCGTGCCGATCATTGCGATCTTCATGGAAAGAGCATTCCCCTTCTTTGCGCGGCCTGTGTGTCAGGCGCGTTCCGGTCTGTCAATTTCAACTCTAGGTATTCTCGAGAGCAACGACGCGCGCCCGCCGCCTGAGCACCGATTCCCGCCAGGTGATGTAACTGATGGCACCGATGATGACACCCCCGCCCAGCAGCACGAAGGGATCGACCCGCTCGCCGAAGGCGAGCGCGCCGAGGAGCGTCGCCCAGACCAGTTGCAGGAAGGTGACGGGCTGCGTCACCGCCAGCGGCGCCGCGCCGAAGGCGCGCGTCATGCAGTAGTGGCCGAGGGTCGCAAAGACCGCCACGAGCGCAAGCCACATCAGCTGGATCGCGCCCAACGGCACCCAGACGAGAAGCGCGAAGGGCAGCAGGCCGATGGTCACCATGAGCGACATCATCGCGACGATCGCCCCCGCCCCCGCCACATCCGAGAGCCGCCGCGCAAGCAGGTAGCTGCCCGCGAAGAGGCAGGCAGCGCAGAGCTGCGAGAGATGTCCCGACGAAAGCTCTCGCAGGCCGGGGCGGAGCACGATGAGCGCACCGACCAGCGCCACGGCCACGGCAAGGATGCGCCGCAGGGCGAGCCGTTCCGAGAAGAACAGGGCGGCCCCCACGGTCACCAGCACCGGGTTCAGGTAGCCGATGGCGGTCACCTCGGCCACGGGGATGCGGGCCATCGCGTAGAACCAGCAGATCACCGCAGCCGTGTGGAAGGCACCCCGCAACGAGTAGAGCTTCAGCGTTCCGGGGGCAAAGCCCTGCCGCAGGACAGGCAGAAGCGTCGGCAGCAGGAAGAGGACACCGAAGGCGAAGCGGAGGAAGGCCCCCTGCGCCGCAGGAATGTCGGTGCCGAGATAGCGGACGATCCCGGTGACGCCCACGAAGCTCAGGCCCGACCCGAGCATCCAGAGCACGCCCTCCAGCGTGCGTGTCCTGCTCGGATCTGCAAGATGGGCGCTCATGCGCGGCAGTCAATCCGATCGGACAAGCCGCCGCAAGGGCCGATCGGCAGGCCCGCGCGGAGTGCTGGAAGCCTCCACGGGGTCGGTCCGGACCTGTCCCGCGACCTGCCGTCGCCCGGGAGCCGCAGGGGTCGCGCAGGGGCTCTGGCAAAGGCGCGGCTCGTCCGGCGGAGGGCTGCCGTGTCCGAAGCCGCGGCCCGGCCTCAGGCGTCGAGCTTCGCCGCAACATCCTCGGGGATGTCGAAGTTCGCCGTGACCGTCTGCACGTCGTCATCCTCTTCCAGCGCGTCGATCAGCTTCATCAGCTTGGTCGCGGTCTCGAGGTCGACGTTCGTGCGGTTCTGCGGCTTCCAGACGAGCTTGGCTTCCTCGCTCTCGCCGAGTTCCTTCTCCAGCGCCTCGGACACTTCGTTGAGGCTGGTGTCGGCGCAGTAGATCCAGTGCCCGTCCTCGTCGGACTCGACGTCGTCGGCCCCCGCCTCGATGGCCGCCATCATCACGGTGTCGGCGTCGCCCGCCTCGGGCTTGTAGGTGATCTCGCCCACGCGGTCGAACATGAAGCTGACCGAGCCCGTGGTGCCGAGGTTGCCGCCGAACTTGGTGAAGTAGCTGCGGACATTCGACGCCGTGCGGTTCACGTTGTCGGTCATCGTCTCGACGATGATCGCGATGCCGTTGGGCCCGTAGCCCTCGTAGCGGATCTCCGAGTAATCCTCGGCGTCGCCGCCCTGCGACTTCTTGATGGCGCGCTCGATCACGTCCTTGGGCATCGAGACGGCCTTGGCGGCCTTCACCGCAAGGCGCAGGCGCGGGTTCTTGTCGGGATCGGGATCACCCATCTTGGCGGCGACGGTGATCTCCTTCGCCAGCTTCGAGAACATCTTCGAGCGCAGCTTGTCCTGCTTGCCCTTGCGATGCTGGATGTTCGCCCATTTGGAATGGCCGGCCATGACCCTTCTCCGATCCTGTCTTGCACCGCGCGCCTATAGCCCAGCGCCACGGGGGGCCGCAAGCCCGGGCCGCGCCGGTCCGGGGTCAGAACGGGAAGAACACCGGGATCAGCAGGCTCATCGCCACCATCATCAGGATGTTGAGCGGCAAGCCGATGCGCAGGAAGTCCGTGAAGCGGTAGCCGCCCGGCCCGTAGACCAGCGTGTTGGTCTGGTAGCCGATGGGCGTGGCGAAGCTCGCCGAGGCGCCGAACATGACCGCCACCACGAAGGGGCGCGGATCCACCCCGAGCGATCCCGCAAGGCCGATCACGATGGGGGTGAGGATCACCGCCACGGCATTGTTGCTCACCAGCTCGGTCAGCACCGAGGTCAGCGCATAGACCACGAAGATCAGCGCGAAGGGCGGCAGCCCCTCCAGCATCGGGGCGGCCGCGCCGACGATCATCTCGACCGCGCCCGATTGCTCGAGCCCCGCGCCCACGGCAAGCATCCCGAAGATGAGCGCGAGCAGCCGCCCCTCGATGTAGCCGAAGGCCTCGTCGGCATCGATGCAGCGGGTGACGAGCACCACCGCCACGCCGATCATGGCGAGGATGGCGATGGGCGCGACGTCGAACGCCGACAGCAGAACGACCGCAGCCAGCACCGCCATGACGACCGGCGCGCGATTCCTGCGGTAGGCGCGGTCCGAGGGCTGGGCGATGTCCACGACCTGCATCTCGGTGGCGAGACGCTCGATGTCCTGCTGCGCTCCTTCGAGCAGCAGCGTGTCGCCCACCTGCACCACCAGATCGTCGAGCTGCCGGCCTATGTTCTGGTTCCGCCGGTGCGCGGCCAGCACATAGACGCCGTAGCGCCGCCTGAGGCGCATCGCGCCGAGCGACCGGCCCACCATGAAGCAGCCGGGCGTGATCAGCACCTCGACCACCTGCGTCTGCACCGACGAAAGCTTGTCGACCAGCCGCAGTTCCTTGTTCGACTGCAGGCTCAGCACCTCGGACATGGGCGTGCGCAGCACGACCCTGTCCCCCGCCTCGAGTTCCACCTCTCCGAGGTTCCGCCGCAGCGAGGCATCCCCGCGCAGCACGTCGATCACCCGCAGGCTCTCGCGCTTGAAGATGTCCACGTCCTCCACCTTGCGGCCGATGAGCGCCGAGCCCTCCGGCACGGCGACCTCGGTGAAGAACTTCATCCGCGTCCTGTCGGACAGGAGCATGCCCATGCTGTCCCTCTCGGGCAGGAGGCGTGGCGCGAACATCCACAGGTAGCCGATGCCGAGGGTTGCCATGACGAGGCCGAGCGGCGTGATCTCGAAGATCGAGAAGGGCTCCAGACCCGAGCGGCGCGCGACGCCGTCCACGAGCAGGTTGGTCGAGGTGCCGATGAGCGTGACCGTCCCGCCGAAGATCGACAGATAGCTGAGCGGGATCATCACCTTCGACGGCGAGACCTTCATCTGCCGCGCGATCTGCATGAAGACCGGGATCATCACCACGACGATCGGCGTGTTGTTCATGAAGGCGGACATGCCGACGATCACGAAGGAGAGCATGGCGAGCGTCCGCAGCGGACTGGTCGCGGCCTGACGGATGGCGAGCTGGGTGATGGCGTCGAGCGTGCCGGTCCTGACCAGCGCGCCGACGACCACGAAAAGCGCCGTGATCGTCCAGGGCGCCGGGTTCGAGAGCACGTCGAGAAGATCGTCCTGCGGCAGGATGCCGATGGCCAGCATCAGCGCGCCGCCGGCAAGGGCCGTCACCTCGACCGGATAGGTCTCCCGGACGAAGAGCACGAGCATCCCCGCGAGGATCGCGAGCGCCGCCCAGGCTGCCATCGGATCAGACAGTTCGATGCCGAACATCATCGCTCCCGCAGAAACTTCATGGCCTGAATACGACGGCCGTCCGCACATGCAAAGCAGCCGCAGCCCTTCGTGCGCAGGATCCGGAGGCCGTTCCGCCTGCGTCGCTCAGGGCCGCGACTCCTGCAGCCGCCCGCCCAGCCGCACGGGAACGATGCGCGTCGCCAGTCCGCTGCGATCGTCGGTCTCGACATAGACGCCCGAGAGCGTGGCCGGACCCGAGGCCGGCTCGAACCGGCCCTTGGGCATCTGGGTGATGAAGCGGCGCAAGGGCTCGGTCTTCTCCATGCCGATCACCGAATCATAATCGCCGCACATGCCGGCGTCGCTCAGGTAGGCCGTGCCCCCGCGCAGGATCTGCGCGTCGCCCGTCGGCACATGGGTGTGCGTGCCCACGACGAGGCTCGCCCGCCCGTCGCACCAGTGGCCCATCGCCATCTTCTCGCTCGTCGCCTCGCAGTGCATGTCGAGGATCGTCGCATGGACGGCGCCGCCGAGCGGCATCGTCTTCAGAACGTGATCGACCGCCGAGAAGGGATCGTCGAAGGGCCGCTTCATGAAGACCTGCCCCAGCGCCTGCAGCACCAGCACCTTGCGCCCGCCCACCGTGAAGACCCGCGCGCCCTTGCCGGGGGCAGTCTTGGCATAATTCAGCGGGCGGACGATCCGCGGCTCGGTCTCGATGAACTGCAGCATCTCCTTCTGGTCGAAGGCGTGATCGCCCAGTGTCACACAATCCGCGCCCGCGGCGAGCAGCTTCTTCGCATGGTCGGCGGTGATCCCCGCCCCGCTCGAGGCGTTCTCGCCGTTCACCACGACGAAATCGAGACCCCATTCCGTGCGCAGCGCCGGCAGCCGGTCCGCCACCGCCGAGCGTCCCGCACGCCCCATCACATCGCCGAGAAAGAGAAGCTTCATGCGGGCAGGGTTAGGGCGCAGACCCGCCGAGGGCAAGCGGTTTCCGCCCCTTTCCGGCCCTCATCCCGCGCCCTATCCTTGGCGGATGAACCCGCTGCCGCCGTTCCTCGCCCCGTATTTCGACGCCCGCGGCTGGCGGCTCCATCCCCATCAGGAAGAGATGCTCGCACGGGCGGCAGAGCCGGCGCTGCTTCTCGTGGCGCCCACGGGCGGTGGCAAGACCCTTGCCGGATTCCTGCCGACGCTGGCCGAGCTGGGCCCGAAACCCGCCCCGGGCCTGCACACGCTCTATATTTCGCCGCTGAAGGCGCTTGCAGCCGACATCCGCCGCAACCTCCGCGCGCCGATCGAAGGCACGGGCCTCGCGATCCGGGTCGAGGACCGCACCGGCGACACCGGCAGCCATGTCCGCCGCCGCCAGCGCGCCGATCCGCCTCACATCCTGCTGACCACGCCCGAAAGCCTGGCGCTGCTCCTCTCCTACGAGGACGCACCGCGGATCTTCGCGGGCCTGCAGCGGGTGATCGTGGACGAGATCCACGCCCTGGCCGAGTCCAGGCGTGGCGACCAGCTGATGCTCTGCCTTGCGCGGCTCCAGCGGCTGGCGCCGGGCCTCCGTCGCGTGGGCCTCTCGGCCACGGTCGAGGATCCGCCCGCGCTGGCGCGCTTCCTCGCCGCCCACCCCGGCCCCTGTGCCGTGCTGACGGCCGATCCCGGCCCCGATCCCGACATCGCGATGCTCGGGACCGAGACGCCGCCGCCCTGGGCGGGAGGCGGCGGGCGGCACGCGATCCCCGAGGTGCTGGCCGAGATCCGCCGCCACCGCACGACGCTCGTCTTCCACAACACCCGCGCGCAGGCCGAGCTCTTCTTCCACGCGCTCTGGCTCGCCAACGACGACGACCTGCCCATCGGCATCCACCATGGCTCGCTTTCGCGCGAACAGCGCGAGCGGGTCGAGGCGGCGATGGTCTCGGGCGAGCTGCGCGCCATCGTCTGCACCGGCTCGCTCGATCTCGGCATCGACTGGGGCGACGTCGACCTCGTGATCCAGGTGGGCGCGCCGAAGAACGTCAAGCGCCTCGTCCAGAGGATCGGGCGGGCGAACCACCGCTACAATGCACCCTCGAAGGCGCTCCTCGTGCCCGCGAACCGGTTCGAGGTGGTCGAATGCCTCGCCGCGCTCGAGGCGGTGTGCGACCATGCGCTCGACGGCGAGCCGCGGGGGCCGGGGCCGCGCGACGTCCTCTGCCAGCATGTCCTGATCACCGCGGCCGCCGGCCCGTTCGATGCCGACACCCTCTTCACCGAAGTTACCAGCGCCGGACCCTATGCGCGCCTTGGCCGGGCGGACTTCGACGCGTGCCTCGATTTCGTGGCCACCGGCGGATACGCTCTGCGGGCCTACGACCGCTGGCAGCGCATCATGCTGCGCGACGGTCTCTGGCAGCTGCGCGACCCGCGCACCGCGCAGGTGATCCGCATGAACATCGGCACGATCATCGACACCGAGGTGCTGAAGGTGCGGATGCGCGGCCGCGGCGGCGCGCCCCTGGGCGAGATCGAGGAGGGCTTCGCCGCCACCCTCACGCCCGGAGACACCTTCCTCATGGCCGGGCAGGTCGTGCGCTACGAGGGGCTGCACGAGATGACGGTCGAGGTCACGAGGAACCCGGGCCGCGATCCGCGGGTGGCCACCTTCAACGGAACCAAGTTCGCCACCTCGACGCTCCTCACGCACCGGATCCTTGACCTTTTCCAACAACCCGGCTGGCCCGGCCTTCCGCATCATACCGCCGACTGGCTCGCGCTTCAGCGCAAGGTCTCGCGCCTGCCCGAGGCCGACAGGCTGCTGGTCGAAAGCTTCCCTCACGACGGGCGCGAGCATCTGTGCATCTACGGCTTCGCCGGCCGGAACGCGCAGCAGACGCTGGGACTGCTGCTGACCAAGCGGATGGAGGAGGAGCGCCTCTCTCCGCTGGGCTTCGTCGCGACGGACTATGCCACGCTGATCTGGGGGCTCGAGGCCGTGACCGATCCTGCGCCGCTCTTCGAGCCGGATCGACTGCGCGAGGGGCTGGAGGGCTGGCTCGCCGGCAATGCGGTGATGAAGCGGACCTTCCGCAACTCGGCGATCATCGCGGGCCTCATCGAGCGCACCCACATGGGACGCCGACGGACCGGCAGGCAGGCGACCTTCTCCTCGGACATCCTCTACGACACACTGATGCGGCACGACCCGGGCCACCTGCTGCTGCGCGTCACGCGCGAGGAAGCCGAGCGGGGCCTGGTCGATTTCGGCCGGATCGAGGAGATGCTGAACCGCACCCGGGGCCGGGTCGATTGCCTGCGGCTCGAGCGCGTGACGCCGCTCGCGGCGCCGCTCTTCCTCGAAATGGGCCGCGTTCCCGTCGAGGGTGCCGGCCGCCAGCGGCTGATGGAGGAACAGGCCGCCGCCCTGATGGCCGCCGCGGGACTGGCCTGACGCGGGTTCCTCGACCCTCGACCCTCGACCCTCGACCCTCGACCCTCGACCCTCGACCCTCGACCCTCGACCCTCGACGAGGTGCGGCCCGACAGGCCGCCTGTCCAGAGCCAATGCAGGTCGGCCCTTGTGCGGGCCGCGCGGATCGGAGAGGAACGGGGCATGAACGGCCATGCCTTCACCCTTTCCGGCGTCCGGCTCTCGGCTCTGCCCTCGGGCGCCCTCTGGTGGCCCGAGGAAGGGCTGCTCTGCGTTGCCGACCTCCATCTCGGCAAGGCAGAGCGGCTGGCGCGGCGCGGGGGCGCATTGCTGCCGCCTTACGAGACGCAGGCCACGCTTGCCCGGCTCGATGCCGATCTCGAGGCGACGGGCGCGTCGAGCGTCCTCTGTCTCGGTGATTCGTTCGACGATGTCGCGGCGGCTGGCGCGATGGCCGAGGCGGAGCGTCTGTGGCTCCTGAGACTGATGGCGGGACGGGAGTGGATCTGGGTCCTCGGCAACCACGACCCGGCGCCCACCGACTGCGGTGGCAGCTACCGGGCGGAAGTCCTGCGCGCACCGCTCACCTTCCGCCACATCGCCCAGGATCCCGCCGAGGCAGAGATCTCGGGCCATTTCCATCCGAAATGTGCGCTTGCGGGGCGTGCGCGGCCCTGCTTCCTGACCGACGGGCGGCGGCTGATCCTGCCTGCCTATGGCGCCTATACCGGCGGGCTCTGGTGCCACGATCCGGCGCTTGCAGCGCTGATGCAGCCCGGCGCGCTGGCGATCCTGACCGGCGAGAAGGCGATCCCGCTGCCGATGCCGCGCAAGCCGCCTCAGGCGAGGCCGCGTTCCTCGAGCTTCGCCCGGTGAGCGCGACTGACCGGGATGCGGCTGCCGTCCTTCAGCACGAGGAACAGCTTGCCCGGTTCGCGCTCGACCCCTGCCACCGCCGACCATGCCACCCAGTGCGAGCGGTGGACCTGCGCGCCGGGCACGCCCTCGGTCTCGTCCATCGCATCCGAGAACCGCAGCAGCAGGCTCACGAGGCCGGAACTGGTCACCACATCCACGTAGTGATCCCGCACGGTGATGGACATGAGATCGCCGCGCTGGTCGGGCTCCATCCGCTGCAGCAGGCGGGGCATGCCGTCCTCGCAGGGCTGTGGCCTGTTGCCGATGCGGAAGGCGGAAAGCCCCAGCGCCGCGCAGAAGAGCGCGGGCGCGACCTCGAACGCGCTCGGGCCTACGGGACCGAAGGCGATCTGCATGAGCCACCAGATGGGCAGGGTCAGCGTGCCGGCCACCACAATCGCGAGGCCCGCGCCCCGCTTGAGCTCGGGAATGCCCACCGAAGCGAACCACACGCGCAGGGCGAGGCCGAGGACAAGAGTGATGGCGACAAGCGCGCTCCAGAACAGCAGGCGCTCGGGGAGCGCGAAGTTCTGATAGCTCCCGAACGGCCCGGAGACGGCCAGACCTACGGACAGTGCAGCCCAGGCCATCCAGGGCAAAGGCGCGGCAAGACATTCGGCATATAGGCGCGAGAAGGACAAGGAAGCCTCCGCCATGACCTGAACCAATGACTCGTCGCTACAGCGCGTGACGAGACCGATCAACTCCGCCGTGTGACGCAGGCAGGACGAGGCAATGGCACGACGGCTGTCGCCGGTCAGAGCTCAGCCGGCACCGGATCGAGCTGCGCACCATGGTGCATGAGTCGCGATGGCGGGCACTGTCCAGCCCGGTCGCCCCGGGGCCGCGACGGCCCGTATCCCCACCTCCGCTTCGTGGCGCAATATGCCGGGCGGGCCGTGAACGGCCCTCGCCGGCTCCGGTCAGGCAGTGAGTCCCTGCGGCTCGGGCAGGCCGTTCGCGCGGCAGCAGGCGGTCAGCGTGTTCGCGAGAAGGCAGGCGATGGTCATCGGACCCACGCCGCCCGGCACGGGCGTGATGGCGCCCGCCACTTCGGCGGCTGAAGCGAAGTCCACGTCTCCGACCAGCTTCGTGTTGCCGTCGCGCTCGATGCGGTTGATGCCAACGTCGATCACCGTGGCGCCGGGCTTCACGAACTCGCCCGTGATCATCTCGGGCCGACCCACCGCCGCGACGAGGATGTCGGCGCCGCGGCAGACGCCCGCGAGATCCTTCGTGCGGGAATGGGCAATCGTGACGGTGCAGCTCTCGCCGAGCAGCAGCTGCGCCATCGGCTTGCCCACGATGTTCGAGCGCCCCACCACCACGGCGTTCAGGCCCGAGAGCTTGCCCAGGTGGTCGCGCAGCATCATCAGGCAGCCGAGCGGGGTGCAGGGCACCATGCTCTTCTGCCCGGTCCCGAGCCGGCCCACGTTCGAAATGTGAAAGCCGTCGACGTCCTTGGCCGGATCGAGCGAATTGATCACGAGGTCCGAATTCAGGTGGGAAGGCAGCGGCAACTGCACGAGAATGCCGTGAACCTCCGGATCGCGGTTCAGCCGGTCGATCAGGGCCAGAAGCTCGGCCTCGGAGGTCTCGGCCGGCAGGCGATGTTCGAAAGAGGCCATGCCGACCTCGACCGTCTGCTTGCCCTTGGCACCGACATAGACCTGGCTGGCCGGATCTTCGCCCACCAGCACGACGGCGAGGCCGGGCACGATGCCATGTTCGGCCTTCAGCCGCGCCACATGTTCGGCCACCTGGGCCCGCACGTTGGCCGCGAAGGCCTTGCCGTCGATCCGCTTCGCCGTCATTCCGTCCCCTCCTGCGGGGCATCCGGCCCCAGAACCTCTTCCTCGCGCGCGATCGACCAGTCGATCAGGATGCGCCAGAGCGTCTCGATCAACGCAGGGTCAAGCCCCTCGGCCATGGCGCGCACGCGCACGTTCCGCACCACCTCCTCGACACGCGCGTCGATCCGGGCGGGCAGGCCGATGCCGGTCTTGATCTCGGCGGCGCGATCGATGTAGCCCGCGCGCTGCGCCAAGAGCCCGACGATCTGGGCGTCGAGCGTGTCGATCATAGCGCGCAGGTCTTCCATCGAATGGCAGTCTTCCGGGGCTCGCACCTTGGTCCTCGCTTCTGGGTCCGGCCCCGGTTTCAGACACGGGGCACCCGAGGTCAAGGGGGCGTAGTGCGCGCTCAGAAGAGGCCTTCGATCTGCCCCTCCGCGTTCAGGCGGATCACTTCGGCCGCCGGCTCGCGCGGCAGCCCCGGCATGGTGCGGATCTCGCCGCAGATCGCCACCACGAATCCCGCCCCGGCCGAGAGCCTCACCTCGCGGACAGGCACCGAATGGCCTTCGGGAGCCCCGCGTATCGCAGGGTCGGTCGTGAAGCTGTACTGCGTCTTCGCCATGCATACCGGCAGCGCTCCGTAGCCCGCTTCCTCCCAGGCCCGCAGCTGGTCGCGGATCACATGGTCGGCGATCACGTCATGTGCGTGATAGATGCGCCTTGCGACGGTCTCCATCTTCTCAAAAAGCGGCATGTCGTCGGGGTAGAGCGGCGCGAACATGGAGGGCGTCTCGGCGAGCTGCACGACCTTGCGGGCAAGGTCCTCAATTCCCGCCGATCCCTCGGCCCAGTGGCGGCAGAGGATCGCCTCGGCCCCCTGCCCCGCGACATAGGCGCGGACGGCCTCGATCTCGGCCTCGGTGTCCGTGGTGAAGTGGTTGATCGCCACCACGACCGGCACGCCGAAGCCCTTCACGTTGGAGATATGGCGCCCGAGGTTGGGGCAGCCGTGGCGGACGGCCGCGACATCCTCGCGCCCGAGATCCTCCTTCGCGACGCCGCCGTTCATCTTGAGAGCGCGCACCGTCGCCACCACCACGGCGGCCGAGGGCTTCAGCCCGGCGATGCGGCACTTGATGTCGAAGAACTTCTCCGCCCCCAGATCGGCACCGAAACCCGCCTCGGTCACGACGTAATCGGCCAGCTTCAGCGCCGTCCGCGTCGCAATGACCGAGTTGCAGCCGTGAGCGATGTTGGCGAAGGGCCCGCCGTGGACGAAGGCCGGGTTGTTCTCGATCGTCTGCACGAGGTTCGGCTGCATCGCATCCCTGAGCAGCACCGCCATCGCCCCGTCGGCCTTCAGATCTCGGCAGAAGACCGGCGTCCGGTCTCGCCTGTAGCCGACCACGATGCCGCCCAGCCGTCGCTCGAGATCCTCGAGATCCTCGGCGAGGCAGAGGATCGCCATGACTTCGGAGGCCACGGTGATGTCGAAGCCGGTCTGTCGCGGGAAGCCGTTGGACACGCCGCCGAGGTTCACGACCATGTCGCGCAAGGCGCGGTCGTTCATGTCCATCACGCGGCGCCAGGTGATGCGGCGGGCGTCGAGCGCGAGTTCGTTGCCCCAGTAGATGTGGTTGTCGATCATCGCGGAAAGCAGGTTGTGCGCCGAGGTGATCGCATGGAAGTCGCCGGTGAAATGGAGGTTCATGTCCTCCATCGGCACGACCTGCGCGCGCCCGCCCCCTGCGGCCCCGCCCTTCATCCCGAAGTTGGGGCCCAGAGACGCCTCGCGGATGCAGGTCACGGCGCGCTTGCCGATGCGGTTCAGCCCGTCGCCGAGGCCGACCGTGGTCGTGGTCTTGCCCTCGCCCGCCGGGGTGGGATTGATCGCGGTGACGAGGATGAGCTTGCCGTCCGGGCGGTCCTTCAGCCCGCGGATGAAACCCTGCGAGACCTTGGCCTTGTGGTGTCCGTAGGGGATCAGGTCCGTGTCGGGAATGCCAAGCAGCGCCCCGATCTCCTGGATCGGCTTCTTGCGCGCGGCGCGCGCGATCTCGATGTCAGACTGGACCGCCATGAAACCTCCCTCGAGCCTGTGTCTCTTCCCCGTTCTTCATCTAGCGTGAGGCGGGGCTCAGGTCGAGGCAGGCGCGGCTAGACCCTTGGTCGGGGGCACCTCTGCGGTGAGGCACCTGCCCCCGAGGCCTCTGGCGGCCCCGAACCCGCCCTGTGCCGCAAGAGGGCCGTGGCGGGTGCGGCCCATCCGGATGTCCGCAGAGACGCGGCATCAGAGGGGCCGGCCCAGGTCGAATAAGCAGCGGCGGAACGGGAAGAGGACCGTCCCGTCCGCCCGCAGAGGACAGGCTGCGGCCAGCGACGTTTTTAGTCGGACAGACATGAGTCAGCCTCGTCCTCAGGCAGGCAAGGATCGGGCGCATTACGGTCGATGCCGTGAAGCGCCGCACGGGGGTAACACTCCGCTGACGGTTCCAGGTGCTGCACGAAGCCCGCTTCACAGGCCTCGACCCGGCCGGAGGGGCGAGGAGGCCTAGTCGTGCTGAGCCTTAGCGGTGGGCGATGCCTCGTCGGACGATCTCGCCGCTGGGAAGCGGGGGCACCTGCATCAGCAGAACGAGAGCGCGGCGCAAACGCAAACCCCGAAACCTGACAGGTTTCGGGGTTCCGGTCGCTCGTGGGGTGAGGCTCAGACGGACGGTTCGAGCCCGCCATCGGCCTTGATGACCTTCGGCCGGGTCTTCGGGATCGCGGAGATCGAGCCGCCGCCGACGGGCCGGTCCGCATCGTCGTCGGAGTCGATCGGCTCACCTGCGATGACGCGGCGGATCTGGTCGCCGGTCAGCGTCTCGTATTCGAGCAGGCCCTTGGCCAGACGCTCGAACTCGTCCGACTTTTCGGTCAGGATCCGGTAGGCGGTCTGATAGCCCTCGTCGATCAGACGCTTCACCTCTGCCTCGATCAGCTTCTTCGTCTCGGCCGAGACCGAGAAGCCGGCCGTGTTGCCCTGGTAGCCTTCATGGGCCTCGGCATAGTCGATGTTGCCCACCATCTCGGACATGCCCCAGCGCATCACCATCGCGCGCGCCAGAGCCGAGGCCTGCTGGATATCGCCTGCGGGGCCCGAGGACACCGCCTCCTCGCCATACTTGATGATCTCGGCGGCCTTGCCGGCCATCGTCATGGCGATCTTCTGCTTGCCCTCGTCCTTGTGCATGTTCAGCCGGTCCATCTCGGGCAGGCTGACGACCATGCCAAGCGCGCCGCCCCGCGGGATGATCGTGGCCTTGTAGACCGGGTCGCATTTGGGAAGGTTCATGCCGACGATGGCGTGACCGGCCTCGTGGTAGGCGGTCTTCTCCTTCTGGTCGGCCGTCAGCACCATCGAGCGCCGCTCGGCCCCCATCATCACCTTGTCCTTGGCGTTCTCGAAATCGTCCATGGTGACGAAGCGCCGTCCGACGCGGGCCGCCAGCAGCGCCGCCTCGTTGACGAGGTTCATGAGGTCAGCGCCCGAGAAGCCCGGCGTGCCGCGCGCGATCAGGCGCAGGTCGACGTTCGGGCCCAGCGGCACCTTGCGGGCGTGCACGCCGAGGATCTTCTCGCGGCCCTTGATGTCCGGATTCGGCACATGGATCGTGCGGTCGAAGCGGCCGGGACGCAGCAGCGCCGGGTCGAGCACGTCCTTTCGGTTGGTGGCCGCGACGATGATCACGCCCTCGTTGGCCTCGAAACCGTCCATCTCGACCAGAAGCTGGTTCAGCGTCTGCTCGCGCTCGTCGTTGCCGCCGCCGATGCCCACGCCACGGGCACGGCCCACGGCGTCGATCTCGTCGATGAAGACGATGCAGGGCGCATTCTTCTTGGCCTGCTCGAACATGTCACGGACACGGGAGGCACCCACGCCCACGAACATCTCGACGAAGTCGGAACCCGAGATGGTGAAGAAGGGCACGCCCGCCTCGCCCGCGATGGCGCGTGCGAGAAGCGTCTTGCCGGTGCCGGGCGGGCCTACGAGCAGCGCGCCCTTCGGGATCTTGCCGCCGAGGCGCGAGAACTTCTGCGGATTGCGCAGGAATTCCACGATCTCCTCAAGCTCTTCCTTGGCTTCGTCGATGCCGGCCACGTCGTCGAACGTCACGCGGCCCTGCTTTTCGGTCAGAAGCTTGGCGCGGCTCTTGCCGAAACCCATGGCCCCGCCACGGCCGCCGCCCTGCATCCGGTTCATGAAGAAGATCCAGATGCCGATCAGCACGAGGAAGGGAAGCCAGAGCGAGATCAGCGAGAAGAAGCCCGACTGCTCCTGCGCCTCGGCGCGCACCTCGACGCCCTGATTGATCAGGCGATCCGTGACTTCTTCGCCCTGCGGCTTGATCGCCACATACTGCGTGCCGTCCTTGCCGCGCACCATTACCCGTTCGCCGTCGAGCGTGACCGAGGAAACCTCGCCATTGTCCACGCGGGCGATGAAATCGGAATAGGAGATGGTGCGCGAACTGCTGGTGGTCTGGCCGCCGCTGAACAGGTTGAACAGCGCCAGGATCAGCAGGAACAGGACCACCCAGAAAGCGATATTTCGCGCGTTGCCCACAAATGTCTCCTTGCAGAGTCTCTCCGCGGGCCCGCCCGCAGGTCATTGCGGCTTAAGATAGAGATAAGCGCGGTCCGTTCAATGCGATAGTAGAGAAAGAAACTCGCCATTTCTCGGAGCATCCGCCGCAGCAAGCCACCCGTTCGCCATGCCGGCAAGAGGAGCGGCCACCAAGGCGTCGCCGCACCAGACGGCCGGGGAGGCGATGAGGCTTGCCCGCGGCAGGCCCTCGGACCTCCAGTTGCCGCAGCGGGAGAGGCCGTGCGCACCCAGCGCACGGATCTCCAGTGCCTCGACGGAAAAACCGCCCGCGTCCGGAGCTTGCAGGTTCCAGCGACCGTCCCAGCGACAGCCGGGCCTGGCGGTCAGCTGTCTCACCGCCTGCCACTCGCGTCCGATCCGCAGGCTGTCCCGGCGCAGCACCATCCGGCAGCCGTGCAGCGTCACCGCCTTGCCTTCCCCGAGACGCTGCGTCACCTGCGTCAGCGCAGGCCCGCGCGGGCCATATTCCGCCGACGCGACCCACTGCAATCCGCTCCGCAGGAGCCGCCTTTGGATTTCCGCAGGCAGGTCCAGCACCGCGCGATCCATCAGAACGTCGCCACGGTCCACCGTCACCAGCCGGCGCGCGGCCGTCCGGACCTGCTCCTCCAGTGCACTGCGCACCTCGGACAGGTGACCGGCCACCTCCGCCAGCCGCTCGGTTCCCAGCCCCAGCGCCTCGAGCCCCTGCATCGCCTGACGCACCCGGACGCGATCATAGGCCGGATTCTCGTTCGACGGATCCTCGATCCAGCCCACGCCGCGCCTTCGCAGATCCTCCCGGAGTTCCTCGCGCCCGATGCCCAGCATCGGCCGCAGCCACAGCATGCCCTCGGTCCGCCGCTCGGCCCGCATGGCGGCAAGCCCGTCCACGCCTGCGCCCCGCGCAAGTCGCATCAGGAAGGTCTCGGCCACATCGTCCCGCGTATGGCCGAGCGCCACCGCCTCGAGACCCGCCCCCCGCGCCCAGGCGCCGATCAGCCGGAGCCGCGCCCGGCGAGCCTGATCCTGAAGGTTGCCGCAGCCGTCCCAGCCTTCCCAGCGCAGGATGTCATGTGGCACGCCAAGGCCCGCGCAGATCCTTGCCACGACTTCGGCCTCGGCGGCGGCCTCCGGACGAAGCCCGTGGTCTACGGTCACCGCCCGAACCGACAGCCCCGCTTCGACGGCCAGATGCAGCAGCGCGAGGGAATCGCCTCCTCCGGAAACCGCGAGGCCCAGGGCACGCCCCGCGTGCGGCCCCAGGCCCTTGAGAAACCGCTCGCGCAGCGGCATCAGTTGCAACCAAGCCCCTGCATTGCCGTCGCCGCTTCGGCTGCCGGTGCGCTGCTCGGAAAGCGCGTGCCGACCTCGGCCAGCGTCACGCAGGCCTCCGGCGTCTGGCGCAGGTCTCCCAGCGCCCGGCCGAGCTTCAGCAGCGCCTCGGGCGCGCGCGGGCCGTCCGGATCACCCGAGAAGCTCTCGAGATAGGCGCGCGCCGCGTTCGCCGTCTCGCCGAGCTGGCTCAGCGCCTCTCCCCGCAGATAGTGCGCCTCGTAGGTCAGTTGCCCGCCCGTGTAGGTCTCGGCAAAGGTCTTAAGGAGGTCCGCGGCGGCACGAAAGTCACCTTGACCGAGCACCTCCCGGGCCCGGTCGAAGTCTGCCTTTTCGTTGACTGCGAATGTCCCGGTCGCATCCGGCGAGGGGGACGGCACGGGGCTCGCCACCGGGGCCGCCGGCGCGTCACCGCCCAGAGGCGCGGTTTCGCCCAGGGCGCCGATGTCGCAGCCCTCCTCGAGTTCGCAGACGCGGAACTCCAGATCGCCCACCCGGTTCGTGCCGTCGCTGACGACGCGGTTGATCTTCAGCTCCAGCGCCTCGGCCTTGGCGGTGACCTGCGAGAGCGCCGCCTCCATCGCGTCCATGCGCTGGAGCGCCGAGCCGCCGGCCGCGCCCGAGGTGGCAGCGCCCGTCGAGACGAGCTCGCGCTTCAGGTCGTTGAACTGCGCCTGAAGCGTTGCCAGCTCGGCCTTGATGTCGGCCAGCGTCTGCGTGCGATCCTGCGCCGCCGCCGGAAGCGGCGCCAGCGCAAGCGCGGCGGCGAGGATCAGGTTGCGCATGGGATCAGACCCCCGCACCCATCGAGAGAACGGTCACGGCGCGGCGGTTCTTCGAATAGCACTCCTCGGTCGAGCAGACCTCGACGGGGCGCTCCTTGCCGTAGGACACGGTCTTCATCCGCGACGGCGCGATGCCTTTCGAGATCAGGTAATCCTGCACTGCCGAGGCGCGGCGCGCACCGAGGGCGAGGTTGTATTCCCGCGTGCCCTGCTCGTCGGCGTGGCCCTCGATGATGATCGCGTAGTCCGCGTTCGTCATGAGCCATTGCGACTGGGTGTCGAGCGTGGCGCGCGCGCTGTCCGAGAGCGTGCTCTGGTCCACCGTGAAGAACACGCGGTCGCCCAGCGTCTGCTGGAAGTACGCGATGGAGCTCGGGTCGTTCGGGCCACCGAGGCCCTGGCTGTCGATCCCGCCCGCGCCGTAGCCGCCTGCGCCGTAGCCGCCCGTGCCGCCGGCGCCACCGGCCCCGCCCGCGCCGTAGCGGTCGGGATTGTTGCAGGCGGCAAGGCCGAGGGCCGCCAGGAGGATGAGGGCTTTCGGAAGATGCGTCATCGGGATGTCCTTCGCAGATCGGGCGCGGTGCGGCCGAAGGTAACAGGTTTGGCCGCCGCAAGGAACGGCGGCCGGGATGTCATGTCACGGCAGGAGCGGCGACCAGGCCGGGTCCGATGCCGGAACGCTGAGCGGCACCTTCTTGAGGTTCCGCCCGGAAATGTCGACGGAGTAGAGCGCCGGCTGGCCGCCTGCCCCCGCGCCTTCGCGGGTGAACATCAGGACGCGGCCATTCGGGGCCCAGGTCGGGCCCTCGTCGAGGAAGGAGGCCGTCAGCAACCGCTCTTCCGAGCCGTCGGTCCGCATCACGCCGATGTGGAAGCGGCCCTGGTGCTGCTTGGTGAAGGCGATGAGATCACCGCGCGGCGACCACACGGGCGTGCCGTAGCGGCCGGCGCCGTTCGAGATCCGCCGCGGCTCGCCGCCGCCCGCGGACATGATGTAGAGCTGCTGGGTGCCCGAGCGGTCGCTCTCGAACACGATCTGGCTGCCGTCCGGCGAGAAGGAAGGCGCAGTCTCGATCGAGGGCGCGTTGGTGAGCTGGCGGCGCGAACCCGAGCCCGTGTCGAGCGTGTAGATGTCGGTGTTGCCGCCCTGCTCCAACGAGAAGGCGACCGTCCGCCCGTCCGGCGCGAAGCGCGGCGCGAAGGTCATGGTTCCGGGCTGCTCGGCAAGGCTGCGGGTCGAGAGCGAGCCCACATCCATCAGGTAGATCCGCGGGAAGCCCGTCGAATAGGAGGTGAAGAGGATCCGATCCCCGGTGGGCGAGAAGCGCGGCGCGAGCACGATCGACGAGGAATCGGTCAGATACTGCACGTTGGCGCCATCGTAATCCATCACGGCGAGGCGCTTGGCGCGCGCGTTCTTCGGCCCCGATTCCGAGACGAAGACCACGCGGCTGTCGAAATAGCCGCCCTCGCCGGTGATCCGGCTGTAGGCCACATCGGCCACCTTGTGCGCCATCCGCCGCCAGCCCGAGGCCGAGCCCGCGAACTGCAGCCCCTCGCCCAGCGGCTGGTCCGAGAAGATGTCGTAGAGGCGGAACTTGACGACCACCCGGTCGCCCGAAGCCGAGACCGCGCCGGTGATGAGCGCCTGCGCGTTGATCGCCTTCCAGTCGGCATAGGAAACCGGAGCGTCGAAGCTCGTCACGCGGCTGATGTGGGCCGAGGCCGGGATCTCGCGGAAGAGGCCCGTTCCCGAAAGGTCCGAGGCGATCACGCGCGCCATGTCCTGCGCAAGTTGCGAGGCGCCCGCGTTCTCGGCCACGAAGTCCGGCACGGCGAAGGGCAAGGGCTCGATCACGCCTTCGGTGATCTGGATGCGCAGCGGCCCGTTCTGCGCGACGGCAGGGACCGCCTGCGGCAGAAGCAGGGCCAGGGCGAGGCCCAGCGGGGCGAGGGATCTGAACAGGGTCATGGAGTCCTCATGCTCTCCGGGTTCGGTGGGACCGGGCGGCGGCCCGGAAATGTCTGGCGCGGCACGGGGTCATTTCATTCGCATCCCGCTGGGATCGAACACCATCTCGACCTCACGCCACTGGTCGTATTTCTCGGGTGGCAGCGGGAATCCGCGCGCACCGCAGCGGATGATGGCGCGCCGGGCCGCCTCGAAGGCCTGCCGTGCGCCCGCGTCCGTCCCCCCGCTCGAGTCGATCATGCGGATCGAGCCCGCGTCGGGCTTGCCGTCCTGCGCCATGGTCATGGCGACCGTCACGGTCGTGGCCAATGCATCGGTAGAGAGCGCGCCCACGTTCCAGCACTGCTGAACGGCCACCCGGAACGCATCCTTCTCGCCGCTCGTGATCGGCGGGCCCGAGCGGACGGGTGCGGCAGGCGTCTCGGCGGCAGGCTCCTCTCCGCCGCCCAGGGCCTCGGCCAGGGCCGCGTCGATGGACTGCTCGTCCGTGCGCGGCTTCTCGGCGGCGGGCTTCTCGGCGGGTTTGGCTTCGGGCTTGTCCGCGGGCGTCTCCGCCGTCTCGGTGCGGCTCGTGGCAGGCGTGGGCTTGTCCGCGGCGGGCTCGGGGGCGCGGACGCGCTGCGGGCGCACCTTCGGCCGCATGGAACTCGTCGGCGCGAGTTGCGCCACCTCCTCGGTTTCGGTCGCCTCGGTCACGATCTCGGTCGTGGCCTCCTGGGGCGCGGCCGGCGGCTTCTCCTCGACCACTTCCTCAGCGGGCGCCTCGGCATCCGGCGTCACCGCCGGGGTGGGCACTTCGGCAATCTCGGCCTCCGGCTCCGGGGCCTCGGCAGGCGTCGGCGCCACGCGGGGCGCGGGCTTGGGCTTCGGGCGCAGCGAGGTCTGCGGCACGAGGATCGGCTGCTCGGTCTCGGCAAGCGGCGCGACCGGCTCGGGCGCCTCCGCGATCTCGGGCTCGGGCAGCGGCGCGATCTCGGGCGCGGTGGGGGCTGCATCGGGCAGCGGCGCGGGCTCCGGCCGGGGCTCGGGCGCGGGTGGCGGCGGCTCCTCGGCCACGGGCTCGGGCGCAGGTGCGGGCTCGGCTTCCTCGGGCGGAGGCGCGGCCTCGGGCGCTTCCGCCGCCGGCGTCGGCGGTGTCTCCGCCTGCTGGCTCGCGGCCGCGGCCATCGCGTCGAATTCCTCGCTCGTCATCAGCGAGACGGAGGTCACGGCAACCTCGGGCGCATGGTCCGGCTGGAAGAACCAGTCGCCGAGCAAGAGCCAGAGGATCAGGCTTGCGTGCCCGATGCCGGAGATGATGACCCCCTTGTCCATACCGGTTGGCCTAGCCGCCGTTTCCGCCGAAGGTGGGGCCACCGACATCCGTCACCAGGCCGATGTCCTGGAAGCCGCCCCGGTTCAGCGCGCCCATCACCTGCGCCACCCGTTCGTAGGGAATTGCGCCGTCGGCCCGCAGGAAGACCTTCTTCGAGGTCCGCTCGGCCGCCACCGCCTGCAGCTTGGGGATCAGCTCGGCCTCTGCCGTCTCGGTGGTCTGGATCATCACGCGCCCGTCCGCGGCCAGCGTGATGGTCAGCGGCTCCTCCTGCTCGGTCGGCAGCGCATTGGCCGAGGTCTCGGGCAGCTTGACGGGCACGCCCACGGTCAGGAGCGGGGCCGCCACCATGAAGATGATGAGCAGCACCAGCATCACGTCCACGAAGGGCGTGACGTTGATCTCGGACATGGCGGCCGACTGGCCGCGACGCCGCCCGCGGCGTCCTCCGCCGGCCTTCTTGATGACGCCCGCGCCCATGGGTCAGGCCGCGTCCAGCTGGCGCGAGAGAATGGTGGCGAATTCGTCCGAGAAGGCGTCGTAGCCGCCGATGATGCGCTCGGAATCGGCGTTGAGCTTGTTGTAGAACACCACGGCCGGAATTGCGGCCACGAGACCGAAGGCAGTGGCGAGCAGCGCCTCGGCGATGCCGGGCGCCACGACCGCAAGGTTGGTGTTCTGCGAGATCGCGATCTGCTCGAAGGCGTGCTTGATGCCCCAGACCGTGCCGAAGAGGCCGATGAAGGGCGCGGTCGAGCCGGTGGTGGCGAGGAAGGACAGGCCCGCGTTCAGGGCCTCGCTCTCCTTGTCGATCGCCACGCCCATCGAGCGGTCGATCCGCGACTGCGCGCCCGCGATCAGCCCGCCGTCGTTGCGGTGGCTGCGCCGCCACTCGAGCATGCCCGCCGCGAAGATCTTCTCGGACGCGCCCTCGGGCTGCGGCCCCAGCCGCTCGAACAGCTCGTCCAGCGGCTCGCCCGACCAGAAGGCGCGGTCGAAGATCGCCGCCTCGCGCCGGGCCTTCCGGTAAAGGAGGTGCTTGCGGATGATGATGGCCCACGACCAGAAGGACATGACGATCAGGAGGATCATCACGAACTTCACCGTAAGCGTCGCACGCGCGAAGAGGGCGAGCATGGAGAAATCAATCTCCTGCGCCATCGCAAGGGTTTCCGTTTCCATCTGCCTGCTCTCTGGGGCCGTTCTGCGGGCCGTTCTACCGCTGATTCTATCCGGCTTTTAGGGCAATTGCCAACACATCTGCGTCAAGTGGCAAAGCTGCGCCCAACGCCTGTCCGACCGTCCGCGCCCTGTTCAGGCGAGTTTCCGGCGGACTTCCGCCGGCAGGCGCGCGGCGCGACCGTCCGATCCGAGGCAGACGAGGACCACACGGGCTGAGAAGAGCGTCTCGTCGCCGCGCAGAACGTCCTGCTCGAGGATGATCCGCGCGCCGCCAAGTCCGACGAGCCTGGTCTCGACCTCAAGACGGTCGTCAAAGACGGCAGGGCGGAGGTAATCCGCCTCGACGCGGCGGACGGCGAAGACGATCCCGTCCTCCGCCCGCAGGCGCGCCTGATCGACCCCGAGGGCCCGCACCCATTCGCTGCGGCCTCGCTCGATGAACTTCAGATAGTTGGCGTAGTAGACGATTCCCGCGAGATCGGTGTCCTCGTAGTAGACTCGCAGGGCAAAACGATGCGTCATTGATCGCCTCACGGTGAATGTGCCTGTCGGCGGCGGCCTAACGCGTAGCCCTTCACTCTGCAAGGAAGATGATGAAATGCTTGCAGATTCCAGCGCGCACCAACCGCAGCCCCCCGCGGTGCGAGTGTATGCCGCACCTCTGCCCGCGCGTTTCTGCGTGAGGAAGCCGCAGCGCATGCTAACTTCGGGACCGCAGGTGCATCCGCATCATCCCGAGGCGTGTTGCGCGTCTGATCATGAGTTCTAATGCCCGTTAGAGGAGAGCACTATGTCTGATATGGAAAAGGCGATGTCGCAGATGCTGGCCGACATGACGCCGAAGAAACTGCCCACCAACGAAGAGATCTTCGGCAAAGGCGCCGAGATGGGCGACGCGAAGGCGATGGGCTTCACCGACATTCTCGATTCCATGACGCCGAAGAAACTGCCGACGAACGAAGAGATCTTCGGCCAGCTCGCCGAACTCGACACGACGGCCTTCGACGCGCTGCTCGAGCTCTTCACGCCGAAGAAGCTGGTCAGCTACGACGAACTCGGGAAGAACCTCGGCCTCAAGTTCTGATCGAACCAAAGACGCTGACCCTTCGGGGCCCAAGCGGCCGGCCAGAGGGCCGGCCACGTCGTTTCCAACCGGATCGCTGCCTCCGGCAACGGGCAGAGGCCGGCTGATCCGGCAGGCGCGGGACGTGCTCCCGCGCAGGCCATATGAGTTTCCGCCTGCTGCGAATCGGCTGACTCCCCTTGCCTCCGCACCGTCGGCAGGGACGGTCCCGGCCGAAGTGAATCCGTCGGTCCACTCGCGCCAAATCGGACAGAAATCACCCCCTCGACCGGGTCGAACGCCATCGGCGGCCGCAGCCTCGTCGCGTGAAGCACGCACCGGTTTCCCCTCGCTCTCCCCGCCGGCCCGTATCGGCCCTTCGCCGCGCCGGAAGGACCTCCGGCGACCGCGCCTGTGCGCGAGGCTTGCAATCCATCCGGTGGTCGGCCTACCTCCGATGAGCCCGGCCCGACCGGCCGGCCCCTGGCCCAGCCGAGAGGACGCGATGGCGCAGCCCGCGCAGGACGACATTCCCGAGCCCGACCGCGTCGAGGGCGCGCCCCACCCTCGCGAGACGAGGGCGCTCTTCGGGCATGAGCGGGCAGAGGCCGAATTCCTCGACGCCTTCCGGTCGGGCCGCCTGCACCATGGCTGGCTGATCACCGGGCCGCTCGGCGTGGGCAAGGCCACGCTGGCCTGGCGCATCGCCCGGTTCCTGCTGGCCACGCCCTCGGGCGGCGGACTTCTGGCAGCGCCCGAGCCTGCCTCGCTGGAGGTGGATCCCGACCATCCGGTTGCGCGTCGCATGGCTGCTCTGGCCGAGGGGCGTCTGTTTCTCCTCCGCCGCGCCTGGGACGAGAAGGCGAAGCGCCTGAAAACCCAGATCACGGTCGAGGAGGTGCGGCGGATGAAGTCCTTCTTCGCTCTCTCTGCGGCCGACGGCGGGCGGCGGGTGGCGATCGTGGACCCGGCTGACGAGATGAACGCCTCGGCCGCCAACGCGCTTTTGAAACTGCTCGAGGAGCCCCCCGAGGGCGTCACGATCCTCCTCGTCTGCCACCAGCCCTCGCGCCTCCTGCCGACCATCCGCTCGCGCTGCCGCGAGTTGCGCCTCGCGCCGCTCTCGCCGGACGACGTGGGGCGCGCCCTGACTGCCGCCGGTATCGATGTGGGCGATCCCGGGGCGCTGGCCGAACTGGCCGGGGGCTCGGCCGGCGAGGCGATCCGGGTGGCAAACCTCGACGGCGTGCGGCTCTATGCGGCGCTGGTGGCGCTGCTCTCCACCCTTCCCCGCCTCGACCGGGCGAAGCTGGTGGCGCTGGCCGACGCGGCGTCGGGCCGGGGCGCCGAGGCGCAGTTCGACCTCATGCTGATGCTGATTGATCTTTTCCTCGCGCGGCTCGCGCGGGCCGGGACGCTGCGGCTCCTTCCTCCCGAGGCGGTGCCGGGCGAGGCCGAGCTCATCGCACGACTCGCGCCCGACTTCGCGGCGGCCCGGCTCTGGGCCGATCTCGCGCAGTCGCTCGGCAACCGGGCACGGCGCGGGAGGGCGGTCAACCTTGACCCTGCCGCCCTTCTCATGGATATGGTTCTCAGGATCGACGAGACGGCGGGCCAGCTCGCCTCAAGGTAAGCCTGATGACGCCCGAAACTCCCCCCCAGATCGTCGACAGCCATTGCCATCTGGACTTTCCCGACTTCGATGGCGAGCATTCCGCAGTGATCGACCGCGCGCGGGCGGCCGGGGTCACGCGGATGGTCACGATCTGCACCCGCCTGCGGAACGAGCCGCGTGTCCGCGCCATCGCCGAGGCGCATGAGGGCGTCTTCTACGCCGCTGGCACCCATCCGATGAGCGCCGCCGAAGAGCCGATGGCGACGGTCGAGGAACTGGTGGCGCTGGCCGCGCATCCGAAGTTCGTGGGCATCGGCGAGAGCGGGCTCGACTATCACTACACGCCGGAAAGCGCGCCCGTGCAGCAGGAAAGCCTGCGCGTCCACATCGAGGCCGCGCGGCGCACGGGCCTGCCGCTGATCATCCACGCCCGCGATGCCGATGCCGACATGGCGCGCATCCTGGCCGAGGAGCATCGCGCCGGCGCCTATTCCTGCGTCATGCACTGCTTCTCGTCGGGGGCCGGGCTTGCGCAGGCGGCGCTGGACCTTGGCTTCTACCTCTCGATGTCCGGCATCGCGGCCTTCCCGAAGTCGGGCGACCTGCGCGCCATCTTTGCGGCGGCTCCGCTCGAGCGCATCCTGCTCGAGACCGACAGCCCCTATCTCGCCCCCCCGCCCTTCCGCGGCAGGCGGAACGAGCCCGCCTACACCGCCCATACGGCGGCGAAGGGCGCCGAGGTCTTCGGCCTGAGCCTCGCCGACTTCGCGGCCGCCACCTCGGCCAATTTCGACCGCCTCTTCGCCAAGGCCGCCGCCTGATGGCGCGGCTGCACTGCACCATCCTCGGCTGCGGATCTTCCGGTGGGGTGCCCCGGCTGGGCGGGCTCTGGGGCGACTGCGACCCGAGCGACCCGAGAAACCGCCGCCGCCGCTGCTCGCTGCTGGTCGAGAGGATCGACGAAGGCGGCACGACGCGGGTGCTGATCGACACCTCGCCAGACATGCATCCGCAGCTTCTGGATGCGGGCGTGGGCGAGCTCGATGCCGTGGCCTGGACCCATGCCCATGCGGACCATGTGCATGGCATCGACGACCTGCGCCAGATCGTCTTCAACATGAAGAAGCGCCTGCCGGTCTGGGCCGATCCGGTCACGCAGGACGCGCTGGTGAACCGCTTCGGCTATGCCTTCGTGCAACCCCCGGACTCGCTCTATCCGCCGATCCTCGACCTAAACACGATCGACGGCCCCTTCGAGGTGCACGGCGCCGGCGGCACGATCCGGCTCGAGCCGTTCGAGGTCAGCCACGGACCGACCGAGGCGCTCGGCTTCCGCGTGGGCGCCATGGCCTACCTGCCCGACGTGGTCGCGATCCCGGAGGAGGCCTGGGCGCATCTGGAAGGGCTCGAGATGTGGGTGCTCGACACGCTGCGGCGGCGCCCGCACCCGACCCACGCCCATCTCGATCTGGCGCTGGAGTGGATCGCGCGCGCCCGGCCCGCGAAGGCGATCCTCACGAACATGCACATCGACCTCGACTACGCCACGCTCGCAGCCGAACTGCCGGGGCATGTCGTGCCGGCTTATGACGGGCTCTCGTTCGACCTCGCCGCATGAGCGCGCTGATCGACGTCATCCTGCCGGTCTTCCTCGTCATCGGCTTCGGCTATGCCGCCGCGCGCGCGGGCCTGATCGGCGATGTCGCCGTGGACGGCATCATGCGCTTTGCGCAGAACTTCGCCGTGCCCTGCCTGCTCTTCTCGTCGATCGCGCGGCTGGATCTTGCGGCGAACTACGACCTCGGGCTCTTCGCCTCGTTCTATGCCGGGGCCTTCACCGGCTTCGGGCTGGGCTTCGCCGGCGCACGCTACCTTGCCCGCCGGCCGCTCGAGGATTGCGTCGCCATCGGCTTCGCCTGCCTCTTCTCGAACTCGCTGCTCCTCGGCCTGCCGATCACCGAGCGCGCCTATGGGCACGAGGCACTGGCCGCGAACTACGCGATCATCTCGATCCATTCGCCGCTGCTCTACGGCTTCGGCATCACCTTCATGGAACTGGTGCGCTCGCACGGGCTGGGCCTGTCGAAACCGCGGCTGGCCCGACAGGTGGTCCGGGCCATCTTCAGCCAGCCGCTGGTGATCGGCATCTCGCTCGGCTTCCTCGTCAACCTCTCGGGCCTCGCGCTGCCCGGCGCTCTCTCGGCCGCGGTCGACATGATGAGTCGCGCCGCGCTGCCGACGGCGCTCTTCGGTCTCGGCGGCGTGCTGCTGCGCTACCGGCCCGAGGGCGACATGAAGCTGATCGGCATGATTGCGGCGCTGTCCCTGATCGTCCATCCGACGGTGGCATGGCTCCTCGGGCGCCATGTGTTCGGGCTCGATACCGCGCAGATCCGTTCTGCCGTCGTCACGGCGGCCATGGCGCCCGGGGTGAACGCCTATCTCTTCTCGAACGTCTACGGCGTGGCGAAACGGGTCACCGCCTCGGCCGTGCTGATCGCGACGGCCGTCTCGATCCTCACCATCTGGTTCTGGCTTCAGCTGCTGCCCTGATCGCCCGCCATGGCCCGGCGCACCATCGCGTTCAGCCAGGCCATCCCCGCCAGCACGAGGCCGAGGCAGAAGAAGCTGAACACCCGGACGAGGCCCGACAGACCGGCCGCATCCCAGAGGAACACCTTCGCGACCGTCAGCGCGATCACCCCCATCGCCACGCGGCGCAGCAGTTCCGACCGGCGACCCACGGCCTGCCAGAGAAGCGCCGCGCCGGCGAGGAGCAGCGCGAGGGTGTAGCTGTAGAGCTCGCCCTGCAGCACCTCCGGCCCATCGATGCGGGGCCCATGCCAGAGCCGCCGGATCTCGAGCACCGTCCAGAGCAGGAGAAACGCGCCGCCAAGCGCTCCGAGCGCGAAGCGCATTCGCCCGAGGCCCGGAAGGCGCAGCGCAGCCAGCAGGAAGAGCGCCCCCGGAAGGGCGTAGGCGAGGGCCAGCGTGTCGAGAAGCGGCGGGCCGAGGATCTCGCCCTGTGCCCCCGCGACCAGCGGATTGCCCGTGGTGGCCGCGAGGGTCAGCGGGATCAGCGCAAGCACGAAGGCCGCCGCGGCGAAGATCCGGCGCAGGATGTCGATCCGCCCGCCTGCGCCAAGCCGCCAGAGCTGCGCCGCCGCCACGGCCAGCCACGGCAGCGCCTGCAGGGCGAGGAACCAGTGCGTTCCGGCCGATTCGAGCGGCCCCAGAGCGTGGAAGCGGCGCAGGAAGAGCACATCGACAAGGAGTGCCGCCCAGGCGGCTGCGGCGCTTTCGGCCACCGCGCGCTCCAGCCTGCGCCCGGCGGGCAGCAGGTGCCGCGCCGCAAGAACGGCCGCGATGGCGCCGAGGAAGGCTGCGAGCATCGGCAGCGTGGCCGCGGTCTCGGCCCAGCCGAGGCCCGGGTCGACCACCAGCCGATAGCTGATCGCGGCGACGCCGATCTGCAGGAACCAGCCCATCTCGAGAAGGTCGAGCCGCCGGTCGAGCCAGGCGGCCGCCACGGCCAGCACGGCCAGCGCAAGCGTCAGCGCCGCCGCGTCGAGAAGCAGGAAAAGGGCAAGCGCCACGGTCGCAAGCGCCGAAAGGATCGCCCAGGCCATCGGTCGCCGGTCCTTGAGCACCGACCAGCGCGAGGCGAACCAGGTCATCAGCGCGGCCACCGCCATCACATGCAGCGCCCAGGGCAGCGGTCCGAGCACCGCTGCAGGCTGCCAGCGGAATTCGAGGAGGGCCGCTGCCATCGGCGCCACGAGCACCGCAGAAAGCGCGAGCGGGCGCCTGAGGCTGCCCCAGGCGCGCCCGGCGAAGGCCGCCGACATCAGCGCCGCCAGCGCGAGCAGCGCCGTGACGGTCGCGGGGGGCGCCGACTCGGGCTCGCGCAGGGCAGTCGCGAGGGCGGAGAATCGCGCAGCCATCGCCTCGTCGGTCCAGAGCCGCGCGAGAAAGGCCGCAGCGGGCACGATCGCGAGGTCGCCGATCCCCGGCGCGCGCAGCCCCAGCAGCACGAGCCCCAGGGAGAGCGCCGCCAGCATTCCGAAGGACCAGAATCCGTCGACCGTCAGCCAGAGAGCGAGCGTCGCAGCCGTGACCATCCCCAGCGCCAGCTGCACGCCGAACGAGAGACCCTCCGGCCCCGGCCAGTCGCTCGCGAACAGCCTGTTCAAGAGCCGGTCGCTCATCGCCGGCGGTCCATGTTCCGGGATCGGCGCGCGGCCCGGGACGACGATGGCGAGCACAACGAATGCTGCCAGCGCCAGCGCCCAGCCCTCCTGCCCTGCTCCGCCCAGATGCATGAGCGCCGCACCGCCAGTCCCGATGACGAGCGCCAGAACGGAGACCCAGCGCCAGCCCCGGAAGGCATCCACGGCGAGGCCGAGGAAGGCCACGAGGACGTAATAGGGGTAGAGCGCGGCCGTGGCTCCTTCGCCGCCCGCGACGAGAAAGGGTGCTGCACCTGCACCAACGAGTCCCGTCGCGACGAGGAAGGGGCCATGCCGCCAGCCAAGCAATACCGCCCCGAGCGTGGTCGCCACCAGCCCGGCGAAGGAGACTCCGGGTCCGTAGAGACCATAGAGCAGCCGGCCTGCCACGACGCCGCCGTAGACCGACACGATGCCCGCTGCCGAGAAGGTCGAGGGCAGCAGAAGCGCCGGCGCTTCCTCTCCGTCGCCGCCGCGCCGCCGGATCCACTCGCCGGCCGTCACGAGGCCGAGACCGAAGGCGATGGCGGCCGCGACGCGAAGCGCGGGCGGCAGCAGGCCCTGCTCGATCCCGTACTGGACGAAGAAGATGCCCGCGAGCGCGAGCGACATCGCCGAAAGCGTGAAGGCCCAGTTGCTCCGCAGCCAGGTCAGGAGCGCGGCGAGGCGGCCGGGCGCGGCAGGAGCGCGGGGCAGATCGCGTGCCGGCGCCCCCTCGGAGCCCTCTGCGCCGGCGTTCGGGGCGGTCGGGACGGCATCCGGCCTGCGCCATGGTGCGCTGGTATCGGCCAGTTCTTCGGGCTCCGGCATGGAAGGGCCGGGCGGCGGAGCCGGCGCGTCCTCCGGTGCCGCCTCGGGGATGCTCTGCCGGTGGAGGGGCGGAACCGGGGATGCCGGATGCGTCGCGGCTGCGAAGGCCGCTTCCAAGGCGGCGAGGCGGGCGGTCAGTCTCCGTTGCCGGACGAGCAGCAGGACCGTCGCCACCGGCGTGCCGACGACGGCCGCGACCAGCACCAGCCCCATGAGGATCAGGAACCCCTCGCCCACGCCGAACCTCCGCCACTGCCATGCGGCGCCACGATGCCACGGATGAGGCGCGAACGGCAGGGGTGTTGCAACGCCATGATCGGGCGCGGAAACCGCGGTATCCCAGTCCCGGCTAAAGCCGGAGAGGCACGAGACTCGGCGGAGACGGACTGCCGACGAAACATGGGCCAAGCGGACGCTCTTGCCGGTCTTCGCCGGAGGGTCCGGTGACGGTCAACCGTGTCGAGACGCGGGTCCGGCCCGCGCGATCACCGCAGGCCGCTTGCTTCCCCTCGACTCAGGGCCTCCGCTTGCGCTCGGTCACATAGGCCAGCGCCAGGGGCAGGGCGTTCAATCCGCGCGAACCGGGCCTCGCGAGGCGGAGGGCGGCTGCGGCTGGCGCGATCATGCCGAGCAGCATCGCCATTCGGCGGACCGACCGCCAGGTGCCCTCGGGCGCATGGGCGAGGTAGGCGTTGAGCGCCACGCCCAGCACGTCATGCGACTTGCGGTCGGCACAGAGACACGAGTGGATGAAGATCAGCACGTCGAGCGCGAAGTGGCGCCGGCGGCGGCGCCTCTCGGACCAGTGCGACAGGCTGATGAAGCGCACCGCGTCCCCATCCCAGCAGATCGCCCGGACCGTGGGTCGGCCGTGGGTGAAGCCCGCGCGGTGAAGCCTCGCCAGCGCCTCGCCCGCAGCGGCGAAGGCTTCCGTCCGCTCGCGCATGCGCACATCGGGTGAGCGCAGCAGGTGGCGCAGGTTCGCGCCGGCGTCGCGTGTCACCAGCCAGTCGGCATGGCCGTCGACCACCTCGCCGACCGGAAGGCCCGCCTCGGCCATCCGCTGGAAAGCCTCGCGCTCGCGCCGCAGAAGGCGGCGCATGTCGCCTTTCCTCTGCCAGGCGCGGTGGGTCAGATCCTCGATGCGCTTGAGCCATAGCTGGTCGCCATCCGGCAGCGGCAGGGGCCTGACCCTGACCGGCGGCTCGCGTAGCGCGACCCGGATCACTTCCTGGAAGGGATCTGCGGAGGGAGAGGCTGCATCGACCTGGGACATGAAGGGCACCCCGGCGGCACCGTGCCGTCATATCCAGAGGTTAGCAGCGAACCGGTTCACGCCGATAGCGCCTGTTGACGCACCCACGAAAGATTATGTCGCGACCTTTCATGCAGCCGCACGGTCCGAGGATATGCCCGAAGGAGGAGACATGCCCCGCGCGGCATGGGGTTGCGCGGCGAGCCCGCTCCGCTCGAACCGCTCCGGAGGACAGTCGGATAAAGCCTGCTCCAGAGCCCGGCGCGTAGCCGCACCCGACGCGCTGGCCGAAATGGAAAAGGACGGCCCGAGGACCGCCCTTTCCGTCTTCCATGCCCGGCCGGCTCAGCGCCAGCTGAAGAAGTCCTTCGGCGCACGGCCGAGGAGATCCGAGGCCAGCTCGGCCCCGATTGCCGCGGCATCGGCGATGCCGCCGCGGATCTCGCCCGTGAGCGACTCCGAGCCATCCGGCCGCAGGATCTCGCCGCGCAGCCAGATCCCGTCGCCTTCCAGCACCGCGAGGCCCGCGATGGGCGTCTCGCAGGATCCGTCGAGCTTCAGCAGGTAGCTGCGCTCGGCCGCGAGCCGGTGTCCGGTCGGCACGTCGTGGATGGCCGCCAGCATCTCCTGCGCGCGCGGATCGTCAATCCGGCGCTCGATCCCGATGGCGCCCTGCGCCACGGCCGAGAGCATCTCCTCGGGTTCGATCGCCACCCGCGGCACGTCGTCCATCTTCAGCCGGTTCAGACCGGCCATCGCGAGGAAGGTGCCCCGCGCCACCCCGTCGTTCAGCTTCTTCAGACGGGTCTGGAGGTTCCCGCGGAACTCGACCACCTGCAGGTCCGGCCGCTTGTTCAGGAGTTGCGCGCGGCGGCGGAGGCTCGACGAGCCGACCGTGGCCCCCTGCGGCAAATCCGCCAGCCCCCCCTCGGCGAAGGTGATGAAGGCATCCCGCGTATCCTCGCGCGGCAGGTAGGTGTCGAGGATCAGCCCCTCGGGCTGGATCGTCGGCATGTCCTTCATCGAATGGACCGCGATATCGATTCCCCCCGAAAGCAGGGCCTCCTCGATCTCGCGGGTGAACAGGCCCTTGCCGCCGATCTCCTTGAGCGGGCGGTCCAAGACCTTGTCACCTGTGGTTTTTATGACCACGATTTCGAATGCCTCTTCCGGCAGCGAGAAGGCGGCCGACAGGCGGCTGCGGGTCTCGTAGGCCTGAGCCAGCGCAAGCGGCGAGCCGCGCGTGCCGATCTTGAGGGGTTCAGCGGGGGTGGGCATGGAGTGTGTCATGCGGATTTGGTTATCGCTGTCCATTTGCCCTGACAACTCCCCATATTGACATCCCATGCTCAGCTTGGGAACCAGCAGGCAAGCTGAGAAGGAGCACCCCATGACCAAGACGATGCTGCGTGCGCTGAAGGGCGAGACGCTGCCCACGCCTCCCATCTGGCTCATGCGTCAGGCGGGGCGCTATCTGCCGGAATACCGCGCCACGCGCGCCCAGGCGGGGGACTTCCTCTCGCTCTGCTACACGCCGGATCTCGCGGCGGAAGTGACGCTCCAGCCGATCCGCCGCTTCGGCTTCGACGCGGCGATCCTCTTTGCCGACATCCTGCTCCTGCCGCAGGCGCTGGGGGCGGACCTGTGGTTCGAAACCGGCGAGGGGCCGCGCATGTCGACGATCACCGACATGGCGGGCGTGAACGCGCTCAAGGGCCGCGACGACATCCACGAGAAGCTTGCGCCGGTCTACGAAACCTGCCGCATCCTCGCCCGCGAACTTCCCAAGGAGACAACCTTCATCGGCTTCGCGGGGATGCCCTGGACGGTCGCGACCTACATGATCGCGGGCCGCGGCAGCAAGGATCAGGCCGCCGCGCATAAGCTGAAGGACACCGACCGTCCCGCCTTCGAGGCGCTCATGGACCGGGTGACCGAGGCCACCATCGAGTATCTCGCCAAGCAGGTCGAGGCCGGCTGCGAGGTGGTGAAGCTGTTCGACAGCTGGGCGGGCTCGCTCAAGGGCCAGGATTTCGAGGATTTTGCCGTGGCACCCGCCAAGCGGATCATCTCGGAGCTGAAGGCCCGCTTCCCGGGCCTGCCGGTCATCGCCTTCCCGCGCGAGGCGGGCGAGGGCTACATCGGCTTCGCCGAGAAGACCGGGGCCGACTGCGTGGCCATCGACAACTCCGTCAGCCCGGAATGGGCCGCCGAGAAGGTGCAGGCGGGCAAGACCTGCGTTCAGGGCAACCTCGATCCGAAATACATGGTGACGGGCGGCGAGGAACTGGTGCAGGCCACGAAGCGCGTCGTCGAGGCGTTCAAGAACGGCCCGCACATCTTCAACCTCGGCCACGGCATCACGCCGGAGGCCGATCCCGAGAATGTGACGCTGCTGATGGAGACGATCCGCGGCAAGTAACGCATCCGGGGCGGCTCACGCATCCGTGTGCCGCCCCCCGTTGCCACGGCAGCCCGCCCGCGACAGGTTGACCTGACCTTTCCCGGAGTGCCCATGCGGACCGACCGCAGCCCCCTCTTCCTCGGCCTGGCGACCGGCCTCCTCCTGGCTTTGTCCGCCCCCGTGCAGGCAAAGCCCGAGGCCTGCCTCACCTCGCTCGAGGGTTTTCCCACCGCTCTCGCCTACGACACCGAGGACGAGGACGTCCGCGCCAACCGCTCTGTCCGCGAGCGCTGGCTCGGCGGCTACGACGGGATCACCTGTCCCGGCTATGTCACGCTGCGGGCCATGACGCCGGGACTGAACGACCGCGAACGCTCGGTCTTCTGCCTGCAGTTCGACCGCGAGGCCAACACCTACACCGGCTTCGCCGAGGGCAGGCGCGACGCCTACCTCAACTGCGCGAAGCCCACGGGCGTCTTCTGCGAGAAGGTGAACGCCTCGGCCGATACCGCGGGCAAGGTGGCCGGAGCGGCGGGGCAGGCGCTGAACGGCGTCCGCGCCGTCGAGAGCAGCGCCGGCGCGGTAGTGCTCTCGGGCACGACCGGCTCGGTTTCGGCCGCCCTCTCGAACCTCGGCGCCACGGCGCTCGCCACACTGACCGCCCCCGCCGCCCTCACCGCCGCCGCCGTCACGGTCGTGGCCGTGGGCGGCGCGGTCTATGTCTGCAGCGAGTGACGGAAGCCCACCCCAGCGGGAGGGCGCTTAAGCCGTCCCCTCGCGTGAGGGCCTGAGCAAGCGCCATTAGCCTCGGCCGAAGGCCTCCAGCGGCGGAGCCGGGCGTGGACGCGTTACAGTTCCAATCCGGCCCCGAGGCTCCGTCAGACCCACTTCGCCAGCGGGGGCAGGCTCATCAGCACGGCGTTGGCGTCGTGCCCGGTCTCAAGGCCGAACTTCGTGCCACGGTCGTAGACGAGGTTGTATTCGGCATAGAGCCCCCGGTGGACAAGCTGCGCCTCGCGGTCGGCCTCGGTCCAGGGCATGGCCATGCGGCGCTCGACGAGCGGAACGAAGGCAGGCAGGAAGGCGCTGCCGACGGCCTGGGTGAAGGCGAAGTCCGCCTCCCAGTCGCCGCTGTTCAGATCGTCGTAGAAGATACCGCCGACACCGCGCGCGCGGCCGCGATGGGGTATGAAGAAATACTCGTCCGCCCAGGCCTTGAACCGGGGGTAGTAGTCCTGTCCGTGCGCCTCGCAGGCATCGCGGAGTGTGGCGTGGAAATGCTCGGTATCCTCGGCATAGTCGAGGCAGGGGTTGAGGTCCGAGCCGCCGCCGAACCACCACGCATGCGGCGTCCAGAACATCCGCGTGTTCATGTGGACGGCCGGCGCGTGGGGGTTCTGCATGTGGGCCACGAGGCTGATGCCAGAGGCCCAGAATCGCGGATCCTCGGCCATGCCCGGCACGCCGCGTGCGGCCATCGCCTGCTGCGCGCGGGGCGCCAGCGTTCCATGCACGGTCGAGACGTTCACACCCACCTTCTCGAACACGCGCCCGCCGCGCAGCACGCTCATCAGCCCGCCGCCGCCCGACTCGCGGGTGGTCTCGGTGACTTCGAACCGGCCCGGCGCCGGATCCGTCGGCTGCTCGCCCGTTGCCGCATCCTCCAGTCCCTCGAAGGCGGCGAGGATCCTGTCCCTCAGCTCGCGAAACCAGTCCGACGCCCGCGCCTTCTGCGCCTCCATCGCATCATTCATGCATTCCTCCCGAAGCTTTGACATCAGGGCTAGCAGCTTCGCGGATGCGGATCCAGAGAGCACCGCGCCGCCAGAATCATCTGGCGTCGCAAGGGGATTGGGCTAGGTTCAACGACATGAGACACGCCGTGACGCTCCTCGTGCTGCCGCTGCTCGCCGCCTGTGCCACACCGCAGGAGCGGTGCATCTCGCAGGCGACGCGGGACCTGCGAGTGGTGGACGACCTGATCCAGGAGGGCGAGCTGAACCTCGCCCGCGGCTATGCGATCGAGGAGGTGACGGACTACCGCACCGAATGGGTGCAGTGCAGCCCGCCGATCGTGCGTTACCGGCCAGACGGCAAGCGGGTCGTCTACCCGGCCCGTCGCTGCTTCGATCAGGTGCCCTACACGGTGCGCCAGCCCAAGGCCATCGACCTCGCCTCGGAAGCCCGGACGCTGGAGCAGTTGAAGCGCAAGCGGGTCGAACTGGCCCGAACGGCCGGACCAGCCGTTCAGCAGTGCAGGGTGACCTATCCCGAGGCGAAGTGACCGGCCGGGAAGCCGCCTCAGTGCACCGGTGCCAACGCCGGGTCTATGAGGCTCCGTCCGCCGTCGATCGTCACCACCTGCCCCGTCATGAAGGCCGCAGCGTCCGAGGCGAGGAACTGCACCGTCTCGACGATCTCTGCCGGAGAGGCGATGCGCTTCATCGGCGTGCGCTCGGTGATCTGCGCCCGCATCGCCGGGCTGTCCTTCAGCGCGTTCTGAAGGCTCGCGCTCATGACCGAGCCGAAGGAGACCGCGTTCACCCGGATGCCCTTCGAGGCCAGCGCCACCGCCATTGACCGCGTCATCTGCTCGACCGCGGCACAGCTGATCGAATAGGCCAGCAGCTCGGGCTGGGTGCGGATCGCGGCGATCGAGGAAAGGTTGATGATCGAGCCCACCTGCGAGGGTTTCTCCTCGCTCTTCTCGGCCCGCGCGATCATTCGCTTGGCGGTCAGCTGGGTCAGGCGCAGGCTCGTCAGCATGTTCTGCTGGAGAAGCGTCTCGACGGCATCCTCCTCGGGGCAGAGAGGATCCGACAGCGCAAGCTGGCGGCTTGCGTTCACGAGGATGTCCACCCGGTCGAAGGCGTCCATCGTGGCCGAGAGGAGATTGGTGATCGTGAGCTTCTCGCGCAGGTCGCCCGCGAACATCCGGACCGACTTCTCCGCCCGCGCCTCCTCGCCGATCTGGTCGGCCAGCCGCTCCTCGTCCATGTCCACGAACATCACGTTCGCGCCCTTGTCCACGAAGTGCCGCGCCACCGCGAGGCCGATGCCGGCCGCGGCCCCCGTCACGATGGCCGTCTTGCCGGAGATGATGAGCGACATGATGAGCTCCCGTTAAGCAGATGTGCCGGCCGCGCGCTCGGGTCGGGACGCGCGGACGATCCTGAAGGCGGCATCGCCGCCGATGTCCTCCACCTCGCGGAAGAGCGCGCGGAGGCCGCGGTCATAGGGCAGATGGCGGTTGGCTACCAGCCAGAGCGCCCCCGTGGGCGCGAGAAGCCGCGCAGCGGCCTGCAGGAAACCCATGCCGAGCGCGGGATCGGCCTCGCGCGTGGTGTGGAAGGGCGGATTGCAGACGACGAGGTCCGCCGGCTTCGAGAGGCGGAAGCGCGTCGCATCGGCCCAATGGAAATGGGCGCGTTCGTCGGCGATGTTGAGCCGCGCGCAGTCCAGCGCCGCATGCTCGGCCTCGACGAGGTCGATCCGCTTCACCGGGCGCCGCTTCAGCACGGCGCGGGACAGGTATCCCCACCCCGCCCCGAGATCGACCACCCGGCCCGACAGATCCGCCGGAAGCGCCTCGACCAGCAGACGCGAGCCGCGATCCGGCGCATCGGCCGAGAAGATGCCGGGAAGCGTGCGGAAACCTCCCTCGATCTCGACGGGGTGCGCGGCCCAGTCCTCGAGACCCGGTTCGGCGGCGAAGGTGAAGAGCTTGCCATGGGCCTTGGAGAGGGTCGCCGAGACGGCAAGCCGTTCGGCCAGATCCCGCCAGATCGATTCGATGCCGTCGGTCTTCTGCCCGTCCACGACGATCAGCCCGCCGGGTTCGACCGAGGCCGCGGCCTCGGCCAGAAGCGCGCGCGCCTCGGCCCGCGCACGCGGCATGCAGACCACCGCGGCCGCATGTCCGGTGCCGCCGGCGACGGCGACCCGGTAGCCCTGCGCAGCGAAGGCGTCGTGGTCCGGGCGGAAGCCCTGCACCAGCACGAGCCTGTCCTTCGGCAGGGCGGAGAGATCGTCTCCGGCCCGTGGACGATAGACGACGATGCTGCCCTTGTCGGGCAGCACGACCGCGCCTGTCTCGAGCGCCAGTGTCAGTCGGGCAGAGCGCATCCGCAGGCCCGGAGGCCTATTCCTTTTCCATGGTGCATTGAAGCGGATGCTGGTGGCGCCGGGCGAAGTCCATCACCTGCGCGACCTTCGTCTCGGCGACCTCGAACGAGAAGACGCCCACCACGGCCAGCCCCTTCTTGTGGACGGTCAGCATGATCTCGAAGGCCTGCGCGTGACTTAGCCCGAAGAACCGCTCGAGGACATGCACGACGAATTCCATTGGCGTATAGTCGTCGTTCAAGAGCAGCACCTTGTAGAGGGGAGGCCGCTGGGTCTTGCTGCGGGTCTTGGTCAGGATTGACGTGTCGTCGCCGGGGTCGCCCGTCTTGTCGGACATCTGAAGCGGACGAAGGGTCAAGGTCGTGGCTCCTGCCGATGGGCGGATTCGAGGGCGTTTCGCGAGAGAAACAGTATAGTCGGTTTTTGCCCGTCGGAAAGGGGCGCTCATGACGCGGACGGGCTTGCCCGCGGACCGCAATGCAGCTTAATCCGGCGGCGACGGGAGGCGGCCATGGACCGGCACATCACCACCATCGCGTTCGACGCGGACGACACGCTCTGGCAGAACGAGGCATTCTACCGCCTGACGCAGGAACGTTTTGCGACCCTGCTCGCGGATCATGTCGATTCCGACCATCTGCACGAGCGGCTTCTCGCCGCCGAGAGACGCAACCTCGGCCACTACGGATTCGGCATCAAGGGCTTCATGCTGTCGATGATCGAGACCGCGATCGAGGTCACGGAGCAGCGCGTTCCCGCCGGCGTGATCGGCGAGATCATCGCGGCCGGACAGGAGATGCTGGCCCATCCGATCGAACTTCTGCCCCATGCGCGCGAGGCGGTGGAGGCCCTGGCGGACGGATATCGTGTCATTCTGGTCACAAAGGGCGATCTTCTGGACCAGGAGCGGAAACTCGCCCAGTCCGGGCTCGGCGAGATGTTCGATGCGGTCGAAATCGTCTCGGACAAGAATGCCCGCGTCTACGACCGGATCTTCCGACGGCACGGCGACGGACCGGAGCGGTCGCTCATGGTCGGCAACTCCCTGAAATCCGACGTTCTTCCGCCGATCGAGGCCGGAGGATTCGGTGTTCACGTTCCACATGGGCTGACATGGGCGCTGGAACATGCCGACCCGCCCAATGGACATCCCCGCTTCTTCACCCTCGCCGATCTGGGCGGGCTCGCCGATCTGGTCGCGAGGCTTAACGAGAATCTGCCGTAAGTTGAAGTTCTTGACGGGCAGCGCCCCAAATCTGCCACAAAGCTTGAGAAGGGCAGCAAAACCCCTTGAAACTCGGGGGTTTTCCTGAATCGCCTCCTGTGGTAGCGTCGGTTCAAATCACAAACTCACCGGACTGCAAAGAACCGGCGGGAACGAGGCAGGCAGAAGGACAGGCGACGTGACATCGCAACTGGGGCAGTACGTCCGGAAAGTGCTTTTTGTGGCCGCAGCCATGGTCGTCGCAACGCAGGCGGCTCTTGCGGCTCCCTACGCGGCCACCGTGATGGACGCGCGAACGGGCGAGACGCTCTACGAGACGAACGCGAACACCCGGCTGCATCCGGCCTCGCTCACCAAGATGATGACGCTGTATATCACCTTTCAGGCGATCCAGCGGGGAGAGATCTCGCTCGACAGCATGGTGAAGGTCTCGAAAAACGCCGCGGCGGAGCCGCCCTCGAAGCTCGGCCTCAAGACCGGCCAGCGCATTGCGCTGCGCTACCTGATCCGCGCCGCGGCGGTGAAATCGGCCAATGACGCCGCAACCGCGATCTGCGAGGCGGTCGGTGGCTCGGAGGCCGCCTTTGCCGACCGGATGAACCGGACCGCGAAGGCCATCGGCATGACCAACTCGACCTTCAAGAACTGCAACGGGCTCACGGCAGAGGGCCACCTCTCGACCGCGCACGACATGAACGTGCTGGGCCGGCGGCTGTTCTTCGATTTCCCCCAGTACTACAACATCTTCTCCCGCCGCACCGCCGACGCGGGCGTGACGACCGTGCGCAACACCAACACCCGCTTCCTCGACGCCTACAAGGGCGCGGACGGCATCAAGACCGGCTACACCTCGCCGGCCGGCTACAACCTCACGGCCTCGGCGCAGCGCGGCAACAAGCGGATCATCGCGACCGTCTTCGGCGGCAAGAGCACGGCACACCGCAACGCCAAGATGGCCGATCTGCTCGACCTCGGTTTTCGCGAGGCGCCGGCGAATGTGAAGGTGCGCAAGCCCGCGCCCATCGACACCAATTCGCTGGCCGTCGCTTCGGCACAGGCTGCACAACAGCAGCCGATGCAGATCGCGGCGCTGACGCGGTCTCCGCGACCGCTGGCGCGGCCGGGCTCGCCTGCCGCGATCGCCGCGGCAGCCGCCGTGAGTTCCATGAAGGGCGGAATCGAGAGCGCGCTGGCGCAGGTCTCGGCCGAGGATGCCGTGGCCATGCAGGTGGCGCAGGCGGTGGAATTCGGTGGCGAGGGCTCCGATTCCGGCATCGCTCCGCGCAGCCGGCCGGTCATGCAGCTTGCCGCCGCCTCTCCGGTGCCGACCTCGCCCGAGATCATCACCCGGATGTCAACCTCGGGCGGCCGGCACTGGGGCGTGAATGTGGGCCGCTTCCCGTCACGCACGGCGGCCGAACGCCAGCTGATGCAGATCGCGCTGGCCGAGACCGGGACGCTCTCCGAGGGGCTGCGCAAGATCATCGACCGCCCCGGCGGCTATGACGCGAACTTCATGGGCCTCACGCAGGAGCAGGCGGACCTCGCTTGCCGCCGCCTGCAGGCCCGTGCAGTGCAGTGCTTCGCCATCGGCCCCTGAAGGCCGAATCGCTCCCGAAGCACGAAAGGGCCCGCGAGGCGACTCGCGGGCCTTCTGCTTTTCCATGGCGGAGCGTCGACGGAGGACACTGGCCTTCTATTGCCGGGGACGCTCGTCGTAATCCGTCTTGAGGATGCGGTTCGCATCGCCCTCAGGGTCGTCGTACTGGCGCGATTTCAAAGACCAGAAGAAGGCCGCAAGACCGAGCCCCCCGAGGAAGAGCGAGATGGGGATGAGATAGGCGAGGATCTCCATCACTTCACCCGCAGGGCGTTGAGCGAGACGCTGATCGACGACAGCGACATGGCCAGCGCCGCGGCCAGGGGCGTGGCAAGCCCCACCAGCGCGATGGGCACGGCGATCACGTTGTATGCGGCCGAGATCGCGAAGTTCTCGCGGATGCGCCGTGTGGCCCTGACCGCGATGCGGCCGGCGTCGGCAATGGGCGCCATGTCCGTCCCCAGAAGCACGATGTCCGAAGCGACCCGCGCCGCGTCGAGCGCCGAGGCGGGCGAAATCGAGACATGGGCCGCGGCCAGGGCCGCCGTGTCGTTGAGCCCGTCGCCCACCATCAGCACGCGCCGCCCCTCGGCCGTGAGCGCCGAGATCCGCGCGGCCTTTTCCGCGGGAAGCTGCCCCGACTGCCACTCACGGATGCCGAGCCTGCGGGCAAGATCCGCCACCGCAGGCTCCGTATCCCCCGAGAGCAGCAGGATGCGCTTGCCCTGCCCCGTCAACGCCCGCACCGCCTCTTCCGCGCCGGGGCGCAGGCGGTCGATGAAGGTGATCGCCCGCGTGGCGCCATTCAGCGCAAGATAGGTGGCGGTCACCGGTTCGGGGTCGGCGCCGACCCATTCGGCGCGGCCGAGCCGGACAGGGCGGCCGTCGAGCCGCCCCTCGATGCCGAAGCCCGGCACCTCTCGCAGGTCGTCGATCCGCACGGCCGGCAGCACCATGTCCCGCGCGGCCGCGGCGAGCGCCATGGCCAGCGGATGCGACGAAGCCGCGGCGAGCCCCGCCGCAACCGCGAGTTCGGCCCGCGATAGCGCAGACAGGTCGGTGGGCTGCGGCGTGCCAAGCGTCAGGGTGCCGGTCTTGTCGAAGACCACCGTATCCACCTCGGCCAGACGCTCGAGCGCGGTGCCGTCCTTGATGAGCAGCCCCTTGCGGAAGAGCCGCCCGCTGGCCGCGGTCACCACGGCGGGCACGGCAAGCCCCAGCGCGCAGGGGCAGGTGATGATCAGGACCGCCGCCGAGATGTTGATCGAGGTCCGCACGTCGCCCTTCGTGATCCACATCCAGACGCCGAAGGCGGTGAAGGACAGCAGATGGACCAGCGGCGAATAGAGCCGCGAGGCGCGTTCGGCGAGCGAGGTGTAGCGCGTCTTGGCGCTTTCGGCCACGGCCACGAGATCGGCCATCCGGTGCAGCGAACTGTCGCGCCCGGCAGCCGTCACCCGCAGCGTAAGCGGACCCGTCAGGTTGACCTCGCCGGCCGAGACCACGGTGGCGGGGCCCGCCGGCACCGGGAGACTCTCGCCGGTCAGAAGCGAGCGGTCGAGTTCCGAGAACCCCTCGGTCACCACGCCGTCAACGGGCATCCGCCCGCCCGGCCGCACCCGGACGAGATCGCCGGCGGAGAGTTCCGAGATCGGCACCGTGACCTCCTCGCCGTTCCGCACCAGGATCGCGCGAGGCACCTCGAGCGCCGCCAGCTCCTCGGCCGCGGAACGCGCCACGGCGCGGGTTCGGTGGTCGAGGTAGCGGCCGGCGAGCAGGAAGAAGGTCAGCATCACCGCCGCGTCGAAATAGGCGTGATGGCCTGAATGAAAGGTCTCGAAGAGCGAGATCGACGAGGCGAGGATGATGGCGAGCGAGATCGGCACGTCCATCCCGAGCCGCCGGGCCCGCAGCGCCGTCCAGGCGTTGCGGAAGAAGGGCTGGCCGGCGAAGACGACGGTCGGCAGCGCGATCGCGGCCGAGATCCAGTGGAAGAGGTCGCGTGTCGCGGCCTCCGCCCCTGACCAGACGGCGACCGAGAGGAGCATCACGTTCATCATCGAGAAGCCGGCGACGCCGAGGCGCATCAGCAGGTCGCGCCCTTGCCGGTCGGTCTCGGTTGCCGAGAGCATGCCGGCATCGAGTTCGTGCGCCTCGTAGCCCAGCCGATCCAGCGCCGCGATCAGCTCGGGCGCAGTCACCTGGGGTTCGGCATCGACCGAGACCCGGCGCAGCGTGAGGTTCACCCGCGCCGAGCGCACGCCGGGCAGCTTCTCGAGCCCGCCTTCGACGGTGGTCATGCAGGCCGCGCAATGGGCCGTCGGCAGCGAGAGAACAAGCCGCCCGCCCGCCGGTCCCGCCATCGCGGCCAGCCGTTCGGCCGAGGGGGCGGCGATGCAGGCGGGACAGGCCGAGGCGCCGCCCGGCGCCTCCGGCAGATCGATGCGCTCGGCGACCGACATGGCTCAGCCCTCGACGTGAAGGGCGAGCCGCTGGCGGAACCGGGTGCCGCTGGTCGATGTGGCCTCGACCCGCAGCATCCACTTGCCGCGGGTCAGGTCCTGCGTTGCCCGGAAGGCACCGTCGCGAAGCACGAAGTCCGGCCGGCGGTCGTCGCGGGCCTCGGTCGTGCGGCCGACGAGCACGTCGAGCGTATCCACCGCTGCCGGCCTGCCATCAGCCCCGGTGAAGCGCAGGGTGATCTCCTGCGCATCCTCGTCATAATCCGCCGTCAGCGCCCATCCCAGGGCCTGCTGCGCCGAGCGATCGGCGTCGAAGGTCTGGCTGGCGACGTAAGGGTTATCCACCTCGAGACCGGGGAAGGTCGAGATGGCCTTGAAGGCCATCACCAGGTTCACCGCGATGATGACCCCGAAGGCGCCGAGGGTGATCGCCAGAACCTTGCGCCCGGTCATCTCGGCCATGTCAGTCGTCCCTTCCGTTGAAGATCGTGTCGTGGTGCACCCGCTGCCCCGCCGTCAGGTCCTCGACCCAGAGCCGCAGATCGGTGCGCTCGGCATCGGCGGCGGCGCTGTTCCTGCCCGCGATGATATAGACGCGTTGGGTCATCGTCTCGTTGGCAGGGACCGTTACCACGGAAGCGTCCCGTCCCTCCAGCGAAAGCGCAAGATCGGCCTCGCTCGTCAGCGAGATCTGATAGTCGCGCGCCTCGCCCTGCTTGTTGCGCAGGCGGACGTCGTAGGTGTTGCGGATCGACCCGTCCGACAGCGTGACGTAGAGCGGGTTGCGCAGCGGCGTCACGTTGATGTCGATGGGCGAGCGCAGGAACAGGGCCACGACAAGCGCGACGCCCACGCCTGACCACAGGGCGGTGTAGATGAGGGTCCTCACGCGGAAGAGGTGCCGCCAGGCCGAGCGCGGCTGCCGGCCCTCGCGCTCGGCGCGCTCGTCCGTCAGGGCGAGGTAGCCGATGAGGCCGCGCGGCTTGTCGATCTTGTCCATGACCTCGTCACAGGCGTCGATGCAGAGGGCGCAGGTGATGCAGGCCAGCTGCTGGCCGTCGCGGATGTCGATGCCCATCGGGCAGACGTTCACGCAGGCCATGCAGTCGATGCAGTCGCCCTGGTCGGCGCTGATCGGCTCTCCCTTCTTCAGCTTGCCGCGCGGCTCGCCGCGCCATTCTCGATAGGCGACGGTGATCGTCTCCTCGTCCATCATGGCCGCCTGGATGCGCGGCCAGGGGCAGGCATAGATGCAGATCTGCTCGCGCGCGAAGCCACCGAAGGCGAAGGTGGTGACGGTCAACAGACCCATGGTGATATAGGCGACCGGATGGGCGTCTCCCGTCAGTAGATCGACGAGAAGCGTCGGCGCATCCGTGAAGTAGAAGACCCAGGCCCCGCCGGTCGCGAGGCCGATGAGCAGCCAGAGTGTCCATTTCGTGAGGTACTTGCGCGTCTTCTCGGCGTCCCACTTCTGTCGGAGCAGCCGGATGCGGGCGTTGCGGTCCCCCTCGACCCAGCGCTCGACGAGGATGAAGAGGTCCGTCCAGACCGTCTGCGGGCAGGCATAGCCGCACCAGACGCGTCCGGCGGCCGAGGTGAAGAGGAAGAGCCCGAGGCCCGCCATGATCAAGAGGCCGGCAACGAAGTAGAATTCGTGCGGCCAGATCTCGATCATGAAGAAGAAGAAGCGCCGGTTGGCGATGTCGACGAGGATCGCCTGGTCAGGCAGGTTCGGTCCCCTGTCCCAGCGGATCCAGGGCGCGATGTAGTAGATCCCCAGCGTGATGCCCATGATCCACCATTTCAGGGAGCGGAACTTGCCGCTCACCCGCTTGGGAAAGACGGGCTCGCGCTTGGCGTAGAGGCTGCTGGTTTCGGTATCGGGGCTGGTCACGACGGACTCCGGCTACATGGATGTTCCGGGTGCTATCAGACGGGACCGCCTGCGCAACTTGACTTCGGTCAAAATTACGCATCCGTGATACATCATTCACGACGCGGGCGGGCCCTCCGCCTCCCGTCCCACGGGACATGGAGGCACCGACCCTCCGCACTCGGAACGCGCGAACTGGAACGAGGGCCGGCGTCGGCCCGGGAGAGGTCTCCCGGGCCGCTCAGCACCTTTTACTCGCCACCGCCGAGGCCGTGGACGTAGACTGCGACCGACCGGATGTCCGCCTCGGTGAGACGGGCGTTCCAGTTCGGCATCACGCCGAAGCGCGCATAGGTCACCGTATCGGTGAGCGTGGCGCGGTCCCCGCCGTAGAGCCAGATCGCGTCGGTCAGGTTCGGGGCGCCCACGTCGCGGCTGCCCGTGCCGTCCTCGCCATGGCAGGCGGCACAGTTGTCGGCGAACACCGTCGCACCTTCCGTCGACAGGGCCGAGTCATGATCCTGCCCGGAAATCTGCAGGACATATTCGACCACCTGCGAGAGCTGGGTCGAGTCGAGCAGGCCGTCTGCACCGAAGCGCGGCATCTCGGAGTAGCGCGCCTCGTCGTCGGTCGTGTTGCGGATGCCGTGCGTGACGGTCGTGTGGATCGATTCGATGTCGCCTCCCCACAGCCAGTCGTCGTCCAGCAGGTTCGGATAGCCCTTGCCCTGCACGCCGGCCGCGCCCGACCCGTGGCACTGGACGCAATTGGTGCGGAACACGGCCGCACCGGCGTTGGTCGCGTATTGCAACAGGTTCGGATCGGCTGCGACGGCGGTCAGGTCGGTCTCCACCAGCTTCTGGCGGATCTCGGCATTGGCGTCCGCATAGGCCTGGATCTCGTTGGCCACGTCAGCCCGGGTCGAATGACCCAGCAGGCCGTTCGTCACCCCGTTCACCAGCGGCCAGGCCGGGTAGAGCAACGTGTAGCCAACGGCCCAGATGATGGTGGCATAGAAGGTCCAGAGCCACCAGCGCGGCATCGGATTGTCGTATTCCTCGATGCCATCCCAGGTATGGCCCGTGGTCGGCGGCTCGCCGGGCTTGTGTTTGGTCGGTTTCACACTCATTTCCTCGCCTCCTCGGACGACGACTCGCGGTCGTCGCCGTCGGGTTTCCTCTCGTGACGGAAGATCGCGTTGGCAGCGTCGTCATGTTGCTTTCGGCTGCCCGGACGAAAGGCCCAGAACACCACGCCCACGAAGAAGAGCGTCATCACGATCAGCATCCAGCTGTCCGCGAAGGCCCGAAGCAGGCTGTAGGTCTCCATGCCCGCCCCCCTTACCGGCTGTCGTCGGGCGTGAAGGTCGAGAAGTCGACCATCGTGCCGAGGACCTGCAGGTAGGCGATCAGCGCGTCCATCTCCGTCAGCTCCGCCTGTCCGTCGAAGTTGCGCACGGCAGCCTTGCCGTAACGCTCGAGGAGACCGTCGCTGTCCGCATCCAGATCGGCCTGCGCCTTGAAGTCGGCGACCGCGCTTTCCATCATCTCGTCGGTGTAGGGCGTGCCGATCGTCCGGTGCACCGACATCACGTCCTGGATGTAGCGCCCGTCGATCTCACGGTTCGCAAGGAAGCCGTATTTCGGCATGATGGATTCCGGCACGACCGACTGCGGGTTGGTCAGGTGATCGACGTGCCATTCGTCCGAGTAGCGTTCGCCGACGCGGGCGAGGTCGGGGCCGGTCCGCTTCGATCCCCACTGGAACGGGTGATCGTACATGGATTCGGCCGCGAGGCTGTAGTGGCCATAGCGCTCCTGCTCGTCGCGCATCGGGCGGATCATCTGGCTGTGGCAGACGTAGCAGCCCTCGCGGATGTAGATGTCGCGCCCGGCAAGCTCGAGCGGGGTGTAGGGGCGAACCCCTTCCACCTTCTCGATCGTGTTCTCGAGGTAGAACAGCGGCACGATCTGGACCAGGCCGCCGATGGTCACCACGAGGAAGCTGAAGATCAGCAGCAGCGTGGCGTTCGTCTCGAGGATCTTGTGTTTTGCAAGGATACCCATGGTCGTCCCCTTCGTCACTCAGCGGGAACGGCCGTGGCGCGCGACACCCGTTCGGGTGCGGTCGTCACGGTTTTCCACAGGTTGTAGCACATGATCAGCGCACCGGTCAGGTAGAGCACCCCGCCCAGGCCGCGGACCACGTTCATAGGGAACTTGGCGGCCACGGTGTCGGCGAAGGCGTTCACGAGGAAGCCGTTCGCGTCGACTTCACGCCACATCAGCCCTTCCATGATGCCCGAGACCCACATCGCCGAGGCGTAGAGCACGATGCCGATGGTGGCGAGCCAGAAGTGCCAGGACACGAGGCTGAGGCTGTAGAGCCGTTCCTTGTTCCAGAGCTTCGGCGTGAGGAAGTAGAGCGCGCCGAAGGTGATCATGCCGTTCCATCCGAGCGCGCCGGAGTGGACGTGGCCGATGGTCCAGTCGGTGTAGTGGCTGAGCGAGTTGACGGCCTTGATCGACATCATCGGGCCCTCGAAGGTCGACATGCCGTAGAAGCCGATCGAGACGACCATCATGCGGATGATCGGGTCGGTGCGGAGCTTGTCCCAGGCGCCCGAAAGCGTCATGAGGCCGTTGATCATGCCGCCCCAGGACGGCATCCAGAGCATGATCGAGAACACCATGCCGAGGGTCGAGGTCCAGGTCGGCAGCGCCGTGTAGTGCAGGTGGTGCGGACCGGCCCAGATGTAGAGGAAGATCAGCGCCCAGAAGTGCACGATCGACAGCTTGTAGCTGTAGACGGGACGCTCGGCCTGCTTCGGCACGAAGTAGTACATCATGCCGAGGAAGCCGGCGGTCAGGAAGAAGCCCACGGCGTTGTGGCCGTACCACCACTGCACCATCGCATCCTGCACGCCCGAGAAGACCTGCACGGACTTCGAGCCGAAGAACGAGACCGGGATCGAGAGGTTGTTGAAGATGTGGAGCATCGCCACGGTGACGATGAAGGCAAGGTAGAACCAGTTGGCCACGTAGATGTGGGGTTCCTTGCGCTTGATGATCGTCCCCAGGAAGGCCGCGAGATAGCAGACCCAGACGATGGTCAGCCACCAGTCGAGATACCATTCCGGCTCGGCATATTCCTTCGACTGCGTGGCGCCGAGCAGGTAGCTCGAAGCGGCCAGCACGATGAAGAGGTTGTAGCCCCAGAAGACGAACCAGCCGAGGTTGCCGCCCCAGAGACGCGCCGCCGAGGTGCGCTGCACGACGTAGAAGCTCGTCGCGATCAGGGCGTTGCCGCCGAAGGCGAAGATCACCGCCGAGGTGTGCAGCGGCCGGAGTCGGCCGAAGTTCAGGTAGCCCTGCGCCCATTCGAAGTTGAGTGCCGGGAAGGCCAGCTGGAAGGCGATGAAGACCGCCACGAGGAAGCCCACGACGCCCCAGAAGGCCGTGGCCACCACGCCGTAGCGGATGACCCCGTCCATGTATTCGGTCTGCAGCGCGGGCTTCGGACGGATCTCGTCCCCGACCCGGCGCACCTGCCAGAGGAAAAGGCCGCCGGCCACCAGCATGACCGTCACGGCATTCGCCATGTATGCAAGGTCGCGCGCGTAGTTGGCTGCGATCGCGGCACACAGCGCGATCACGCCAAGCGCGACCAGTTTAACGTAATCCCACATCTTGCGTCCCTTCGTCTTCGCTAGGCCGACTCCCCCGGCCGATGCTAATCGACAGGCCGTGTGTGGCGGCGTGTCGCGGAATCTGCCTTGATCCATGTCAATGGTTTCGGTCCTGATACTTGATCAGCATCAAGGAACAAAGCCCCAATCGATCACACATTCGGGGCGGAAGCTCATCGGCTGGAGATTGTGAAATGGCCTACAAATCCTTGCTGACCGTGGCCACTTCGCCGGAACGGATCGAGCCGGCGATCACGGTTGCGGCGCGCCTCGCGCTCAGCGCGGACGCGCATCTGGACGTGCTGGCGCTCGGCATCGACGGGACCCAGGTGGCCTACTACAACATGGGCGGCACGGCGGTCGTGCTGCAGATGGCGCTGGAACGCGCCGAGCAGGAAGCGCAGGCCGTCGAGAAGGCTGCCATCGCCGCGCTGGCGGGGCAGCCCGCGATGCTGCGCTCGTCGGTCGAGACGGCCGTGGCGCAGATGGGCGGACTCGCCGGCCTCGTCGCACTGCGCTCGCGCTTCGCCGACCTCGTGGTGCTGTCGCGACCCTACGGCAAGGGCCGGGGCGCAGAAACCGAAGCGGTGGTCGAGGCTTCGCTCTTCGAGGGGCAGGCTCCGGTCATTGTCGTTCCCGACGACCCGGCGCTCAGCGAGAGTTTCGGACATCGGGTCGTGATCGCCTGGGACCAGAGTCGCGAGGCCCTGACGGCAGTGCGCAAGGCGATGCCCTTCCTGCTTCACGCCGACAACGTGGACATCGTGATCGTGGATCCGGCGGCGCACGGCGCGGAACGGTCCGATCCGGGCGGGGCGCTTTGCCAGATGCTGGTGCGCCACGGCGTCCGCGCCGAGGTCTCGGTGCTGGCGAAGACGCTGCCACGGATCTCGGACGTGATCGCGCGCCACGTGCGCGATCAGAATGCCGACATGCTGGTCATGGGCGCCTATGGACACTCGCGGTTCCGCGAGGCGATCCTCGGAGGCGCGACCCGGGACATGCTGGAACTGGCCGAAGTGCCGGTCCTCATGGCGCACTGACGCTCACGGTAGCGCCACCTCGCCCGCCCTCAGGGGCGGGCGCCTTCGTCAGACCGGCAGGCCGCCGTCGCTGTCGTCGCCCGCCTCTTCCAGAAGCCGGGCAAAATCGTTCACGATGACATGCCGCTTGCCCTCGAGCGAGATGACGCCGTCGCGCTTCAGCGCGGAGACCTGGCGGCTCACCGTCTCGAGCGTCAGGCCGAGGTAGTCGGCCATCTCCTCCCGCGTCAGCGGCAGGTCGAAGGTCAACGGACCCTTGGCATCCCGCAGCTTCAGCGCGGCGTCGCGGCGCGCAATGATGGCCAGCAGGCTCGCGATCTTCTCGCGGGCTGTCTTCCGGCCGAGAAGCAGCATCCATTCCCGCGCCGCATCGAGTTCGTCCAGCGTCATCTCGAGCAGCCGCTGCCCCACGTGGGGCGTCTTCTGCATCATGTCCTCGAAGGGCTTGCGGCGGAAGCAGCACATCAGCAGGTCCGTGGTGGCCGTGACGTCATAGGCCACGGTCTGGCGGCCCGGACGGCCGACGAAATCCGACGGCAGCAGCAGGCCGACCATCTGGCGGCGGCCATCTTCCATCGTCTGGGTCAGCGTCGCGATCCCGGTCACGACGGAGGCCACGAAATCCATCTTGTCCCCCGACCAGATCACCGTCTGGCCCGCCTGGTAGCTGCGGTAGTACTTGATCTGCTCGAGAGTCGCGAGTTCATCAGAGTCACAGCGCGCGCAGACGGCACGGTGACGAATCGGGCAATCGCCGCAGCGGTGCAGGAGGGTTGGGACTTCGTGCAGCGTCATGCCGTTTCCCCGCTTGATCTGTATCAAAGCAATAGACGACTTTCGAGCCTAGCGAAAGTCGATGGAGTCGGTTTCTCAACTTGCAAAACTCGGGCTCTTTGACGCGCGGGTTGCACGCTATACGAGCTATCCGACCGCCCCGAACTTCGGCGCAGGGGTGACGGAGCACCTTCATGCAGAATGGATCTCGTCCATTCCCGCCGGAAGTTCAATATCATTATACTTACATATCCCTTTTTGCCGCCGGTTGTGCTGGTTCTGCGCCTGCCGCACGCAGGGCACGAGTTCGGACGCACCCGTGCGCGCTTTTGTCGCGGTGCTGAAATCCGAAATTGCCCTGATGCAGGCACGCCTTGCACCGGGCGTGCGCCTTTCCCGAATGTACTGGGGTGGCGGAACCCCTACCCTGCTCCCGCCCGACCTGATCCGGGAACTGCTGCTCGCCATTCGGGATGCGGTGCCATCGTCGCCTTCCACCGAGTTTTCGGTCGAGATTGACCCGAACGAGATCGATGCGGCGCGTCTGGACGCGCTCTTCGAGGGCGGCATGACGCGCGTCTCCATCGGGGTGCAGGACTTCGACCCCGAGATCCAGAAGGCGATCGGCCGCGAACAGAGCTTCGAGCTGACCCGGCGACTCGTCGACGACCTTCGCCGGCGAGGGCTGCAGGGCCTTGATGCCGACATCCTCTATGGCCTTCCGCATCAGACGAGGCAGACGGTCGCCGACTCCGTGCAGAAGCTGCTGTCGCTTTCGCCGGACCGGCTGGCGGTCCTGGGGTATGCGCATGTACCCGCGCTCTCGCGCCGCCAACTGATGATCCCGACCGATTCGATTCCCCGCCCGGAAGAACGGCTGCACCTGTTCGAGACCGCGCGCGACCTTATCCTGTGGGACGGCTACCAGCCCGTGGGCATCGACCACTTTGCCCGTGCGGGCGATCCGCTCGCGCATGCGCGCGCCTGCGGGCGCCTGCGCCGGTCGTTTCAGGGCTATACCGACGACCGCTCCGACGTGTTGATCGGCCTCGGCGCCTCGGCCATCTCGCGGTTTCCCCAAGGGTTCAGCCAGAACGCGCCCAGCACGACCGACCACATCCGCGCGATCCGGTCAGGGCGCTTCTCGACCTCTCGCGGGCACGTCCTCAGCGACGAGGACCGCCTGCGGGGCCGCATGATCGAGCAGCTCCTCTGCGACTTCCGCATCAGCCGCGCGCAGATCCTTGCGCGCTTCTGCATCCGGCCGGAACGGCTCGAGGCGCTCTTCCTCCAATGCGCGACCAGCTTTCCCGGTGTCGTGCAGATTACCGGCCACGGGCTCGAGATCACCGACGCCGGCCGCCCCCTTGCCCGCATGATCGCCCGCAGCTTCGACGCCTACGACCAGAGCGGGAAGACGCAGGGCGCCCTCTGACCCACCTGCGCGGCGCAGGAATGGCGGGCGCCAAACGCGCCCGGCAGCGCAAATGAAGGACGGGACAGCGCCGGTTCAGGCCACCGGGCCGTGACGTTCCACGAAATCCACCAGCCGGGGCAGGCAGACCGAGCGCAGGTCGTAGCGGCTGCGGATCGTTTCGCGCGCGGCCTTGCGCAGGGGGCGGAACCGCTCCGGCTCGGCCAGTGCGCGGATGATCGTGTCCGACCAGCCCTTCACGTCGAAGAAGTCCACGAGAAGCCCGTTGCGCCCGTCCTCGATCAGTTCCTCGACCGGCGCGGTGCGCGAGCCGATGACCAGCGCACCCGCCGACATGGCCTCGAGCATCGACCAGGAGAGGACGAAGGGATAGGTGAGGTAGGCATGGGCGCGGCTCACCTGCATCAGCGCCTTGAACCGGTCATAGGGCACGCGACCGACGAAATGCACACGCGAGAGATCAAGCCGGCCGTCCAGTTCGTCGAGGAATCTCTGCTTCCAGCTGCCCTCGGACGGCTCGGGGCCATAGCTGACGCCTTCGGCCCCCACCAGCACCACCTGGGCGGCCGGGCGCGTGGCCAGCACCTCGGGCAGGGACCGCAGGAAGACGTGATAGCCGCGGTAGGGCTCGAGGTTGCGGTTGACGAAGGTCAGGACCTCGTCGCCCGGCCGCAGCACCCGCCCATCGGGCAGGGTGAAGGTCGCCGCCGGGTCGGGGGCCACCGCCTCGGTGTCCACGCCGTCATGGATCACCTCGATCTGGCGGCGCAGCACGGGGGGATAGGTCGAGGCCTGCCATTCCGTCGGCGACAGCCCGGCATCGGCATGCAGAAGCGCCTGGGCCAGATGGGCGGCCCGGCTCTGCGCGATCATCACCGCGTCGAAGCCGCGCCGGTCGAACTCCCGGTCAAAGCCCACGTCCTGACCGATGCCGCGATAGTAGAACTCGGCATAGATCAGCAGCTTCGCCTCGGGCCAGACTTCCTTGAGAAAGAGCGTCTCGCCCCAGCCGGAATGGCCGAAGATCACGTCCGGCCGGTGGCCGCGCTGGTCGCGCAACTGCAGCGCCGCCCGGGCCACGGTCACGCCCCGGTCGCTCGTCTGCGTGAAGTTCCGCGCGAGCCGCGTCGCCTGCGGATCGGGTGCCGGCGCCTCGTGCCGGTAGCGCACGACCGGGATCGGCGACTCCCGCCGATTGCCGCCGTCGGTGAGCGCCAGGCATTCGTGGCCTCGACGCTGAAGCTCGGGCGCGAGATACAGGAACTGGCCGGGAAAGTTCTGGTGGACGAACAGGATCTTCATGTCACTCGTCAGACGGCTTGTGGCACCGACCCTCCGAAGGCTGCGGCGAGCAGGGTGCGGGTGTAGTCGGTCGTCGGTCGCTCGAAGAGCGACACGCCATCGCCGGCTTCGATCACATCGCCCTCCTTCATCACGATCACCTTGTGGGCGAGAGCGCGCACCACCCGGAGGTCGTGGCTGATGAAGAGATAGGCGAGACCCCACTTGCGCTGCAGGTCACGCAGCAGGTCGACGATCTGGACCTGCACCGTCATGTCGAGCGCGCTGGTGGGCTCGTCCAGCACCACGAACTTCGGGCGCAGGATCATGGCGCGGGCGATGGCGATGCGCTGACGCTGCCCGCCCGAGAACTCGTGCGGATAGCGCCCCATGGCCGCCGGGTCGAGGCCGACCTCGGTCATGATCTCGGCCACCATCTCGCGGCGGTTGCGGCCCTTCTCGACCCCGTGGACGCCGAGCCCTTCGGCGATGATCTGCTCGACCGTCATCCGGGGCGATAGGCTGCCGTAGGGGTCCTGGAACACGATCTGCATGTCGCGGCGCAGGTCGCGCAGCGCGCGGGCCCGGCGGGTGTGGATCTCCTGCCCGAGGAAGAGGACCGGTCCTTCCGACTCGATCAGCCGCAGGATGCCGAGCGCGAGCGTCGTCTTGCCCGAGCCGCTTTCGCCCACCACGCCCAGCGTCTCGCCCTTGCGGATCGAGAGGCTCGCACCGTTTACCGCCTTCACATGGCCCACGGTGCGCCGCAACAGGCCGCGCTGGATCGGAAACCAGATCTTCAGCCCCTCCGTCCTCAGGATCTCGGCCGCACCCTCCGGCACCGGATCGGGTCGGCCCGTCGGCTCGGCCGCGAGCAGCTTCTGCGTATAGGGATGCTGCGGCGCGCGGAAGATCTGCTCGGCCGGGCCCTGCTCGACGATCTCGCCGCCCTGCATGACGCAGACCCGGTCGGCAATCCGGCGTACCACGCCGAGATCATGGGTGATGAAGAGAAGGCTGAGGCTCTCGTCGCGCTTGAGATCCGCCAGAAGGTCCAGGATCTGCGCCTGTATCGTCACGTCGAGCGCCGTCGTCGGCTCGTCGGCGATCAGCAGATCGGGGCCGTTGGCCAGCGCCATGGCGATCATCACCCGCTGCCGCTGCCCGCCCGAGAGCTGGTGCGGATAGGCGCCGAGACGGCTCTCCGGGTCGCGGATGCCGACCTTGGTCAGAAGCTCGACGATCCGCGCGCGTGCCTTCTCGCCGGTGATGCCCTGGTGAAGGGCGAGGCTCTCGCCGATCTGGCGCTCGATCGTATGCAGCGGATTGAGCGATGTCATCGGCTCCTGGAAGATGAAGCTGATGTCGTTGCCGCGCACCTGCCGGAGTTGAGCGGCCGGTGCGCCCACCATCTCGCGCCCCTCATAGAGAACCGAGCCCGCCACCTCGGCACTGTCCGGCAGCAGCGAGACGGTCGAGAGCGCCGTGACCGACTTGCCTGATCCGCTCTCGCCCACCAGCGCCACGGTCTCGCCACGCCCGACCGAGAAGGACACGCCCTTCACCGCCTCGACCACGCGCCCGTCCTGCCGGAAGCGCACCACCAGATCCCTGACCTCGAGCACGGGCGAGGCCGGACCCTCGGGCCGTTCGGTCGTCGGCGCCTTCATTGAAAGGTCTTCCTGGGGTCGAAGGCGTCGCGCACGCCCTCGAAGATGAACACCATGAGTGAGAGCATGATCGCGAAGGCGAAAAAGGCGGTGAAGCCGAGCCAGGGCGCCTGCAGGTTCTGCTTGGCCTGGAGCGTCAGCTCTCCCAGCGAGGGGGCCGAGGACGGCAGGCCGAAGCCCAAGAAATCGAGCGCGGCGAGGCTGCCGATGGTGCCGGTGATGATGAAGGGCAGCATGGTCAGCGTGGCCACCATCGCGTTGGGCAGGACGTGGCGGAACATGATCACGAGGTCCGAGACACCGAGCGCGCGGGCAGCCCGGACGTATTCGAAGTTCCGCGCGCGCAGGAACTCGGCCCTGACGACGCCGATCAGGCTCGTCCAGCCGAAGAGCACCATGAGGCCCACGAGCAGCCAGAAATCCATCTGCCAGATCGCCGCCACGATGATGATGATGTAGAGCGAGGGGGTGGAGCCCCAGAGTTCGATCAGGCGCTGGAAGATCAGGTCGGTGAGGCCGCCGAAATAGCCCTGCACCGCGCCCGCGGCGATGCCGATGACCGAGGTGAGGAAGGTCACGATCAGCGCGAAGGCCACCGACAGGCGGAAGCCGTAGATCACGCGGGCCAGCACGTCGCGCGCGGTGTCGTCGGTGCCGAGCCAGTGGTCGGCATCTGGCGGAGAGGGCGCGGCACGGCCGATGTCGTTGATCGTGTCGTAGCTGTAGGGGATGGGCGGCCAGAGGATCCAGCCCGCCTCGACCGGCTCGCCCTCGACACTGCCGGTCTCGACCTCGGCGATGATCGCCTCCGGATCGTCGAAACAGGCCTCGAGCCCGCCCGACCGGATCAGGCAGCGCACCTCGGGATCGCGGTAGGCGGCCTCGGTCTGGAAGTCGCCGCCGAAGACCGTCTCGGGATAGAAATGCGTGATCGGCGTGTAGAGGCTGCCCCTGTAGTTGACGAGCAGCGGCTTGTCGTTGGCGAGCAGTTCGGCAAAGAGCGACAGGCCGAAGAGCACGGCAAAGACGAAGAGCGAGACATAGGCGCGGCGGTTCGCCTTGAAGTTCCGCCAGCGACGCTGGTTGAGCGGGGAGAGCGCCATCTCAGCCCCTTGTCCCGAAGTCGATGCGCGGGTCGATCCAGACATACATCAGGTCGGAGAGGATCCCCATGACGAGGCCGAGGAGGCCGAAGACGAAGAGCGTGCCGAAGATCACCGGATAGTCGCGCGCCACCGCCGCCTCGAAGCCGAGCCGGCCGAGCCCGTCGAGCGAGAAGATGGTCTCGATGATCAGGCTGCCGCCGAAGAAGACCGAGACGAAGACCGACGGGAAGCTTGCGATCACGATCAGCATGGCATTGCGGAAGACATGGCCGTAGAGCACGCGCCGCTCGGCCAGCCCCTTCGCGCGCGCCGTCATCACGTATTGCTTGCGGATCTCGTCGAGGAACGAGTTCTTCGTCAGCAGCGTCAGCGTCGCGAAGGCCGAGATGGTCGAGGCGAGGACCGGCAGGGTGATGTGCCAGAAGTAGTCCACGACCTTGCCCCCGAGCGACAGGCTCTCCCAGTTGTCGGAAGTGAGTCCCCGAAGCGGGAACCACTGCCAGTAGGAGCCGCCCGCGAAGAGCACGAGAAGCAGGATCGCGAAGAGGAAGCCCGGGATCGCATAGGCCACGATGATGGCGCCGCTGGTCCAGGTGTCGAAGGACGAGCCGTCCTTCACCGCCTTGCGAATGCCCAAGGGGATCGAGACAAGATAGGCGATCAGCGTGGACCAGAGGCCGAGCGTGATCGAGACCGGCATCTTCTCCAGCACCAGATCCACGACCGAGATCGAGCGGAAGTAGCTCTCGCCGAAGTCGAAGCGAAGATAGTTCCACATCATGTCGAGGAAGCGTTCCAGCGGCGGCTTGTCGAAGCCGAACTGCCGCTCGAGCTGCGCGATGAACTCGGGGGGCAACCCGCGCGAGCCGACGTAGCGCTCGTCCGCCTGCGTGGTGGGGGCGGTCGAGGTGCCGGCGTCGCCGCCGCCCGCTACGGTCTGGAACACGTCGCCCTGCCCTTCGAGCCGGGCGAGCACCTGCTCGATCGGGCCGCCGGGCACGAACTGGGTCAGGACGAAGTTGATGACCATGATGCCGAACAGCGTCGGCACGATCAGCAGGATTCGCCGGAGGATGTAGGCTCCCATGGGGGGAATGCGGCCCTTACTGTCTCAACGCGCCAGTATCGCGAAGCGCCTGCGCCTTCTCGGCGTTGAACCACCAGAAGTCCAGTTCTCCCAGCGCATAGGGTGGCAGCGTCTCGGGATGCTCGAACATGTCGTAATAGGCGACGGTGTAGTTCGCGTTGAACCACTGCGGCACCCAGAACCGCTGGAGCCGAAGCACCCGGTCCAGCGCCTTGGTGGCCACTTCCAGCTCCTCCGACGAGTTGGCCGCCAGCACCTTCTCGATCATCCGGTCCACCGCCGGGTCCTTCAGGCCCATCATGTTGAAGCTCGAGACATCGGCCGTCTCCGATCCGTAATACTGCTTCAGCTCGGACCCCGAGATGTAGTTGGTGCGCGCGTTGCCGGTGGTGATGTCGAAGTCGTAGCTCGGCGGACGGGTGCGGCTCTCCATCTGCGCATTGTCCACCCGCGTCATCATGGCGTCGATGCCAAGCGCCCGCAGGTTCTCGACAAAGGGGCTGATGACGCGGTCGAAGGTCTGGCTGTCGTTCAGGAACTCGACGCGCAGCACCTCTCCCGCCGCGTTGCGCCGCAGCCCGTCGGATCCGACCGGCCAGCCTGCCTCGTCGAGCAGCTTGCTCGCGGCGCGCAGGTTCCTCCGGTCAAGCTGCCGCTCGCCCGAGGTGGGCGGGCTGACCGGCGGGTCGGTGAGGATCGATTGCGGCAGCAGCCCCTCGTCCACCAGCGGCTTCAGAAGGGCGACCTCGGCCTCGGACGGCGCGCCCTCGGCCTCGAGATAGCTGTTCTCCCAGAAGGACTGGACGCGACTGTAGAGACCGTAGAACAGCGTCTTGTTCGACCATTCGAAGTTGAACATGAGGTTCAGCGCCTCGCGCACCCTCGGGTCCTGGAACTTCTCGCGCCGCAGGTTGAGCATCCAGCCCTGCCCGCTGGCCTTGGTGCCCTGCGGCAGCTCGACCTTCTTCACCGCCCCGCTGGTGATGGCGGGGAAGTCGTAGCCAGTCGCCCAGAGGATCGAGGAGGCCTCGTTGCGGAAGGTATAGCTGCCTCCCTTGAAGCCCTCGAAGGCCGCGTTGTAGTCCGCGTAGTATTCGATGCGGATCGTGTCGAAGTTGCCCGTCCCGCGGGCGATCGGCAGATCCTTGCCCCAGTAGTCGGGGTTGCGTCGGTAGACGACCGTCCGGCCGACCTGCATGCGGCTCTCGTCCAGCATGTAGGCGCCCGAGCCGAGGAAGGGCTTCAGGCTGCCCTCCTCGAGGTCGAGGCCCTCGCGCTCGTACTGCGCCTTGGACAGGACCGGCAGGCCGCCCACGTCCTGCGGCAGGTCGCGCGTCGGGATGCCCGGCTTGAAGGTGAACTTGACGCGGTGTTCATCGAGCGCCTCGGCGCTTTCGACCTGCTGGGCGAAGACGGTGCGGAAGTCCGTCAGCCCCTTGGTCACGAAGGTCTCGTAGGAGAAGACCACGTCCTCGGCCGTCACCGGCGTTCCGTCCGAAAACCGCGCCTCGGGACGGAGGTTGAAGATCACCCAGCTCCGGTCTTCGGGATATTCCAGCGTCTCGCAGAGAAGGCAGTAGGCCGCACCGATCTCGTCCGCCGTCCCGGTGAGGATCGACTCGTACATGACCGAGGACAAGGCGGCGGCCCGGCCCTTCACCGAATAGGGGTTCATCGAGTCGAACCCGCCGAAGGCCCATTCCGAGATCTCGCCCCCCTTTGGCGCGTCCGGGTTCACGTAGTCGAGATGGGCAAAATCCGCCGGATACTTCAGGTCGCCGAAGGTCGAGATCCCGTGCGAGGTGATGATCTTCTGCTCGTCCTGCGCCCGTGCCGGAAGGGCGGCCGCGACGGCGGCGAGGATGCCCAATCCACCGAGAAGCCATGACCGCACGTCGGGAAGTCCAGAGGCTGCGACCCTGCCCTGCGCCGTGCGCGCCGTGACTCCACCCATACCGTTCTCCCTGCCTCGTGCCGTGTCGCGGGCCCGGCGCCGCTCGCGTCATGCTACGGCGCAACCCGCGACCTCCTCAAGTTGCGATTGCGTTACAGGATCATGGCTCCGGCCGCAAAAATGCGCGAGGGCCGCCCGATCGGACGGCCCTCTGAAACCGGATCGGCCACCCTGTTACTGGAGCGAGGCCAGATAGGCGACCACATTGGCGCGGTCCTGCTCCTTGGGAAGGCCCGCGAAGGTCATCTTGGTGCCGGGCACGTGCCCCTTGGGGTTCTCGATGAAGGCCCCCAGTTCGTCCAGCGTCCAGTTCGGAGCCTCACCGGCATGCGCGACCATCGCATCCGAATAGGCGAAGCCGTCGACAGAGGCCACCCCGCGGTCGACCACGCCGTCGAGATGCGGCCCGGTCGCGTTCGAGCCGTCGACCTTGTGACAGGCGGCGCATTTCGCAAAGACCTTCTGCCCCGCCGCCGCATCGGCCGCGGCGACGAGTTCCGCGAACGGCACCGCCTCGGCTGCGGGCTCTTCCGCCTCGGCATCGCTGCCCGTGTCGATCACGTAGGCCTGCGTCACGTCCTCGCCATGACCCTCCCCGGAGGTGTAGAGCCCGCCAGCCGCCCAGGATCCCAGAAGGAACACCAGGAGCGCGCCGCAACCGGCGCCGACCGCCTTCGTCAGGGTCATCGTGTCGAACATGTCGCATTTACCTCGGTTTGGGTCCGCCGGACATGTATCCGCTTCTTCCCCTTGCTTTCAAGGTGTAGTAGCGCCGCCGGACGCGGGGACAACCTGTTTTTGATCGCGGAGACCCAAGCCATGACCGGCCGAATCGCCTTCCAGGGAGAGCCCGGAGCCTATTCGCACGAGGCCTGCCGCCAGGCACGACCGGCCATGGAGGCCGTGCCCTGCCGGACCTTCGAGGACGCGATCGAGCTCGTCCGTTCGGGCGAAGCCGAGCTTGCAATGCTGCCGGTCGAGAACTCGACCTATGGCCGGGTGGCCGATATCCACTCGCTGCTGCCGGGCTCCGGCCTCCGGATCATCGACGAGGCCTTCGTGCGCGTGCACATCAACCTGCTCGCCGTCCGGGGTACGCCGATCGAGCGGATCGAGCGCGCGATGAGCCACACGGTCCTTCTCGGCCAGTGCCGGACCTTCCTGCGTCAGCACGGGATCCGTCCGACCACGGGGGCGGATACCGCCGGCTCGGCGCGGCTCGTGGCCGAGACGGGCGAGCCGCCGCTTGCCGCCCTTGCGTCGGAACTCGCGGGCGAGATCTACGGGCTCGACGTCGTGGCGCGCCACATCGAGGACCAGTCGAACAACACCACGCGGTTCCTCGTCATGTCGCGCGAGGCGGACTGGACGCGCCGCGGCCCCGGCAAGATGGTGACGACCTTCACCTTCCGCGTGCGCAACATCCCGGCCGCGCTCTACAAGGCGCTCGGCGGCTTCGCCACCAACGGGATCAACATGACCAAGCTGGAAAGCTACATGGTCGGCGGATCCTTCACGGCGACCGAGTTCTACGCCGACATCGAGGGCCATCCCGAGGATGCCAACGTGGCGCTGGCGCTCGACGAGCTGCGCTACTTCACCAGCCAGTCCGAGATCCTCGGCGTCTATCCGGCAGACCCCGGCAGGGGCTGAGGTCGCGCCCGGCCGGAGCGTCGCGAATGCCCTGTTCCTGCGGTCCGCCCATCCGGCGGCAAGTGCCTCGGGTCCCTGCAGGCTTGCGCACCTTGCGGCGAGCACCTCGGTGCTCACGGCAGGCTGCGCCCGGCTCGGGTGATCGGCATGCGCCCCGCGCGGGCCGGCTCTGGCTCAGGCCTCGGGATCCTGCGGCTCGGCCTTGCGGCGGGCCTTCCAGCGATCCTCGATGTCGGCCGCGAAGCTCGCGATCCGCTTGTCGTATTTCTCCTGCAGCTTGCCCTTGGCGAGCCGAAGCGTCTGCATGAAGACGCGCGCCGTCATGGTCTGCGGCTTCACCTCCGACACTACCGAGACACGGGTCCGCCGCGGCGCGAGCTCGACGAAATCGAGCGTCAGGTCGGCCTTCATGGAATGGCCCGTCGCCTGGAACAGCAGCCGCTGGCCCGGTTCGACACCCGCGAGGCGCATGTCCACCTCACGCGGCTTGCCCTGGTAGCCGAAGCGGATCAGCCACGCCATGCCCGGCCCCTCGGCCGGCGTGCCCTCGAGCCGCTGGACCTCGACGCCGCGCCGCTGGGCCGCACGCTCCCAGTTGCCGAAATCCGCAAGCTGCTTCCAGACGAAATTGATCGGCGCCTCGACGTCTTCCTTGGTGCTCAGCCGCATGACCTGTCCCTACAAGCGTCCCGGCCCGCCTTTTCGCGTCAATCCAGCCGGTCCGCAAGCCAGTTGGCGATCAGGAAATGCGCGATGGCGCCCTTCCGCGCGGGTTTGACCTCGGGGTGATGCCCGGCCATCACGCGCACCATCTCCTCGCGCGAGATCCAGCGGGCCTGCTCGAGCTCGGCCGGGTCAAGCGTGATCTCCTCGGTCAGAGCGATGCCGTGGCAGCCCAGCATCAGCGAGGCCGGGAAGGGCCAGGGCTGGCTCGCGAGGTAGCGGACCGCGCCGACGGTCACGCCCGCCTCCTCCATCACCTCGCGGCGGACGGCGGCCTCGATCGTCTCGCCCGGTTCGACGAAACCCGCGAGGCAGGAGTACATCCCCTCCGGCCAGCCGGGCGAGCGGCCGACGAGGGCGCGGTTGCCATGGGTGATCAGCATGATGACGACCGGATCCGTGCGGGGAAAGTGCTGCGCGCCGCAGGCGGTGCAGCGCCGGTGCCAGCCGCCCTCTGACGGCGCGGAGGGCGCTCCGCAGGCCGAGCAGAAGCGGTGGCTGCGGTGCCACTGCACCAGCGCCTTCGCCGTCGCAGCCAACTCCGCCTCCCGCGGCGAAAGCCGGAGCATGACGCCACGCAGTTCGCCGAATCCCAGCGCCCCGGGCAGCGCCGGATGGCTCTGGAACGAGGGATCGAAGAAGCCCGCCTGCACCGCCTCGGCACCGGCTTCGGGCGACCAGTGCGAGATGTCGGCCGCGAAGCGCGGCTCGCCGTCGTCGAGCCCGAGAAAGACCGGCTCCTCGGATCCCGCCAGCACCGGATGGCCCGCAGCGAGCCAGCCCAGCTGCCCGTCATCGGCGCAGAGCGGGCGGCCGCGCCAGACGGGGAGGATGCGGCCCTCAGCGAGCTTCGCCGCAAGCCCCTCGGCATCGCAGCGGAGGCGCCCGGCCCGGTCGAGCCCCGAGCCCCCGAAGGTCACCGTCTCCGCGATCCGCATTCCGCCTCTCCCGCAAGCCGGGCCTCGCTGTGCCCGCCGACCGTCATGCCATGCCGGACAAGGGCGGCCAAGGGGCCCGCGCAGACGTTGCCGCCCGAAGAGGCCGGACCATCGGCCGCGGGCACCTGCGCCGCCTGCGCGGGCGCTTGCAAAGGCGGGCGTCCCGGCCTATATCGACCGCGAGAGGTTGGCGCGGGCAGGCGCCTCGCCAACCCGGTCAGGTCCGGAAGGAAGCAGCCGTAACGAGCCCCGTCTGGGTCGATGTCCAGCCTCTCACCTCCCCGCATCGATCCTGCATGCCGACCGCCGTCCCGACGCGCATGCCCCTGGCCGGCCGGCCGGCGTCGGTCGCTGGAGGGCAGAGGCTGAATGCCTGAAGGAGAGGACCGCCCTTCGGGTGGACGCCGCTTCTCCCCCGCCCTAATCTCGATGCCGACCCCGAATCCGCCGAGGCCCGATGTCCGACACACCCGAGCAAGGCTATCAGGTCCTTGCCCGCAAATACCGCCCGCAGACCTTCGCCGACCTGATCGGACAGGAGGCGATGGTGCGCACGCTGAAGAATGCCTTCGCGGCGGACCGGATCGCCCATGCCTTCGTGATGACCGGCGTGCGGGGCGTGGGCAAGACGACGACGGCGCGGATCATCGCCAAGGGCCTCAACTGCGTGGGCCCTGACGGGACGGGCGGCCCGACCACCGAGCCCTGCGGGGTCTGCGAGGCCTGCCGGGCCATCGCCGAGGGCCGCCATGTCGACGTGATGGAGATGGACGCGGCCTCGCGCACCGGCGTGGGCGACATCCGCGAGATCATCGACTCGGTCCACTACCGGGCGGCCTCGGCGCGCTACAAGATCTACATCATCGACGAGGTCCACATGCTCTCGACCAGCGCGTTCAACGCGCTGCTCAAGACGCTCGAGGAACCGCCCGCCCATGTGAAGTTCATCTTCGCCACAACCGAGATCCGCAAGGTGCCGGTCACGGTGCTGTCGCGCTGCCAGCGGTTCGACCTGAAGCGGATCGAGCCCGAGGTGATGATGGCCCATCTGGAGAAGGTGGCCGGGAAGGAGGGCGCGCGCCTCACGCGCGACGCCATGGCGCTCATCACCCGCGCGGCCGAGGGCTCGGTGCGTGACGCGATGAGCCTGATGGACCAGGCCATCGCCCACGGAGCGGGCGAGACGACCGCCGATCAGGTGCGCGCCATGCTGGGGCTGGCCGACCGCGGCCGGGTGCTCGATCTCTTCGATCTGGTGATGAAGGGCGATGCCGCGGGCGCGCTGGCCGAGCTTTCCGGCCAGTATGCCGACGGGGCCGACCCCATGGCCGTGCTGCGCGATCTGGCCGAGATCACGCACTGGATCTCGATCGTCAAGATCAGCCCCGCGGCCGCCGAGGATCCGACCACGCCGCCCGACGAACGCACGCGGGGCCTCGAAATGGCCGAGCGGCTGCCGATGCGGGTGCTGACGCGCATGTGGCAGATGCTGCTGAAGGCCATCGAGGAAGTCTCGCTTGCGCCCAATGCCATGATGGCGGCCGAGATGGCCGTGATCCGCCTGACCCATGTGGCGGATCTCCCCGATCCCGAGGCGCTGATCCGCAGGCTCCAGTCCGAGCCGCGGCCCGCGGGTCCTGTGGGAGGAGGCGGACAGGCAGCCGCTCCCGGCAACGGTGCCGCGCCGATGGCGCGCATGCAGGCCGCCGCACCGCGGGCTTCGGCCCATGCGCCGCAGGCCTCGGGGGCGGCCACCGCCATGGCACTCGCGCCCGGCGCCGTCCTTTGCCAGAGCTTCGAGCAGATGGTCGAGCTGATCCGCCAGAAGCGCGACATGAAGCTGCTCTACGAGGTCGAGACCGGCGTGCGGCTCGTCCGCTTCGCGCCCGGCCGGATCGAGTTCGAGCCCGCGCCCGACGCCGCCCCCGACCTCGCCGCCCGTCTCTCGCAGCGGCTGCAGGGCTGGACCGGCGCGCGTTGGGGGATCTCGGTCGTCTCGGGCGGCGGCTCGCCGACGCTTGCCGAAGAGCGCGACAAGGGGCGCCTTGAAGAAGAGGCGCGCGCACTGGAAAACCCGCTCGTCCAGGCGGTGATGGCCGCCTTCCCGGGCGCGCGGATCGCCGAGATCCGCAAGCTCGAGGAACAGGCCGCGGCCGAGGCACTGCCCGAGGTCGAGGACGAGTGGGACCCGTTCGAGGACAATTGAGAGGAGCAACGAATGCTGAAGGGTTTGGGCGGTCTTGGCGACATGGCCAAGATGATGAAGGCCGCGCAGGGATTCCAGGAGAAGATGGCGCAGCTTCAGGAGGATCTGGGCAACGTCACGGTCACCGGCGAGTCCGGCGCGGGGCTCGTGAAGGCCACGGCCACGGCGAAGGGCGAGCTGACCGGCATCGAGATCGACCCGTCGATCTTCGTCGCCTCCGAGAAGGAAGTGGTCGAGGACCTGATCCTTGCCGCGATCAAGGATGCACAGTCGAAGGCCTCCGACCGCGCCAAGGAAGAGATGGGCAAGCTGACCGAGGGTCTCGGCCTTCCGCCGGGCATGAAGCTGCCCTTCTGACATGGCCGAGGCCCCGGGCGACATCGAGCGGCTGATCGAGCTGATGGCGCGGCTTCCGGGCCTCGGGCCCCGCTCGGCGCGCCGGGCGGTTCTTCTCATGCTGAAGAAGCGGGGGGCCGTCATGGCCCCCCTCGCGCAGGCAATGGCCGAGGTCGCCGCCACGGCGCGCGACTGCCTGCGCTGCGGCAACATCACGAGCACCGACCTCTGCGACATCTGCCGCGACGAGCGCCGCGCCTCGGGTGAGCTCTGCGTGGTCGAGGACGTGGCCGACCTCTGGGCGCTGGAGCGCGCAGGCGCCTTCCGCGGCCGCTATCACGTGCTGGGCGGGGTCCTGTCGGCGCTGGATTCGGTCGGGCCCGAGGAACTGCGCATTCCCCGCCTCGTCGAGCGGGTGCGCGAGGAAGGCACGACCGAGGTGATCCTTGCCCTCAACGCCACCGTCGACGGCCAGACGACCGCCCATTACATCGCCGATGTGCTGGAGCCCACGGGCGTGCAGGTCACGTCGCTCGCGCAGGGCGTGCCGATCGGGGGCGAGCTCGACTATCTCGACGACGGCACCATCGGGGCCGCGCTCCGCGCGCGCCGGAGGTTCTGACCTCTCCGGCCGCGGAGGCGTCCGACGTCACGGGATGCAACGCCCCCGGCCGGATGCAGGGGCACGGAGCCCTCGCCTCATCCGGTGGCAGGGACGAGGCGCGACACCGTCCGGTCGACAGGCCGCTGCATCCAGCGCATCACGCGCTGGAACGCGGTCGCGATGCTGCCCCAGACCCTGCTCGTGTCCTCGGTCACCGGCGTCATGAGGCGCAGGAAGATCCAGCTCTGCCCGAGCATGATCGTGAAGAACAGAAGGGCGAGCGGCAGGCCACCGCCCAGTGCCGGCACGGTCTCGGGCGCGAGGTAGAGCAGGATGTTCCCGAAGGAGAAGGTGAAGAGGCTCGTCCGGCCGAGGAAGAGCACCGGCTTTCCCCAGCGCCGGCCCAGCCGGTCGAAGAGCAGCACCGCCAGCAGGACTTCGACCAGCGTCGCCGCGAGGCCGATGCTCGCGTAGATCGGGTGGTTGTCGTTGCGCAGGCTCATGTCGGCGATGGCTGAAACCGTCTCGTAGGGCGCCTGCCAGTTCCACATCAGACCGGACGCGAGAACCGTCAGCCCCAGCATCAACCCGAGGATCGCGCCCCCGAGACGGCGCTCCTCGCCGTCCGCGGCCAGCAGGAGGCGCACACCGCGCCCCAGCACCATGCCTGCCGCCACCAGCGCCAGCCCATGCAGCACCGACGGCCCACCCGCCTGATTGCTGCCGCCGTAGAGGAAGCTCGCGGGCTTCACGAGATAGTCGCGCCCGAAAAGCATCGGCGGCTCCGGCAGTTGCGACAGCAGCGGAAAGGCCGCCGGCACGGCCAGCGCGATGGCGAGCATCGCGCCGAGACCGTAGGAGAGCCTCAGCCGAAGCAGCAACGGCGCCGCCAGAAGCGCCAGCGCGTAGAACTTCAGGATGTCGGCATAGGGCGTGATCCCCAGCATCAGCAGGCAGCGGATCGTGTAGCCGATGGATTGCCCGCCCGAGACGTGGAGCGCGATCACCGTCAGCGCATAGAGCAGGTAGCACTGGAGCGCGCGCGTCCAGAGCTGCCGCGTGGCGGCCTCTGCGCCTCCGGAAGCGAAACGCGGGGCGTAGACGATCTCGAGCATGGCGCCGAAGAGGCAGATGAAGGTCACGGGTGCGGTCTGCATCGCAAAGCGCGTGAAGGTCGCCGCCGGTCCCTGCCAGGCGTGAAAGACCTCGAACTCGATCAGGGTGTGGCTGAGCATCGCAAGCATGATGGCAAGCGAGCGGGTGACGTCGACGCCATTGATGCGTGGCGCGGCGGATCGGATAGACTTCGGCGGCATGGTCGGTCCTGCAGTGGAGGCGACTGCACGACCGTCAGACGGAGGCAGCCCCCAGGGCGGGAAGGGCGAATGGCAGCAAGCGACACGAACTAATAAAAATGACGACCGCTTGTGGCGGCCGCCCGAATACTCCCCAGTCGGGAGATATTGTTCAATCCTGAAGTGCGCTGCGCCGCAGAAACGGCGGGAGGCCGCCTATCAGCGGCGCGGATCCTCGTCGTCTTCCTCATCCGCATCATCGCCATGAGGCAGATTGAAGAAAGAATCGGCATCGGAGAAATCGGCGGGCCGCTTCTCTTCCTCGCTGCGGCCGAACTGCTCGAGACCGGCGAGGCCCGAGGGCATCCGCGGCTCGTCCGGCATCGAGAGCGACTGCTCGGTCGAGACAAGCTTGCGCCGCTCGTCATCGCTCATGACGGCGCCTTCGGCGGCCTTGCGGCGCGCCGCCTGCTGCACGGCGGCATCGAGTTCGGACTGGCGGCAGAGGCCCAGCGCCACGGGGTCGATCGGCTGGATCGTCCCGATGTTCCAGTGCGTGCGCTCGCGGATCGACTGGATCGTCGGCTTGGTGGTGCCGACCAGTTTCGAGATCGCGCCGTCCGAGAGTTCCGGGTGGAACTTCACCAGCCAGAGGATGGCAGCCGGGCGGTCCTGCCGCTTGGAGAGCGGCGTGTAGCGCGGCCCGCGGCGCTTCTCCTCGCCGACGGCAGCAGGGTTGAACTTGAGCTTCAGCCGGTAGAGCGGATCCTTCTCGCCCTTGTCGATCTCGATCTGGTCGAGCTGGTTGTTCGCCACCGGATCGAAGCCCTTCACGCCGGTCGCCACGTCGCCGTCGGCGATCCCCTGCACCTCGAGCTCGTGCATGCCGCAGAAGTCGGCGATCTGCCTGAACGAAAGGGTGGTGTTGTCGATCAGCCAGACTGCGGTGGCCTTGGACATCAGCGGCTTGTTCATCGGACGATCCTCTGCAAATCTTGACCGGGCCGGGAAAACGGCTGCGGCCTGGCCGCGTCTTCTCGTTTTCGGGAAGTTCACGCTGGCATATAATCCCGATCATCCGCGAGGGGAAGTGGAAATGCGCAGTCTGGCCCTGATGCTCGCGCTGGCCGCCGGTCCCGCTCTTGCCGATCAGGACCGGGCGGGTGACTTCACCCACTACATCCTGGCGCTGAGCTGGGAGCCCACCTGGTGCGCGGTCGAGGGCGAGGCACGCGGGGCCGAGGAATGCAGCTGGGGCCGCGGCTTCGTGCTGCACGGGCTATGGCCGCAGGGCGAGGAGGGCTGGCCCGCCTTCTGCCGCACGGTCGAGCGCGATCCCTCGCGGCGCGAGACGGAGGCGATGTCCGACCTGATCCCGCCCGGTCTCGCCTGGTACCAGTGGAAGAAGCACGGCCGATGCTCGGGCCTGCCGCCTGTCGACTACTACGCCCTGATGCGCGCAGCCGTCGGCAGGGTGAAGGTGCCGGAGCCGCTTCTCCGGCTGCGCGAGGACATCGCCCTGCCGCCCCGCGTGCTGGAAGAGGCTTTCACGGACGCCAATCCCGGTCTCGCGCCCGAGGGGATCACCGTCACCTGCGAGGCAGGATACATCCAGGAGGTGCGGATCTGTCTGACGCAGGACCTCCGCTTCCGCGCCTGCGCGCCGGATGCACGCCGAGACTGCGGCCTGCCGAAGGCGATGATGGACCACCCGTGATCGCCAGCGGACCCAGCCGGGGGCGCTGCCCCCGGACCCCCGGGATATTTGAGCAGAGTGAAGGATGTTTCAGTAGAGTGAAGGAAGCGGGCCGCGACCACGGATCGTGAAGCGGATCCGGCCGCACGTTCCCGGCAGCGGAGGCGGCGCAGGGTCCGGGTGGCTCGGCGCTGGAGTTCGAGAGGGAAGGGTCGCGAGCCCGGGGTTTACCTCCCGCAGCCAGGCTCGGCCACGTCTTCCGCCTGGCCGCGGCAGCGCCGGAGGCGGGGGTTCGATGCCCCCGGCTCCGGCACCCCCCGGCCGGTGCGACAGGTCAGATCTTCAGGACGATCTTGCCGATATGCGACGAGCCTTCCATCCTCGCATGGGCCTCGGCCGCCTGGTCGAGCGGGAATTCGCTGTCCATCACGGGGCGGAGCGCGCCCTTCGCGATCATGGGCCAGACCTGCGCCTCGAGATCGCGGGCGTAGCGCGCCTTGGCAAGGTCGCTCTGCGGACGCAGGGTCGAGCCGGTGATCGTCAGCCGCCGCATCATCACCTCGGCAAAGTTCAGTTCCACCTTCGTCCCCTCGAGGAAGGCGATCTGCACCAGCCGCCCCTCGGTCGCCAGCGCCTTCACGTTGCGCGGCAGGTAGCTGCCGCCCACCATGTCGAGGATCAGGTCCGCCCCGCCCTCGGCCTTCAGGATCGCCACGAAATCCTCCTCGCGGTAGTTGATCGCCCGCTCGGCGCCGAGGTCGCGACAGGCCGCGCATTTTTCCTCCGAACCCGCGGTCGCGAAGACGCGTGCCCCCAGCGCCTTCGCGATCTGGATCGCCGTCGTCCCGATGCCCGACGAGCCGCCGTGGACAAGGAACCGCTCTCCGGCGCGCAGCCCGCCGCGCAGCGCCACGTTCGACCAGACCGTGAAACAGGTCTCGGGCAGGCAGGCAGCCTCGCGCAGGTCCATCCCGGCCGGGACCGGCAAGGCATGCTCGGCGGGCGTCACTGCATACTCGGCATAGCCGCCGCCTGGCAGAAGGGCGCAGACCGCCTCGCCCACCGTCCAGCGCGTGACACCCGGCCCCACCGCCGCAACGGTTCCCGCGCCCTCGAGCCCCGGTAGAGGAGAGGCGCCCGCCGGCGGTGCATAGGCGCCCGCGCGTTGCAGCGCATCGGGTCGGTTCACCCCGGCATAGGCCAGCCGGATCAGGATCTGGCCGTGCCCCGGCACCGGCACGGGAACCGTGCAGGGCCGCAGCATCTCGGGCGCTCCGGGCTGGGAAATTTCCACGGCACGCATCGTCTGGGGCAGGCTCACGCGTCTCTCCTCGTGCTGGTCGGTCCGGTCCGGCGCTGTCGCCGGATCGGCGGTAATCATGGCAAGTCCGGGGCAAGCTCTGGGATGCGGCGTAGCTGCGCAGCGTCATGCCGCCCGCTATGGGTGCGGACAAGGGGTCGCCTTCGCGCCCCCGTCCTCACCTGCGCCACAACCCACGTTCAGTAGTGGCTCGACCGCCCGGGAACATCGGCGGGCGTGGTCGGCGCCTGCACGCGGCGCATCACCATCCGCGGACCGGCCGTCATCGCCCGCACCAGCGGATTGCGCTGCGCCTCGGTCTTCAGCTTCTCGAACCGCAGCACATCGGCGATGCGACGGTCCAGAAACTCCCAGGTGGCGTAGTGGCCCGGCGTGTCGTCGCCCAGCCAGTAGAGCACCGTCGCCCCGTAGACGGCCGAAAGCGTCGCGCGCTTCGTGTACCAGTTCACGTCCCGCGACGTGTCGCCGAGCGCGGTCCAGATCTTGTCGGCCGTTCCCCAGAGCGCACGTGCGCCGTCGCCCGCATGCTGGGGAAGGCTGAAGAGCGTCGATCCGCGGCGCACCAGTTCCTTGTCCTCGGCGGCCTCGAGACGGAAGCGGATCAGCGCGGCGACGCGCTCGGAATACCGCATCGACGCCAGATCCACCTGTGCGGCCTTCTCGAGCATCCGCTCGTCGCCGCGGTGGTGGTAGGCAAGCGCGAGATCCACCCCGCCCCGCGGGAAGAGCGCCTTCGCAAGACCGGGCGCCACGCCCGAATCGCGCACCGAGGCGCGAAGCGTCGCTTCCGACCAGCCGTCGAAAGGCACGTGCATCATCGCGGCATCAAGGATCGCGTCACGGGCCTTCTCGTTTCCATCCCTTGTGTCCATGGCCTTCCCTTTCCGGTTCCCTGGGGGTGACTTGCCACCCTTGTCATCGCTACTGCTGACGGAGAAATGGGCCGATTGTCCAGCGGTTCCACCGCCTTTACCGGGCATGGCGCATGGTGGACAAGCCTGCCGGTCTTTGATATAGGCGCCCGACCTGCTTATCTTGCAACTCTAACCTAGGAAGGTGGTGACAACCACATGCAGGTCAGCGTCCGCGACAACAACGTCGAACAGGCCCTTCGGGCCCTGAAGAAAAAGCTCCAGCGCGAAGGCGTGTTCCGCGAAATGAAGCTCAAGCAGCATTTCGAGAAACCGTCGGTCAAGCGCGCCCGCGAGCAAGCCGAAGCGGTCCGCCGTGCGCGCAAGCTCGCGCGCAAGAAGGCGCAACGCGAAGGCGCTCTCTGAGACGTCAGCGCGAAGCTGGGCGGGCCCAAGGGCTCGCCGACATCGGACCCCCGTCGCGAAAGTGTCGGGGGTTTTTCTTTCGGGTGCGGCACAGGCGCGCGGCGGAGGATCGCCACCAAGGGTTGCAAAGAGGCGCCCGCATGGTTTTATCCCGCCGTTAACGGCTTCAGTCTCAGCCGAGGCTCCCCGACCGCAGGCCGGGAGCGACACCGCAAAGATCCAGTTCGGAAGGCACTACCGCCATGGCGATCGACATGCTCTCGACCTTCATCAAGCCGATGCACCGCGAGGGCACCAAATTCGTCGCGATCTTCGCGGGCATCACGCTGCTCCTCTTCCTCGCATGGGAGCCGCTGGGCTGGATCGGCGTGATCCTCACCGTCTGGTGCTACTATTTCTTCCGCGACCCGGTCCGCGTGACGCCCACCCGCGAGGGGCTGATGGTGAGCCCGGCCGACGGCGTCGTCTCGCTGATCGAGCCTGCCGTTCCCCCGGCCGAACTCGGCATGGGGCCGGAGCCGATGACCCGCGTCTCGGTCTTCATGAGCGTCTTCGATTGCCACGTGAACCGTGCGCCGATCGGCGGCACCGTCACGGCCGTCGCCTACCGCCCGGGCAAGTTCCTGAACGCCTCGCTCGACAAGGCGAGCGTGGACAACGAGCGCAACGCGCTGGCCATCCGCCTTGCCGACGGGCGGCAGATCGCCGTGGTGCAGATCGCGGGCCTCGTGGCGCGCCGCATCCTCTGCGACGTGAAGGAGGGCACGCCGCTGCTGACCGGCGAGCGGTTCGGGATGATCCGCTTCGGCTCGCGCCTCGATGTCTACCTGCCCGAAGGCGTCCAGCCGCTCGTCTGCATCGGCCAGGTCATGACCTCGGGCGAAACCGTGATCGCCGACCTGACCAGCACGGAGGCGCGCCGCTCCGGCGCGGCGCGCTGAGCCATGCTGCGGCGCGACGAGCGGACCCTGCCGATCCTGATGCTTCTGCCGAACCTGGTCACCATCACCGGGCTCTGCGCCGGGCTGACCGCGATCCGCTTCATCATGGTGGGCCGCTTCGACCTCGCCGCGATGCTGATCGTCTTCGCGGCCGCCATCGACGGGCTCGACGGGTTGATCGCGCGGCGGCTGAATGCACAGTCGAACTTCGGGGCCGAGCTCGACTCGCTCTCCGACTTCCTGAACTTCGGCGTGACACCGGGGATCCTCGTCTTCCAGTTCGCGCTCGCCGGCACCTACAGCACCAACTGGGTCTTCGTGCTGGTCTACACGATCTGCGGCTGCCTGAGGCTTGCGAGGTTCAACATCAACCGCGACACGCCGCTGCCGCCGGGCGCGAAGCCTCAGTTCACCGGTGTTCCCGCGCCGGGCGGCGCGTTGCTTGCGCTGCTGCCTGTCTTCATGACGCTGCAGGGGCTGATCGACGCACGTGACTTCCCCGTGGCCTACGGGATCTATCTGGCGGTGGTCGGGTTGCTGATGACGAGCCGGATCCCCACGATCTCGCCCAAATCGATGCGCATTCCCCGTGACAAGGCGATCTTCGTGCTGATCGGCACGGTCATCGTGATCGGCCTTCTCGTCACGCGGTTCTGGCTGCTGATGGTGCTGCTCGGCCTCGCCTATCTGGGCGTGACCGGCCTTGCCATCGCGAATTACCTGCGCCGCTGGCGCGCCTGACAGCAACGAAAGAGGGACGGACGCATGGAACTTGACGCGGTGAGCCGGAGCTACAAGCGCTGGGCGCCTATCTACGATTTCAGTTTCGGCAAGGTGAGCGAGAGCCCGAGGCGCCGGACGGCGACCCATGTCAACGCGCGCGGCGGCCGCGTGCTGGAGGTGGGGGTCGGGACCGGCCTGTCGCTGCCGCTCTACAGCCACCGGGTCGATGTCACGGGCATCGACTTCTCGCACGAGATGCTGGCCAAGGCGCGCGAAAAGGTCGAGGAACTGGGGCTGAAGCCCGTGAAGCACCTCCGGCAGATGGATGCGCGCGAGCTCGACTTCCCCGACGAGACCTTCGACACCGTCGTCGCCATGTTCCTCGTGTCGGTCGTCCCCGAACCCGAGCGCGTGGTCTCCGAGATGGCCCGTGTCTGCAGGAAGGGCGGCGAGGTCGTGATCGTGAACCATTTCGCGCGCGACAAGGGTCCGCTCGCGGCGGTCGAGAAGGCGCTGGCCCGGTTCGAGAACACGCTCGGCTGGCATTCGGACTTCGCGATCGAGCGCGTGACGGGCGACCAGCGCCTCGAGGTGGTCGAGCAGGCGCCGATGGGGCCCGGCGGCCTCTTCACCTTCCTGCGCTTCCGGCGGCGCTGAGGCCGTCGGGTCCGCATCTCGCCCGGCGCGCGCCATAGCGCGCCGGCAACCTGCCCCGGCCGCCGTCGTAGACCCTTCGCCTGCTGCGGGCGGGCGCGCGTCAGACCGGGATCGCCGTCGTCTTGAAGACGGTGCGCAGCGCGAAGCTGGAGTGCATCTGCGCGACACCCGGCAGGCGCGAGAGATACTGCCGGTGGATGCGGGCGAAATCCTCGGTGTCCTGCGCCACGACCTTCAGCAGGTAATCCGCCGTCCCCGCCATCAGGTGGCATTCGAGGATGTCCGGCACCCGCGCCACCTCGCGCTCGAAGCGGTCGAGCAGGTCGTCCGCCTGCCCCTGCAGGGTGATCTCGACGAAGACCGTGGTCGGCCTCGCCAGCTTGCGCGCATCAAGAAGCGCGACGTAGCCGGCGATGAACCCCTCCTCCTCCAGCCGCTGCACACGGCGGTGGCACGCCGAGGGCGAGAGGTTCACCCGCTCGGACAGGTCGGCATTGGTGATGCGGCCCTGCTTCTGCAGGACGGTCAGGATCCGGCGGTCTGTCGCGTCGAGTTCCATTTACCTGCAATCTTCTTCGGCATTCGGCGGGTCTGGCAAGAGAACCTACCGACGTGCCCCGGCGTCGTCACGCGAGATTTCAAAGCACCACCGCCCGTCCCGGTGCATCCTGAGACAAAATCACGCAGGGAGGAATGTGATGAGGATCGGCTGCCCGAAGGAGATCAAGCCGCAGGAGTTCCGGGTGGGCCTGACGCCCCATGCCGCGCGCGAGGCCGTGTCCCATGGCCATGAGGTGATCGTCGAGGCTGGCGCCGGAGCGGGCTCGGGCTTTCCGGATGCCGACTATCTCGCGGCCGGCGCGCGGCTCGTGCCCACGGCGGAGGAACTCTTCGCCGCGGCCGACCTGATCGTGAAGGTGAAGGAGCCGCAGGCGGTCGAGCGCAGGCGCCTGCGCGCGGGGCAGGTCCTCTTCACCTACCTCCACCTCGCTCCCGATCCGGAGCAGACGCGCGACCTGCTGGAGTCGGGCGTCACCGCGATTGCCTATGAGACCGTCACCGATGGGCGTGGTGGCCTTCCGCTGCTCGCGCCCATGTCCGAGGTCGCCGGCAAGCTGGCGCCGCAGGTGGGCGCCTGGACGCTGCAGAAGGCGAACGGCGGACGGGGCGTCCTGCTCGGCGGTGTTCCGGGTGTGGGTCCGGCGAAGGTCGCCGTGATCGGAGGCGGTGTGGTGGGTACCCATGCCGCACGGATCGCGGCCGGGATGGGCGCCGACGTGACCGTTCTCGACCGCTCGCTGCCACGGCTGCGGGCGCTCGACGAAGCTTTCGGCGGGCTCTTCCGCACCTCCTACGCCTCGGCCGGCAACACGGCGGAGCAGGTGGCCGAGGCCGACATGGTCATTGGCGCGGTCCTGATCCCCGGCGCAGCCGCGCCGAAACTGGTGAGCCGCGCGCAGCTCTCGTCGATGAAGCCGGGGGCCGCGATCGTGGACGTCGCGATCGATCAGGGCGGCTGTTTCGAGACCTCGCGTCCGACGACGCATCAGGATCCGGTCTACGAGGTGGACGGGGTGATGCACTACTGCGTGGCGAACATGCCCGGAGCCGTGGCCCGGACCTCGACGCTCGCGCTCGGGAACGCGACCATGCCCTTCCTGCTGGCGCTGGCCGACAAGGGCTGGAAGCGGGCCTGCGAGGACGATCCGCACCTGCTGGCCGGCCTCAACACGCATGCGGGGCACCTGACCTATTACGCGGTGGGGCGTGCGCTCGAGATCGACGTGCTCTCGCCACAGCTTGCCCTGAAGATGTAGGCGGATCGCGCATCGGCGGCAGGGCGCGGGCTCTCGGTTCTGCTTCTCCAGTCGGCGCATGCGGCTGACGTAATGGCCGGATGCAGGCTTCCGTCCCTGCCGGGGAACGGACCACCTGGAGTGGCCGCTCGATCCCGGACACCGGTTCGGGCGGAATGCCCCGCCAGAGGGCCATGCGCCCCTGGTGCCGTCGCTGTGAGGTGATGCGTGCCGGTCAGGCTGCGCGCTTCTTCAGCAGGTCCCGGATCTCGGCCAGAAGCTGTTCCTGCGTCGGACCGGCAGGCTGCGCCTCCGCCTCTGCCGCGCTCTTGCGGATCGCCGCGTCCTTCACGCGGTTCACGACCTTCACCAGCAGGAAGACCACCCAGGCGATGATCAGGAAGTTGATCACCGCGGTGATGAACGAGCCATAGGCGAAGATCGGAGCGCCCGCGTCGCGCGCGGCCGCGAGGCTCGCGTAGTCTCCCTCGCCCAGATTCAGGAAGAGGTTCGAGAAGTCGATCCCCCCGGTGACCAGACCGATGATCGGATTGATCAGGTCCGCGACGAGGCTCGAGACGATGCCGGTGAAGGCCGCGCCGATGATGATGCCGACCGCCATGTCCATGACGTTTCCCTTCGCGATGAAGGACTTGAATTCGTCGATTATGCTCATGAACGTTTTCCTGACTGTCCCTGCCAGAGCATTTGCCTCCGGCCTGCTTCCGATTACCTGCTTCCGGCACTCATGATTTATCCCTGCCCCGACCGGAGATCCCGATGACCGACCTTGCCTCCTTCCCCATCACCCGCCGCTGGCCGCCACGTCGGCCGGAAGCGATCCAGCTCTACTCGCTGACGACGCCGAATGGCGTGAAGGCCTCGATCGCGCTCGAAGAGCTTGGTCTGGACTATGATGCCCATCTGGTGGACTTCGAGGCAAGCGACCAGACGAGTCCAGAGTTCCTTTCCCTGAACCCGAACAACAAGATCCCCGCCATCATCGACCCGCAGGGCCCCGGCGGCGAACCTCTGGCCCTCTTCGAGAGCGGGGCGATCCTCGTCTATCTCGCAGAGAAGACCGGGCGCCTCATGTCGGCGGAACGGCGCTACGAGGTGCTGCAGTGGCTCATGTTCCAGATGGGCGGGATCGGCCCGATGTTCGGACAGCTCGGCTATTTCCACCATTTCGCCGGAAAGGAGATCGAGGATCCGCGCCCGAAGGAACGCTACCGGGCCGAGACTGCGCGCCTGCTGAAGGTGCTCGACCATGCGATGCAGGGACGCGAGTGGATCGCGGGCGACTATTCGATCGCGGACATCGCGATCTGCCCCTGGCTGCGCACGCTGCGCGATTACTACCAGGCCGCCGAGATCGCCGGCTGGTCGGACCTGACGAACGTCCCCGGATGGCTGGACCGTTTCCTCGAGCGTCCGGCCGTCCAGCGCGGTCTGAGCATCCCGTCGCGCTGAGGGACTTTCGCCACCCGGCGCCACCGTATCGGCCCCGGCAGGCGGTGAAGCGGGGGCAAGCCAGGCTCGCCCGGTTCGCCTTCCGCTATTTGGTCATGGCCGCCAGCACGGCCATGGCCTCGGGCGAATCCCAGTCGGCATCGCCGATCAGCCGGGCCACCTCGCGGCCCTGCGGATCGATGACCAGCGTCACGGGCAGGCCCATGACGCCGATCTGCCGGGCGAGCGCCGACTTCGGGTCACGCAGGACGGGAAGATGCGTGACACCGGCCTCGTCGAAGAACTTGCGGATGCCGGGCACAGCGTTGCGGCCGGTCGCCACCGTCACCACCGCAAAGGCGTCGCCGCCCATCGCGGCCTCGAGCCGGTCGAGCGTCGGCATCTCCGCGCGGCAGGGGGCGCACCAGGTGGCCCAGAAATTCGCCACCACCCAGCGCCCGTGCCAGTCCGAGAGCGACCGCGGCTTCTCGTCGAGATCGGCAAGCGTCGCCTCGGGCAGCGGCTTCGGCTCCGCGTGGATCACCAGCTTCCTCATGTCGCCCGAAAGCAGCGCCTGCGCCTCGGCCGGACCCGCCGCCGCGCCGTTTGCACCGAAGGTCAAGGACGTGTAGATCACGGCAATCAACAGACGCAGCATTTCACCTCCCGAAGGCTTCCCATGTCCGACGCGCCCGTATCTTCCTCCGCCGCCAACGCCATGTGGGGCGGTCGCTTCGCCGCGGGGCCCGACGCGATCATGCAGGCGATCAACGCCTCGATCGGCTTCGACAAGCGGCTCTACGCGCAGGATATCCGCGGCTCTCGTGCCCATGCCGCCATGCTTGCGGCGCAGGGTATCCTGACTTCTAGGGATGCCGAGGCAATCGGGGAAGGGCTTCTCACCGTTTTGTCAGAGATCGAGGCGGGCGGCTTCCCCTTCCGGGTCGAGCTCGAGGACATCCACATGAATGTGGAGGCGCGGCTGAAGGAGCTGATCGGCGAGCCCGCCGGGCGGCTTCACACCGCGCGGAGCCGGAACGACCAGGTGGCGGTGGACTTCCGTCTCTGGGTCCGCGACCAGTGCGACGCGGCCATCACGGGGATCGAGGCGCTGATGCGGGCCTTCCTCGCGCAGGCCGAGGCCGGGGCCGACTGGGTCATGCCGGGCTTCACGCACCTGCAGACCGCGCAGCCGGTGACCTGGGGCCATCACATGCTGGCCTATGTCGAGATGCTGGCCCGCGACCGCTCGCGTTTCGTGGATGCCCGCGCGCGGATGAACGAATGCCCGCTGGGCGCCGCGGCTCTGGCCGGGACCGGCTTCCCCATCGACCGGCACATGACGGCGGCGGCGCTCGGCTTCGACCGGCCCACGGCCAACAGCCTCGATTCGGTCTCGGACCGGGACTTCGCCCTCGAATTTCTGTCGGCCTCGGCGATCTGCGCCCTGCATCTGTCGCGATTCGCCGAAGAGCTGGTGATCTGGTCCTCGGCGCAGTTCCGCTTCGTGCGCCTCTCGGACCGCTGGACCACCGGCTCGTCGATCATGCCGCAGAAGAAGAACCCGGACGCTGCGGAACTCCTGCGGGCCAAGCTCGGCCGGGTGCTGGGCGCGGCCGTCGCGCTCTTCACCGTGATGAAGGGCCTGCCGCTGACCTATTCCAAGGACATGCAGGAGGACAAGGAGCAGGTCTTCGACGCCGCCGACACGCTGATGCTGGGGCTGGCCGCCATGACCGGGATGGTCGGTGACATGCAGGCCAACCGCGAGAGCCTCGCCGCCGCCGCGGCCTCGGGCTTCTCGACGGCAACCGATCTCGCCGACTGGCTGGTGCGCGAGCTGGGCCTGCCCTTCCGTGACGCGCACCACGTCACCGGCAGCCTCGTCGCCCGCGCCGAAGCGAAGGGCTGCGACCTGCCCGACCTCTCGCTTGCCGAGATGCAGGAGGTCCATTCCGGCATCCGCGAGGACGTCTTTGCCGTGCTGGGGGTCGAGAACTCGGTGCGCAGCCGGACCTCCTATGGCGGAACCGCCCCCGATAACGTCCGCGCGCAGGTGGCGCGCTGGAAAGAGCAGATGGGAGATGCCGCATGAAGGCTTCGCTGATCCTCGTCATCCTTGCCCTCGCGGGCTGCGGCATCGACGGCCCGCCGCTGCGCCCCGGCACCGACCAGCCGGTCGAGGTCCAGCCGGGGCTCTCCATCGGCGGAACCGCCGAGTTCGGCATCCGGAGCAACTGACGCCATGCTCCGGGCGCTCCTCCTGCTGCTGGGCCTCGCCGCCTGCACCGATCCGAACGCACCCCAACTCGGGCTCGGCGTCGGCGTCGGTCCCGGTGGCGTGCGGGTTCATCCCCGCATGTCGACCCGTGTCGCCGGGACGAGCGTCGGCGTGAACCCGCACGGGGCCTCGGTTGGCACCGGCATCGGAAATGTTGGCGTCGCCGTCGGAGGAGGTTTCTGACATGTCACCGCTGCGCATGATCTTCCTGGCCCTCGCACTTTGGGGCGCGACCCACCCGATGTATCACTTCGTCTCCTACATGGTGACGACGGGCGAGGGCTTCGGCGGCATGATTGACGCCTGGTATGTGAACGCCTCGACCACGGGCCTCGTGTGGGATCTCACGATCTCGGCCATCACGCTCACGGTCTGGATCCTGGCGGAGACCTTCACCCGAAAGAACTGGATCGCGCTGGTGGCGATCCCCGCCACCTTCCTGATCGGCGTGTCCTGCGGGCTCCCGCTCTACCTCTTCCTCCGCTCGCGCCCGATTACCTGAGGAGATGCGAACACGGGAGAGGTTCCCGAACAGGGAGCGGCTCCGGGACACAGTCGGGCCACCCCCGTGCTTCGCCCTCGCCTGTTGATCTCCTCGTCCCGCCTTCCGCCTTCCGCCTTCCGCCTTCCGCCTTCCGCCTTCCGCCTTCCGCCTTCCGCCTTCCGCGACCCGCTCGCCGACCCTGCCGGCCCCTGCAAGCTGAAAGATCATGGACCATTTTCTCTACCGTAACGGGTCGCTCCACGCCGAGGACGTGCGGCTCTCGGACATCGCCGCCACCGTCGGCACGCCCTTCTACTGCTATTCCTCGGCCACGCTCGAGCGGCACTACCGGCTCTTCACCGAGGCGCTGACGCCGCTGCCGCACATGGTCTGCTTCGCGATCAAGTCGCTGTCGAACCTCGCGGTGCTGAAGCTGCTCGGCAACCTCGGCGCGGGCATGGACGTGGTTTCGGGCGGCGAATATCGGCGGGCGAAGGCCGCGGGAGTGCCCGGCGACCGGATCGTCTTCTCGGGCGTCGGCAAGACCCGCGAGGAGATGCGCACCGCGCTCGAAGGCGGCATCCGCCAGTTCAACGTCGAATCCGAACCCGAGATGCGGGCACTGTCCGAGGTGGCCCACTCCATGGGGCTGCGCGCGCCCGTCGCGGTTCGGGTCAATCCGGACGTGGACGCCCGCACGCACGAGAAGATCGCGACGGGCAAGAAGGAGAACAAGTTCGGCATCCCGATCGAGCGCGCCTCCGAGGTCTATGCCGAGGCCGCGGCGCTGCCGGGGCTCGAGGTCGTGGGCATCGACGTCCACATCGGATCACAGCTCACCGAACTCGAGCCCTTCGAGCAGGCCTACCTGAAGGTCGCCGAACTGACCGGCCGCCTGCGCGCCGAGGGCCACGAGATCCGCAGGCTCGACCTCGGCGGCGGGCTCGGCATCCCCTATACGCGGTCGAACGAGGCCCCTCCCCTGCCACTCGACTACGGCGCGCTGATCAAGCGCACCGTGGGCCACCTCGGCTGCGAGATCGAGATCGAGCCGGGCCGGCTGATCTCGGGCAACTCGGGGGTGCTGGTGAGCCGGGTCATCTACGTCAAGAGCGGCGAGGGGCGCGACTTCCTGATCCTCGATGCGGCGATGAACGACCTCCTGCGGCCCTCGATGTATGGCGCACACCACGACATCGTGCCGGTCGAGGAGCCCGCTCCGGCGGCCGAGACCCAGGCCTACGATGTGGTGGGCCCGATCTGCGAGACCGGCGATACCTTCGCGAAGGCCCGTGCCCTGCCGGCGCTGGCCGAGGGAGACCTCGTGGCCTTTCGTTCGGCCGGCGCCTATGGCGCGGTGATGGCGTCGGAATACAATTCGCGCCCCCTCATTCCCGAGGTGCTGGTGGGCGGGGATCACTTCGCCGTCATTCGGGCAAGACCGACGTTTGACGAAATGCTCGCACGCGATAGCATCCCGGAATGGCTGTGACGCGCGCAGCCTCAGTCAGGCGAGGCGCATGGCCCAGGAAACCCGCGACCGCGAGGCAGCCCAGACATCTGTGACCGATCCGGCCACCCGGGCGGCGCTGGCGCGGTTGGTCTGGCCGCTCCGGCTGACCTTGGCGGGTCTGTGGGCCGAGCGGCTGGCGCGGAGCTTCTGGCCGGTCTGGACGATCCTGATCGCCACTCTGGCAGCTCTAGTCTTCGGGCTGCAGGATCTGCTTCCCCTCGACTGGGTGCGCGGGGCTCTGGTGCTGGCGGGCCTGGGGGCTTTCGTGGCGGTGGCCTTCGGGGTTCGCGCGTTCCGCAAGCCGACGCGGGCGGATGCGATGGCCCGGCTCGATGCCTCGCTGCCGGGGCGGCCGATCTCCTCGATGACCGACGAGCAGGCGATCGGCAGCGGCGATCCCTGGTCGCGCGCGATCTGGGAGACGCACCGCCGCCGCATGGCCGAGCGCGCGGCCGAGGCGCGACCGGTCCGTCCTGACCTGCGGCTTGCACCGCGTGATCCCTTCGCGTTGCGCTACCTCGCGCTGACCGCCCTGGTCGTCGCGCTGATCTTCGGCTCGGTCTGGCGCGTGGCTTCGGTGACGGGCATCGCCGGCGGCGGTGCCGAAGCCATGGTGGGACCCAGCTGGGAGGTCTGGGCGCAGCCCCCCTCCTACACCGGCAAGCCCTCGCTCTACCTGAACGAGATCGACGACGCCGAGATCACTCTCCCGGTCGGAAGCCGCCTGCAGATCCGCCTCTATGGCGAACTGGGCGACCTGACGGTGACCGAGAGCGTGTCGGGCCGCCCGGCGGGCGAAGCGCCGCCCGGGCCCGCGCAGGACGTGGAGGTCCGCCAGACCGGCGCGGTCACCATCGACGGACCCGGCGGGCGCAGCTGGAAGATCATGGCGCTGGCAGATCGTCCGCCGCTCGTGACCGCCGACGGCAACATGGAACGTGAGGCCGACGGGCAGATGAAGCTCTCGTTCTCGGCCCAGGACGACTACGGCGTCACCGGCGGCAAGGCGACGATCCTGCTCGACCTGCCCGAGGTCGACCGCCGCCATGGCCTCGCCATCGACCCGGAACCGCGCGAGCCGGTGACGCTCGACCTGCCGCTGCCCATCGCGGGCAGCCGCGTCGAGTTCAGCGAGACGCTGGTCGAGGATCTGGCCAAGCATCCCTTCGCGAACCTTCCCGTTGTGCTGAACCTCTCGGTCACCGATGCGGCCATGCAGGAGGGGCTGGCGGAGCCGCTGAAGGTGGTGCTGCCGGGCCGGCGTTTCTTCGACCCGCTGGCCGCGGCGTTGATCGAGATGCGGCGCGACCTGCTGTGGAACCGCGCCAACGGGCCGCGCACCGCGCAGATCCTCCATGCCGTGACGCATGCGCCCGAAGGTCTCTTCCGCAACCCGCGCGCCTTCCTGCGCACCCGCGTGCTGATGCGCCAGCTCGATGCCGGTGCCGCCACTCTCGCCCCGGCCGCGCGCGACGAGATCGCCGAGCAGCTTTGGGAAATCGCGCTGATGGTCGAGGAGGGCGATCTCGCCTCGGCGCTCGAGGCGCTGCGGCGCGCGCAGGACCGGCTCGACGAGGCGATCCGCAACGGGGCGTCGCAGGACGAGATCGAGCAGCTGATGGAGGAGATGCGTCAGGCGCTCGACAACTACATGCGCGAACTGGCCGAGGAAGCGCAGCGCAATCCCGACCAGCAGCAGTCCGAGAACCGGCAGAGCATGGAGATGTCGGGCGACCAGCTGCAGGAGATGCTCGACAAGCTTCAGGAGCTGATGGAGCAGGGCAAGATGGCCGAAGCGGCCGAGCTGATGGAGATGATGCGTCAGCTGATGGAGAACATGCAGGTCACGATGGGCGAGGGCCAGGGTCAGGGTCAGGGCAGCCAGGCGATGCGCGACCTCTCCGAAACGCTGCGCGACCAGCAGGGCCTGTCGGACGACTCGTTCCAGGAATTGCAGCGCGGGCCGCAGGGCCAGCAGGGTGAAGGCCAGCAGGGCGAGGGTCAGCAGGGCCAGAACCGGCAGGGCCAGGGTCAGCAGGGCGAGGGCCGAGACGGCCAGAGCCTCGCCGAACGCCAGCGCGAGCTTCGCGACCGCCTGAACGGCATGCAGGACCAGTCGCTGCCGGGCCAGGGCAGCCAGCGCGGCGAGAACGGCCGGCGCTCGCTCGACGATGCAGGCCGGGCGATGCGCGAGGCGGAGCGGGCGCTTCGGGACGGGGACCTGCCCGGCGCGCTCGACCGGCAGGCCGAGGCGATGGAGTCGCTGCGCGAGGGCATGCGCGAATTCGGCGAGGCCATGGCCGAGGAGCAGCGCCAGCAGAACGGACAGGGCGAGGGCGAGGCCTTCGGGCGGGCCGATCCCAACAGCCAGCGCGACCCGCTCGGGCGCGAACCGGGCGAAACCGGCCGGATCGGCTCGGACCGGAACATGCTTCAGGGCGAGGACGTCTACCGGCGGGCGCAGGACCTGCTGGACGAGATCCGCCGCCGGTCCGGCGACCTGTCGCGCCCCGAGATCGAGCGAGAGTATCTCCGGCGGCTTCTCGACATGTACTGAGCGGGGGCTGTCTGCCCCCGCGCCCCCGAGGATATTTGCACGAGAATGAAGGACTGGCCTCCGGGGGAGGGGTTTGCCTCCGGGTCAGTCGCCGCGCAGGATCTCGACCGCCGCGCGAAGCAGGCGATCGAGCAGCAGCCGCGCCTCGTCCACGCCCGCAACATAGCTTCGCAGCGCCGGTTCGGCCTCGGGGATCTCGGCCGCGATACGGGGGGCCATGACATAGGCCGTGGCAAGGATGAGGGCGATGAAGATCATCAGGAAGAACCCCGTCCGGTAGCCGGCGCGCGACCCGCGCACCGGCTCCTCATCGGGCAGGGCCTCTTCCGGAGGGCGGGCGACGTTGGAGCGGAGGCTCGAATTTATCTCCTCGATGTCCGGCAGCAGGTCGCGACGCGGACGCGGCATGGGCTCTGCGATGGCCGCGCCACCGATCGGAGCACTTGGGCCTGCCGTGGCAGCAGCGGGCCTGCCCGGACCGGCCGCCACTGGACCGGCGGGCGCCTCCGGAATGGCCGAAGGCGCCGTCCGAACGGGCTCCACATCCGTGTCCTCGCCACGGCGCTGGCGGGCGGCAAGTTCCGCTTCCTCACGCAGGACGGCGAGCAGGCTTTCGTCGAGGCTGCGGCTCGGGGGTGCGACGGGTTCGGGCACGGGTCCGGCGGACATGTCCTCCTCGTCGTCCTCGAGGTCGGTTCCACCGGCATGGCCAAACGCCGGGGCGGGACGAGGTGACGGGTCGGCCGGGGGAGGCGGAGCCTGCGTGTCTGCCGGCTCCGCGTTCGGTTCCGGCTCGGGCGCGGGATCGTAGGAAGGCGGGGCCGCGGCAGGGATCGGAGCGGCAGGCGACGGCCTCGGCGCGGAGCCCTCCGGTCGGATCAGCGACACGGGGCGCTGGAACCACCCATGACCGCAGTTCGAGCACTGGACGTCACGCCCCTCCGGCGGGATTGCATCGTCGGACACTTCGTATTGCGCATCGCAACTCGGGCAAATCAGCCGCATGTCCCTCTTCCTGCCCCCGGCCTTGTTTCTTGCGTCATCTTGTAGCGCCGATATGGCGACCATCCAAGCCTTTGTGGCCGAGGCCGCATCGAGCCGCATTGAAACCGCGCACGGGCTGGTTAAGACTGCGGCCGCATCCGCGGAGACGCCAAGGGGAGTGACGGGCGTGATCGCCTTCGACAATGTCGCCTACAGCTATGGCGGGGCCGAGCTCCTGTCCGAGATATCTCTGCGCCTCACGCCCGGCTCGTTCCATTTCCTGACGGGGCCTTCGGGCTCCGGCAAGTCCACATTCCTCAAGCTCTGCTATGCGGAACTGCTGCCCACGGCCGGCAGCGTGACCATCTTCGACCGCGAGGTGCGCGCACTCGGGCGCGACGAGGTGGCGCGCATGCGCCGGCGCATCGGCGTGGTGCATCAGGATTGCCAGTTTCTCGACCATCTCCCGCTTGCGGCGAACGTTACGCTGCCCCTCACCGTCACGGGCCGCGACACGAACGCGCAGGATCTGGCGGATCTGATGTCCTGGGTCGGGCTGGGCCAGCTGGCCGATGCCCTGCCGCCGTCGCTCTCGGGCGGCGAACGCCAGCGGGGAGCGGTGGCCCGCGCGATCATCACCTCGCCCGACGTGCTTCTGGCCGACGAGCCCACGGGCAACCTCGACTGGGACATGTCGCTCAGGCTCCTGAAGCTGCTGGTGGAGCTGAACCGGATGGGCACGACGATCCTCGTCGCCACGCACGACCTCAACCTCATCCGCAATGCCAAGCAGCAGGTGGCGGCGCGCGTCCTGCGGATCTCGAACCGGCGCATCCAGCTTGCGGGGGCCGATCTGTGACCTTCCGCGAGCTTCTGAGCGAGATCACGACCCCGGACCGGCAGGCCGACCGCGTGGTGCCACCCTCGGGACACACCGCGTGGCTCACCGGATTCACTGCCGGAACCATGGCCTTCCTCGCGGTCTTCGCGCTCGCCCTTTCGCTGGCGGCGGGGCGTCTGGCCGACCGCTGGGGCGAGGCGCTGGAGCGGACCGCCACGATCCGGATCTCGGCGCCCGAGGAGCAGATGGAGGTCCAGACCCGCGCGGCGCTCGACCTGCTCGCCACGACGCCCGGCGTGGCCTCGGCCCGCGCGCTGACCGACGAGGAGGAGCATGCGCTGCTCGAGCCCTGGTTCGGCGCGGATCTGCCCCTCGACACGCTGCCGATCCCGCGGCTGATCGAGTTGCAGGAAGAGGGAGAGGGCTACGACGCGGAGGGCCTGCGCCAGCGGCTCGCGGCCGAGGCGCCGGGCGCGGTGCTCGACGACCACCTGCGGTGGCGCCAGCCGCTCGCGGTCGCGGCCTCGCGGTTGCGGCTGCTGGGGGCGGTGTCGATCCTGCTGATCCTGGCCAGCACGGCCGCGATGATCACGCTGGCCGCCAATGCCTCGCTCGCGGCCAACGCGAAGGTGATTGGCGTGCTGCGCCTCGTCGGTGCGCGCGACATCTACATCGTGCGCGCCTTCGTGCGGCGCTTCACGCTCAGGGCGCTGACCGGAGCTGCCGCGGGCACGGTGGCAGGGCTTCTCGCCGTGGCGCTCCTGCCATCGGCCGATGCGGCGGGCGGCTTTCTCACCGGGCTGGGATTCCAAGGCGCAGGATGGCTCCTGCCGTTCCTGCTGCCGCCGGTTGCCGCAGTGACCGCCTTCGCCGCGACCCGCGCCGCCGCATTCCGAAAGCTCAAGGAACTCACCTGATGCGCACAGCGCTGCAATGGATCCGGTCCTTCGTCTTCAACATCGTCATGTACGCCTCGATGATCCTCATCGCCCTGGCCTTCACGCCGCTGGTGCTGGTGGACAGGAAGTGGGCGCCGGTCTGGATGCGGCTCTTCGCCCGGTGGACGCGGTTCGCGCTGCGCTGGATCGCGGGCCTGAAGACCGAGGTGCGAGGACAGGTCCCGACGGGCGCCGCCCTCATCGCATCGAAGCACCAGAGCTTTCTTGATTCCATCGTGCTCTTCTCGGTCCTGCCCGCGCCGCGGTTCATCATGAAGAAGCAACTCGCCTGGATCCCACTGATGGGCTGGATGGCGATCCGCGCCGGGTTCATCCCCGTCGATCGCGGCAAGCGCGGTGCAGCCGTGAAGAAGATGATGGCCGACGTCGAGAAGGGTCGCGAGACGCCGGGTCAGCTCATCATCTATCCGCAGGGTACGCGGGTCGCTCCGGGCAAGCACCTGCCCTACAAGATGGGCACGGCCGCGCTCTATGGCCAGCTGGAACAGGACTGTTATCCCGTCGCGGCCAATGTGGGCGTCTTCTGGCCCAGGCACGGGATCTATCGCCGCCCCGGCACCGCGGTGGTGGAATTCCTGCCGCCGATCCCGCCGGGTCACACCGCCGCCGCCTTCATGGTCGAGCTCGAGGGAGCCATCGAGACGACGTCCAACCGGCTCATCGCCGAGGCGCAGGCGCGCTGATGGCGACCGATCCCCGCACGGCGGCACAGATCGCCGACGCCCTCCGCGACGCGGGCGCCATCTCGCTTCGCCGGATGTTCGGCGAATATGCGGTCTATCTCGACGGCCGGGTGGTTGGGTTCATCTGCGACGACCAGCTGTTCCTGAAGGACCTGCCGGAGGCGCGGGCCTTCCTGCCGGAGGCCGCCACCGGACGGCCTTATCCGGGGGCCAGGCTCTACATTGCCATCGCGGACGAGCTTGACGACGAGGAGACGCTGGTCCGTGCCGTGCGGGCGCTGGCAGAGGTGCTGCCCGTGCCTGCACTCCGGAAGCGGAAGGACCGCGCCTCCGGGCAACGACCCGCGAAACCCGAACACGGCTGAGGCGGGAGCAGACCGGCCGGTGCCCCGGAAGACCCGGTCCGCAGCCCCGCGCCGGCAGGCCGGATCAGCCCGCGACGTGGCGGATCATCGTGATCGCGGCGTTGAAGCCGAAGATGTGGCGCAGGGGGCCGATCCCGTGGCTGCGGACGGCGACGAAGCCCGTCCGCTCGTAGAGCGCGCGGGCGCGCCAGTTGGTGTCGATGACGTCGAGCCGCACGGCCGGGTAGCCGCGCCGTGTGGCCTCGGCGCAGATTTCGGCCAGAAGCGCGCTGCCGATCCCCTGGCTGCGCATCTCGCGCGCGACGCAGATCCCGTCGAGCAGGAACCGCTCGTTGTCGACGTCGCCCTGCAGTGCCCGGAGGATGAGGGTGCGCCAGGTGCCGCCCCATGTGCCATAGACCGCCCGCATGTCGGCGAAGGTGCCTCCGGCGAACCCGCCCGTCGGCGTCTTGAAACCCGCGAGGCCGATCAAGCGCCCCTCGCCATCGAGAGCGGCGATGACGTGATCCGACCGCATGACCCGCTGCAGGAAGGCGAGCGCCCGCGGCTCCGGCCCCATGACACCGCCGAGCTTGCCGCCGAAGGCCTGCCAGTAGAGTTCCGCAGCCAGTTGCCTCTGCGATGCAGGCAGGCCGTGCAGCAGCGCGACCTTCATATCAGGGCAAGCCGGAGTTGCTCGGCATGACCCGCGCCGAGGATCCAGCCCTCTTCGGCGCGACCCGGCCAGTCGGGCACGTCCGCGAGGAGATCGTTGAGCGAGCCATCCCGGGCCATGCGCCAGAGCGCGCGCGCCATCAGCCGCACCTGCGCCGAGTCCTTGATCTCGCCCTCTCGCGTCGCCTTGGTGATCTGCGGCCCGAGGAGCGACGGGTAGATCTCGGCCACCACCAGCGGCCCGGAGCCGCCCTCGAAGGGCCATGCCGAGGCATGGAAGCGGCGGCGGAGGCGCGCGATCACCGGCAGGCCCAGCAGCGCCTGCGAGCCGACCGAGCCGGTCGTGTAGAGTTTCCAGACCGGATGGGCCCTCGGCACGGCAAGCTCGACCCGCCGCCGCTCGGCAATGCCGAGGGCCTCGTGGTCGCACAGCTTGCGGTCGGGCAGGTTCGCGAGTTCCAGTCCGCCGGGGCGGCCCCAGAACGGGCCGGACGTGGGGAAGTCCGCATTGATCCGGTCGGCCAGCTGGAAGCGGTTGTTGGCGTTGTCCGGCCCGTCCTCGATCCGCTGCTCCAGCCAGTCCCACAGGGCGGGCGCAAAGGCTTCGCCGGTCAGGCGCGGCGCGAAGCCCTGCGGATAGCCGAAGGGGAAGTCGAAGCCCGCCAGCACCCGACGCCCCGCGGCAAGTTCGAAGGCGAAGAGATCGCTCAGATGTGCCTCGGCATCGGCCCTCGTGCGGTGGTAGCTGACCGTCTCGCCAAGCGGCGAGGCCACGCCGATCCAGATCGCATCCGACGAGGGCTTGCGCGGCGAAGGCACCGAGGCGCCCGACCAGTCCACGGCGATGACGGTGTCGAAGCCCGACCGCACGAGCCCGGTATCGGCAAGGATGAAATCGGCCACGGCCTCCGCGTCGTCCAGATCGAGGACCGGCACCGAGAGCGACAGCGCCACGTCGCTCGCCACGGCCCGCACCCAAGGATCGCCCGGCTGGATCAGCTCCTTCCCGTTGGTCTGGCGGAACACCTCGATCTTGGGGTGTGGCTCGGACTTCCCGCCCTCCACCAGCACGAGATCGACCGGCGCCATCCGGTCGAGGATCGTGGCAAGGCGGGGCGCTTCCCCGTGATGCTCCTGCATGAAGGTCAGGCGGCGGGGTCCGGCCAGCACCACCTCGGTCGCGCCCGCCGTGCGGTGGCGATGGCTGTCGGTTCCCGGTCGGTCGAGATCCACGTCATGATGGCTGTGCTTGACGGTCGAGACCGTAAAGCCCCTTGCCGCGACGGCCGCGACCAGCCGCTCGACGAGGCCGGTCTTACCCGCGTCCTTCCAGCCGATGATTCCGTAGACCCTCATGCACCCTTCCGCAGCATCGATTCGGCGCGGGCGAGATCATCCGGCGCATTCAGGTTGAGGAAGGCGTTTTCGTCGGGAAATCCAGCCCGTGCGGCCCCATGCCGCGCCGCGAAGCCCATGACGCGCGCCTCGCCCGCCGCAAGCCAGTCCGAGAGATCCCCGGCCAGTGCCACCGGCCAGAGGCCGCAGGCCGGATGGACGCGCCCGCCCGCCTCGGCCACGGCGCAGCCGCCATCCCCGGCAAGCCAGAGCCGCGGCGCGAGGTCGCCGGGCAGGAACGGCGTATCCACCGGCGCCGTCACCAGCGCATCGGCCCCTGCGGCCGCTGCCCAGCGCAGGCCGGCAAGCACGCCCGAGAGCGGACCCTGCGGATGCTCGTCGGCCAGCACCGGCAGGCCCAGCGCCGCGAAGCGCGCGGGATCGCCGTTCGCGCTGATCGCGAGCTCCTCGACCTGCGGTCCGAGCCGCTCGACCGCGAACTGCACCAGCGGCTTGCCGGCCAGCGCGAGGAAGGCCTTGTCGGTGCCGCCCATGCGGCGGCCCTGACCGCCTGCGAGGATCAGTCCGAAGAGTCTCATGGCGCCTCCGATTGCATCGCCCGACCAGAAGCCCTAAGCGCAAGAGATACGGCCGACAACCCGAAGGTTTCCCATGTCCGTCCGACGCTCGGCATTCCTGCGCGGCCTCTGGGCCGCAGCCCCCTTCTCGCTGGTCATCGCGCCCTTCGGGCTGCTCTTCGGCGTCGTGGGCACCGAGGCGGGCCTCGACATCGTCGAAGTCATGGGCTTCTCGATCATCGTCATTGCGGGCGCGGCGCAGTTCGCAGCGGTGCAGATGATGGCCGACCATGCGCCGACTATCATCATCCTCGCCACCTCGCTGGCGGTGAACCTGCGGATGGCGATGTATTCCGCGTCCCTGACGCCGCATCTGGGACAGGCGCCGGTGGGGCTGCGGGCATTGATGGCCTATTGCCTCGTCGACCAGACCTATGCCGCGTCGATGATCGAATACGACCGCCGCCCGCAGCAGAGCCTTGGCGAGAAGATCGCCTTCTTCTTCGGCACGGTGCTGCCGGTCTGCCCGCTGTGGTATGTCGCGACCTATGTCGGCGCGAAGCTCGGCACGAGCATCCCGCCCGAGTTCGCGCTCGATTTCGCGGTGCCCATCACGTTCCTCGCCATGATCGCGCCGTTGCTGCGGACGCCGGCCCATATCGCCTCGGCCTTCGTCTCGGTGGCGCTGTCGCTGGCGCTGGCCTTCGTGCCCTACAATGGCGGACTGCTCGTGGCCGCGCTGGCCGCGATGGTGACGGGGGCTCAGGTCGAGGCCTGGACCGAGCGGAGGCGCATGGCATGATCGAGAACACGACACAGGTCTGGATCGTGATGATCGTGCTGGGCCTCGGCACCTTCCTGCTGCGGTTCTCGTTCCTCGGGCTGATCGGCAGTCGCTCGCTGCCCGTCTGGGCGCTGCGCATGCTGCGCTATACGCCGGTGGCCGTGCTTCCGGGTCTGGTCGCGCCGCTCGTTCTCTGGCCGCAGGCCACGGGGGGCGAGACGGATCCCGCACGCCTCGCCGCGGCGGTGGCGACGGTTGCCGTGGGACTGCTCACGCGCAACGTCTTCGCCGCGATCTTCGGAGGCGCAGCCGTTCTCTACCTGACGCCCTGGCTTCTGGCACTCTGACCGCCGGCGCGAACGCGGGCCATCATCCGGAGCAGCCTCAGCCGAGCCGCGGATCGCCATGCTGCACGATCAGCACGCCGTGATTGTCATCCGCATCGTCGTCATGGATCGTGCGGGTGGTCGCACCCGGCAGACGGCCGAACTCCTCGCGCAGGCGGTTCGGGAACCAGGTGACGCCGATCTGCTCCAGTCCCGGCGTGCCGTGCAGGATGATCGAGATCGCCCGCGCGCAGTTGGCCTTCGGCACCGCTCCGTAGGCCATCGCGTGACGCAGCACGGCCTCGGCGACCTCCGGCGGAACCATGACGGTCTGCTCGTGGACGTCGAAGGTCTCGCGTGCATGGTAGTCGATGTAGAAGGCCTCGACCTTCGGCGTGACGCCGAAATGGACGTCGTTGCGCTCGGGCAGCGCCGGATGGTGCCATGACCCCGCGGGGTCGAACATGACGACCTGCGATCCGTTGATGAGAAGGCCCGAATGGGCCCCCGATCCGTCCGTCACCCGGGTTACGGTAAATAGGGTGAGCGACGTAGGCTCGCCCGAGACGAACCGGGCACGGGCGACCTGATCGTCGGGCGCCCAGACGGGCTCGGCACCGCCGCAGGCGGCCAGCGCCAGGAAGGCGGCACAGAAGAGGAGATGGCGCATCGTATGTCCGCTGACGTGGTCTGCCCGAGGTCAGCCGTTCACGAGGGCCACGAAGATCAGCAGGGCGAGGATGCCGACGACGGCCCATGACACCATGCGGATGAAGCCTGCGAAGGTCTTTTCCTGCTGGCTGATGTCCATGCTGCCGGGCACATGCCCGTGGGCGGGGTGCGTATGATCTGCCATCGGTCCGGTTCCCTTGTTATCTTCTGCCATCTATCCGATTTCCTCGCTTCTGTCACGCCTTCGCCCCCTCAGGGCTTCACGCCGTCGCTCGGAGGCCGGATCAGGCGGTCAGTCCTCTGCAGGTCGCGGGCATGGCCACGCACAGAGCGCCGCCTCTGCCATCCTGCCCGCCCGCCTTCCAGCATGCGAGGTGCACGGCTATGCCCGCCGCCAGATCCACTCGCCCCGCGCGCCACGCGTCCGGCTGGCCTCGCCCCGGTGCCAGAGGTGGTTCAGATGCGCCACCGCCTCGACCAGCGCCATCCCGTAGGCCGACCCCGTCAGCTCGCGCCCGAACAGCGGGACATAACAGCCGACCGCCGTCCGTGGTTCCGCCAGATGCGCGCGGAGCCGGTCGAGCGCGCCCACGTGATTCTCGACCATCTGGCGCAGGCGGAGCGGCAGGCCGGTAAAGGGAAGCTTGTGTCCCGGCAGGATCAGGTGGCGGTCCTCGGCATGCGCCTGAAAGGCGCGGCAGGAGGCGAGCCAGTCCGCCAGCGGATCGGCATCGGGCTCCGAGGCATAGACGCCGATGTTCGCCGAGATCCCCGGCAGAAGCTGGTCGCCGCCGAGCACGAGGTCGTCGTCGAGGCTCCAGAGCGTGGCATGTTCCGGCGCGTGGCCATGGCCGATGCGGACCCGCCAGCGCCGCCCGCCCGCGGTCAGCTCGTCGCCCTCGACGATCCGCGTGAAGCCGAGTGGCAGAGGCGCCACCATGTCCGAGAAGTTGAAGGGCCGTTCCGCCGCGCGCTCGGCCAGCATGTCCGGAGGCATCCCGGCTGAGCGCCAGAAGTCCAGCGTCTCGGGCGCAGGCACCGTCTGGACGTCGAGCACGAGCATCCGGGCATAGAGCCAGGAGGTGCGGGTGGTAGTCAGTTCGGCGCCCGTCGACTGGAACCACCCCGCCATGCCGATGTGGTCGGGGTGATAGTGGGTCACGATCACCCGGCGGATCGGGCGGCCGCCGAGCGGACCCTCCATCAGCCGCTGCCAGATCGCCCGCCCGCGCCTGCTGTCGAAGCCGGTGTCCACCAGCGTCCAGCCGTCCCCGTCGTCGAGCGCGAAGACGTTCACATGGTCGAGCTGCATCGGCAGCGGCAGGCGCAGCCAGAGCACGCCCTCGGCCAGAGGAACCGCATCGCCTTCCGCAGGCGGGACCTCGAACGGCGTGCGGATCTGGCAGGTCACGCCGCCAGATCCTCGGGCGAAAGCGCGTAGAGACCCGCCGCCCCCTCGCGCACCTGCGCAAGCAGCGCCGCATGCTCCGGAAGCAGCCTGCGGATCGCGACCCTTGCCAACGGCTCGCGCGCGGGGTCGGCGACTGCCGCCGTGAGGTGGAAATGCGCGCCCAGCACGCGGGCAAAGGCGCGCAGATAGGGAACGGCCCCGGCATAGCGGTCCTGCATCTCCTGCCCGACAAGCGTCTCGGTCGCATCCCGCAGCGCCTCGGAGGCAGCCCAGACGTCGTTGGCCAGATCCGGCAGGCTGTGGCGCGCGGTCTCGGCCGCGTCCTCGATCTCCTGCAGGAGGCGGAAGGCGGCCTCGCCGCCATCCATCATCTTCCGGCCCACGAGGTCCATCGCCTGGATGCCGTTGGTGCCCTCATAGATCGCCGTCACCCGCACGTCGCGCAGGAACTGCGCCGCCCCCGTGCCCTCGATGAAGCCGGTACCGCCGTGGACCTGCACCCCCATCGAGGCGACCTCGATGCCGATGTCGGTGCCGTAGGCCTTGGCGATCGGCGTGAGCAGCGCGGCCCGCGCCTTCCACTCGGCCGAACCCGTCGCCCGCCCCATGTCGAGCGCCACGGCACAGGCAAGGGCGATGGCGCGGGCCGAGAAGGTCTCGGCCTTCATCACCGCGAGCATCCGGCGCACATCGGCGTGTTCGAAGATCGTGCCCTGCCCGCCCTGCCGGCGCTCCAGCGCATAGGTGACGGCGGCCTGGGTTGCCGCCTCGGCCACCCCCACGCCCTGCGCGCCGACGCCGAGGCGGGCGTTGTTCATCATCGTGAACATCGCAGCCATTCCCTTGTGCGGCTCGCCGACGAGCCAGCCCTTCGCGCCGTCATAGTCCATGACGGCCGTCGGCGATCCGTGCAGGCCCAGCTTCTCCTCGAGGCTGACCACCGTCACCGCGTTGCGCGGGCCCGGGTTGCCATCGGCATCTGGAAGGAACTTCGGCACGAGGAAGAGGCTGATGCCCCGCGTTCCCGGCGCGGCATCGGGCAGCCGCGCCAGCACCAGATGGCAGACATTGGCGTTGAAGTCGTTGTCGCCCCAGGTGATGTAGATCTTCTGCCCGGTCACCGCATAGGTCCCGTCGCCGAGCGGTTCCGCCCGCGTCCGGACCGCGCCCACATCCGAGCCCGCCTGCGGCTCGGTCAGGTTCATCGTGCCGTTCCACTCGCCTGAGATGAGCTTCGGAAGGTAGAGCGCCTTCAGCTCGTCCGAGGCGTGATGCTCCAGCGCCTCGATCTGGCCCTGCGTCAGCAAGGGGTTGAGCTGAAGCGACAGGCAGGCCGAGGCCATCATCTCGTTCACCACCGTCGTCACCGAGATGGGCAGGCCCATGCCGCCATGTTCGGGATCGGCCGAGATCCCCACCCAGCCGCCTTCGGCAATGGCCCGAAAGCCCTCGGCGTAACCGGGCGGCGTCCGCACCACCCCGTTCTCGAGCCGAGCCGGATGCATGTCCCCCGGCCGTTGCAGGGGCGCCAGCACCTCCTCGCAGAGCTTGCCGGCCTCGACGAGGATCGCCTCGACCGTCTCCGGTGTCGCCTCGGAAAACCGTTCCGTCGCCGCAACCTGTCCGAGGCCCACCACATGGCCCAGAAGAAAGCGAAAGTCTGCCAGCGGGGCGCGATACGGCATGATGTCCTCCGGGAGGGCCTGCCTTGGCAAAGGCGGCGGACGGGTCTAAGTCAGCCCGAAGCCTACTGCACGCCCCCCGATCCTCAAGCTTGAACGCTGCGTCACGCGATGACCGACACCCGCCTCCTGCCCGCCACGCCCGAAGGCATCGCCGAGGCCGCCCGCCTGCTCGCGGAGGGCGGGCTCGTCGCGCTGCCGACCGAGACGGTCTACGGGCTGGCCGGCGATGCGCGCAACGACCGAGCCGTCGCGCGGATCTTCGAGGCGAAGGGCCGTCCGCAGTTCAATCCGCTGATCGTGCATCTGCCGGATCTTGCCGCTGCCCGCCGCCACGCGCGCTTCGATGCCGAGGCCGAGCGTCTGGCCGACGCCTTCTGGCCCGGACCGCTCACCCTCGTCCTGCCGCTCGGCGACACGCCGGTCTCGCCGCTCGTCTCGGCCGGCCTCTCCTCCGTCGCGATCCGGGTGCCGGCGCATCCTCTCGCCCGGCAGCTGCTGCGCGCCTTCGGCGGCCCGCTGGCGGCGCCTTCGGCCAATCCTTCGGGCCGCGTCAGCCCGACCCGGCCCGAGCACGTGATGGAGGGGCTCGCCGGCCGGATCGACGCGATCCTCGACGGCGGCGCCAGCGAGGTGGGGGTCGAGTCGACCATCGTCGCGCCGGGTGACCCGCCGCTCCTCCTCCGTCCGGGTGGCCTGCCCGTGGAAGCGATCGAGGACTGCCTCGGGCGCCGGCTTGCGACCGGCGGAAATGCCGAACGGCCGTCGTCGCCCGGCCAGCTTGCCTCGCATTATGCGCCGGGCGTGCCGCTGAGGCTGGAGGTGCTCCGGCCCGAGCCGGACGAGACCTGGATCGGCTTCGGCGCGACGGGCGGGCCGCTGAACCTGTCGCCCTCGGGCGATCTCGTTGAGGCCGCGGCCAGTCTTTTCCATCTGCTGCGCGAGGCGGACCGTCTGGGGCAGCCCATCGCCGTCGCCCCGGTGCCCGAGAGGGGGCTGGGCCGCGCGATCAACGACCGCCTCCGCCGGGCGGCCGCTCCGCGCCCCTGAGGCCCGCAGGCCGGTCAGCCGCCGAGACGCGCACAACGGTCGTGGGCGCAGCAGTCGACGATATGGTCGTTGACCATGCCTGTCGCCTGCATGAAGGCATAGACGATGGTCGGCCCGCAGAAGCGGAAGCCGTTCGCCTTCAGCTCCTTCGACATGGCGCGTGCGGCCGGCGACTCGGTCGGCACCTCGGCCATGCTCGTGAAGCGGTTCTGGATCGGGCGCCCGTCCACGTGCTTCCACAGGAAGTCCGCGAAGCTGCCCTTCTCTTCGATGGCGATGAAGGCGCGGGCGTTGCCGATCGTCGCCTCGATCTTGCCCCGGTGGCGCACGATGCCGGCATCACCGAGCAACCGCACGACCTCGTCCTCGCCCCAGGAGGCGATGACCGCGGGCTCGAAGCCATGGAAGGCCGTGCGGAAGGCGTCCCTCTTTCTCAGAATGGTGATCCAGGCGAGGCCCGCCTGAAACCCGTCGAGAATGAGCTTCTCCCACAAGGCGCGGGCGTCCCGTTCCGGAACCCCCCATTCCTCGTCATGATAGGCGATGTAGAGCGGGTCCTGCCCGCACCAGGTGCAGCGTATGGGGTTCATATCCGAATGATAGAGATGTTTGCCTGAACTTTTTCTTTACGGTTGTGTCTGCAATCTGTCATCGGATTCGAGGCAGGGAAGGTTTCGGGAATGGCACAGGAACTCAGACCAGGTTCGTCCCCGATGGGAACGCCGCTCGAATTCGCCATGGACGAGATCGAGCGGCAGACGTTGCGCATGGTCGAGCAGGCCCTGCGGGCCGAGCGGCTTGTGCTGGCCTGGCAACCGGTGGTCATCGCGCGCGACACGTCCAGGACCGTGTTTCACGAAGGTCTGATCCGGGTGCTGGACGAGACCGGCCGGATCATTCCGGCCCGCGATTTCATGTCGGCCATCGAGACGCAGGAACTGGGCCGCCTGATCGACTGCGCCTCGCTCGAGATGGGCCTTGCGGCGCTGTCCCGGAATCCGGGGATCAAGCTGTCGATCAACATGTCCGCCCGATCCATCGGCTACACACGCTGGATGCAGACGCTGCAAGGCGCCGTGCGGGCAGATGCGAGCCTCGGGCCGCGTCTCATCCTCGAGATCACGGAAAGCTCGGCGATGCAGGTGCCCGAGCTGGTGATCGCCTTCATGGACGAGCTTCAGCGCGACGGGATCTCCTTCGCCCTCGACGATTTCGGCGCCGGTTTCACCGCCTTCCGCTATCTGAAAGACTTTTTCTTCGACATCATCAAGATTGACGGCCAGTTCATCCGGAACATCCACCGCGATCCGGACAACCAGGTGCTGACCCAGGCGATGCTTTCGGTGGCCCGCCACTTCGACATGTTCACCGTGGCCGAATCCGTCGAGACCGCGGACGAGGCGGAGTGGCTTCGCGCCGCAGGCGTCGACTGCCTGCAGGGCTACCTGTTCGGCGCCCCGCGCACCCAACCCTCGTGGGAGGCTGCGGGCGCGCGCCTGTCCGCCTGACCGAAAAGGCGCCGCCCAAGCAGGGCCTGCGCGCTATTCGATACTCCTGCCCCGCCTTTGCCGATGCAGCCGGTTGACGACGCCTTTGCGCGTCCCTCCGCGACACCGGACACGGCCGCGAGCGCAAACATCTTGCGCAATGGCCTCCCGGTGCTTACCCAATTTCTGCGAAGCGGCGGAGAATGCCCTCTGCCGGCACCGGCTCAAGGGAGAGGATCGGACATGACCAACGTGGTAATCGTGTCGGCGGCGCGCACGGCCGTCGGCAGCTTCAACGGAGCCTTCGCAGGCACGCCCGCCCATGATCTCGGCGCCGCCGTCATCGAGGCCGTGGTCGCCCGTGCGGGGATCGACAAGTCGGAAGTCAGCGAGACCATCCTCGGCCAGGTGCTGACCGCGGGTCAGGGCCAGAACCCGGCGCGTCAGGCGCATGTCAAGGCGGGCCTGCCCAAGGAAAGCGCGGCCTGGAGCATCAACCAGGTCTGCGGCTCGGGCCTGCGCTCGGTGGCGCTGGCGGCCCAGCATGTCCAGCTCGGCGATGCGGCCATCGTCGTGGCCGGCGGGCAGGAGAACATGAGCCTCGCGCCCCACGTGGCGCACCTCCGCGCGGGCCAGAAGATGGGCGACCTGAGCTTCATCGATTCCATGATCAAGGACGGGCTCTGGGACGCCTTCAACGGCTACCACATGGGCCAGACCGCCGAGAACGTGGCGAACCAGTGGCAGATCAGCCGCGACATGCAGGACGAATTCGCGCTCGCCAGCCAGAACAAGGCCGAGGCGGCGCAGAAGGCCGGCCGGTTCGCCGACGAGATCGTGCCCTTCGTCATCAAGACCCGGAAGGGTGAAGTCACGGTGGATGCCGACGAGTACATCCGCCATGGCGCGACACTCGACGGGATGACCAAGCTCCGCCCGGCCTTTGCCAAGGATGGCAGCGTGACTGCCGGCAACGCCTCGGGCATCAACGACGGCGCAGCCGCCGTGCTGGTCATGAGCGCCGACGAGGCCGAGAAGCGCGGGCTGAAGCCGCTTGCCCGCATCGCCTCCTATGCGACGGCCGGCCTCGATCCGTCGATCATGGGCGTGGGCCCGATCCATGCCAGCCGCAAGGCGCTGGAGAAGGCCGGCTGGAAGGTCGGCGATCTCGACCTCGTAGAAGCTAACGAGGCCTTTGCCGCGCAGGCCTGCGCGGTCAACAAGGACATGGGCTGGGATCCGTCGATCGTGAACGTGAACGGCGGCGCGATCGCCATCGGCCACCCGATCGGCGCCTCGGGCGCGCGCATTCTGAACACGCTGCTGTTCGAGATGCAGCGCCGCGATGCCAAGAAGGGCCTCGCAACCCTCTGCATCGGTGGCGGCATGGGTGTCGCCATGTGCCTCGAGCGTCCCTGATCTTCCGCTGCAGGCAAGAATGGGTGCGCAATAATATTGCGCACCCTATTCCGTTTCTATAACAGTCTTTCAAAGGACAGAGATTCAGAGGAGGAAACATGTCCAAGGTTGCTCTGGTGACTGGCGGGTCGCGCGGCATTGGCGCCGCGATCTCGGTGGCGCTGAAGAATGCGGGCTACACGGTCGCCGCGAATTACGCGGGCAATGACGAGGCAGCGCGGAAGTTCACCGAAGAGACCGGCATCAAGACCTACAAATGGTCCGTAGCCGATTATGACGCCTGCGCAGCCGGCATCGCGCAGGTCGAGGCCGACCTCGGCCCCGTCGCGGTCCTCGTGAACAACGCGGGCATCACGCGCGACTCGATGTTCCACAAGATGACGCGCGACCAGTGGAAGGAGGTCATCGACACGAACCTCTCCGGCCTCTTCAACATGACGCATCCGGTCTGGTCCGGGATGCGCGACCGCAAGTTCGGCCGCATCATCAACATCTCCTCGATCAACGGCCAGAAGGGCCAGGCCGGGCAGGCGAACTATTCCGCCGCCAAGGCGGGCGACCTCGGCTTCACCAAGGCGCTGGCGCAGGAGGGTGCGCGCGCCGGGATCACCGTCAACGCGATCTGCCCCGGCTACATCGCGACCGAGATGGTGATGGCGGTGCCCGAGAAGGTGCGCGAGTCGATCATCGCCCAGATCCCGACCGGCCGCCTCGGCGAGCCTGAAGAGATCGCGCGCTGCGTCGTCTTCCTCGCCTCGGACGACGCGGGTTTCGTCACCGGCTCGACCATCACCGCGAATGGCGGCCAGTATTTCGCCTGAGTGCGGCGCCGAAGAACAGACGAGCCGCGCAGGTCATCCCTGCGCGGCTCTTGCATTCTGGTCATGGCGGGATCAACCGGCGGCTGAAAACATCCTCGCCGCAGAGGATCGGGGCACCGGCGCCTCAGGCCCGGCGCCGCGCACTCAGCACGCCTGAGACAGACGGGCGATCTCTTCCTTCAGCTTCAGCTTCTGTTTCTTCATCTCGGAGATCTTCAGGGCGTCGATGGCCGGATTACGCTGGTCTTTCTCCACGCGCTCAGAGAGGGTCTCGTGCCTGCGGCGAAGTTCCTGCAGATGCGAAGCGACAGTCATTCTCGTCCTCCTGTGCATGATCCGAGTGTCATGAGTTCATCACAAAGGTTGAGTCGTGTCACGTAAACTCGGGCCTTTTGGCGGCCTCTCGCGCCAGATCAGCTCAACCTTAGCGGGAATTCGCCGCCGTTGCGCAGGATGTGGGCAGCGACCGGGGTGAAAGCCTCCCGGTCGCCTTCGTGACGGGCACCTTCGTGCAGGATGAAGGGCGGAAGCAGGCGAAATGCCGCGCGTCCGCCCTTGCGCGACTGGAGGATGATCCTCTTGGCTGCGCGCCCTTCCCTCGCCTGCAATGGCAGCAGAACGGTGGAGCCCATGCGCACATCGAGGGCAGAGAGTGCATCCGGCAGGCGATCCGCGCCGAGGATCAGCGACAGAATGCCGCGGGGCGCAAGCCGACGCACGGCCGCCTCGATCCAGAGCGGAAGGGGCGTCGCCTCGCGCATCGCCCGCTCGCGTCCCGCGTCGGCGGCGCGTGTTCCACCGCCTGCCGGATAGTAGGGAGGATTGGCGATCACGTGGTCGAAGCTCCGGCGCAGGCCGGATGGCATCGCCGTCAGGTCGCCCTCGACGACCTCGAGCGCCAGATCGTTGCGCAGCGCGTTCTCGCGGGCGAGCGCCGCATAGGCCGGCTGCAGTTCCAGCCCCGCGAGACGAAGGCCCGGCACGCGCCAGCCGAGGCAGAGGCTCGCCACGCCTGCCCCGCAACCGAGTTCGAGCACGCTCTGTCCTGCCACTGCCGGCACGGCGGCCGCGAGCAGGACCGGGTCGGTCGCCGCACGATATCCGCGCCGCGGCTGCAGCACTCTCAGCCTCCCGCCGAGGAACCCGTCGTCCGTCAGCTCGTCCGGCGAGAACATCAGGGCGTCGTCTGGATACCGTTGTCGGCCATCACCCGGCAGGCCCTTTCCCAGTCCTCCTCGGGGACAAAGAGCCGCCGCGGCAAAATGCCGATCGAGCCTTCGAGGACGCTCATGTGGACGTCCACCGGAAAGGCGTCTATATCCTCGCCCTGAAGGAGCGCGGTGGCGAAGGCGATGATCGTCGGGTCGGTCGTGCGCAACAGTTCCTTCATGTCGGGGACATTGTCGGCAACTCTTCGGTTTGTCGAGCAGGTTGCAGGATCGGGATGGGATTGGACGAGGTTTCGCAAAAGCCGCATGAACGGCTCGCCGCATGGCTGGCCGAGGACATGGCAGCCGTCAACGCGCTGATCCGCGAGCGGATGGCCTCGAAACACGCGCCCCGCATTCCCGAGGTCACCGCGCATCTCGTCGAGGCGGGCGGCAAGCGGTTGCGCCCGCTGCTGACGCTGGCCGCGGCCCGGCTCTGCGGCTACGAGGGTCCCTATCACATCCATCTCGCAGCCACCGTCGAATTCATCCACACGGCGACGCTCCTGCATGACGACGTGGTGGACGAAAGCCATCGCCGCCGAGGAAAGCCGACCGCCAACCTCTTGTGGGACAACAAGTCCTCGGTCCTCGTCGGCGATTACCTCTTTGCCCGCAGCTTCCAGCTCATGGTCGAGACCGGGTCGCTCCGCGTGATGGACATCCTCGCCAATGCCTCGGCCACGATCTCCGAGGGTGAGGTGCTGCAGCTGACCGCCGCGCAGGATCTGCGCACGACCGAGGAGATCTATCTCCAGGTGGTGCGGGGCAAGACAGCGGCGCTGTTCGCGGCCGCGACAGAGGTGGGCGGCGTCATCGCGGGCGTCACGGACGCGCAGGTCGACGCGCTGCACGCCTATGGCGACGCCCTCGGCATCGCCTTCCAGATCGTGGACGACCTGCTCGACTACGGCGGGGCGGATGCACAGATCGGCAAGAACACCGGCGACGATTTCCGCGAGCGGAAGCTGACGCTTCCGGTCATCAAGGCCGTGGCCAGGGCCGATACCGAGGAGCGCGCCTTCTGGCAGCGGGTCATCGAGAAGGGCGACCAGCGCGAAGGCGACTTCGCCGAGGCACATGCGATCATGGCGCGCCACGGCTCCATGGAGGCCGCACGGCAGGATGCGCTCGGCTGGGTGGCGACGGCCCGCGAGTCGCTCACGCTCCTGCCCGAACATCCGCTGCGCGACATGCTGCACGACCTTGCGGATTTCGTGGTCGAGCGCATCGCCTGAGGGCATTGACGATCGCGGAAGTGAGATCGCCGCGCGGCTGCTCGGCGATCCGCAGCCGTGACAAGCCCTCAACCCGGGGGCCAGATCTTGTCGAAGGTCGCACCCGTCCAGCGCCAGCGGATATAGGGAGGATGGTCCGCGCGCTGTCCTTCGAAGATGAGGTCGGGCCAGCCGCCGACACCTTCGCGGCTGTCGAACCACATCGACGGAGCGCCGATCAGGTCGAGCACACGCATGAAGCCCTGTCCACCCGCCGGCATCAGGTGCAGGCTCGAGTGGCATCCGAGAATGCCGAACCAGGCGCCGCCGCAGAGCGAGACGCGCAGCAGGCGCCGGCCGTCAGCGAATTCGACCAGTTCGCCTCCGACATCGACCGGCCTGCCGGGGCCCGCCTCTGCCTCGGCGATGGCCGTTGCCTCGAGGCTGCGCGCGAAGCTCTCCACGGCGGCATCGGTCCGCGCCACGGTCTCGAGCGCGATGAATCGCGCCGGATCGCTGGCGGGCGTGGCGTCTACCTGAGCCGTCGCAAGCGCAGGCCAGAGAGACAGGGCGAGAAGAAGGCGCATCAGGAACACATCGGCATCTCCGGCTGAACCAGACCAGCCTGAGGCAGAATCGCCCCTCTGCCAAACGGTTGATGCCCGGTCAGCCAGTCATGCGTCCGGGTTCGACCCACCAGCCGGGATGGGCGGCGCGCAACGCCTCGGCCGCCGCGCGTGCGGGTCGTTCGGCGGAAAAGAGACCGAAGCAGGTGGCGCCCGAGCCCGACATGCGGGCAGTCAGGCATCCGGGCTGCGCTGCGAGCGCGGCCCGTGTGTCCGCGATCTCTGGGGCGAGCGAAATGGCCGGCTCCTCGAGATCGTTGCGCATCCCCGCGAGGAAGTCCGCGAGGTCCTCGGCCGTCGCCCAATCCGGAAGGTTGTCAGGCATGGGCGGGTTGGAGCGGCAGGTGAGCGCCTTGAAGACCGGCGGCGTCGGCACCGCGACACCGGGGTTCGCCAGAACGAGCCACGCGGAAGGCAGAGGAGCCTTGAGCGGCGCAAGGATTTCCCCCACCCCCGACATCCGCACCGCCCGCTCGGCGAGGCAGACCGGCACGTCCGCGCCGAGCCTCAGCACGGCGGCAGCGTCCGGCAGGGGCGCCTTCCACAGCGCAGCGAGCGCCCTCAGCGTGGCCGCCGCATCCGCGGAGCCCCCGCCGATGCCGGAGGCGACCGGCAGCTGCTTCTCCAGCGTGAGCCGCGCCGCCTGCCCGCCCATCGCACGGGCCGCCCGCAGAACGAGGTTGTCGTCGCTGGCCGGAAGCTCGGCCGCCCGGGGCCCGGTGATCTCGAGGCTCAGCCGCTCGGCCAGCTCGGCCCTGACGGTATCGCCCACATCGGCGAAGACCACGAGCGAGTCGAGGAGGTGGTAGCCGTCGGGTCTCTGGCCGGTGACGTGCAGGGTCAGGTTGATCTTGGCGCGGGCAAAGGCTTCAGTCATTCGCTCTTACGGCTACGGACAAGGGTTTCGCGCCTTCCTCCGCCAGCAGCGCGTCGAGGCCGACCTCGAGCTTGCGGCGGATGCGTTGCGCCTCCTTGTCCTCGGGATCGAAGGAGAGCGCGCGGCGCCACTGGAAACGGGCTTCGAGCTTGCGCCCGACGGCCCAGTACACATCGCCGAGGTGGTCGGTGACGATGGGATCGACCGGCTCGAGCAGCGAGGCCTTCTCCATCGGCTCTACAGCATCGGCGTAGCGGCCGAGCCGGAAATAGGCCCAGGCAAGGCTGTCGATGATGTAGCCGCTCTCGGGCCGGGCGGCCACGGCGCGTTCGATCATCGAAAGCGCCTCGTCGAGGTTCTCGCCGCGGTCCACGAAGGAATAGCCGAGGTAGTTCAGCACCTGCGGCTCGTCGGGATTGAGTTCCAGCGCACGCCGGAAGTCAGCCTCGGCCTCGGCCCACTGCGACAGGCGCTCGTGGCTGATGCCGCGGCTGTAGAAGATGGGCCAGTGCTGTCGCTCGGGCGCGGGCACGCGGGCGAGAGCGGCATCGTAGGCCGTGACGGCATCGGCATACCGCTCCTCGCGGCGGAGCGCATCGCCAAGGGCGAGATGCACCTGCATCAGCTCGCTGCGGCTGCGGGCCAGACCCTGCAGCACCTCGAGCGAGGCTTCGGTCTTGCCGTCCGCGCGCAGCGCGTCGGCGCGGCCGATCTCGGCCACGAAGAACATCGGGTCGGACGTCGGGATCCGCGCGTAGGTCTCTGACGCGAGCTGGTGCTGGCCCTGGTTGTCGAGGATCTGCGCCGAGAGCAGCAACGCCTCGGTGTGGTCGGGGCGCAGGTGGGTCGCGGTCCGCGCGTAGAGAAGGGTCGATCCGTCGTCCACCTCTCCGCTCAGGGCGCCCGCAAGCGTGAAGAAGACCTCGGCCATGCCGTCGGAGGCGTTCCGCGCCACATCGTAGGGCAGTGTCTCGTCGGCGGCGAGCCGCGCCTTCAGCGCATCGATCCCTGCATCGGCGTCGGTGCCGAAGCTCTTGTCGAGCATGTCGATGGCCTCGGCATTGCGGTCGAGCTGGCTGAGGATCTGCGCATGCGCGATCGAGCCGCGCCGCATCACCCTCAGCGCATTTCCGTCGCGGCCCGACAGGATCTCGTCGGCCCCCTCGAAATCGCCGGCCGCGGCAAGCGCGAGCGCCTTGTGATAAAGTCCGAAAGCTTCGAGCCCCTCGGTCCTGGCAAGGCTGTCGAAGGCCGCGAGCGCCTCGGACATCCGCCCTGCTCCGAACTCGGCCCAGGCGAGCGAAAGCCTGTCCACCAACGGGCCCAGCCCGGTGGGCTCGCCCTTAAGGATGGCCGAATAGTCCTCGCGCGTGGCGCGGTCGGCGAGCAGCACCAGAGCCGCGGCCTGCGCCCCCGCTCCCGCCTCCACCAGCTGAGTGGCGAGCGGCACCGCCTTGTCGATCTCGCCGAGCGAGAAGTCGGAAATCAGGGCGCCCTCGATCAGGCTGGGATTTGCTGGGTCGGAGGCAAGCGCCCGGGTGAACCAGTCGGCCGCTGCGCGATAGTCGCTGCCGGCGGCAGCCACGCGGGCAGCGAGGTAGGCACCTGCATCCTCTTCCTGCGCCCCAGCCGCCACCGGCAGAAGCGCCGCGAGCGCCAGACCAAGGACCGGCCGCATCAGGATGTTCGCCATGAGAATTCGCCTCCGCTTTGCGGCAACGCTAGTCTTGCCGCGCGGGCAAGGCAATGCGCGCAGGTGCGGAAGGGGGCCGCTCTCGCAATTGTCAGAGGCTCACATGTTCGGATAGTTCGGACCGTCCCCACCCTGCGGCGTGGCCCAGTCGATGTTCTGGCTCGGGTCCTTGATGTCGCAGGTCTTGCAGTGCACGCAGTTCTGGAAGTTGATCACGAAGCGCGGATCGCGGCCATCCTCGCTCACCACCTCGTAGACGCCGGCCGGGCAGTAGCGCTGCGCAGGTTCGGCGAATTTCGGCAGGTTGACAGCAATCGGGATCGACGGGTCCTTCAGCTTCAGATGCGCGGGCTGGCTTTCCTCGTGATTGGTGAAGGAGAAGGCCACGTTGGTCAGCCGGTCGAAGGAGAGCACGCCATCGGGCTTCGGGTACTGGATCGGGGCGAAGTCCTTGGCGAGGCCCGTGTCGGCGGCGTCGGTCTTCTTGTGCTTCATCGTCCCGAAGAACGAGAAGTCGAAGAGGCTGTTCGTCCACATGTCGAGGCCGCCCAGCGCCATCGAGGCGTAGAGCCCGAGATGCGACCAGATAGGCTTCACGTTGCGGACCTTCCACAGGTCCTTGCCGATCGGCCCCTTGCGCACGGCCTTCTCGTAGTCGGAAAGCTCGTCGCCCTGCCTGCCGGCCCTGATCGCGGCATGGGCTGCCTCGGCCGCGGCCTTGCCAGAGAGCATGGCGTTGTGGTTGCCCTTGATGCGCGGCACGTTGACCATGCCGGCCGAGCAGCCGAGCAGCGCACCACCCGGGAACACCATCTTCGGCAGCGACTGGTAGCCGCCCTCGGAGATGGCGCGGGCACCATAGGCCACGCGCTTTCCGCCCTTCAGCAACTCGGCCACCATCGGATGGTGCTTGAAGCGCTGGAACTCCTGATAGGGATAGAGATGCGGGTTCTCGTAGTTCAGGTGGACGACGAGGCCGATGAAGATCTGGTTGTTCTCGGCATGGTAGATGAACGAGCCGCCGCCCGCGTTCTTGCCCAGCGGCCAGCCCATCGTGTGCCAGATCCGGCCCTGCTTGTGCTTGGCCGGGTCGATCTCCCAGATCTCCTTCATGCCGAGGCCGTATTTCTGCGGCCCGTAGCCGTTGCGGAGGTCGAATTTCTCCATCACCTGCTTGGAGAGCGAGCCGCGCACGCCTTCGGCCAGCAGGACATACTTGCCGAGAAGTTCCATCCCCGGCTCGTAGCTCGGGCCGGGCGTGCCGTCGGACTGCCTGCCGAACTCGCCCGCAACCACGCCGCGCACCTCGCCGTTCTCGCCGTAGACCAGCTCCGAGCAGGACATGCCGGGGAAGATCTCGACGCCGAGTTCCTCGGCCTGGGTCGCAAGCCAGCGGCAGACATTGCCCATCGACACGACGTAGTTGCCGTGGTTGTCCATGAGCTTCGGCACCGGCCAGGACGGCAGCATGGTCTGACCCGTGGGGGTGAGGACGAAGAAGTGGTCCTCCGTCACCGGCGTGTTCAGCGGCGCGCCCTTTTCCTTCCAGTCGGGAATCAGGGCATTCAGGCCGACAGGATCGAGCACCGCACCCGATAGGATGTGCGCACCGACCTCGGACCCCTTCTCGAGCAGCACCACGGACAGGTCGGGGTCGAGCTGCTTCAGACGGATCGCCGCCGACAGGCCCGCCGGGCCGCCCCCCACGACGACGACATCGTATTCCATCTGCTCGCGGGAGGTATGCTCGGTCATCAGTCGGTCCTCTGGCGGGCCTCGGGCGACCCGGCTGGAAAGCGCTAATCAAGACATCCCGTCGTTCCTGCAACATGCATGGCGCGAGGTCAATCGTAACGCGGCGATCCTTTCGCCGCGGTGCCGCGACAATGCCGCGCCCGCGCGAGCGGCCGCGTGCAAGCCAACGACCCCCTTGCATTCGTCCGCCCCTTCGGATCAGGTGAACCGAACACATGCGCAAGGTCATGGTCCTGCCCGGGCCGTGGCTTTCTGTTTTTCTGGTGAAGGCCGATGGAAAAGATCCCGATGACCCGCGCGGGTTTCACCGCGCTCGACGACGAACTCAAGACGCTCAAGACGGTGGAGCGTCCGGCCGTCATCCGCTCCATCGCCGAGGCGCGCGAGCATGGCGATCTGTCGGAGAACGCCGAATATCACGCCGCACGCGAGAAGCAGAGCTTCATCGAAGGCCGCATCAAGGAGCTGGAATCGATTCTGTCGCTGGCCGAGGTGATCGACCCGGCGCGTCTGTCGGGCTCGATCAAGTTCGGCGCGACCGTCACGATCATCGACGAGGAGACGGAGGAAGAGAAGACCTACCAGATCGTCGGCGAGGCCGAGGCCGATATCGAGGCGGGGCTTCTCAACATCAAGTCGCCACTCGCGCGTGCCCTGATCGGCAAGGACGAAGGCGACACGGTCGAGGTCAAGACCCCGGGCGGCGAGCGCGGATACGAGGTGGTCTCGGTCCGCTTCGTCTGACGGCAGCGCCATGACCGAGCCGCAGGACAAGTCCGTCGATCTTGGGTTCTACGCCCGCGAGCGCCTGGCAGCCCTTTCGCCGCTCGAGGCGGGCGTGGCCGGTGCGGGTCTGCTCTGGACGCTCTCGGTCGCGCTGCACCTGATCTTCCGGGGCGGTGGCGGGATCTTCGCCCATGTTCTCGCCGTCCTGGCCGTCGTCGTTCCGTTGGTGATCACGGTCGCGATGGTCCTGTTCCTCCGCACGATCCGCCAGCTCAGGTCCGAGAACGAGCGGATGGCCAGTGCCGTCGATGCAATGCGGAAGGCTCATCTGGTCAGCCAGCAGGGCGGAGCGGCACGCGTGGCGCTGGAGAAGCGGGTCGAGGAGATGGCCGGCACCCTGCACCAGTTCGAGCAGCGCCTCGCGGACCTCTTCCCGGCACCGGCGGATCCGACGCCCACTGCAACACCGCAGGACCAGCCGGCACTCGCGCTGAACGGGCCACGCCAGCGTGCGCCGCTGACGGTGGCCGATCTGGTCCGCGCGATGAATTTCCCCGAGAGCGTCGAGGATCGGGCAGGATTTCGCGCGCTGCGCCGCGCGCTCGAGGATCAGGCTTCCGCGAAGCTCATCCGCGCCGCACAGGACGTGTTGACCCTGCTGAGCCAGCTCGGCCTTTTCATGGAGGATCTGGTGCCCGACCGCGCGCGGCCGGAGATCTGGCGCCGCTTCGCCGAGGGCGAACGCGGACGGCCGATCTCGGACCTCGGCGGCATCCATGACAAGGATGTGCTGGGACCGGTTGCGACCAAGATGCGCGAGGATCCGGTGTTCCGGGACGCTTCGCACCATTTCCTGCGTGCCTTCGACAGGACTTTCTCGCATTTCGCGAGACAGGCCACGGACGCCGAGATTGCCGAAATGGCGGAAACCCGGACGGCCCGTGCCTTCATGCTGATCGGCCGCGCCTCGGGCACCTTCGACTGACCACGAGCGGGCTCTGGCCCCTCGGCAGACTCCGCAGGAGCCGCGCAAGGACCTTGGGCGCAAACGGCAATTGCAGGCATCGCCTGTCCAGGACGCGGCCGATCCCCTCACAGTTGGAGCCGGTCGCCCGTCAGCCTTCGGGAGTGGCCGGCGTCACGCGGAGGATGCCTCCGTCCGGCGCGTCGATCAGCAGAAGAAGCTCGCCATCCCCGGTCTCCTGCACGTCGCGAACCCGTCCGACCTCCGCCAGCAGACGCTCCTCGCCTGTCACGCGGTCGCCGTCGATCGTCAGCCGCACCAGACCGCCGGGCTTCATCGAGCCGACCAGCAGATCCCCCTGCCAGTCCTCGAAGGCTGCACCCTCGTAGAAGGTCATGCCGCCCGGCGCGATGACGGGATCCCAGTAATAGACAGGCTCGACGAAGCCCTCCGCCCGCGCCTCGCCGGTGCCCACGGGGGTTCCGTCGTAGTTGACTCCGTAGCTCACCTCGGGCCAGCCGTAGTTCGATTTCGGCTCGATCAGGTTCAGCTCGTCGCCCCCCTTGGGCCCGTGCTCGATGATCCAGAGCCGGCCATCCGGGGCGAAAGCAGCGCTCTGGATGTTGCGGTGACCGTAGGTCCAGATCGTGTCCAGACCTTCGCCGCCGACGAAGGGATTGTCCGACGGCGCAGAACCGTCGAGCGCCAGCCGGATCACCTTGCCGTAGCTGGTGCCGAGATCCTGCGCACGTTCCCGCTCGGCGCGGATCGAATGCTCGCCGGTCGTGATGAAGACGTGCCCCTCGCCGTCGAAGGCGATCCGCGAGCCGTAATGCATGGGGGCCTGCGAGGGTGGATGCTGCACGAAGATGTCCTCGACCGAGGTCAGTTCGGTTTGATCCTCGGAAAGCACGCCCCGGGCCGCCGCAGTCACCGTTCCGCCGTCGACGCGCTTGGCATAGGTCCAGTAAATCATCCGGTCCTCGGCAAAGGTCGGCCCTGCAGCCACGTCGAGCAGGCCACCCTGCTTGCGCGCATCCACTTCGGGCAGGCCGGATACGGGGTCGGAAAGTGTGCCATCGGCCGAGACGATCCTCAGCCGCCCCGGCCGCTCCGTCACGAGCCATCCGCCGTCGGGCAAGGAACCGATGCCCCAGGGATGCTCCAACCCCTCGACGAAGGAACGCGCCTCGACAGAACTGTCCGCCAGCGCCGGGGCGCGGGTCTGGTTCTCGAAGGCGGGCTCGAAGTCCGTGGCGGGGGCACCTTGTTCGACCGGCTGGGCGAAGGCGGCAGCCGGAGCCAGCAAGAGCGCAAGCGGGTAAAGGCGGTTCATCGGTCGTCTCCCTGTCGTTTTTCTGGCCGGGCAACGGGCAGTCGAAAGAGTCGTTCCCCTCCCTCACCCCCTCGTGACGGTCGCGTGAGAAACGGGACCACGCGGGCCCCGGCTCCGTGAGCGGATCATTTGCGCAGACAGGCGTGCCGCCGGCCGGGACGTCAGCCTTCGCCCACCCGGCCGCGGGCGCCTCTTGCGGAAGCGGCATCGTCCGCCGCGTCGCACCCAAGAAGCGCCCGTCGCCGCGCCGCGACCAGAAGCAGGTTGTCCACCTGCACGCAGAGCGCCTCGGAGAGGAAGAGGCGCGTGACCGAAAGCGGGGCTTCCAGCGGACGCTGCCTGATGCTGCGACCGTTGACGAGCGCCACCGCGGGCACCGACACTTCCGGCGGCAACATGCCCTCGGCCGTGCTCGCCCCCGACAGGACCATCCTCTGGTCCGGCGAGACCACCAGCAGGCGGGCGGGCTGATCCGCGCCCAGCGCGTCGGGCGCGATCCAGATCGGCCAGAGCCGGGGATCCGCAAGCGGTTCAGGACGAAGGATCCGGCGATCGACCGCAAGGACCGGCAGGAAGCGGTCGCCCTTGCACCACAGGCGGTCGCCGGGAACGAGAGATGCCACCGGCTGCGGGCCGGTTTCGGTGAGAATCCTTCCGCGGTCGGGAAAGATACCCTCGGCACCCGCCGTTCCGGCGTCCTCGTCCGGCACCCACCGGACGGTAAGCCTGTCGCCGTGCCAGATCTTCATGAACATGGTTCGCCTCCGCTGCTGAGGCGAAAGCTCGTAGACGGAAGTTGCGGAACACTTGCCGCAGCGCTGCCTGTTGCGTCGAATTGTCGGAAAGCAGTGCCCGCCTCAGGCGAGCTTCAGCGCCACGATTCCCGCCACGATCAGGGCGATCCCCGCGATGCGGAGCGGCGACGCGGGCTCTCCGAAGATTGCCATGGCGAGAAGTGCGGTGCCGACGGCACCGATGCCCACCCAGACGGCATAGGCGGTGCCGACCGGCAGGCTCTTCATTGCGAGGCTCAGGAGCCAGAAGCTGGCCGTCGCTCCGACCAGCGTCAGCACGCTCGGAACCGGGCGCGTGAAGCCTTCGGAGTATTTCAGCCCCAGCGCCCAGCCGGTTTCCAGCAGACCCGCAACCAGCACCAGCAGCCAGGGCGTCAAGCCGCCAGACCCTTGGATCCCATATCGAGGAACTTGTTGCGGCGGTCCTTGATCAGCCACTCGGGCTTGCGGCCCACCAGCTCCTTCAGCATCATCTCGATGGCCTTGCCCACGGCCTCGACCGTCTCGCGGCGGCCGCGCTGCGCGCCGCCCAGCGGCTCCTTGATGATCCGATCGATCACGCCCAGCTTGTGCAGGTCCTGCGCGGTCAGGCGCAGCGCCTCGGCCGCCTCGCGCATCTTCTCGGCGTCCTTCCACAGGATCGAGGCGCAGCCCTCGGGCGAGATCACCGAATAGACCGAGTGCTCAAGCATAGCGATCCGGTTCGCCGTCGCCAGCGCCACGGCGCCGCCCGAACCGCCCTCACCGATCACCACGGTCACCAGCGGCACGCCGATCTCGAGACATTTCTGCGTCGCCCGTGCGATGGCCTCGGCCTGGCCACGCTCTTCCGCGCCCTTGCCCGGATAGGCGCCGGGCGTATCGACGAGGGTAATCACCGGCAGCCGGAAGCGATGGGCCATGTCCATCAGCCGGATCGCCTTGCGATAGCCCTCGGGCCGCGCCATGCCGAAATTGCGCTCGATCCGGGTCTTGGTGTCGTGGCCCTTCTCCTGCCCGATCACCACCACCGGGTTGTCGTTGAACCGGGCGAGGCCGCCCATGATCGCATGGTCGTCGGCAAAGTTCCGGTCACCCGCGAGCGGCGTGTATTCGGTGAACAGGCCCTCGATGTAGTCCTTGCAGTGCGGACGGTCGGGGTGGCGCGCCACCTGGCACTTCCGCCACGGAGTGAGGTCCTTGTAGAGGTCCTTCAGCAGCGTCTCGGCCTTGCGGTCGAGCGCGGTGGCCTCCTTTTCGACGTCCATCTCCTTGTTCCCCCGCGCGAGCGCGCGAAGTTCTTCGGCCTTCCCCTCGATCTCGGAGAGAGGTTTTTCGAATTCGAGATAGTTCATCGCGGACACTCCGTACGGACCGGCACGACATATGCAACCGGGCGGGCGCAAATGCAACATGACGACTGGGACGCGCCGCCGCAGGGGCGCCGCATGGTCCGTCGGATGGCGCGACGTCGCGTCCGCCGGCCCGCGCCGGTCAAGATGCCACACGAGCGAAGCGCATGGAATCGGTCAACATCGGATCACGATCAGAGACGAGTTGAGGAGCCAGGCCATGTACCCGGTGCATATCCGCGAAAAGTCCCCTCGGCGCCTTGCCGCCCTGCGCCACGCAGGCTCGTTCGACGAGATCGGCTGCACCTTCGGCCAGACCTGCCAGGTCCTCGAAGAGCGCGGCTTGCTCTCGCAGGCCGGCTGCATGATCGCCGTCTACTGGGACAATCCCGTGCTGGTGCCTCCCGAGGCGCTGCACAGCCATGCCGCCATCGCCGTGCCCGACGCGATGGACATCCCGCCGCCGCTCGAGGAGCTGCGGCTGACCGGGGGCCGCTACGCGGTCCTGCGATACATCGGTCCCTATTCGGGGCTGTCGAAGGCCCATCAGTATCTCGTCGGCAAGTGGTTGCCGGAGATGCGCGAGATTCAGGCGGAGGGGCCGGTGATCGAGATCTACCTCAATGCCGCGATGGAGACGCCGTCGGATGCTCTGGTGACAGAGATCTGCGTTCCGTTGCTCTGAACACAGCAACGCCCCGGACCGGGGTCCGGGGCGCGCGTCCTCCCGATGCGCTGCGGTTTGCCTCCCAACTCGCCGCAGCTCCGGTATGACTCAAGCGGATATCATTTCCGCCTGCCTTACGATCACTTCTGCCTGTTTGATGGACGCGATGTCAACAAGTCTTCCCTTGTAGACAGTCGCTCCCTCGCCCCGCTGCTTCGCAGCTTCCATCGCCGCGAGAATTTCCCGCGCTTCGGTTACCGCTTTCTCCGAGGGGGTGAATACCTCGTTCGCGAGGGCCACCTGCTTCGGGTGTATCGCCCACTTGCCCACCATGCCGAGCGTCGCCGAACGGCGGGCCTGCGCACGGAAGCCCTCGTCGTCCGAGAAGTCGCCGAAGGGCCCGTCGACGGGCAGGATGCCGTGGGTCCGGCACGCTGCCACGATCGCCGCCTGCGCCCAGTGCCAGGGATCGGACCAGTGCTTCTGCCCGTCATGCAACATGTAGTAGTTTTCCTGCGTCCCACCGATACCCGTGGTCTGCATGCCCATCGACGCGGCGAAATCGGCCGCGCCAAGGCTCATCGCCTGAAGCCGTGGCGAAGAGGCGGCGATCTCTTCCACATGTGCAATGCCGGCGGCCGATTCGATGATGACCTCGAAGCTTACGGGCTTTGTCCGGCCCTTGGCGCGCTCGATGGCAGTTACCAGCGCATCCACGGCATAGACATCCGCCGCGCAGCCGACCTTCGGGATCATGATCTGGTCGAGGCGCTCGCCCGCCTGTTCGAGCAGGTCCACCACGTCGCGATACCAGAACGGCGTGTCGAGGCCGTTGATTCGCACCGAGAGATACTTCTTCCCCCAGTCGAGCCCGTTGATCGCCTCGATGATGTTGGCGCGGGCCTGCGGCTTGTCGTCGGGCGAAACCGAATCTTCCAGGTCGAGATTGATTACATCGGCCGCCGAAGCTGCCATCTTCTCGAACAGCGCGGGCCTCGAGCCGGGGCCGAACAGCTGGCAGCGGTTCGGACGGGCGGGAGGTGCAGGCTGGAGTCTGAAGCTCATTCGATCTCTCGGCAAGGAAGTTTCATGTGGCTTGCGCAATTCGTTATTATATTGCGCGCGACGACGCAAGCGACTTTCGCAGGCGCAGAAAGCGCATCGTGCACGGAACCGATGCTTGCGCAATATCGCGGCATAGCGGAGAATTCTGCTGCCATCTGGCAGAAAATCCGAAGATTGTCCCACAAGAAGTAAATGCAGACGCAGAGAATGCGATGCAATTCCGCAGCGTCCCGCGCATGATCCGCACGATCAACCCGAGGATGTCCATCATGATCCAGACCCCCTACCTGCTCTTTCTCGGCGATGCGCCGGACGCCCTGGCCGCGAAGGTTGCGCAGGGCATCAGGGACTGGCGGCCGGAATTTGCGGTGGGGCAGTTCCGGATGGAAGGTTGCAAGGCCGATCTCGGGCTGCCGGACATGACCCTGGCCGAGGCGAAAGCCGCGGGCTGCCGCACCCTGGTCATCGGAGTGGCGAACCGCGGCGGCGTGATCTCGCAGGCCTGGAAGAAGGTGCTGGTTGCGGCGCTCGAGGAAGGCTTCGATCTCGCCTCCGGCCTGCACAACCTGCTTCGTGACGAGGAGGACCTCGCCGCCGTCGCCCATGCCACGGGCCGGACGCTCCACGATGTCCGGGTGCCGATGGAGGACTATCCGATCGCGAACGGGCGCAAGCGCACGGGCAAGCGGATGCTGGCCGTCGGCACCGACTGCTCGATCGGCAAGATGTATACCGCCCTCTGCATCGACCGCGAGATGCGGCAGCGCAAGCTGAAGGCCACGTTCCGGGCGACGGGACAGACGGGCATCCTCATCACCGGCGGCGGCGTGCCGCTCGACGCGGTGGTCGCGGATTTCATGGCAGGCTCGATCGAACATCTGACGCCGGACAACGATCCCGATCACTGGGACCTGATCGAGGGCCAGGGCTCGCTCTTCCACGTCAGCTATTCGGGCGTCACGCTCGCGCTGATCCACGGCGGGCAGCCGGATGCGCTGGTGATCTGCCACGAGCCGACGCGGACCCACATGCGCGGCCTGCCCGACTACACGCTGCCGAGCATCGAGCAGGTTCGTGACGCGGCTCTCGCCATGGCGCGCGTCGCGAACCCGGCCTGCGTGGCCGTCGCCTGTGCGATCAACACGGCCGCCCTTTCCGACGAGGAAGCACTGGCCTATTGCGCCGAGGTCGAGGCCCGGACGGGCCTGCCCACGGTCGATCCGTTCCGGCACGGAGCAGGGCGTCTGGTCGACGCGCTGATCGCAGTGTAGCTTCCCGCCGGGGCGACGACCGGCTGCCGGGCGGCCCCTTCTGCAACGGGCGCGCCGGCGGCGATCAGGCGTGGCAACCGCCGCTTCCAGCCCGGCCGCGCCGCCCGGAACCACTCCGCGTGACTGACGGTCCCGCGGCGCCCGATACGAACGGCCGGAGGAACCGCCATGATCACCGTCACCCCCGAGAGCTTCCGTCTCGCCGAGGTCTTCACCATCTCGCGCGGATCGCGCACCGAAGCGCGGGTGCTGACCGTCGCGGTCGAGCGCGCGGGTCTCACCGGGCGGGGCGAATGCGTGCCCTACTCCCGCTACGGCGAGACGCTCGAGAGCGTCGCCGACCAGATCGCGACGCTGCCCGAGAACCTCACCCGCGCCAACCTGCAGACGCTGCTGCCAGCTGGTGCCGCGCGCAATGCGGTGGACTGTGCGCTCTGGGATCTCGAGGCGAAGGATACCGGCAAGCGGGTCTGGCAGCTTCTGGGTCTGCCCGCGCCGCAACCGCAGGTCACGGCCTTCACCCTCTCGCTCGATGCGCCCGAGAGGATGCAGGCAGCGGCGGCGCGGAACGCGCACCGGCCGCTCCTGAAGATCAAGCTCGGCACGCCTGACGACATGCCCCGGCTCGAGGCCGTCCGCGCGGGCGCGCCGGACACGCGCATCATCGTGGATGCCAACGAAGGCTGGACGGCCGAGATCTACACCGACCTTGCGCCACACCTGCTGCGCCTCGGCGTGGCGCTGGTCGAGCAACCGCTGCCCGCGGGGCAGGACGACCTGCTGTCCGAGATCGCCCGCCCGCTGCCGGTCTGCGCCGACGAATCCTGCCACGACCGCCACTCGTTGCCCGCGCTCAGAGGCAAGTATGACGTGGTCAACATCAAGCTCGACAAGACCGGCGGCCTGACCGAGGCCCTGGCGCTGCGCGAGGCGGCGCTGGCCGAGGGCTACGGGCTGATGGTGGGCTGCATGGTCGGCAGCTCGCTCGCCATGGCGCCCGCGACCCTCGTTGCGCAGGGTGCGGCTTACGTCGACCTTGACGGCCCCCTGCTTCTGGCCGAAGACCGCGATCAGCCGCTCGTCTTCGACGAAGCCGGCATCCATCCTCCATCCGCCGAACTCTGGGGTTGAACATGAGCCGCACCGTCTATGTGAACGGGGAGTATCTCCCCGAGGAAGAAGCCACCGTCTCGATCTTCGACCGGGGCTTTCTCATGGCCGACGGCGTCTACGAGGTGACCTCGGTCCTCGGCGGCAAGCTCATCGACTTCGCCGGCCACGTCGCGCGCCTCGAACGCTCGCTGGGCGAGCTTGACATGGCGATGCCGATGAGCGCGGAGGAACTGCTGGAGGTGCACCGCGAGCTGGTGGCACGCAACGGCGTCGAGGAGGGGATGATCTACCTCCAGGTCACCCGTGGCAATCCGGGCGACCGCGACTTCGCCTTCCCGCCTGCCGACACGAAGCCGACCGTCGTGCTCTTCACGCAGTCGAAGCCGGGCCTCGCGGCCAACCCCGTCGCCAAGGTGGGCATCAGGGTGATCTCGATCCCGGACATCCGCTGGGGTCGCCGCGACATCAAGACGGTGCAGCTGCTCTATCCGTCGATGGCCAAGATGGCCGCCAAGAAGGCCCATGTGGACGATGCCTGGTTCGTCGAGGACGGTTTCGTCACCGAGGGAACCTCGAACAACGTCTATATCGTGAAGGGCGGCAAGATCATCACCCGCAACCTCTCGAACGACATCCTGCACGGGATCACCCGCTCCGCCGTCGTCCGCTTCGCGCGCGAGGCGCAGATGGAGGTGGAGGAACGCCCCTTCACCATCGAGGAGGCGCAGTCGGCCGACGAGGCCTTCTTCACCTCGGCCTCGGCCTTCGTCCTGCCGGTGATCGAGGTCGACGGGAAGGCGGTGGGCGCGGGCACCCCCGGCCCCGTCGCGGCCCGCCTGCGCGAGATCTACCTCGACGAGAGCCTGAAGGCCGCCGTCTGAGGCATCCCTTCCCGGACGGAAACGGGCGGCCGTTGGGCCGCCCGTTCTGCTTTGGGCCACCGACGGCCCCTTGAGCAGGAACGGACCCTCAGCTTCTCCGCCCTGACCGGGCGGCACATGAGCCGGGGGGTTCTCGAAACGATGCCATCCGCGCTCGACGGCGCGGGCCACACGCAGGCCGGAGCCACTGAGACAGGAAGGGCAGCGGGCAGCAGCCGATGCCCCCGACCGGCAGCGCCGGCCGAGCCCGGATCTCAGTCCGGCAGGTCCGCAAGCACCTCCTCGAGGATCGGCGCGAGCCGCTCGGCCCAGGCCCGCTGCTCCGCCTCTTCCCGGATCAGGTCGTGGCGCAGCTCGATCAGCGTGTTCAGCCGGTCGCGCTGCAGCGCGTGCCGGTCGATCGAGTCCCCCGGCAGGTGGCCGAGATAGGGCTGGTTGTCGCCGATGCAGAGATCGGCCTCGGCCCGCAGCCTCTCGATCAGCGCCCGGCTGAAGCGGTCGTTCAGCGGCGAATGCAGGATACCCACATGCCAGGGCCGCGGCGCCCGGCCCTGCAGCCGTGGCGTGAAGGAGTGGATCGCGACGATCACCGTGTCGGCCCGCCGCGCGGCCAGCCGCGCCAGGGCCGAATGATAGGGCCGGTGGAGCATCTCGAGGCGCCGCCCGACCTCGGCCGCATCCACATGCCGGTTCGCCGGGATGATCGTGCCGTCGTAAAGCCGCATGACCAGCGTCGGGTCCTTCTCGCCGCGGTTCGGGTCGATCACCAGCCGCGAGAAGGTCGAGAGCACGCAGGGGCCGTCCAGCAGCCCGGCCAGCGCCCGCGCCACCCCCGCAGCCCCCACGTCATAGGCGATGTGCCGCTCCATCTCGGCCGCCGGGAGGCCCAGGTCGCCCCCTGCCACCTCGGACGGAACCCGGTTCGAGGCATGGTCGCAGGTCACGAGCCAGCGCGAGGGGCGGTCGGCTCCCACGATCTCGAAGGCGGTCATCAGGCGCTCCGTCACATCCCTGTCAGAGGTCCGGTTTAGGACGCAATCGGAAAAAGCGCCAGTTGCCGTGCCGCGGGCTTTGGGCCATAGAGGAACCGGCCCACCACGACATCGATGGAACTACGAGGAAACGAGGCACGATGAGACGCCTTCGCAATGTAAAGATCGTGGCCACCCTTGGGCCGGCCTCCAACGACTACGCCACCATCCGCGCACTCTTCGAGGCCGGCGCGGATGTGTTCCGGCTGAACATGAGCCACGGCTCGCACGACGACATCCGCGCGCGCCACCAGATGCTGCGCCGGATCGAGGCCGACACGGGAACCCCGGTCTGCATCCTCGCCGATCTTCAGGGGCCGAAGCTCCGCGTCGGAACCTTCGCCAACGGTTCGGAAGAGCTGGTCGAGCGGGCCCATTTCCGGCTGGATCTCGATCCCGCGCCGGGCACGCTCGAGCGGGTGAACCTGCCGCATCCCGAAATCTTTGCAGCCTTGGAGCCGGGGTCGAGCCTGCTCGTCAACGACGGCAAGATCCGTCTCGAGGTGCGCGACTGCGGCCCGGACTTCGCCGACTGCGTGGTGACGGTGGGCGGCACCATCTCGAACCGCAAGGGCGTGAACGTGCCCGACGTGGTGCTGCCGCTGGCGGCCCTGTCGGAAAAGGACCGCCGCGACCTCGAATTCGTCTGCGAACTCGGCGTGGACTGGCTGGCACTCTCCTTCGTCCAGCGACCCGAGGATGTCGAGGAAGCCCGCAGCCTCGCCCGCGGCCGGGCGGCGATCCTGTCGAAGATCGAGAAGCCGGCCGCCGTGAAGGCTTTTGACGCAATCCTTGCGGTCTCCGACGGGATCATGGTGGCGCGCGGCGACCTGGGCGTCGAACTGCCGGTGCAGGCCGTGCCGCCGATCCAGAAGCGTCTCGTGCGTGGCGCGCGCGCGGCGGCCAAGCCGGTGATCGTCGCCACGCAGATGCTGGAATCGATGATCGACTCGCCGATGCCGACGCGGGCCGAGGTCTCCGACGTGGCGACCGCGATCTACGAAGGCGCCGATGCTGTGATGCTCTCGGCGGAATCCGCGGCCGGATCCTATCCGATCGAGGCCGTGACCACGATGAACAACACCGCCATCTCGGTCGAGAACGACCCGGTCTATCGCGACATCATCGAGGCCAGCCGCTCGGCCAAGCGCACGAGCGTGGCCGACGCCATCGTGGCCGCCGCCCGCGAGATCGCCGAGAACACGCCGATCAAGGCCATCTGCTGCTTCACCCAGACCGGCAAGACGGTCTCGCTGGTGGCGCGCGAGCGTCCGCGGGTGCCGATCCTCGCCCTCACGCCGCTGGTCGAAACCGCGCGTCGCCTCTCGCTCACCTGGGGGACGCATTGCGTCCTGACCGAGCCGCAGGAGCGCTTCAAGGGGGCGGTGATCTGCGCCGCCCGCGCGGCACTCTCGGACGGCTTCGCCCACGAGCACGAGCAGATCGCCGTCGTGGCCGGCGTGCCCTTCAACGTGCGCGGCACGACGAACATCCTGCGCGTCGCGCCCTGTGACGAACGATTGATCTACAGCGGCGATCCCGAGTAGTCTCGCACGAGGCGCACAAGGGTGAAGGTTTTGAACAGCGAGCTTTTTCTCGTCATGGGTGTCATGGTCGGCGTCCTTGCCGTCCCGGCGCTGTTCTCGGCCGCCGTGGATGGCCGCCCGCCCCGCGCGGGCGCCATCCTCGTCCTCGTCGCGGGCACGCTCATCGTGCTCGCCCTCGAGGGCCGCCCGGGCGGCTACGACATGGCCGACATCCCGCGCGCCTTCTCGAACGTGTTCGGGCGGCTTCTGCGCTGAATCCGCTTGCACCGGGGGACGCTCGCCCCTATAGGGCGCGTCTTACACCCGCACGGCCGGCCTAAGAGGCATGCCGAGTCGTGCTTGACCCACTCGCAAGAGGAGATGGAAATGCCCAAGATGAAGACCAAGTCCGCGGCGAAGAAGCGCTTCAGCTTCACCGCCACCGGCAAGGTGAAGGCCGGCCCGGCCGGCAAGCGCCACGGCATGATCAAACGCTCGACGAAATTCATCCGCGATGTGACCGGGACCATGATCCTGTCCGACGCCGACGCGAAGATCGTCAAGAAATACATGCCCTACGACCGGTAAGGAGAGCTTCACATGTCCCGCGTCAAGTCCGGCAAGGTCACGCACGCCCGCCACCGCAAGGTGATCAAGCAGGCGAAAGGCTACTACGCCGCCCGCTCCACGAACTTCCGTACCGCGACCCAGGCCGTCGACAAGGCGAACCAGTACGCGACCCGCGACCGCAAGGCCCGCAAGCGCAACTTCCGCGCCCTGTGGATCCAGCGCATCAACGCGGCCGTGCGTCTCTTCGACGTCGAGATGACCTATTCGCGCTTCATCAACGGCCTGGCGAAGGCCGGAATCGAGGTGGACCGCAAGGTCCTCGCCGATCTCGCCGTGCACGAGCCGGAAGCCTTCAACTCGATCGCCGCGCAGGCCAAGGCCGCGCTGGCCTGATCGAGGCAGGATCCGCCGACAGCCCCGCGCCCGCCCGGGCCGCGGGGCTTTTTCATGCGCGTCACCGGCGCGGTGCGGGGCATGCCGCCGCGTCTTGCTCGCCGAGGGACACCGGCGCTTCCTGTCGGGACGCGGAACCTCCTGCTCTGGACAAACCGACCCTCTGCCGATAGCACGCCGTCACCTGCACCGGAGGCTGACATGACCGCGCTCGACACGCTCAGAGGCAAATATATCGAGGCCATCGCCAGCGCCGCCGACGAGGCCGCGCTCGAGGAGGTCCGTCTGGCTGCCCTGGGCAAGAAGGGCGAGATCAGCCTGAAGATGCGCGAGCTGGGCCAGATGTCGCCCGAGGAGCGCCAGACCACCGGCGCCGCGCTGAACCGCCTGCGGGACGAGATCGACGCAAGCCTGCGCGCCCGCAAGCAGGGGCTGGCCGATGCGGCGCTCGATGCGCGGCTGAAGACCGAATGGCTCGACGTGACGCTGCCCGGCCGGCCGCGCCGCGCAGGCACGATCCACCCGGTGAGCCAAGTCATGGCGGAACTGACCGCGATCTTCGCCGACATGGGCTTCGCCGTGGCGGAAGGCCCGCAGGTCGAGAGCGACTGGTTCAACTTCGACGCGCTGAACATCCCGCCCGAGCATCCGGCCCGGCAGGAGCACGACACCTTCTTCATGGCGCGCGCCGAGGGCGACGACCGCCCGCCGCACGTCCTGCGCACCCATACCTCGCCGGTGCAGATCCGGGCCATGCAGGCGCAGGGCGCGCCGATCCGGGTGATCGCGCCCGGCCGCGTCTACCGCATGGACATGGACCAGACCCATACGCCCATGTTCCACCAGGTCGAGGGGCTCGCCATCGACCGCGACATCTCCATGGCCAACCTCAAGTGGGTGCTCGAGGAATTCTGCCGCGCCTTCTTCGAGGTGCCGTCGGTCGAGCTGCGCTTCCGCGCCTCGCACTTCCCCTTCACCGAGCCCTCGGCCGAGGTCGACATCCGCTGCTCCTGGGAGGGCGGACAGCTCAGGATCGGAGAGGGTGAAAGCTGGCTCGAGATCCTGGGCTCCGGCATGGTGCATCCCAAGGTGCTCGCGGCCGCGGGCGTGGATCCGGACATCTGGCAGGGCTTCGCCTTCGGCATGGGCATCGACCGCATCGCCATGCTGAAATACGGCATCCCCGACCTTCGCGCCTTCTTCGAGAGCGACCTGCGCTGGCTGCGTCACTATGGCTTTGCCGCTTTGGACATGCCCGATCTGGCCGGGGGCCTCAGCCGCTGATACCCTGACCGGATCTTGTAAAGGGTCCAGCCATGGTTACCGTACATCAAATCGTCACTATCCAGAACGTCATCGCGGCGACCCTCGTCGTCTGGTATTTCGCCGCGATCTACTATCTCGAGCTGCGCCGCCAGTTCCGCTATCCCGAATATCCCGCCGCCCGGCGCTATCCGATGTGGCGGAAGCGGTTCCAGCTGTACGGCCAGCTTCAGGCGAATTCGCCCGGCAACGTCACCGACCGCAGCCCCGAGGCGCAGGAGGTGCTGCAGTCCTTCCTCCGCAAGACCGAAATCCGCAGCGCCACGCTCGTGGCCCTCTGGGCGGTCCTTCTGGGGGCCGAGCTCACGCTCGCCTTCTCGATCCCGAGCTGGCAGCCCGGTCGGCTCCTCCTGATCGGGCTCGCCGTCTGCTGCGTGCCCTTCGTGCTGCGGCTGGGCTTCGGCCTGTCGCAGGTCGACCAGATCGAGACGCACCGGGTGCTGACGAACAGCGCCGACGATGCGACCGCCGCCAGCCGTCTGCAGGACCAGCTGATCGAGGATCTCTACCGCAAGGAGCTGGCCTTCCGCTTCTCTGCGCAGGGCTTCCGGCTGATGCTGCTGGTGCTCGCCATGCTGACGGTCGGCTATCTCTCGACCTATATCGACTGGGCCGCCGTTCGCGCGCACCTGCCCGAGCTCACGATGCCGCGCTTCGCGCTGCCCGAGCTGAGCCTGCCGGCGCTGACGCTGCCGAAGATCGGCTTCTGATCCGCCGCTCCGGGCGCCTCCCGCGCCCGGAGCCTTACGGCCCGGCTGCGCCCGAGAGCGCCGGCTTGTGGAGCCTCGTCCAGCACCGCGACGTGGCGTGGCAGATCCGCCGACCGAAAAGCGGCTGGTGCAGACGACGCTCCGAACCTTGCACCGATTGCCGCTTTCCCGAATGTCCACCCCGTCTCTGAACGGGAGGCCCGGGTGTCTGACCATCCCCGATCCTTCTACGGCAAGGCAACCATCGCGGCGGCATCGTGCCGCGCACTCACGCCGTGGAGATCCTGCAGCCAGAGCAGCGCCATCAGCCCCATCAGGAGGCAGAGGCGCATCATGCCAACGGAGCGGCGGCGGTCGGCGGGGAGAGCGAGCCAATGGTCCATACTTCCCGCTAGCACCGGATTACGAAGAAAAGGTTGACGTCCACCTGCGTCGCAGCCGAGCGGCGCGTCCCGCGGCCTTCCCCTTCCCGTCCGTTTGCGCTAAGGCCCGGACCGCAACCAATTCCGAGGGGCGCCCGATGAAATTCACCCTGTCCTGGCTGAAGGATCACCTCGAAACCGAGGCCCCGCTCGACCAGATCGTGACCGCCCTCACCGACCTCGGCCACGAGGTCGAGGGCGTCGAGGATCCGGCCAAGGTGCTCGGCGCCTTCCGGATCTGCCGCGTGATCGAGGCGCAACCGCATCCGAATGCCGACCGCCTCCGCCTTTGCCGGGTCGAGACCTGGCCGAAGGGCCCCGACGCGCCTTCCGAGGAGGTGCAGGTGGTTTGCGGCGCACCGAATGCCCGCACTGGCCTCGTGGGGGTCTTCGCCCCGGTGGGAACCCATGTCCCGGGCACCGGCGTGGATCTCAAGCCCGGCGTGATCCGTGGGGTCGAGTCGAACGGCATGCTTTGCTCGGAGCGCGAACTGATGCTGTCGGACGATCACGACGGGATCATAGACCTGCCCACGGATGCGCCGATGGGGATGCGCTTCATCGACTACAAGGGTGTGAACGACCCGGTGATCGAGGTGAAGATCACCCCGAACCGTCCCGACGGCCTGGGCGTCCGCGGCCTCGCGCGCGACCTCGCGGCCCGCGGCCTCGGCCGGCTGAAGCCGCTGACCATCGAGCCGGTGCCCGGCCTCTTCCCCTCGCCCGTCTCGGTGACGATCAGCGACGAATTGAAGGTGAAGGGCTGCCCGCTCTTCGCCGGGCGCACCATCCGCGGCGTGAAGAACGGCCCCTCGCCTGACTGGCTGCAGGCGCGGCTGCGCGCGGTGGGGCTGCGCCCGATCTCGACGCTCGTGGACATCACCAACTACTTCACCATCGGCCTGAACCGCCCGCTCCACGTCTTCGACGTGGCGAAGATCACGGGCGGCCTGCGCATCCATGCAGCAGAGGGCGGCGAGGAGCTGCTGGCGCTCGACGGCAAGACCTATACGCTCCGGGCGGGCCAGATGCTGATCTCGGATGCCGAGCAGCCGGAGTCGCTGGCGGGCATCATGGGCGGCGAGCTGTCGGGCTGCACCGAGGAGACGACCGAGGTCTTCCTCGAGAGCGCCTACTGGGATCCGATCACCATTGCCGCCACGGGGCGCGCGCTGAAGATCGTCTCGGATGCGCGCTACCGCTTCGAGCGCGGTGTGGACCCGGCCTTCACCCTGCCGGGGCTGGAACTGGCCACCCGGATGATCCTCGATCTCTGCGGCGGCGAGGCCTCGGAGGTGGTGATGGACGGCGCCGTGCCGGACACATCCCGCGCCTACCGCTTCGACCCGAAGCGCGTAGTGAGCCTCGTCGGCATGGAGATCCCCGAGGCCGAGCAGCGCGCGACGCTCGAGGCGCTCGGCTTCACGCTGGACGGCGAGATGGCTGCGCCGCCCTCCTGGCGGCCGGACGTTCAGGGCGAGGCGGATCTGGTGGAAGAGATCGCCCGCGTTGCATCCCTCACGAAGCTTCAGGGCAAACCCCTGCCCCGCGCGCAGGCGGGCGTGCCGAAGCCGATCCTGACGCCTCTGCAGGTGCGCGAACAGGCGGCGCGGCGGACGCTGGCGGCGCTCGGCTACAACGAATGCGTGACCTACAGCTTCATCGACGAGACGGCGGCGAAGCTCTTCGGCGGCGGCACGGATGCGGTGCGGGTCGAGAACCCGATCTCGTCCGAGATGACCCACCTGCGCCCTGACCTGCTGCCGGGCCTGCTGCGCGCGGCGGCCCGCAACCAGGCGCGCGGTTTTGCCGACGTGGCGCTCTGCGAGATCGGGCCGGTCTTCACGGGCGGCGAGCCGGGCGAGCAACACCTGCAGGCGACGGGCCTGCTGGTTGGCGCCTCGGCACCGCGTGATCCCTTCGGCTCGCGCCGCCCGGTCGATGTCTACGATGCGAAGGCCGATGCCGAGGCGGTGCTCGCCGCCGTGGGCGCGCCCGCGAAGATGCAGGTGAGCCGCAAGGTGCCGGGCTGGTGGCATCCGGGCCGGTCGGGCGTGGTGGGCCTCGGGCCGAACGTGCTCGCGACCTTCGGAGAGGTCCATCCGAGGATCCTGCGCGAGATGGACGTGAAGGGGCCGGCGGTGGCCTTCACGATCCTCGTGGCCAATGTCCCGCTGCCGAAGGTCAAGACGCCGACCCGCCCTGCGATGAAGCTGTCGGACCTGCAGGCGGTCGAGCGCGACTTCGCCTTCGTGGTGGATGCCTCGGTCGAGGCGCTGACACTGGTCAATGCGGCGCAGGGCGCGGACAAGGCGCTGATCGAGAGCGTCCGGGTCTTCGATCAGTTCACGGGCGAGAAGGCCGAGGCACAGATGGGTGCGGGCAAGAAGTCGCTTGCGCTGACCGTGCGACTGCAGCCGACGGACAAGACGCTGACCGACAAGGATATCGAAGCCGTGTCGGCCAGGATCGTCGAGAAGGTCTCGAAGGCCACCGGCGCGACGCTGCGCGGCTGAGGATCTCGCCAAACGAGGAGGCGCCGGAGTCCAAGGGACCCCGGCGCCTCTTGTCTTTCAGGGTGCACCGCGCGTCGTGCCCGATGAGCTTGCGCCGCGCGGCCATCGGCCCCCGGTCGCACCACGACGGCGCGGGCTAGCTTTTCAGCGAGCGCATCCAGGCCTTGAACCGGCCCACGTTGGTGCGGGTGCGCTTGCGCGCCATCCCCGACTCGCGGTCCCATGCGTCTCCCATGTCCTCGAGCGCAGGATCGATCGTGCGTTCGCGGAACTGCATCCACATGCCGCGCACGAGGATCAGCAGCCCGCCCAGAACGATGAAGAAGAAGATGTTGAACCAGGGGATCACGGAAACCTCGGGGCTGTCCACCGGACGCAGCTTCACCGCGTTGGGGAACATGCTCATGAGCTGGACCCGCCAGCCGTAGCGGGTCACGACCACCCAGGTCGGGTCGGCGGCCGTCGAGGTCAGGTCCTCGGCCTTGGCCTGGATGTCCGAGCTGTTGAACTTGAAGTAGGGCGGCCAGCCCCATTCGGTGTCCTCGTTGCGATAGACCATCGGCGTCCCGTCCGGGAAGATCGCGTAGATCACGTTGCCGAAGGTTGCTCCGGGCTGCGAATCCGCGCCGGAGTTCAGGGTGCCGAAGACCTGCGTGTCGCCCGGATCGATGCGCTGGATGTTGGTGCCAACGATCCGCACCACGTCGTGCCGCGGCAGGTTATAGTGCAGCACCGACAGGACAAGGACTGCTCCCAGCGCCAGAAGAGCCCATTTCAGATAACGCATGACAACCTCACGAGTAATTCAGGGTCCAGAACACGACCGTGAAGATAATGGCCGGCACGATGTAGACGAGCAGGATCAGCTTCTTCCGCAAGCCCTTCTCGTACTTCCTCATGCCTGCCTCGATATAGGCCTCGCGCGCGCCATCGCCATAGCCAGCGTCATACTCCTTCTCCAGCGCCTCGCGTCTGAGCGAGCGGGAGTAGATGGACAGCAGGGCGTAGAAGACCGTCAGCACCACGGCACCGATCAGCGCCACGCGCAGGAATCCGAGGATCATCGCACTCTCCTTCCGGCCGAGGGGGCCGCCGCGCCCTTCTAGCGCGGGGCCAATCGTCGCGGTAGCTGGCAGAAGGCCGCGCTGTTGCCCTCGGGCGGCGGGCGGGGCACTGTGACAGGATGGACGACAGCCGCCTGATCGCCGAAGTCGAGGTCCGCCGCGCCGATCTGGTCGCGCTGGCGCAGGATCTCGTGCGCATCCCCACCCTGAACCCGCCCGGCCGGAACTACCGCGAGATCTGCGAGATGCTGGAGGCACGGCTCTCGCCCCGCTTCGAGGTCGAGCTTGTGCGCGCCACCGGCGCGCCGGGCGACTCCGACACGCATCCGCGCTGGAACCTGATCGCGCGACGCGAGGGTCCGCGGCCGGGCGACTGCGTGCATTTCAACTCGCACCACGACGTGGTCGAGGTGGGCCATGGCTGGACCCGCGACCCGTTCGGGGCCACGGTGGAGGGCGACCGCCTCTATGGCCGTGGCGCCTGCGACATGAAGGGCGGGCTCGCCGCCTCGGTCATCGCGGCCGAGGCCTTCCTCGCCGCCTGCCCCGATTTCGCCGGAAGTGTCGAGATCTCGGCCACCGCCGACGAGGAATCGGGCGGCTTCGGCGGGGTGGCCCATCTTGCCGAGCAGGGACGCTTCGCCCATGTCCAGCATGTGCTGATCCCCGAGCCGCTGCACAAGGACCGGATCTGCCTCGGCCATCGCGGCGTCTGGTGGGCCGAGGTCGAGACAAAGGGCCGGATCGCCCATGGCTCGATGCCTTTCCTCGGCGACAGCGCGATCCGGCACATGAGCGCGCTGCTGTCCGAGATCGAGGCGCGGCTCTATCCGCTGCTCGCCGGCCGCACCACCGCCATGCCGGTAACGCCCGAGGGCGCGCGGCAGTCGACGCTCAACATCAACTCGATCCATGGCGGCGAACCCGAACCCGAGCCGGGCTATACCGGCCTGCCCGCGCCCTGCGTGGCCGACCGGTGCCGGATCGTGATCGACCGGCGCTTCCTGATCGAGGAGGACCTGCCGCAGGTGAAGGCCGAGCTGCACGACCTCGCGGCCCGTCTCGCCGAGACCCGCCCCGGATTTGCGTTCGAGATCCGCGACCTCTTCGAGGTGCAGCCGGTCATGACCGAGCAGGATGCGCCTGTCGTGCGCTCGACCGCTGCCGCCATCGAGCGCGTGCTTGCGCGGCAGGCGGAATACGTCGTCTCGCCCGGCACCTACGACCAGAAGCACATCGACCGCATCGGCAGGCTGAAGAACTGCATCGCCTACGGGCCGGGGCTGCTGCACCTCGCGCACCAGCCGGACGAGTGGGTGGGCATCGGGGACATGCTCGACAGCGCCAAGGTCATGGCGCTGGTGCTTGCAGACCTGCTCGACCGTTAGCTCGCAAGGGTCCGGCCGCGCGGCAGACGCCACGGCCCAGGCGGCTCCCCGCACAGGGAGAGGCCGCAGGCATGGCGGCCTCTTCCGGCCGAAGCGGAAGCCGTGGAACGCCGTCAGACGGCGATGTTGTCGATCAGTCTCACGCCCTCCAGCGTGGCCGCGGCCAGAAGCCGTCCCTCGCCCTCGAGCCGCTCAAGCGGCAGGAGGAGGTCCGCGCTGCGCAGTTCGAGATAGTCCACCGTGTCGAAGCCCGCCGCGAGAACCTCGGCCCGCGCCGTCTCCAGCGCCCGGGCCACCGGCACGCCGGCCCGCATCTCTGCGGCCGCCGCAACCATCGCACGGCAGAGCGCTGGCGCCTGCGCGCGGCCCTCGGGCGAGAGGCGGACGTTGCGCGAGGACATGGCGAGGCCGTCCGCCTCACGCACGGTCGGGCAACCCTCGACGGCGATGGGGATGTTCAGGTCGGCCACCAACCGCTGGACCACCATGAGCTGCTGCCAGTCCTTCTCGCCGAAGAAGGCGCGGTCAGCGCGGGTCATGCCGAAGAGCTTCGCCACCACCGTCGCCACCCCGTCGAAATGGCCCGGCCGGTGTGCGCCCTCCAGCGGCTCGCTGACACCGGAAACCGAGACACTGGTGGCGAAGCCGCGGGGATAGACCTCGTCGGGCGCCGGGGCGAAGATCGCATCCACCCCCACCCCGGCCAGAAGGGCCGCGTCCTGCGCCTCGGTCCGGGGATATTTCTCGAGATCGGCCGGGTTGTTGAACTGCTTCGGGTTCACGAAGACCGTCACGATCACCCGGTCGCAGGCGGTGCGGGCGCGGCGCGCGAGGCTCAGGTGCCCCTCGTGCAGCGCGCCCATCGTCGGCACGACCCCCACCGTGCCGCCCGCCGCCTTCCAGTCCGAGACGCGGGCGCGGAGCTCGGCCACCGTCCGCAGGATCGCGGGTGTCACGGCTGCTTCCCCTTCACCTCGTCGGGGAAAACGTGCTCGGGCGCGGGAAAGCTGCGGGACCGGACCTCGGCCGCATAGGCGGCGATGGCCTCGTCGGCAGACCGGCCAAGCTCGCCGAAGCGCTTGACGAACTTCGGCCGGAAATCGGTAAAGAGACCCAGCATGTCGTCCAGCACCAGCACCTGTCCGTCACAGGAGGCCGAGGCGCCGATGCCGATGGTCGGGATCGCCACGCGCTGGGTGATGCGCCGGGAAAGTCCGTCCGGCACCTTCTCGAGCACGACCGAGAAGGCACCCGCCTCGGCGACCGCCACCGCATCCTCCATCACCCGCTCGGCATCCTCGCCGCGGCCCTGAACCTTGTAGCCGCCAAGCGCATTCACCGCCTGCGGGGTGAGGCCGATATGCGCCATGACCGGGATGCCGCGCTCGACGAGGAATCGGATCGTCGCGGCCATGTGCCGCCCGCCCTCGAGCTTGACCGCCGCGCAGCCGGTCTCGGCCATCAGGCGGCGGGCATTGGCGAAGGCCTGCGCCGGGCTCTCCTCGTAGCTGCCGAAGGGCATGTCGATCACCAGCATCGCGCGCGAGGTGCCGCGCGCGACCGCCTGGCCGTGGAGGATCATCATCTCCATCGTCACGCCCAGCGTCGTGGGCAGGCCGTGGACGACCATGCCGAGGCTGTCGCCCACCAGCGTGATGTCGCAATGCGCATCGACGAGGCGGGCCATCGGCGTGGTGTAGGCGGTAAGGCAGACGAGCGGCTCGCCGCCCTTCCGCGCCAGGATGTCGGCCGCCATCACGGGGCGGGCGGAGCTGTTCACGCTCATCGGTCTGGTCTCCTCCCAGAGGAACGTCGGCACCGGGTATAATGGCCAACTGCCGGAAGGGCCAGAAGGCAAGCGTCCGGGGGAAGGCATCTTCTTCAACGGGATGGGCGATGGCGGTCGTCGGCCCTGCACCCGAGAGCGCGCGGCGGCACCGCGCCGAACGCCCTGAAGGTGCTCCTGCAAGGCATCACGGGACTGCGGGGCGGGACGCAGCCCGCTCCCGTCAACTCCGGCTTCGGTCCGCGACGGATCGGCCGTCTCAGCGGGCGGAGGCCGGGACGCCCGAAAGCAGGATCTGCTCTTCTGCCGTCAGCGGCTCGGTCGGTCCCATCGCGATGCGACCGTAAGCGTCGTCATGCACCGGTCCCTCGAGGCGCAGCGAGTCGTCCTCGGTCCGCACCTTGACAGGAGTGCCGAGACTCACGCGATTGTAGAGATCGATCGCATCCTGATTGAAGAGCCGGATGCAGCCCGCCGAGGTCGCATGCCCGATCGAGGCGTTCTGCACGGTCCCGTGGATGCGGAACATGGTGTCGCGCCCACCCCGGTAGAGGTAGAGCGCCCGCGCGCCCAGCGGGTTCTCGAGCCCGCCCGGCAGCCCGGCCGCATAAGGCGCATACATTTCCGGCTGGGTTCGGATCATGTTGGCCGTGGGCTGCCACGACGGCCATTCGCGCTTCCGCTGCACGGTGGCACCGCCGCGGAAGGCGAGACCCGCGCGGCCGACGGCAATGGCATAGCGCATGGCGCGACCGTCCTCGAGCACGTAGTAGAGCCGCCGGGCGAAGCTGTCGACCACGATGGTTCCCGGCCGCTCCGGGCCAGTGTAGACCACCTCCTGCCGCACCGTCTCGGGCGTGAGGTAGCGGACTGGCACCGGCTGAATGAAGAATTCGCCGTCCTGAATTCCGGGATACAGCGGATGCTCCGGCGGGGGCGTCGGCGCGGAAGGCGCCTGCGCGCAGGCGGCGAGAAGGGGCAGAAGCGCCATCAGCGCGTAGGAGAGAATGCGGCCGGTCACGGTCAACCCATCTTTGTGGCGGAAATTGAAGAAGATCGGACATGCCCCGTGCCGCTCCGTCAAGTCCTGCGGGTCAGGAAAGGCGGAAGCGTGGCGCAAGGGGATCACTTCGGCCGGCCGAACGGCCGTCTGATGTGGGACAGCCTTGATCCGATGACGGCAGACAGGCGGGTGCTGGCGCGCGTGCCTCACACGCGGCGAGCAGCCCGCGCCTGAGCATTGCGGGGGATGGCGGTCCCGGCTTGCGCCTCGCGCGGTGACGCGAGCTGTCTTCATTTGGCGTTGACGCCTCGCGCGCGGGGAGCAGCCGCGTTGACCGGCACCATATCCTCGCTACCGTCCGTTGACGCCTCGCGCGGGGGGAGGCCGCGGATTGGCGAGATGGCTCAGGAGCGGGTCAAACCGCTTGCGCCTCGCGCGCTGAGAGCGGCCCCACGGCCGCTCCGCTGATGTGCGGCGGGGCGGGCGCATACGCCCGCCCCGGAGCGGTCAATCCAGCGCGCCGACCTTCCAGAACAGCGTCTCGCCCGAGGAATCGTCGGTGCCGTCGTTGTCGGTGACGAGGAAGGCCTCGCCCGCCGCATCGAAGGCGAAGCCCTCGACCTTGTCGGCGATGTAGCCGTGGAGTTGCTTCAACTCGGGCACGAGATCGCGGACGACCTCCTTCGTCACCACCGGCAGGTCGCCGCCCAGCGGCGCGGGCTCGAGTTCGGACAGGGCCACGCGGGTCAGCTGCTTGGTGGCGCCCCCGTCGGCCACGCGGTTGTCGCGCTCGATGAACCAGACCCAGTCGTCGTGGACGGTGAGCTCGGAGAGGCCCATCCAGGCCCCTTCGGCCGGCGTGTCGAGCGGATAGCGCACCGCGCCCCAGCTTTCGTCCGAGAGGTCATAGGACAGCAGCTTCACCTGCCCCTTCGGGTCGTCCTTCCACTCGCGCTGCACCGCCATCCAGAGCCGGTCGCCGATCTTGGCGATGCCCTCGAGGCCGAAGCGCGTCTCGCCCGCCAGCAGTTCGGCCGGGAACGGGATCTCCTCGTCGATGCGCCCCTTGCCGTCGACGTGGTAGAGTGCATGCGGCACGAGCTTGGCGGCATTGCCTTCCGAGGCGAGCCAGAAGCCGCCCTCGCCGTCCGGGGTGATCCCCTCGAGGTCGAGCTTCTGCGCGGGCGCGCCCATGCGGGTCACGGGGATTGCGTCGGTGATCCGCGCGGGCGTCGCCGTGGCGTCGATGCGGAAGATCGTGGGGGCCATCGAATAGACGCTGTCCGACACCGCCCAGAGCGTGCCCGGCACCTGCGGGTCGCCGGCGAGCGCGGAGAGGGCCCCCCAGCCGATCAGCGGATCGCTGCCCTCCGAGGTGATCGTCGGATAGGCCGCGGCCCCCTCGCCCAGCCGGTAGATCATGACATGGGCGGGTGCGCCGCCGTCCTCGCGCAGGTCGGCCTCGTTGGCGGTGACGAGGAGGTTCCGGTCGGGGATCGCCACCACCCCCTCCGGCGAGATGCCCGAGGGAAGAAGCTGCAGGAGCCGCGGCGCCGCGATGTCGGTCAGGTCGTAGACCGCCACGACCGAGGCACGCTCCGAGACGACGAAGGCCATGGGTGTGCCGTCGAAGGTCGCGACCTCGACCGATTCGATCTCGACGCCCTTCGACTTCGAGCGGTGCTCGGGATAGTGGCCGATGGCGGCGATTGCCCGCTCGAGGTCCGCGCCCGAATCCCAGACCACGCTGCCGTCCCGCGCGAAGATCGTCCAGCCGCGCGCACCGCCCTGCCAGTCGCCCTCGTTGGCGGTGGCGACGTGATCGGTCCCGATCCACTTGAGGCCGTCGGGCTCGCGCAGGCGACCCTGCTGGCTGTCGGTGAAGGAGAGGCGGCCATCCTTCTTCGTGTCGATCCCCTCGAGGTCGGCCGTGCCCGCCGGGAAGTGGCTCACGGTTCCATCGACGCCGACGAGGACGATCTCGTTGTTCTCCTGCAGCGTGAGGGCGATCTCGCCCGCCTCGTTGATCGAGACGAACTCGGGTTCCGGGTCCTCCGGCGCAGTGCCCGCAAGGCCGGTCAGGTCGATCTTCTGCAGGGCGCCGCAATCGGCCTCGCCGCCTTCAAGCGGCAGCTTCACGAGGAAGCCCGCCGGCATCTGCGGCAGTGCGCCGTCGTTCACCTCCTCGTCGCGCTCGTTCTCGATCGCGATGGCGAGGAACGAGCCATCTGGTGCCTTGGCGACCGAATCCGGCTGGCCGCCGAGATCGCAGGTGCCCGTTTCCTTGCGGCTCTCGAGATCCACCGTCACGAGCTTGCCCGACGGGTTGGCATGGCTCTCGGACGTGTTGACGGCGACGAAGGCGCGGTCGCCCGCGATCACCGCGGTGGTGGGCTCTCCGCCCATGTCTATGTTGCCGAGCGGCTTCGGTGCCTCGGGGTCGGTGATGTCGATCAGGCCCACCACGCCCAGGGGGCTGTCGGTGTAGATCAGCGTCATCCCGTCCTCGGACACCGAGATGATCTCGGCCGAGGTGCTGCGCGAGAGATCCTCGCCCTCGGCCATGTTGGCGGTCGTGGCGAAGGTCGCGATGCGGTTGAAGCTGGTCTCGGCCAGCGCCGGCGGCGCCGCGGCCAGCGCAAGGACCGAGGTCATACCGGCAAGTTTCAGGTTCATGGACCACCCCTCTGGACGTTTTGACCGAGGGATGGCCCGCTTTCGCGAAGGCCGCGCGACAGGCGGATGACGGTTCGGTGACGTCAGCCGACGACGTTGAAGCCGGGACCGTAGGGATAGCCGGTGATGTTCTCGTTGCCCTCCTCGGTGATGACGAGGATGTCGTGCTCGCGGTAGCCGCCTGCGCCGGGCTGGCCTTCGGGCAGCGTCAGCATGGGCTCCATCGAGATCACCATCCCCGGTTCGAGCACCGTGTCGATGTCCTCGCGCAGTTCCAGCCCGGCCTCCCGGCCGTAGTAATGCGAAAGCAGCCCGAAGGAATGGCCGTAGCCGAAGGTCCGGTAGCGCAGCAGGTCGCGCTCGGAAAGGAAGGCGTTGATCTTCGTCGTGACCTCGGCGCAGGAGGCGCCGGGCTTCAGAAGCGACATGCCGTATTCGTGGGCGGCGATATTCGCCTCCCAGATCTTCAGGCTGGCCTCGTCCACCTCGCCGAGGAAGAGCGTCCGCTCGAGCGCCGTGTAATATCCCGAGATCATCGGGAAGCAGTTGAGCGAGAGGATGTCGCCACGCCGGAGCACCCGGTTCGTGACCGGGTTGTGTGCGCCGTCGGTGTTCAGCCCCGACTGGAACCAGACCCAGGTGTCGCGGTATTCGGCTTCGGGAAAGCGGCTCGCGATCTCGCGCTCCATCGCGTCGCGGCCCGCCATGGCGATCTCGAGTTCGGCCCTGCCCTCGCGGATCGCGTCGCGGATTGCGTGGCCGCCCACATCCGCCACCTGCGCCCCGTGGCGGATAAGCGCGATCTCGGCCGGAGATTTCACCATGCGCTGCGCCATCGTGCCGGGGGCGATATCCATGCCCCGCTTGGGCTTCAGGAAGGCGTTCAGCTTCTCGGCCTGCACCATGGTCAGTTGGTCGGCCTCGCAGCCGATGGCACGGCCGGTGCCCGTGACCTGCGAGACCGTCCGCCAGAAGTTGTCGCGCTGCCAGTCGGTGTAGGTGATGTTGTCGCCGACGCTCCGCCGCCAGGGCTGGCCCGCGTCGATGCCGGCGCTGACCGTCACGCAGTCGGTGGGCGTCACCACGCAGGCATAGGGCCGCCCGAACGAGCAGTAGAGGAAGCCGGAGTAATAGGCCACGTTGTGCATCGAGGTGAGCACGACGGCGTCGAGCGAATGCAGCTCCATCAGGTCGCGCAGACCCTCGAGCCGGGCCTCGTATTCCTCGGGCGCAAAGGGCAGGGACGCCTTCTCGCCGTTGTGGAAGCGGTAGTTTTCGGGACGTTCCATCTCGGACCTCATCGAAGGGGGTCCGCGTTCAGGGGACCCCGCAAGAGTCCCGGCGTACAGGACGGACACGGGGCGAACCCCGCCGGCGCTGGAAAGCCCTGGCCTTCCCCGCAGCGACGCCATCGCCGCGTGCGCCTTTTCTCGCCCCGAAGCCCTGCCGGGACTGCGGGCCGTGTCGTTTCATCCCGCGCCGCCGTCGTCCTGTCAAGCGGCGCGGGCCAGCCTCCGCGTGGGCGCCTCAGGCGTCGTGCGCAGCGGACCTCAGGCGCCTGCGGTTCGGCCCCCGTGCAGGCGCCTGAGGCGCCCGCACGATGCTGGCCTGCGGGCGCCTCAGGCGCCGCCGGGTTCGCCGGTGAAGGCCACCGTCACGTTTTCGTCGCGCGCGATGAACTGGCAGGCCAGTCGGTAGCGCGGCGGCAGGTCGAGCACCTCGGCGTCAGCGATCTCCTTCGAGGAGATCTTGCCGAGTTCGCGCAGCTTGGCCTTTTCCTTTTCTGTGAGCGTGATCCCCTTGCGCATCGAGGGCTCGTCATAAGTCACCTCGATCAGGCAGGAGGCGCAGTTGCCATCCTTGCACTCGAAGGGGATCGGAATCTTGTGCTCCTCGGCGACGGCGAGAATCGTCTTGGTGTCGCCGGCCACGGCATAGACCGTCTTGGGTCCGTGCATGATCGGCGAGGTGAAGGTGATATTGGCCATGTGTGCTTGTCCCTTCTCTGGGCGCCCGTCCCCTCCTCGCGGGCCGGGCGAGGCTTCTCCCAGGGGAACGATACCAACCTTCCACGTCGGCATGGCCTTACCTGCCGTCGCATCTGCGCCCTTACCGGGAAGCCACGCCTGCACGAAGATCGGGCATCGGGACGAAAAAGGCGTCACCCCTCAGGGTGACGCCCATGAATTCGGCAGATGGGTCCGGCGCGGCTCAGTGGCCGAGAATCTGGCTGAGGAAGAGCTTCGTCCGCTCGGACTTCGGGTTGCGGAAGAACTCGCCCGGCTCGTTCTGCTCGACGATCTGGCCCTGATCCATGAAGATCACGCGGTTCGCCACGGCCTGTGCGAACCCCATCTCGTGGGTCACGCAGAGCATGGTCATCCCCTCCTCGGCGAGTTCGATCATCGTGTCGAGCACCTCCTTGATCATCTCGGGGTCGAGCGCCGAGGTCGGCTCGTCGAAGAGCATGATTCGCGGCTTCATGCAGAGCGACCGCGCGATGGCCACGCGCTGCTGCTGGCCGCCCGAGAGCTGGCCGGGATACTTGTGCGCCTGCTCGGGGATCTTGACCTTCTTCAGGTAGTGCATCGCCACCTCGTCGGCCTCCTTGCGGGGCGTCTTGCGGACCCAGATCGGCGCGAGGGTGCAGTTCTCGAGGATGGTCAGATGCGGGAAGAGGTTGAAGTGCTGGAACACCATGCCGACCTCGGAGCGCACCTTGTCGATGTTCTTGAGGTCCGATGTGAGTTCGATCCCGTCCACGACGATCTGGCCGGACTGATGCTCTTCCAGACGGTTGATGCAGCGGATCAGCGTGGACTTGCCTGAGCCGGAGGGGCCGCAGATCACGATCCGCTCGCCCTTGTGCACGGTCATGTTCACGTCGCGGAGCACGTGGAAGCTGCCATACCACTTGTTCATCTGGCTGATCTGGATGGCGACCTCGTCGCTCACCAGCATGTGGCTGCGGTCGATGCTGCGTTCGATGGCCTCGTTCATGGGCGGGCTCCTAGCGGTGGTCGGTCTTCAGCCGGTGCTCGAGGTGCATCGAGTAGCGCGACATGGCGAAGTTGAAGGCGAAGAAGATCAGGCCGACGAAGATGTAGGGCTCCCAGTAGATGCCCTTCCAGTCGGTCGAGGCGCGCACCGCGTCGGTGATACCCTTGAGGGGGTCCAGCAGGCCCACGAAGACCACCAGCGTCGTATCCTTGAACATGCCGATGAAGGTCGAGACGATGCCGGGGATCGAGATCTTCAGCGCCTGCGGCAGGATGATGAGGCGTTGCGCCTTCCAGTAGTCGAGGCCGAGCGCATCGGCGGCCTCGTATTGTCCGCGCGGCAGTGCCGCAAGACCTCCCCGGATCACCTCGGCGATGTAAGCCGCCGCGAACAGCGTCACCATGATGATGACGCGCAGGATGATGTCGAAGGTCGTTCCCGGCGGCAGGAAGTAGTTCAGCAGGAGCGAGGCGGTAAAGAGCAGCGTGATCAGCGGCACGCCCCGGATGAACTCGATGAAGGACACCGAGAGGCTCTTGATCAGGAACATGTCCGATTGCCGCCCCAGCGCCAGCACGATGCCGAGCGGCAGCGAGAGGACGATGCCGGAGACGCCGATGGTCACGGCGAGGACGAAGCCGCCGAACTTGTCCGACCGGACCTGCTCGAGCCAGAGTGGAGCCGTGCGGCCTACGAGACCGGACAGATCGGCCGAGACGTCGCCTGCAAGGAAGAGCCACCACAGGATCGGCAGCAGCACGGCGCCGGCCGCCGCAGCGATGGCGCCGAAACGCTGAAGCTGCGAGAACGCAAGAAAGCCGATGCCGAAGCCCGCGGCAGCCACCAGCGGCAGGAAGATCGACCCGCCCCAGAGCAGCCAGAAGGCAAGGAACGGATAGGCGAGGCTGAACCAGATCAGCTTGCGCGGCACCCAGGCGAAGAGCACCGGCGCGAGGGCCACGAACAGCAGGAAGAAGGTCGCGGTGGGGCGCCAGTAGAGGTGGTTCGGATAGAACCCGTAGAGGAACTGCGTCCAGCGCTCGCGGATCACGGCCCAGCAGGCGCCGGTGGCGCCTTCGCCCCAGCGCTCGGCGATGATCTGGCGGCACTGCGCGAGGTTGTCCGCCGCCCAGACCGAATGCATCAACCAGGGCACGATCCCGTGCAGCATGTAGTAGATGGCGAATGCGCCGATCAGGGTCAGGGCGATGTTGAGCGGACCCGAGAAGAGGTTCCGGCGCAGCCAATGAATGACGCCCGCCTCGTTCGTGGGCGGCGCGACAGGCGGCAGCATGGTCTCGCGGACGAAGGGCACCGTCTGGGCGTGAGTATCGCTCATCTCAGCGCTCCTTCAGCTTCACGGCCGAGTTGTAGACGTTCATCACCGCCGAGATGACGAGGCTGATGGCGAGATAGATCAGCATCATCAGCAGCACGCATTCGAGCTCTCGCCCGGTCTGGTTCAGCGTGATGCCCCCCAGCGTGCCCCGGAGGTCGAGGTAGCCCACGGCAATGGCCAGCGACGAGTTCTTCGTCAGGTTCAGATATTGCGAGATCAGCGGCGGGATGATGACCCTGAGCGCCTGGGGCAGGATGACGAGGTTCATCGTCCGGCCCGGGCGCAGGCCGAGCGCGAAGGCGGCCTCGGACTGCCCGCGCGAGATCGCGAGGATGCCGGCGCGGACGATCTCTGCGATGAAGGCCCCGGTATAGAGCGACAGCGCGAGCCAGAGCGCCATGAAGGAGTTCGAGACGTTGAGGCCGCCGACGAAGTTGAAGCCGCGCAGTTCCGGGAACTCGAGGTGGAAGCCCAGGGCCACGAGGACCGCGACCGGAAGGCCGACGAGCAGCAGCAGCGAGGACCACCAGGTCGCCGGACGCTCGCCCGTCTCCTCCTGGATGCGGGTGGCGCGGGCCTTGACGCTGCGGTTCACGAACCATCCGAGCACGATGGCTGCGATGACGGCCAGCACGTCCATGTTGACGTAGAACAGCCCGAGATCGAGCCAGCCGATCTCGCGGCTGAAGACCGGGTTCGGAACGGCGGTGTAGCGGTTGGTCACGGCGATCGCGTCGAGGAACATCGACCGGTCCGCGAGGCCCGTCTCGGGGTTCGGGCGGAAGGCGTTCGGTGCGGGCGTGGCCTCGGTGAAGACGGCGTAGATCAATAGGATCCACAGCAGCAGCGGCACGTTGCGGAACACCTCGACATAGACGGTCATCAGCCGCCCGACGAGCCAGTTCTTCGACAGCCTCAGGACACCGACCACGACGCCGATCACCGTTGCGGCGATGCAGCCCAGCAGCGCCACGAGCAACGTGTTCAGCAGTCCCACGAGCATGGCGCGGCCATGCGTGCTGTCGTTGGTGTAGTCCACGAGCCGCTGGCTGATGTCGTAGCCCGCGCGGTTCCACAGGAAGCCGAAGTCGAAGTCCTTGCCCAGCGCCTCGAGGTTGCGCATGGTGTTGTCGACCAGCCACGCCGCTCCGGCCATGAACAGGAAAAACACGAAGACCTGGATGGTCAGCGAACGATACCGCGTATCGTAAAGCAGCATGCTGAGCCGAAAGGACTCCTTCGGCGCGTCCGCGACGTTTGCCATGCAGTATTCCCCATTGCTCGGATCGCAGGGCCGGTGTTCCGGCGTGATGGCGTCGTTGCGCCCCTTGCTTCCGATCGTTGTTGCCCCGCTTCTGGCGGGAGGTTGTGGAAGGGGCGCCCGGATCGGGCGCCCCTCGTCAGATCAGCGGAACGGCGGAGCGTAGAGCAGGCCGCCCTGCGTCCATTGTGCGTTCAGGCCGCGGGCAAGGCCGATCGGGGTTGCCTCGCCGATGGTGGCAGCGAAGATCTCGCCGTAGTTGCCGGCAACCGCGATGGCGCGCTTGGCCCAGTCGTTGTCGAGGCGGATCATCTGGCCCAGGTCGCCCTCGACGCCGAGCAGGCGGCGGATCTCGGGGTTCGGCGAGTTGGCGGCCAGTTCCTCCATGTTGGCGGAGGTCACGCCGTATTCCTCGGCCGCGATCAGGGCGTTCAGCGTCCAGCGGACGATGTCGGCCCATTCGTTGTCGCCATGCCGCACAGCCGGCCCGAGCGGCTCTTTCGAGATGATCTCGGGAAGGATGATGTGGTTTTCCGGGTCGGCGAAGGCCGCGCGGGTGGCGGCAAGGCCCGAGGCGTCCGTCGTGTAGGCGTCGCAGGCGCCGGCGGCGTATTGCTGCTCGCCTTCCGCGTTCGTCTCGACGGCGACGGGCGTGTAGCTCAGGTTGTTCACCTTGAACCAGTCGGCGAGGTTCAGCTCGGTCGTGGTGCCGGTCTGGATGCAGACGGTGGCGCCGTCGAGTTCCTTGGCGGAGGTCACGCCGAGGTCCTTGCGCACCATGAAGCCTTGGCCGTCATAGTAGTTGACGCCGACGAAATCGAGTTTCAGGTCCGTGTCGCGCGAGAAGGTCCAGGTCGAGTTCCGGGCCAGCATGTCGACCTCGCCCGAGGCGAGCGCGGTGAAGCGCGTCTGGCCGGTGGTGGGCACGAACTTGACCTTCGTGCCGTCGCTGAGGACGGCCGCCGCGACCGCGCGGCAGAGTGCTACGTCGAACCCGGTCCAGTTGCCGTTGGCATCTGGCAAGGAAAAGCCGGTCAGACCGGTCGAAACACCGCAATTCAGCTCGCCACGCGCTTTCACGTCATCGAGCGTCGCCGCCGACGCAAGGCCGGCAGCAAGGCCCGCGACGGTCAGCGTGCCGAGAAAAACGGATTTTTTCATGCGTACCTCTTCCTGATTGCCGCCCGATGCAGAGCGGTTCTTTGATCCCCGGTGAGCGAGGACGTCTCTTGTGGAGGACACCTTCCTCACAGTGGATGTCAGTGTCGACCGAAGCCGTTTCAATCGTCAAGTCAAACCGCTGAAGCGGTCAATATCGCAGCAAATTCACGTCTTTGCGAATCTATTGTGCGAAATTGCGACGATGCCCCTGCTCCTGCCGGAGAATGGTCATCCACACAATGCGTAGAATCGCGCAGCCTGGAGGAAGGCGCTGCGCCGGGCGGCGGTGATTTCAGCCGCTTCCTCGTCCTCGCCCCACTGCTCGATCTGCCAGTTTTCGTCGACCCGCGACAACTCCCAGGCCTCCTCCGGAAGGATATGTCCCTCGATCACGCCCAAGGCGAGCAGAAGCGAACCGGAGATCGCCACGAGGTCGTGGAAGGCCGCGATCTGGAACGGAGAAAGTGTGCGGACGCGGGCAGACAGCCGAACGAGGCTCACCTCCGGCTGGGGGCGGTGCATCACGCCGGACGTGGCCTCGAGCGAGGCGCCGAAGGCCTCGGCTGCCCAGGCCAGAATCGGATCCCATGCCTCGGCCTGCCGCGCGATGAGGGCCGCGGGGCCGGTCGCGCGGTAGCAGACGAGGTCGGTGCCGCCGTAGTCGGCGAGCATCTCCGTCACCTCGTCGAACTGCGGGGCGACCTTGTCGAGCGCAGAATTGGCGGCGCGCGTGAAAGGCATCGTCTCGGGCCGGATCGTGGCCTCCTGCGCCTGCCATTCGGCGGCGACCGCCTCGGCCAGCGCCCGCGTCGGCAGGATCAGCGGCCGCTTGGCCGGCGTGCGGACGCTGCGCCCGTCGAGCCAGACCGTCCAGCCCTCGCCCTCCTCCACCACGCTCGCCTCTTTCCAGAAGCGCTTCGCCGCCCAGCCCGACATCAGCGCGCCCCGAACGGATCTTCGGGCACGTCGCCCTCCTTCCAGTCGAGCAGCTTCCACGTCTTGGTCATGTGCGGCGGCAGAGGTGCGGTGAAGGTCACGGGTTCCTTCCGGATCGGATGCTCGATGGTCAGGCTGCGCGCGTGGAGATGCAGCTTGCGGCTCACCTCGCCGCCGATCTGCGCGCCCCAGCCGTCGCCCATATTGTCCTGGCTCGACCCGCCGTATTTCCCGTCGCCCACGATCGGATGACCCAGCTCGGCCATGTGGGCACGCAGCTGGTGCGTGCGCCCGGTGATCGGAGACAGCGCCATCCAGGCGCAGCGGCTGCCAAGGAACCAGAGGGTGAAGAAGTCGGTCTGCGCCCGCTTGGCCTCGGGATGATCGCCCACCTTGGCGGGATGGATGCAGAGCATCTTCTCGCCCTCGCCGCCGCGCCCGTGGCCCGGCGCCTTCATCAGCGCATACTTGATCGAGCCCTGCTTGGGGCTGGGCACGCCCGCGACCAGCGCCCAGTAGATCTTGCGCGTGTTGCGGTGGCGGAAGCTCTCGGAGAGCGCCCGCGCCACGCGGTCGGTGCGCGCCAGAACCAGCACACCCGAGGTGTCCTTGTCGAGCCGATGCACCAGCTTCGGCCGCTCCTTGTAGCCGAACTTCAGCGCCTCGGTCAGCCCGTCGACATGGCGCTCGCCCTGCCCCGAGCCGCCCTGCGAGGGCAGACCCGCGGGCTTGTTCAACACGATGATGTCATTGTCGCGGTAGATCACGCAATCCTGGATCATCTGCTCGTCGGACTTCGTGACCCGCGATGCCTGCGGACGCGGCGCGTCCGGGTCGGGCAGCGGGGGCACGCGGATCTCCATCCCCTCGGCCACGCGGTCCGAAGCCTTGGCCCGCGCGCCGTCCACCCGCACCTGCCCCGTCCGGCACATCTTCTCGACGGCGCCCTGCGTCACCTGCGGAAAGCGGCGCTTGAACCAGCGGTCGAGCCGCTGCTCACCTTCATCTGCCGTCACCTTCAGAAGCTGCACGCTGCTCATGCCATCAATCCCCGAACCGCCGCCATGCCCGCCATCAGCCCCGCGAGCGACAGCACCACCGAAAGCACCACATAGGTCGCGGCCAGCCCCACCTGCCCGCGCTCGTAGAGCGTGACCGCATCCAGCGAAAAGGCCGAGAAGGTGGTGAAGCCGCCCAGCATCCCCGTCATGAGGAGTGGCGCGTAACGGTTGCCCTTGTGGGCCAGCACCACCACCAGCACGCCCATCAGGAACGAGCCTGCGACGTTGACAATCATGGTCCCGGCCGGGAAGCCCGAGCCGAAGAGACGCATGCTGCCGACATTGGTCAGATAGCGCGCCGACGCGCCGAGGGCGCCACCAAGCGCCACCTGTAGAAGAGAGCTGATCATCGCGCTTCTCTGTTCCCCGCACAGCTCAATGTCAACCGCCCTGCCGCTTGGCGCGGAGCTTGGAGAAATAGTCGGTGCGCTTCTTCAGTTCCCGCTCGAAACCCCGCTCCTGCGGCAGATACCAGACCGGGCGCTTCATGCCCTCGGGGAAGTAGTTCTGGCCCGAGAAGCCGTCCTCGGCATCATGGTCATACTGGTAGCCCGAGCCGTAGCCGATCTCCTTCATCATCTTCGTCGGCGCATTCAGGATGTGCTTCGGCGGCGGCTCGGAGCCGGTCTGCTTCGCCGCCGCCCGCGCGGCCTTGTAGGCGGTATAGACCGCATTCGACTTGGGGCTGAGCGCCAGATAGACCAGCGCCTCGGCCAGCGCGAGTTCGCCCTCGGGCGAGCCCAGCCGCTCGTACGTGGCCCAGGCCTCGAGGCAGATCCCCTGCGCCTGCGGATCGGCAAGGCCGATGTCCTCGACCGCCATCCGCGTGATGCGCCGGGCGAGGAAGCGCGGATCCTCGCCGCCCTCGAGCATCCGGGCGAACCAGTAGAGCGCGGCATCGGGGTCGGACCCTCGCACGGATTTGTGCAGCGCCGAGATGAGGTTGTAATGCTCCTCGCCCGACTTGTCGTATTTCGCGGCCCGCCGCATGAGCCGGGTGGCAAGCTGGTCGCGGTCGAGGTGGCCCGTGACCTTCCAGGCCATCACCTGCTCGACGAGGTTCAGAAGCGCCCGGCCGTCTCCGTCGGCCATCTCCAGCAGTGCCTCGCGCGCGGGGCCGTCGAGCGGAAGGGCACGTCCCGTCTCCTGCTCGGCCCGTTGGGCGAGGCGCTCGAGATCGGCGAGGCTCAGCCGCTCGAGCACGATCACCTGCGCCCGCGACATGAGGGCCGCGTTCAGCTCGAAGGACGGGTTCTCGGTCGTGGCGCCCACGAGGAGGATGGTCCCGTCCTCCATGTGGGGCAGGAAGCCGTCCTGCTGGGCCTTGTTGAAACGGTGGATCTCGTCAACGAAAAGCAGCGTCCCCTGCCCGTTCGCGCGCCGGAGCTTGGCGGCCTCGAACACCTTCCGCAGGTCGGGGACCCCGGTGAAGATCGCCGAGATCTGCACGAAGGCGAGGTCGGTCTCCTTCGCGAGCAACCGCGCGATTGTGGTCTTGCCCACGCCCGGCGGTCCCCAGAGGATCAGCGACGAGAGGCTGTCCGAGGCCAGCATGGCGCCCAGCGGCCCGTCGGGTGACAGCACCTTCTCCTGCCCGATCACCTCGGCCAGCGTCTTCGGCCGCAGCCGGTCGGCGAGCGGTCGGGGCGCATCGGGCTGCGCGGGCGCGGGCTCTCGGTCGAAGAGGTCGGACATGGGCGAAGCCTACGCGCGCCGCGGGGGCGGGGGAAGGGTCAGAGACGGAAGCGCAGACGCAGCGGCTGTCCGTCGCGCAGCACGTCGATCTGCCACCAGCGCACCCGCTCTCGCGCGGCCGCCTCCACGTCGCGAGGACGCTCGATGCGGCGGCCGTTGATCTCGAGCAGGATGTCGCCGGGCCGAAGGCCCGCGCGCCCGGCCGTCGCCTCCGCCCCGCGCACCACCACGCCCTCGAGCGTCAGCGGCAGGTTCAGCTCGGCGCGGACCGCCGGGTTCAGCCGCTCGACGGTGAGGCCGGCGAAGACCGAGTCGCGCAGGATCAGCGTCTCGCGCGGGGGCGTCTCGGGCGCCGCGATCAGCGCGACCCTTGTCTCGCGGCTCTCGCCGTCGCGAAGGTAGGTGACAATGGCCTGCGAGCCGATGCCCATTGAGGAAAGGCGGAACATCACCTCCTGCGGGCTGTCGGTGCGCTGGCCGCCGAGCGCCACCACCACGTCGCCCGGCCGCAGGCCCGCGGCGCGGAAGGGGCTCGCCGCGTCGAGCTCGGTCAATACCACACCCTCGGGGCGGTCGAGCCCCATCGCCTCGGCCATGGCCGCGTCGACAGCCTGACCGTTGACCCCGGCCCACGGTCGCTGGAAGCGGCTCTCGCCCGCCTCCGCCTGCGCGAGGAAGCTGCGCACGAGGTTCGCCGGAATCGCGAAGCCGATCCCGTTCGAGCCGCCGGACTGGGTGAGGATCGCGGTGTTGATGCCCACGAGCCGCCCCGCCGTGTCCACCAGCGCCCCGCCGGAATTGCCGGGGTTGATCGCCGCGTCGGTCTGCACGAAGTAGCCGCGCCCGCCATCTATCGACAGGCCCGACCGCGCAAGCCCCGAGACGATCCCCTGCGAGACGGTCTGGCCCACGCCGAAAGGGTTGCCGATGGCCAGCACCAGCTCGCCCACCTCGACCCCGTCCGAGTCGCGAAGCGGCAGATGCGGCAGACCATCCGCCCCCTTCAGCTTCAGCACCGCCAGGTCGCTGTCCTGATCGGCCAGCATCACCTCGGCCTCGTATTCCCGCCGGTCGTTCAGCACCACGCGGATGGCGTCCGCCTGCCCCACCACATGGTAATTCGAGACCACCACCCCGTCCGCGGAGACGATCACGCCCGAACCGAGCGAGTTCTGCACCCGCGGCTGGCGGCGACCGAAGTCACGGAACAGCTGGTCGAAGAAGGGATCCGCAGCGAAGGGGCTCACCCGCTGCGCGACGACCCGCGTGGCATAGATGTTCACGACCGCGGGTGCGGCCGAGCGGACCACCGGAGCAAAGGTCAACGAGATCTCGGCAGCAGACTCCGGCACCCGTGTCTCGGCCGAGGCGGCCACGGGAAACAGCGAGACGATCACGGAAAGGACGAGCAGGACCTGGCGCATGGGAACCTCATGGAACGGGGCGATATGTAGGCAGCCCCCGCGCCGGCGCAAGCGTCAGATCAGCCGGTAGTCCTTGGCGCGCTGGATTGCCTCGGCCGTCGTGCGGGCGCCGAGGCGCTGGCGCGCTCCTGCGATGCGGGCCTTCAGCGCGCTTTCGGAAATGCCGAGCTTCAGGGCTGCCGCCGCGTGACGGTCACCGTTGGCGATGCAGCGCAACGCCTCGATCTGCGGCTGGGTCAACCGGTCCGGCGGAAGCGTGAGGTCATGCACACGCTGAAAGAGCGCAAAAACGAGCTCCATCTCGCGGTCGGTGAATTCCCGATCTGCTCGCGCGAAACTCCCGATACTCCGCGAGGCTTCCGACTCCCAGGAGCAGGTAATGCCGTAGTTGAGGTCGAATTTTCGCGCGGCATCGAAAACGCCTTGCCGATCATGGGCTGCAAGATCGCGCCAACGGCAAACACCCTGCTTGCTCAGCGCCCACTGGATCGACGGATCATACAATACATATCCTTTTTCCGTGTAATACTCGATCCAATCTTCCCGGTATGATTGCAACGTGATCAACGGCGAAGCAAAACGAATATGCAGACCCATGAAGTAGCCCGAAGTGGCGATGCGCCGCAACTGGCTGACTTCCAGATCTAGTTTTGAATTTAGCGTCATTTGGGAAACAATACGCAGCGAAACCGATTGGGATGGACAAGCGCCGACTTTTAGACCGAGCAAGGCACCATCCACAGTCACAGCTTTATTGCAATCACCTCATGAAGCAAACACGTTTTTTAGCAATGGTGAATCAGTCGGCGTCACGCTGCCTTTTGCCGAGACGGCATCCGTAAGGCGGTGGATCGAATAAGCCGCTATCACAAAAAGAAATAGGCCCGCCTCCGAAGAGGCGGGCCCGGTAATGGTCGTCCGCAGCAGCGGCCTTATTCTTCCAGCGCTTCCTCTGCGGCAACGCGTGCCTTGTCGGCGGCACCCTTCGCGTTCGGATCGCGGTCGACAAACTCGATGATCGCCATGGGCGCCATGTCGCCGTAACGGAAGCCAGCCTTCAGGACACGGACATAGCCGCCGGCGCGCTCGGCATAGCGCGGCCCCAGAATCTCGAACAGGCGCGTGACGTGCCGGTCTTCCTTCAGCTGGGCTGCCGCCTGGCGGCGGGCGTGCAGGTCGCCGCGCTTCGCGAGCGTCACCAGCTTTTCGATGATCGGGCGCAGTTCCTTGGCCTTCGGCAGCGTCGTCTTGATCTGCTCGTGCTCGATCAGCGAGCCGGCCATGTTGGCGAAGAGCGCCTTGCGGTGCTCGTGGGTGCGGTTCAGGCGGCGGTAGCCGCGGGCGTGACGCATGGGAGTCTCCTATCGCGTTTTGCTTTGTCCGGCCCTTCGTGCGTTGCGGAGGGCGTCATTGGGGCGGAATTGCCCGGGAAGCGAGAGGGGGGCCGAAGCCCCCGCCCTCAGAACTGGTCTTCGAAGCGCTTGGCGAGGTCCTCGATGTTCTCCGGCGGCCAGTCCTCGACATCCATGCCGAGGTGGAGGCCCATGCCCGAGAGCACTTCCTTGATCTCGTTCAGCGACTTGCGGCCGAAGTTCGGCGTGCGCAGCATTTCGGCTTCCGTCTTCTGGATCAGGTCGCCGATGTAGACGATATTGTCGTTCTTCAGGCAATTTGCCGAACGCACCGACAATTCGAGCTCGTCCACCTTCTTGAGGAGGAGCGGGTTGAATTCCAGCCCATCCTCAACATCGTGGCGGGTGGCCGATTCCGGCTCTTCGAAATTGACGAAGATCGACAGCTGATCCTGGAGGATGCGCGCGGCATAGGCCACGGCGTCGTCCGGAGTCAGGCCGCCGTCGGTCTCGATCCGCATGGTCAGCTTGTCATAGTCGAGCACCTGACCCTCGCGGGTGGGCGTGACCTCGTAGCTCACCTTCTTCACCGGCGAATAGATCGCGTCGATCGGAATGAGGCCGATCGGCGCATCTTCCGGCCGGTTCTTGTCGGCGGCGACATAGCCTTTGCCGGTGTTCACGGTCAGCTCCATGAACACGTCCGCGCCTTCATCGAGGTGGCAGATCACGTGATCCTTGTTCAGGATCTCGATGCCATTCGATTCGGAGATGTCACCGGCCGTCACCACGCCCGGCCCCTTGGCCGAGATCGAAAGCCGCTTCGGGCCCTCGACTTCCATCTTGATGGAGACGCCCTTGAGGTTCAGCACGATGTCGGTCACGTCCTCGCGCACGCCCGCAACGGACGAGAACTCGTGCAGCACGTTGTCGATCTGGACGGAGGTGATCGCGGCACCTTGCAGCGACGAGAGCAGCACGCGGCGCAGCGCGTTGCCGAGTGTCAGGCCGAAGCCGCGCTCGAGCGGTTCGGCGATCACGGTGGCGACCCGGGCCGGATCGGCACCCGGCTTGACGACCAGCTGCGTCGGCTTGATCAGCTCGGCCCAGTTCTTGTGGATCATGCGTTTGCCTCCATACCTGTCGCCAGCCCATGTCCGTTAGCCGGCAACGCCCGAGGATCTGAACAAGTCGATCGGGCCGCGCCAGATGGCACGGCCCGACCCGATGAGTGTGACGTCAGACGCGACGGCGCTTCGGCGGACGGCAGCCGTTGTGCGCCATCGGCGTCACGTCGCGGATCGAGGTAATGTTGAGGCCGGCAGCGGCCAGCGCGCGCAGCGCCGATTCGCGGCCCGAGCCCGGGCCCTGCACCTCGACCTCGATGGTCTTCATGCCATGTTCCTGGGCCTTCTTGGCGGCGTCCTCGGCAGCCATCTGGGCGGCGTAGGGCGTCGACTTGCGCGAGCCCTTGAAGCCCATCGTGCCGGCCGACGACCAGGAGATCGCGTTGCCCTGCACGTCGGAGATCAGGATCTTGGTGTTGTTGAACGAGGAGTTCACATGAGCAACGCCGGCGGCGATGTTCTTGCGTTCCTTGCGCTTCATGCGGGTCTTGTCACGAGCCATGTCTCAGCGCCCCTTATTTCTTCTTGCCGGCAATGGCTTTCGCCGGGCCCTTGCGGGTGCGGGCGTTGGTGTGGGTGCGCTGGCCGCGCACCGGCAGGCCGCGACGGTGACGCAGGCCGCGGTAGCAGCCGAGGTCCATCAGGCGCTTGATGTTCATCGAGGTCTCGCGACGCAGGTCGCCCTCGACGGTGATGTTCGCGTCGATGTACTCGCGGATCGCCAGAACTTCGGCATCGGTCAGGTCGTTCACGCGGCGCGACGGGTCGATCCCCGTGGCTTCGCAGATCTGGCCGGCGATGAAGGGGCCGATTCCCGTGATGTAGGTGAGCGCGACCGGAACCCGTTTCGCGGTCGGGATGTTGACGCCAGCAATACGTGCCAAACGTTTCTTCCTTTTGTTGCGGTCCCGTAATGCCAGGACCTTTTTTCACAACCACCGGAGACGGCAGTCGCTCCGGACTGTTCGCCGCAGGACGGGATGCCGCCCCGGACGATTCCCTCGCGGGACGCCGTGATCTATGGGCTTTTGATCCGGCCGTCAAGGCCGGATGCAAAGTCACCCGCGCTTGTCAAGAACCTTCGCGATCGCCGCCGAGACCTCGTCCATCTCGGCCAGTCCATCGACCGAGGACAGCTGCCCCCGCGCGTAGTAGTAGCCGATGAGCGGCGAGGTCTTCTTGTAGTACTCCATCAGCCGCTTCGAGAGCGCTTCGGCGGTGTCATCCGCGCGGCGGCGCAGATCGGTCGAGCCGCAGACGTCGCAAACCCCTTCGACCTTCGTGGGCTTCGTCTCGTCGTGATAGACCGCGCCGCAGTTGCCGCAGGAGTAGCGGCCGGTGATCCGTGCGACGAGCGCCGCGTCGTCCACCTGCATCTCGATCACGGCGTCGAGCTGCTGACCTGTCTGGGCCAGAAGTTCACCAAGGGTGTCGGCCTGCTTCAGGGTGCGCGGAAAGCCGTCGAAGATGAAGCCACCGGCGGACGGCGACTGCAGCTTCTCGCGGATCAGGCCGATGACGATGTCGTCGGTGACGAGTTCGCCCCGGTCCATCACCTCGGCCGCACGCCGGCCCATCTCCGAGCCGGAGGTCTTGGCCTCGCGCAGCATGTCGCCGGTCGAGAGCTGCACCATGCCACGGCCTTCCTCGAGCCGCTTTGCCTGTGTGCCCTTGCCCGCACCCGGCGGCCCCAGAAGTATCACATTCACCATTACTCTTCCCTCAGCGGCGGGTCGGAGCCTTTGCTCCGGTCCGCTTCCTTCCCCTCAGTTGCGACCGCTCGATCAGCCCCTCGTACTGATGGGCGAGCAGGTGCGACTGGACCTGGTTGATCGTATCCATCGTGACCGAGACCACGATCAGCACCGACGTTCCCCCGAAGTAGAAGGGAATGCCGAGCTGGTTGCGCAGGATCTCGGGCAGCAGGCAGACGGCCGCCAGATAGGCCGAGCCGAGCACGAGGATCCGGTTCACGACGTATTCGAGGTATTCCTCGGTCTTCTTGCCGGGCCGGATGCCCGGAATGAAGCCGTTCTGGTTCTTCAGGTTCTCGGCAACGTCGTCGACCTTGAAGGCCACGTTCGCCGTATAGAAATAGGCGAAGAAGACGATCATGCCGGCGAAGAACGCGAGGTAGAGCGGCTGGCCGGGGCCGAAATAGGCGAGGATCGTCGACATGACCGGGCCGGTCTGCTGGCCCGAAAAGGTCGAGATCGTCACCGGCAGCAGCAGGAGCGACGAGGCGAAGATCGCCGGGATCACGCCCGCAGGGTTGACCTTCACCGGCAGGTGCGACGAGCCGCCGTCATAGATCTTCATGCCGACCTGACGCCGCGGATACTGGATGTGGATCTTGCGGAGCGCGCGCTCCATGAAGACCACGAAGGTGATCACCGCGATCACCATGGCGATCACGCCGACGATCACCGCCGGGCTGATCGCGCCCGACCGGCCCTGGCTGAGGAACTGTGCGATATGAGCCGGCACCTCGGCCACGATACCCACGAAGATGATGAGCGAGATCCCGTTGCCGATCCCGCGCGCGGTGATCTGCTCACCGAGCCACATCAGGAACATGGTGCCGCCGACCAGCGTGATGACGCAGGCGGCGCGGAAGAACATCCCCGGATCAGTCACGAGATCGCCCGCCTCGAGGCTCATCGCGATGCCCCAGGCCTGGAAGGTCGCCAGGAACACCGTGCCGTAGCGGGTGTACTGGTTGATCTTCTTGCGCCCCTGCTCGCCTTCCTTCTTGAGCTGCTCGAGCTTCGGCACCATCGAGGCCATCAGCTGCACGATGATCGAGGCCGAGATGTAGGGCATGATCCCCAGCGCGAAGACGCCCATCCGGCTGATCGCGCCACCCGTGAACATGTTCAGCATCCCGCCGATCCCGGCGGTGGCGCTGTCCATGAACTCGCGCAGAGCCGAGCCGTCGATGCCCGGCACCGGAATGTAGGTTCCGAGGCGGTACACCATCAGCAGGCCGATGGTGAAGAAGATGCGTTGGCGAAGGTCGGTGGCCTTGCCGAGGGCGCCCCAACTCAGGTTCGCCGCCATTTGCTCTGCAGCAGATGCCATGCCCGGTCTCTTTCATGACGGCGCCGCCGATCCGTTCTCCGGGTCGGCGGCGCGGGAAAACTCGGAGGTGATGTATGCGCCCGAGGGCGCAGCCACAACCTTATTCTGCGCTGGCGGCCGCCGCAGCCGGAGCGGTCAGGGTGATCGAGCCACCGGCTTTCTCGACGGCTTCCACCGCCGACTTCGAGGCGCCCGTGACGGTCAGCGCGAGCTTCGCGGTGATCTCGCCCTTGCCGAGCACCCGGATGCCGTCGCGCTTGTGCGAGGTCACGCCCGCGGCCACGATCGCGGTCTCGTCGATCGGCTGGCTGGCGTCCAGCTTGCCGGCGTCGACGAACTTCTGGATCAGGCCGAGGTTGACCACGGCATATTCCTTGCGGTTCGGCTTGGTGAAGCCGCGCTTCGGCAGACGCCGGTAGAGCGGCATCTGGCCGCCTTCGTAGCCGTTCAGGGCCACGCCCGACCGCGACTTCTGGCCTTTGATACCACGGCCGGCGGTCTTGCCCTTGCCCGAGCCCGGGCCGCGAGCCACGCGCTTCTTCTTGCGGGCTGCGCCTTCGTTGTCGCGAAGTTCGTTCAGTTTCATGTCGCTATCTCCTGGCCGGAACCGCCCCGCCAGCGACGGATGGGACGAACACGGCATTTCTTGTTTGAAAGCGGCCCTCAGGCCGCCGCACGCCTATAGTCTCTTGGCCGTCCTGGATCAAGGGAGGAAAGGGCCTCGCTCAATGGCAATGCACCTCTCCCCGCTTGCGGTCCATATGACAGCATTGCCCCGGGGGCGAACTCTTTCGACAGCCGCCACCATGCGCCGGGCCCGGAACGGGATTGACCCCGGCAAGCCCGACCAGCAGGGCAAGAATCGTTGCCCACACCATGCACGTCATCCCCTGCGGGCCTGAACGCAGGACGCCCCGGAAGATCCGGGGCGTCCAATCCACACGAAGACGGGGCTCAGCCGCGCTCTTCGATGATCTCGACCAGATGCGGGATCTTGGCGACCATGCCGCGGATCGACGGCGTGTCTTCCAGTTCCCGGGTCCGGTGCATCTTGTTCAGTCCGAGGCCCTTGAGGACCGCGGTCTGAACGGCCGGGCGGCGCGCTGCCGACCGGACCTGCTTCACGATGATCGTTTTCGCCATGGTCCGGACTCCTTACGCTTCCGCCACTTCGGCTTCCGGCTTCTTCAGGATGTCGGCCACCTTCTTGCCGCGGCGCTGCGCGACTTGACGAGGGCTGGATTCCCGCTTCAGACCGTCCATCGTGGCACGGATCATGTTGTAGGGGTTCTGCGAGCCGAGCGACTTCGCAACCACGTCCTGGATGCCGAGCATCTCGAACACGGCGCGCATCGGGCCGCCCGCGATGATCCCCGTCCCCGGAACGGCGGCGCGCATCACGACCTTGCCGGCGCCGTGGCGGCCTTCCTGGTCATGGTGCAGCGTCCGGCCGTCGCGGAGGGCGACGCGGATCATCTGACGCTTGGCCTGCTCGGTCGCCTTGCGGATGGCTTCCGGCACTTCCTTGGCCTTGCCCTTGCCGAAGCCGACGCGGCCGCGCTGGTCGCCCACGACCACCAGAGCCGCAAAGCCGAAGCGCTTGCCGCCCTTCACGGTCTTGGAGACGCGGTTGATCGCCACCAGACGATCGGCGAATTCCGGGGTTTCCTCGCGCGAACGATCGTCGCGACGGTCCCGGCGGTTCTCTCTCTCTGCCATCGTCTTACTCCTCAGAACTTCAGGCCGCCTTCACGGGCAGCGTCGGCCAGAGCCTTGATCTTCCCGTGAAAGAGGAAACCGCCGCGGTCGAAGTAGCAGGCTTCGATGCCCGCCGCCTTCGCCCGCTCGGCGATTGCGCGACCCACGGCCGCCGACGCCTCGACGTTGTTCTTGCCGACGAAGCCCAGGCCCTTTTCGAGGGTCGAGGCCGCCGCCAGGGTGACACCGCTCGCATCGTCGATCAGCTGGACGCTGATGTTCTTCGAGGAACGATGGACGGACAGCCGGAGCCGTCCGTTCGCCGAAGCTTTCAGTTTGTTCCGGACGCGCAGGCGGCGCTTGAGGAACAGCTCTCTTTTCGTGTTCGCCATTGTCGCGCCCCTTACTTCTTCTTGCCTTCCTTGCGGAAGATGAACTCGTCCTTGTAGCGGATGCCCTTGCCCTTGTAGGGCTCGGGACGCCGCCACTCGCGGATGTTCGCCGCCACCTGGCCGACCAGCTGCTGGTCGATGCCTTCGACGGTGATCTCGGTCTGCTTCGGGGTCGTGACGGTCACGCCCGCCGGAACCTCGAAGTTGACGTCATGCGAGTAGCCGAGCGACAGCTTCAGCACGTTGCCGGCCATCTGGGCGCGGTAACCCACACCGGTGATCTCAAGCTCCTTCTTGAAGCCGGTGGTCACGCCGGTGACGAGGTTCTCGACCTGCGACCGGACCATGCCCCACTGCTGGCGCGCGCGCTTCGAGGTGCCCCGCGGGGTCACCGTGACGGCGCCTTCGTCCATGGCGAGGGTCACGTCGTCGGTCGCCGAGAAGTTGCGGGTGCCCTTGGGGCCCTTCACTTCGATGGACTGGCCCGAGATCGAGGCCGTCACGCCTTTCGGCAGCGGAACGGGTTTCTTGCCGATACGAGACATTGAACCCTCCTCAGAACACGGTGCAGAGCACTTCGCCGCCAACATTGGCGGAGCGGGCGCTCGCATCGGACATGACGCCTTTCGGCGTGGAGATGATCGACACGCCGAGGCCGTTGCGGACGCTCGGAAGGTCCTTCGTGGCCATGTAGACGCGGCGGCCGGGCTTGGACACGCGCTTGAGTTCGCGGATCACCGGGGTGCCCTCGAAGTACTTCAGCGAGATGACCAGTTCGCCCTGGCCGTTCTCGGTTTCCTTCTTCTCGTAGCCGCGGATGTAGCCCTCGGCCTGGAGCACGTCGAGCACCCAGGCGCGAAGCCTGGAGGCCGGCGTGCTCACCGTGGACTTGCCACGCAGCTGCGCGTTGCGGATGCGGGTCAGCATATCGCCGAGCGGATCGTTCACAGACATATCCCGATCTCCTTACCAGCTCGACTTCACCATGCCGGGGATCTGGCCGAACGAGGCCAGTTCACGCAGCATGATCCGCGAGAGTTTCAGCTTGCGATAATACGCATGCGGACGGCCCGTCAGCTGGCAGCGGTTGTGGATCCGCGTGGCCGACGAGTTGCGCGGCAGTTCCGCCAGCTTGAGCTGCGCCTTGAAGCGCTGCTCCATCGGCAGGTCCGCGTTGGTGGTGATCTCCTTCAGCGAGGCGCGCTTGGCAGCATATTGCTGCACCATCTTCGCGCGCTTGATCTCGCGTTCGATCATGGATTTCTTCGCCATACTCTTCTCTCTCCCGCGATCAGCTGATGAACGGCATGTTGAACTGCTTCAACAGCGCCTTCGCTTCCGCGTCGGTCTTCGCGGTGGTGCAGATGATGATGTCCATGCCGAGAACCTCGTCGACCTTGTCGAAGTTGATCTCGGGGAACACGAACTGCTCTTTCAGGCCCATCGCGTAGTTGCCGCGGCCGTCGAACGAGTTGCCCTTGACGCCGCGGAAGTCGCGGACGCGAGGCAGCGCGATCGTGATCAGACGGTCGAGGAATTCGTACATGCGGTCGCCGCGAAGCGTGACCTTGCAGCCCAGCGGCATCAGTTCGCGCACGCGGAAGCCGGCGATCGACTTCTTGGCGTGGGTGATGACGGCCTTCTGACCGGCGATCATCGAGAGTTCGTCCGCGGCGGTCTTCACCTTCTTGGTGTCCTTGACCGCCTCGCCGACACCCATGTTCAGGACGATCTTGTCCAGACGCGGGATCTGCATGTCGTTCTTGTAGCCGAACTGTTCCTTCAGAGCGGCGCGAACGGTGTTCGCGTAGGCCGCCTTCAGGCGCGGGGTGTAGTTGGTCTGGTCGAGCATCAGATGACATCCCCCGTGGTCTTGGCGTAGCGGACCTTCTTGTCGCCCTCGAACCGGAAGCCGACGCGGGTCGCCTTGCCGTTGGCATCGACGAGCGCCAGGTTGGAGAGATCGATCGGCATGGCCTTCGGCAGGCGGCCGCCCTGCTGGGTCGGCGTCTGCTTGGCGTGACGGATGGCGATGTTCACGCCCTCGACCACGGCCTTGTTGTCCTTCGGCATCACCGCGGTGATCTCGCCCTGCTTGCCCTTGTCCTTGCCGGCCAGCACGACGACGCGGTCACCCTTCTTCAGCTTCGCAGCCATCAGAGCACCTCCGGAGCCAGCGAGATGATTTTCATGAAGTTCTTGGCACGCAGCTCGCGCACGACCGGCCCGAAGATACGGGTGCCGACCGGTTCGCCTTGGTTGTTCAGGATGACGGCGGCATTGCGGTCGAAGCGGATCGTGGTGCCGTCCTCACGACGGACTTCCTTGGCGGTGCGCACGACGACGGCCTTGCGGACATCGCCCTTCTTCACGCGACCGCGCGGGATGGCTTCCTTCACCGACACCACGATGATGTCGCCGACGCTGGCATAGCGACGGTGGGAACCACCCAGAACCTTGATGCACTGAACTCGGCGAGCGCCAGAGTTGTCAGCGACATCCAGATTGGTCTGCATCTGGATCATTTGGTTTCTCCCGACCTTTGGGGACCGCTTGATCCCGCGGCCCCAGGGTTTCGTTCAGGCAGGAAGGCGGACGTCAAGCCACGACGGCTTCGGTCACGACCTTCCAGCGCTTCGTCTTCGAGATGGGCGCGCATTCCTCGATGCGGACGACGTCGCCGACCTTGAACTGGTTCTCCGGGTCATGCGCCCGGTATTTCTTCGACAGGCGGACCGTCTTCTTCAGCAGCGGGTGCTTGAAGCGACGCTCGACGAGGACCGTCACGGTCTGCTCGTTCTTGTCGCTGGTCACGGTGCCTTGCAGGATGCGTTTGGGCATGGAAGCCTCCCTCTCAGTTCGCAGCGGCCGAAGCGGCCATCTCGTTCAGGACCGTCTTGATGCGGGCGACGTCACGACGGACGGCGCGCATGCGGGCGGTGTTCTCGAGCTGGCCGGTGGCCTGCTGGAAGCGGAGGTTGAAGGCCTCTTTCTTGAGCGCCACGAGCTGGTCGCGGAGCTGGTCCGGGGTCTTGGACCGCAGTTCCTGGGCGGTGGTCATCGCCTCTTTCCTTCTTCAATCACCAGAGGGCCCCCGACCTTGGCAGGGTCACCTTGAACCTGGTGGATCAATGACAAATCCGCGAATCCGGTGGCCCGGAATCCGCAGGATGCAGCCTGCTACAGGAGCTTGGCCTGAAGGGCAAGCGAAAGAATCGCGCACCGGCCCCGTCCTGATGAAAAGGCCCCCGGACGCATCGGCATCCGGGGGCCTCGATCTCCGAAGCGTTGCGAGGAACGCTTACCAGTCCTCGCGGACCACGATCCGGGTGGTGATCGGCAGCTTCATCGCGCCGAGGCGGAGCGCCTCGCGGGCGATGGTTTCCGACACACCATCGATCTCGAACATGATCCGGCCCGGCTTCACCTTGGCCGCCCAGAAATCGACCGAGCCCTTGCCCTTACCCATCCGGACTTCGGTGGGCTTGGAGGTCACCGGCGTATCCGGGAAGATGCGGATCCAGACCCGGCCCTGACGCTTCATGTGGCGGGTGATCGCACGGCGGGCCGCCTCGATCTGCCGCGCGGTCACGCGCTCGGGCTCGGTGGCCTTGAGGCCGAAGCCGCCGAAGTTCAGGAGGAACCCGCCCTTCGCCTCGCCGTGGATGCGGCCCTTGTGCTGTTTGCGGAACTTCGTCCGTTTAGGTTGCAGCATCGTTCAGCTCCCTTACGCGCGTTCGCGGTCGCGGCGCGGCGGCCGCGGGGCGGCGCCTTCCTGAGCTTCCGAGTGCCGGCGGTCATGCGCCTGCGGATCGTGCTCGAGGATCTCGCCCTTGAAGATCCAGACCTTCACCCCGATGATCCCGTAGGGGGTCGAGGCTTCGGAGGTCGCGTAGTCGATGTCGGCGCGCAGCGTGTGCAGCGGCACGCGGCCCTCGCGGTACCATTCGGTCCGGGCGATCTCGGCGCCGCCGAGGCGGCCCGCGACGTTGACCCGGATGCCGAGCGCGCCGATGCGCATGGCGTTCTGCACGCCGCGCTTCATGGCGCGACGGAAGGACACCCGACGCTCCATCTGCTGGGCGATCGACTCGGCCACCAGCTGGGCGTCCAGTTCCGGCTTGCGGATCTCGACGATGTTCAGGTGAAGCTCGGACTTGGTGAAGGCCGAGAGCTTCTTGCGCAGCGTCTCGATATCCGCGCCCTTCTTGCCGATGATCACGCCCGGACGGGCGGTGTGGATCGTCACGCGGCACTTCCGGTGCGGACGCTCGATGATCACCTTCGACACGCCGGCCTGCTTGGCGTAGTCGTGGATGAACTCGCGCATCTTGAGGTCTTCCAGCAGCAGGTTGCCGTAGTCCTTCGACTCGGCGAACCAGCGGCTGTCCCAGGTCCGGTTGACCTGAAGGCGCATGCCGATCGGATTGACCTTCTGACCCATTACGCAGTCTCCCCGACTTGCTTCACCTTGATCGTGAGCTCGCTGAACGGTTTCATGATCTTGCCGAACCGGCCGCGGGCGCGCGGACGGCCGCGCTTCATCACGAGGTTCTTGCCGCAGTAGGCTTCGGTCACGACCAGTTCGTCGACGTCGAGGCCATGGTTGTTCTCGGCGTTGGCGATGGCCGACTGCAGGCACTTCAGCACGTCCTGGCTGATGCGCTTCTTCGAGAAGGTGAGGTCGGCGATCGCCTTGTCCACCTTCTTGCCACGGATGAGGGCCGCGACGAGGTTCAGCTTCTGCGGCGAGGTGCGGAGCATCTTCGCCTTGGCAAAAGCCTCGTTTTCGCCCACGCGGCGCGGGTTCTTGTCCTTGCCCATGGATTACTTCCTCTTCGCTTTCTTGTCGGCGGCGTGACCGTAGTAGGTCCGCGTCGGCGAATATTCACCGAACTTCTGGCCGATCATCTCCTCGGTCACGTTGACCGGGACGTGCTTCTTGCCGTTGTAGACGCCGAACGTCAGGCCGACGAACTGCGGCAGGATGGTGGAGCGACGCGACCAGATCTTGATCACTTCGTTCTTGCCCGACTCGCGCGACTTCTCTGCCTTCTTCAGCAGGTACCCGTCGACGAAGGGGCCTTTCCAGGTAGAACGTGCCATGGCTCAGCGCCCTTTCTTCTTCGCGTGCCGCGAGCGGACAATGAGCTTGTCCGAAGCCTTGCTCTTGCGGGTGCGGTTGCCCTTGGTGCCCTTGCCCCACGGGGTGACCGGGTGACGGCCGCCCGAGGTGCGGCCTTCGCCGCCGCCGTGCGGGTGGTCGATCGGGTTCATCGCGACGCCGCGGACGGTCGGGCGGACGCCCAGGTGCCGCATGCGGCCCGCCTTGCCGAAGTTCTGGTTCGAGTTGTCGGGGTTCGAGACGGCGCCCACGGTGGCCATGCATTCCTGGCGCACCATGCGCAGCTCGCCCGAGGACAGGCGGATCTGGGCATAGCCGCCATCGCGGCCGACGAACTGGGCGTAGGTGCCGGCGGCGCGGGCCATCTGGCCGCCCTTGCCCGGCTTCAGCTCGACGTTGTGCACGATCGTGCCGATCGGCATGCCCGAGAACGGCATCGCGTTGCCCGGCTTCACGTCGGTCTTGGTGCCGGCGACGACGCTGTCGCCAACGGCGAGGCGCTGGGGCGCGAGGATGTAGGCGAGTTCGCCATCCTCATAGCGCACGAGCGCGATGAATGCGGTGCGGTTCGGGTCGTATTCGATGCGCTCGACCACGGCCGGAACGTCGAACTTGCGACGCTTGAAATCGACGATGCGGTAGAGGCGCTTCGCCCCGCCGCCCTTGTGCCACATCGTGACGCGTCCGGTGTTGTTCCGGCCACCGGTCTTGATCAGGCCCTCGACGAGGGTCTTGACCGGACGGCCTTTCCACAGCTCCGAACGGTCGATCAGAACCAGCCCACGCTGGCCAGGCGTCGTCGGTTTGTACGACTTGAGTGCCATGCTTCCTGTCTTCCGTCAGCTAGAGACCCCTTGGAAGGGGCCGGTACAGGGCTCCGAAGATCCCCAGATGATAAAAATCACGGCCCCGGAAGCCCGGGGCCGCGAGATTCGGCGGCCTTGTATCAGAGGCCGGTCGAGACGTCGATGGTGTTTCCTTCCTCGAGCGTCACATAGGCCTTCTTGCGGTCCGAGCGCACGCCGGGGCGGCCCTTGAACTTCTTGGTCTTGCCCTTGGTCACGACGGTGTTCACCGCCCTGACCTTGACGTTGAAGATCGACTCGACCGCTTCCTTGATCTGCGGCTTGGTCGCGTCCATCGCCACGGCGAAGACGACGCCGTTGGCTTCCGACGTCATCGTCGCCTTCTCGGTGATCACCGGCTTGCGGATCACATCGTAGTGTTCGGGTTTGGCGGTCATTTCAGACGAGCCTCCAGAGCTTCGACACCCGCCTTCGTGATCACGAGCGTGTCACGCTTCAGGATGTCATAGACGTTCGCCCCGATCGACGGCAGCACATCGACGCCCTCGAGGTTGCGCGCGGCCTTGGCGAAGTTCTCGTTGATGTCGGCGCCGTCGATGACGAGCACGCGCTTCCAGCCGAGTTCCTTCACCGCCTTGGCGAGCAGGGCGGTCTTGGCCTCGGACATGGCGATGTCCTCGATCACGATCAGGTTGCCGGTCGTGGCCTTGGACGACAGCGCGTGCTTCAGACCCAGCGCCCGGAACTTCTTGTTCAGGTCGTGGGCGTGGCTGCGCGGGGTCGGGCCCTTGTAGACGCCACCGTGACGGAAGATCGGCGCCTTCTTGGACCCGTGGCGAGCGCCGCCGGTGCCTTTCTGGCGATAGATCTTCTTGGTCGAGTAGCTCACGTCCGACTTGCCGAGCACCGAATGCGTGCCGGCCTGGGCCTTCGCCCGCTGCCAGCGCACGACGCGGTGCAGGATGTCGGCGCGCGGCTCGAGGCCAAAGATCGCGTCGTCGAGTTCAATCGAGCCCGCGGGGCTCGCGTCCAGCTTGATGACTTCAGCCTTCATTGCTTTCGCCTCCGGTGGAGGTTTCCTCAACGGCCGCCGTGCGGATCGCCGCCGGACGGATCGCTTGTTCCGGGACCGGCTTCTTCACGGCGTCCTTGATGGTGACCCAGCCGCCCTTCGAACCGGGAACGGCGCCCTTCACCATGATCAGGCCGCGGTCGCTGTCGGTGCGCACGACCTGCAGGTTCTGCGTGGTCACACGGGCAGCGCCCATGTGGCCGGCCATCTTCTTGCCCTTGAACACCTTGCCGGGGTCCTGGCACTGGCCGGTCGAACCATGCGAACGGTGGCTGATCGACACGCCGTGCGAGGCACGCAGACCGCCGAAGTTGTGACGCTTCATCGCACCGGCAAAGCCCTTGCCGATCGAGGTGCCGGCGATGTCGACGTACTGACCCGCGAAGTAGTGGTCAGCCGTGATCTCGGCACCGATGTCGATAAGGCAGTCAGGCGTCACGCGGAATTCGGCGATCTTGCGCTTGGGCTCCACGTTCGCTTTCGCGAAGTGGCCACGCTGGGCCGCCGACACGCGCTTGGCCTTGGCCGCACCCGCGCCGAGCTGAACGGCGGTGTAGCCGTCCTTCTCGGTCGTGCGCTGAGCGACGACCTGAAGCGAGTCTAGTTGGAGGACGGTCACGGGAACCTGCTTCCCGTCCTCGAGGAACAGCCGGGTCATGCCCAGCTTCTTGGCGATAACACCAGAACGCATCTTCGTGGACCCCTCAAACCTTGATCTGAATGTCCACGCCGGCCGCGAGGTCGAGCTTCATCAGCGCGTCCACGGTCTGCGGGGTCGGATCGACGATGTCGAGAAGACGCTTGTGCGTCCGGATCTCCCACTGGTCGCGCGACTTCTTGTCGATGTGCGGACCGCGGAGAACGGTGAACTTCTCGATCTTGTTCGGCAGCGGGATCGGGCCGCGCACCTGCGCGCCGGTCCGCTTGGCGGTGTTCACGATTTCCTGGGTGCTGGCGTCCAGCACCCGGTAATCGAAGGCCTTCAGCCTGATGCGGATAGTCTGACCTTGCATTTCATTGCCCTCGGGCTTGGCGGGAAACGGGGGGGCGTGGTCTCGTCCCCCCGCCCCTCTGCCAATTGCGGTTTAC